>NZ_VOBA01000001.1:1895368-2527158 GCF_008369165.1 Dietzia sp. ANT_WB102
GGACGACCGCTACCGCCTCGGCCCGGTCGGGGCCGGGTGGAAGGTCGCGCTCACCGTGCTGGCCGCCGAGCGGCTCGACTCGGGCAACCTCGGGTTGGACAACGCCGACCAGGCCGTCGAACTGGCCAGGAACATCGGCCGCGAACTCGACGCCCTCGAACGGGACACGGTGGCCGATCTGGTCTGTCGCAGCTTCGTCCAGCGACTCGTGGGCATGCGGGTGGCGGCCGCCGTCGGCGCCGGCCGGGAGCCCGGACCGGAGGCCTCCGTCGGCAAACTCCTCGCCACCGACACCATGGCCCGGACCTCGGAGACCGTCCGCGCGCTGCTGGGCCCCGACCTGACCCTTCGCGGCGACCGGTGGGGGACCTGGGCCTGGACCGAACACGTCCTGGGCGCCCCCGGCTACCGGATCGCCGGCGGAACCGACGAGATCCAGAGGAACATCCTCGCCGAGCGCGTGCTCGGCCTACCCCGGGAGCTGAGGCCATGACTACCACGTCCGAGACCACTCACGAGACCGAACTGCGGGACCGGGTCGTCGCCAGCCTCGAGGCGCAGGGCGTCGCCGGTCCGTTCGGCACCCTCGAGCCCATGCTCGGCGGCCACTCCGGCCTGACCTACCGCATCGCGGGCGCCGACGAGGAGTTCGTCGTCAAATCGGTCCCGCCGGGGCAGAAGGCGATCGGTCGCCACGACATGCTCCGTCAGGCCCGGATCATGTCCGCGCTCGCGGACACCGACGTCCCCGTCCCCGGAATCCGGGCGACCGACGAGGAGTCGCCGGCGTGGTTCGCCATGGACCTGGTCCGGGGCGAGTCGCTGGAGCCCGTGCTGGACGACCCCGCGGTCGAGCCGGAGTTGGCCGCCGCGCGCATGCGCCGCGCGGCGGAGATCCTGCCCGTCCTGCACGCGGTCCCGCTCTCGTCCCTGCCCGTCGACAGCGACGTCCTCTCACCCGCCGACGAGCTCACGAGGTGGGCGCGCACCATGGCGGCGGTCCCGGCCGAGCTGGTGCCGGATGCCGGGCGGTTCGAGGAGTTACTTGCCGCCCGCGTCCCGGATCCCGTCGAACCGGTCCTGGTCCACGGTGACTACCGACTGGGCAACATCCTCTCCGCCGGCACCGAGCCCGCCGCGCTCATCGACTGGGAGATCTGGAGCCCGGGTGACCCGAGGGTGGAGCTGGGATGGTTCCTCGTCTTCGCCGACGGCACCAACTTCCCGGGCGTGGGCCGCGAGGTCGCCGGCCTGCCGTCGGCCGAGGAGCTGATCGACACCTACAGTGCGGCCGCCGGGCCGCTATGCGACTTCACCTGGTTCGACGCGCTCGGCCGGTTCAAGATGGCCGCGATCATGGGCCACAACCTGCGGCGCCACCGCGAGGGCAGGCATCACGACCCCGCGCAGGAACTGCTCCCCGAGACGATCAGCCGACTCATCGCCACCGGCATCGACCGGCTGGCCTGACGCGCACACCCGAGAAACGAGACAGATCATGGATTTCGAGTATTCCCCGCGGACGGCGGAGCTCGCCGAGAAGCTTCAGGTGTTCATGGATGAGCACGTGTACCCGGCAGAGGCGGTATACAACCGCCAGCTCGCCGAGAACAACAACCCGCACGAGCAGCCACAGGTGATGCGGGACCTCCAGCGCACCGCCCGCGAGCAGGGCCTGTGGAACCTCTTCATGGCCCATGGCGATCTCGGTGCGGGACTGACGAACCTCGAGTACGCGCCGCTGGCGGAGATCGTCGGCCGCTCGCTCATCGGCAACGAGGCGATCAACTGCTCCGCCCCGGACACCGGCAACATGGAGATCCTGGCGCTGTACGGCACCCCCGAGCAGAAGAAGCAGTGGCTCGAGCCGTTGTTGAACTGCGAGATCCGGTCGGCATTCGCCATGACCGAGCCGGCCGTCGCGAGCTCGGACGCCACCAACATCTCCACCAGCATCATCCGCGACGGCGACGAGTACGTCATCAACGGCCGTAAGTGGTACGCCTCCGGTGTGCTGGACCCGGACTGCAAGCTCATGATCGTGATGGGCAAGTCGGACACGGAGGCGGCGACCTACCGGCAGCAGTCGATGATCCTCGTCCCGATGGACACCGAGGGCGTCACGGTCGTGCGCGACCTGCCGATGCTCGGGTACCACGACCGTCTCGGTCACGGCGAGGTCGTCTTCGACAACGTCCGCGTCCCGGCCACCAACATGCTCGGTGAGGAGGGGGGTGGCTTCGCGATCGCCCAGGGCCGCCTCGGACCCGGCCGGATGCACTACGCCATGCGCGCGATCGGCATCGCCGAGCGGGCCCTGGAGATGATGTGCCAGCGCGCCACCGACCGCGTCGCCTTCGGCGAGCCCCTGGCCAAGCGTGGCGTCATCAGAGAGTGGATCGCCCGTAGCCGTATCGAGATCGACCAGATCCGGCTCGTCACCTTCAAGGCCGCGTGGCTCATGGACACCCAGGGCAATGCCGCCGCGCGGTCCGAAGTGGCCGCGATCAAGATCAGTGCGATGGAGACCGCGCACCGGGTCGTCGACCGCGCGGTGCAGACCTACGGCGCGGCGGGCGTGAGCGACGACAACGTCCTCGGGCGCTTCTTCGCGCTGACGCGCGCGCTGCAGATCGCGGACGGGCCGTCGGAGGTCCACCTGCGCACGATGGCTCGCCTGGAACTGAAGAAGTACACCGCCACGACGGAGGTCACGCGATGAGTACCCCGACCGGACTGCTCGACGGCAAGGTCGCCCTGGTCACGGGCGCCACGCGAGGGCTGGGAAAGGCCACGGCGCTGGCCCTGTCCGAGGCCGGCGCCACGGTGATCGTCTCCAGCCGCAAGGCCGACCAGTGCGAGGCCGTGGCCCGGGAGATCTCCGAGGCCACCGGGACCCCCGCGCACGCACTGGCGCTGCACGTGGGGGACTGGGACGCCATCGAGCCCGCCGTCGACACGATCGTCGCCGAACACGGTTCGCTCGACATCGTGGTCAACAACGCGGGGATCGCGCCTCTCGCGCCCACCTCGCTCGACGTCAGCCAGAGATTGTTCGCCAAAACGATTGAGGTCAACCTCCAGGGCCCGTTCCGTCTCCTGGCGGTGGCCGGCGACCGGATGGTCAAGGCCGGCGGCGGCTCGATCATCAACATCTCCAGCATCGGTGCCGAGCGGCCCAGCCCGCAGGAGGCCACCTATGCGGCGGCGAAGAACGGACTCAACGCGCTCACCCGCGCCTTCGCCCAGGAGTACGCCCCGAGCGTCCGGGTCAACTGCATCATGCCCGGTGCGTTCGCCTCCGACATGGCGGCGGACTGGGACGAGGAGTTCCTCGGGCTTGTCACGGGGCGTCTGCCGGCCGGGCGTCTCGGTGATCCGCGTGAACTCGCCGGGATGGTCGTGCATCTCGCCTCCGACCAGGCCGGCTACACCACGGGCGCACTGATCCCCGTGGACGGCGGACGGACGGCGGTGTACTGATGGCCACCCCAGCAGAACTGTTCGATCTCTCCGGACGAGTCGCCGTCGTCACCGGTGCGTCCTCCGGTCTGGGTGACGGATTCGCCCGCACCCTCGCCGCCGCCGGGGCCACCGTGGTGGCCGCGGCCCGCCGCGCCGACCGTCTTGAGGCGCTCGCCGCGGACCTGCCCGGGGTGGTCCCGGTGGAGTGCGACATCACGGTTCCGGCCGATCGGGAGCGGCTCGTCGGTGTCGCGGCCGAGATCAACGGTGGGGTTGACATCTTGGTGAACAACGCCGGACGACCCGGACCGCCGGACGCGCTGACGGAGAGCGCCGAGGAGTTCGACGACATCCTCCGGGTCAACCTCACCTCCGGCTTCCACCTGTCGGTGGCGGCGGTCAAGGCACGCCAGGATGATCTCGGGATGTCGATCATCAACGTCTCCTCGGTGGTCGGACTGGTCTCTACCGCGCCGATCGGGGGAGCCGGGTACGCGGCCAGCAAGTCCGCGGTGATCGGCGCGACCCGCGAACTCGCCGGACAGTGGGGGCGTCAGGGCATCCGGGTCAACGCGGTCGTGCCCGGATGGTTCGATACCGAGATGACCGACGGACTCTTCACGAACGACAAGTCGGCCGGCTGGGTGCGGCGGAACTCGATGCTCGGTCGCGGTGGTCGCGAGGGCGAAGTCGACGGCGCGGTGCTGTTCCTGGCCTCCGACGCGTCGAGCTACGTCACCGGACACGTGCTGACCGTGGACGGGGGATGGACCGCGCGATGACCGCCACGGAGACCGCCGCCGAGCTGCCCCACGGGATGCGGGCACTCAGGCTCCACGAATGGGGTGTTGCGCCGTCGCTGGACCGCATCCCGGTGCCTCAGCCGGGGCCGGGCCAGGTTCTCCTGCGCGTCGACGCGGCAGGTCTCTGCCATTCCGACCTGCACATCATGGACGCCGACGCCGGGGTGCTGCCCTACACACTGCCGTTCAACCTCGGCCACGAGGTGATGGGCGCCGTCGTGGCCGTGGGCGACGACCGGGACCGTGAATGGATCGGGCGCTCGTGTGGGGTGCACGGTGTCTGGTCGTGCGGGGAGTGCCGGGCGTGCGCGGCCGGACGGGACAACTACTGCGTCGAACTCAACGGCCCGATCGGCTGCGGAACGGGTTACGACGATGGACTCGCGGACTTCATCCTCGTGCCGTCCACCCGGCATCTCGTGGAACTGGATCCGGCGGCCGGTCCCGAGGTGGCGCCGATGACCGACGCCGGGCTCACCGCCTACCACGCCGTCGTGTCCCAGCCCGTCGACCTCCGTGGTGCCATCGTGGTGGTGGTCGGCATCGGCGGCCTCGGACATCTCGCACTGCAGGTCCTGACCCTGCGCTTGCCGTCGCTGGTCCTCGCCGTGGACCCGCGTGAGTCCGCCCGCGAGCTCGCCCTGCGACTGGGCGCCCATCATGCCGTGGCCTCGGTCGCGGAGGTGGACGCACTCGCCGCCGAGCTGTCCGGCGGCTCCGGGGCCGATCTCGTGCTGGACTTCGTCGGCGCACCGGACACCATGGGCGGTGCACCGGGCCTCATGGCCGGAGGCGCCTGCCTCGTTGTGGTGGGCTCGGCCGGCGGGAGCCTGACCGTGACCAAGGGCGGCGCGCTGCCGCGCGGCTGGCGCGTGGAGGCCCCGTTCTGGGGCCCGCATCACCACCTGCAGGACGTACTCGATTTGGCAGTGGCCGGTGACCTGGCGGCGGTCGTGGAGCAGCGTCGTCTGGACGAGGTCCTCGAGGCTTATCAGGACCTGCGGGAAGGCCGGGCGGACGGACGCCTCGTCGTCGTCCCCTGACACGCGTCACCACCGACGCCGGACCCTCGGCGGCTCCGTCACACCCCACCCACATCCTTCACACACCATCGAGGAGAACGCGACCATGAAGCAGCTGGCCCGGGACGTCACAGAGCGTGCCGCCCGAACCCCCGACGCCATCGCGGTCGTCGACGGAGACGGCGCGCACACGACCGCCGAGGTCTTGGACGCTGCGCGGGAGCTCGCGACCGTGCTCGAGTCGGCCACCGACGGCCCCGCCACCGTCCTCGTCCGCGCGGACAACTCCTGGCGCACCGTGGCGGCCGCTCTCGCCGTCGGGCTGTCTGGAGGTCTGCTCGCGGTGATGAGCGGGCACGCCACCCGGTCCGAATTCGACGTCGCGATGGAGGACCTCCGGCCCGACGCCGTCGTCGCCGACGGCCCGCTCTGCCAGGTGTGGAACCTTGCCGGGCACGGCTTCGCCCCGGCCGGCGCGGTCCTGTCCGGGTGGGAGGTGCACGGCCCGTCGGACGGGCGGTCGCGTGGCGTCGACCGCTGGAAGGGCGGGTCGGTGGCGGCGATGACCTCCGGCTCGACCGGGCGTCCAAAGTGCGTCATCCAGACTGAGGACGCCCTGCGGTACGCGGGGGAGGCGACCATCGACGCGGTGGGGCTGCAGCCGGGTGATGCGATCGGCGCGCTTGTGCCGCTCTCGTCCGCAGCGGCGATCTGCTTCGGGATGTACCTGCCCACCATGCTCGGCAGCCCGATGGTCGCCGACGCCAAGTGGAATCCGGAGAACGCCATCGCCGTCCTCCGTGACAACAAGGTCGCGTGGACGATGCTCGTTCCCACCATGGCTCTTCAGCTCACCCTCGTCGACGATGCCGACGGCGCCCTGTCCGCGATGAAGGCCATGACGGTCGGTGGCGGACCCATGAACCAGAACTCGTTGCGCTCCGCGGAGCTCACACTCGGCACCACGTTCCTGCGGGTGTTCGGGATGTCCGAGGCGCTGGGACACACGACGCCGTCGCCGGAGGACGACGTCGAGGTGCGGCTCGGCCGCGACGGCCGTCCCTTCCCCGGGACGGTGTCCCGGGTCGTGGACGAGAACGGCGGGGAGCTCGGGGTGGGCCAGGTCGGATCGTTGCAGGTCAAGGGGCCGTCGGTGTTCCTGGGTTATGCGCGCGGAGGTGAGCCCGTGGCCCCCGACGTGACCGAGGACGGGTTCCTGGCCACCGGGGACCGGGCCGTGCTCTTCGACGACGGCTGCGTGAGCATCCGGGGCCGTGAGAAGGACCTCATCATCCGCGGTGGGCGGAACATCGACATCAACGAGGTGGAGGCCGCGGTGGCCGGCATCCAGGGCATCCACCAGGTGTGCGTGGTCCCCGTCCCGGATCCAGTACTGGGGGAGCGGGCGGCCGCACTGGTGGTCGCGGACGGTGAGGCCCCGACTCTGGAGGACATCCGTCGGGAGCTCGAGGCCGCGGACTTCCCCAAGTTCAAGTGGCCGGAGTTCGTGATCGCCGTCGACGCACTTCCCCAGTCCCGGGTCGGCAAGCTCGACCGGTCCGGCGCCGCGGAACTCGCTGCGACGCTCGCCAGCGACACCGCGACCTAGCGGTTGCGGCGGGTGACTTCAGCCAAGACAATATGAGTTGAACTCACTTTCGCTTAATCTTGATCGATAATCACCGAGCACGGGGGTACTACGTGATGACGGCCAGCACCAAGACCGAGGGACCGCGATCCAAGCGCAAGGTCATCCTCGACGCCGCCGTGGCGAACTTCGGCAGTGTCGGTTACGAACACACGAAGTGGGCGACCGTCGCGAAAGAGGTGGGGATCGGTCAGACCGCGCTCTACCACTACTTCGAGTCCAAGGCGCACTGTCTGCTGACCATCATGACCGCCGAGCTCACCCGATATCACGAGAGGTTTGAGGCCGCGATCGACGGCGCCTCCGACGTCGAGTCCGAGCTCAGGGCAGTGATCTCGAGCGCCTACGACATCACCGAGAGCGAGGCGCTCCAGGCGCGCATCCTCCTGCATCACATCGACATGCTCGCGACGCCACGGTCATCGGCGCGCGAGGAGGAGGAGCGGGTCCGCGCGCGCGAGATGGTGCGAGTGGTCGAAAAGGCCTGGTCCGATCTGCTCGGGCGCGGGATGGACTCCGGGGAGTTCCCGCGGCGGGACGAGAAGGAACTCGGTCGGTTCGTGCTGGGCCTCATCAACTCGGTGTGGAACTGGTACCGGCCTGCCGGTGGCCGCAGTCTGTCCGAAATCGCGGAGTCGGTCACCGACGCCTGCGTGAGGCTGGTGCACTGACCGCGTTCCTCCCTGGCGGGGACGCCCGGGTGCTACCTTGGCCACAGTAGTTGAAGTGAATTCAAGTGTGGAGGCATTCATGTACAACCTGATCGTCATGGCGGCCAAGCCGAGCGAGTGGACCCACGAGCAGTTCATCGAGTGGTGGCGGGGCGAGCACGCCGACGTCACCTACCCGTTGCCCGGCCTGCGCCGCTGGTCCCACACCGCCGTCAAGGAGAGCGGGGGGAACAAGCACTCCCTCGGTTGGGACGGGGTGTCGGTCCTCAGCTTCGACTCGAAGGAGGACTATGACGCGATGCTCGAGAGCCCGGAGTGGGCCAAGGCCGCCGAGCACGTCGGCTCCATGGGGGGCCGCGCCATCATGGTGATGGGTGACGAGCAGGTCATGGTCTCGCAGTCGTGACCACCCAGGGGGTGGACTGGGCCGAGATCGGGACCTATCAGGTGGCCGACTCGGTGCACCGTATCCCCCTGCCGATGCCGCAGGACGGCCTGCGTGCGATCAATGTCTACGTGGTCCGCGGGGTCGGCGGGGTGTCCCTCATCGACGCCGGCTGGAACGTCCCCGGCAACCTGGAGATCCTCCGGGACGGTCTGGCGTCGATCGGTCTGGCCCTCGAGGACATCGACGACATCCATGTCACGCACATCCACCGTGACCACTACACGATGGGCCCCGAACTGCGTCGGCGGGTCGGTGCGCGGGTGCACCTGGGTCGGATGGAGGAACCGGGGCTCACCGCGCTCCGTAACCTCGCGAACACGGTGCCGGCTGATTCGTTAGAGCAACTCGGTCGCGCCGGGGCGCCCGGCGTCGCCGAGGCCGCGCGGATGCAGGCGCACACCGAGGAGTGGTTCGAGTCCGATTGGGAGCTGCCGGACGAGTGGACCGACCAGGGTCCGGTGTCTGTGGCGGGCCGGGACATGCGGGCCACGGTGACGTCCGGCCACACCAAGGGTCATCTGGTCTTCGACGACCCCCGCCTCGGTGTGACCTTCACCGGCGACCACGTGTTGCCCAGAATCTCGCCGTCGATCGGGTTCGAGCTGGGGGGCTGGGACAACCCCCTCGGCGACTATCTGGCCTCGTTGGAGGGGATGCTTCGCCGTCCTGATGCGGTGATGCTGCCGGCACACGGCGCCGTCGGTGGGAGTGTCCACGGACGGGTCCGGGAGCTCCTCGAGCACCACGATGCGCGGCTCGACGCGACCCGGCGGGTCCTGCTCGGGTCTCCCGGCGCCACCGGACACGAGGTGGCGGGCTCGCTGCCCTGGACCCGCCGGGAGCGGACGTTCGACGAACTGGACGACTTCAACCAGATGATCGCGGTCTGTGAGACGATGGCCCACCTCGATGTCCTGGTCCACCGGGGCGTGGCCGTCGTGGATCACGTCGACGGCGACGGGGTGCAGCGCTTCATCGCCGCCTGACAACGTGCGGGCTCGTCACGAGGCCGCCGAGCGGGTCAGCGGCCCGCGGGATCGTCCCGCGGGCCACTGACCCGTTCGCCGTCGGTCGCCCGCGTCAGCGGGCGGTCCAGCCGCCGTCCGCGTAGACCTCCGCACCGGTCATGAACCCGGCGTCGTCGCTGGCGAGGAACGCGACACTGCCGGCGATCTCGGCGGGTGTCCCGAGGCGGCCCATGGGGGTGTTGGCCACCATCCCGCGGTGACGCTCGGAGCCCTCGTAACGCTCCAGGAGCTGGGGGGTCTCGATGAAGCCCGGATGTAGCGAGTTCACCCGGACGCCCCTGCCCGCCCAGTGGATCGCGGCGTTCTTCGTCATGGTCCGGACCGCGCCCTTGGCCGCGTGGTAGGCGAAGCTGTTGCCGAAGCCGCCGACGCTGCCGAGAATCGAGCAGACGTTAACGATCGCCCCGCCCCCGGTGCGCTCGATCGCGCCTCCGGCGTGCTTCATGCCGAGCCATGCGCCGGTCTGGTCGACGTCGATCACCCGTTGCCAGTGCTCGGGAGTCTCCTCTTCGACTGACTTGAGGCTGCCGATCGCGGCGTTGTTGCCCAGGACGTCGATGCGGCCGTGCGCCTCGAGCGTGCGGTCGACGGCGTCCTCCCAGTCGCCCTCCGACGAGACGTCGAGCGACAGTGCGAGGTGCGGGCCGGAGGGGAGTGAGGCGACCAGGTCGTCCACGGGGCAGCCGGCGAGGTCGGCGGCGACGATCACGGCCCCCTCGTCGGCGAGGCGGCGGCAGATCTCCGAACCGATTCCTCCGGTGGCACCGGTGATCAGGATGATCCGATCGGTGAAGCGTTCCATGTGTTGCCCTCTCGAGGTGATGGGGGCAGGAGCGTTCGCCGCGAAAGCGACAAAACAAACTCAGTTCAGTATAGGCGTGTGGGTCGGCAATCAGGCGGGGAACGCCACCATCAGGGCGTCGGCGACGCACGCCGGGGTGTCGCTGCCCTCGATGTCGATCGTGTACCGGACGCATCCCAGGACGCCGCCGCCCGAGGTCCCGCGCGTCCACTTCACGCGGCCCCGGGCACGGATGCGGTCTCCGGGGCGGACGAACGCGGGGAACCGGACCTTGTCCAACCCGTAGTTAATCGCGCGGCCCGAGGAATCGAAGGTGAACAGTTCGGAGCTGAGCCGGGGGATGAGCGCCAGCGTGAGGTAACCGTGGGCGACGGTCGAACCGATTTCAGAGCCCGCGGCGCGCTCGGCGTCGACGTGGATCCACTGGTGGTCCTCGGTGGTGTCCGCGAAGTCGTCGATCCGGCCCTGGGTCATGGTGAACCAGTCGCCGGCGCCGAGGTCGGTACCGGCGGAGTCCTTGAACTCCGCCACGGTTCGGAAGGTCACGGGCATGGGGCTCTCCTGTCGTCAGGCTGCGTGACTGAACTGAGTTCAGCGTGTGACACGCTACCGTTGCGGGGTGAACGACGAGTGCGGTCCCGCGAGCGGTCGGTTGACGATCGGTTACGTCCCCGGTGTCCAGCCGGACAAGTGGCTCGCGCGGTGGCGCGAGCGCAATCCGCGCGTGCCGATCTCGGCCCGGCGCACCGGTGACCCGCGCGCGGAGCTCGCGGACTCCTCCGGCGACGACGGCTTCGACGTGATCTTCCTCCGCGAGCCCGACGAGGCACCGCGCTCGGCGCCGGCCGGACTGCTCCGGGTCCCGCTGTACACGGAGACGATGGCCGTCCTCGCCGAGAAGGACCACGAGCTCGGGGCGTTCGACTCGGTGAGTGCCGCCGACCTGGAAGGGGAGCGGTGGCTTGAGCCGGTGGACCCGATCACGGCGTCGCCCGACGAGGTGTCCGCCGCGGTGGACCTCGTCGCCGCCGGGGTCGGACTGCTCGTTCTACCACTGCCGTATGCGCGTGCCCTCAGCCGGCGCGACTTGGTGGCGAGACCGATAGAGGGGGTCCCCGCGACTCGGATGGGCATCGCGTGGTCTCCGTCGCGGGAGAGCGATGAGCTGATCGACGAGTTCGTCGGCATCGTGCGGGGGCGCACCGTCGGCAGTTCGAGGGGCGCAGGGGAGCCGCCGCGTGAGAAGCGGACCGCGCGCGAGAAGACCGCCGCCAAGGCGAAGGCTAGGGGCCACCGTGCGCCCACAACTGCGGGCCGGGGCAAGCGCAGGCGGTGACCGACGCGGGCGTCCGGCGGCGCTGACCGGGGTTGTCGCGCGGCGGAGCAGACCGTGGCCCGGTGAGGGTCAGGCCTCGGCGGCGCCGACCATCCCGCGGGCGAACTCGAGGTGGCGGGCGACGACGTCGTCAGCCGACAGCGGCCCGTCGGGCCGGTACCAGGACGCGATCGACACGCACAGTGAGGCGATGGCGCGGGCCGCGTCCTCGGGGTGGGTGCAGGAGAACTCCCCGGAGTCGACACCGGCGCGGATCGCGTCTTCGATCATCTGCTGCTGGGCATCGCGCTGCGCGATGTGGCGTGCGCGCACGTCCGGGTCCATGCTGCGCATCTCGGTGGACGCCACGAACGCGTGGTCGCGCCGCGCCATGTGGAAGCGGGCGAGGCACTCAACCACGTTCTCGAACCTGGTCACGGTGCGGTCGCCGGCGTCGTCGGCCGCGGCCTGGGTGTGCGTGAGCATCTCCGCCATGGCCGCGTCCACGACCGCCGCGAGGATGGCCTGTTTCGAGCGGTAGTGGTGGTACAGGCCAGGTACGGACAGTCCGGCGGTTTCGGCGATCATCCGGATCGATGCACCGTGATAGCCGTGTCGCGCGAAGATCTCCAGAGCCGCACGCAACGTCGGGGACAGCTTATCCGTACCGAACTCGCGCCACTGCGCTGCTCTCTCGGTCTTCTCGATCATCGTCACAACCATATCTGCCCCCTGCTTGACACCCGATGTGGCGTGGGTAACACTATGGCACACCGAGCGATCGATCGGTCGGTGACTCGCATGACGATCGCGAACGAAAGGAGCGAGGATGAGCCAGGACGACCCGCGGCCGTGGCGCACGCTGTATCGACCGGGGCTCGACGAGAGCACGGTGACGAGACGGTCGACGCTCGTGGACGCCTGGCGCGACCGCGTGGCGTCCTCGCCGGATCGGGTCGCCATCGCGTACTTCGACGCGATGCTGTCCGCCCGCGACGTCGACTCCATGTCGGACGCGCTCGCCGCCGCCCTGCAAGATCGGGGGGTGGGGTCCGGCGACCGAGTCGGTATCCACCTGCAGAACATCCCGCAGTACGCACTGGCGATGCTCGCCCTGTGGAAGATCGGCGCCGCCGCCGTCGTCCTCAACCCGATGTACTTCGGCCGCGAACTCCGGCTACCCGTCGAGGACTCCGGCGCGGTGGGGATCATCGCGACAGACCGGGACGTGCCCGCCATCCGGGACGCGGTCAGCGGCACTGCCGTGGCGTGGGTGCTCAGCACCAGCGAGCGCGACCTGCAGACCAGGAACGACCCCCGCGCCTTCGGCGACGACCACTCGGTCGCACCTTCGAGCGACGGCGACCTGGTCGTCCTGATGGGCGAGTACCAGGGCCGGACCCCGCAGCGGGCGGAGGTCACTCCCGACGACCTTGCACTGCTCACCTACACCTCGGGCACCACGGGGCCGCCCAAGGGGGCGATGAATTCGCACGCCAACGTGATCGCGGTCGCGCGCAGCTTCGCGGACTTCGTCGGCATCGTCCCAGGGGACGTCGTCTTGGCTATCGCCCCGCTGTTCCACATCACCGGTGCCGTCATCAACGCCACCCTCGGGCTGATCGAGCACACCACCCTCGTCTTCGCCGGACGGTTCCGGCCCGAGGTTGTGCTGGACGCGTTCCGGGAACACGGTGTGACATTCACGATCGGTTCGATCACCGCCTACAACGCGCTCATGAGACTGGATGAGGCACGACCCGAGCACTTCGCGGCCGTCAAGGCTTTGTACAGCGGTGGCGCGCCCATTCCGCCGTCGACGGTCGAGCGGTTCGCCGAGCGTTTCGGCCATTACATCCACAACGGCTACGGCATGACGGAAACGACCTCCGGCGTCATCGCAGTCCCGCCCGGGCAGCGTGCACCGGTCGACACGGCAAGCGGAACCCTGTCCATCGGCGTGCCGTTGCCGGGGGTCGAGGCGGCTGTCGTGGGCGTGGACGACCAGCCGGTCGGGGCAGGGGAGCAGGGTGAACTCGTCCTGTCCGGGCCGCAGATCGTTTCCGGGTACTGGCGCAACGAGGCCGCTACCGCCTCGACCATGCCGGGAGGCCGCCTCCACACCGGAGATGTCGCGGTGATGGACGCCGACGGCTGGGTCTACCTCGTCGACCGCCTCAAGGACCAGATCAACACGTCCGGCTACAAGGTCTGGCCCCGCGAGGTCGAGGACGCGCTGTACGAACACGACGCCGTCTTCGAGGTCGCTGTCGTTGGGCTCCCCGACGAATACCGCGGGGAGAAGGTCGCTGCGTTCGTCTCGCTCAAGGACGGTCGCACTGTGAGTGAGGACGACCTGGTCGCCTTTGCCGCGGGCCGACTCGCCGCCTACAAGCGGCCGAACGAAGTCCACCTCGTTACCGAACTGCCCAAGACCCAGACAGGCAAGATCCGCCGTCGCGAACTGCGCGATGAACATTCCCCCTCCACCGACCACCCCACCGAAGGACCCTGACATGAAGGACCCTGACATGACCGAGGCCCCCCTCAACCCCGCCGGCCGTGCGAACGTCGGCACGATCGCGGACGCGACCGACGTCGCGGTGCCCGCGCAGTCCGCCGTAGGGAACCGCAACGCGCTCAGATCGCTGGCCGCCAGCACCACAGGACAGCTGTTCGAGTGGTACGAGTGGACCGCCTACGCTGTCTTCGCACCGTTCATCGCCGCGGCGATGTTCAACAACGACAACCCGGTCTCCGCGCTGCTGGCCACCCTCGCCGTGTTCGCGGTCGGGTTCCTCATGCGACCTCTCGGCGGGATCGTCTTCGGACGCATCGCCGACGTACGCGGCCGCAAGTACGTCCTCATCACCACGATGCTCATGATGGCTGGCGCGAGTCTGCTGATCGGCCTGCTCCCCACCTACGGATCGATAGGCGTCTTCGCCTCCGTGCTGCTCCTGCTGTGCCGAATGATCCAGGGCTTTGCGCACGGCGGTGAGTCCGCCACGGCGTACAGCTATGTCGCGGAGATCGCGCCGCCTCACCGCCGCGGAATGTGGGGCAGCCTGGTGTTCGTCGCCATCATGGGCGGGACCGTGATCGCGTACGGCATCGGCGGCACCATCACCGAGGTGCTCTCCGAGTCGGCCGTCGGTGCATGGGGTTGGCGCATCCCGTTCCTGCTCGGTGCCGTGTTCGCGCTGTTCGTGCTGTACCTGCGGTCGGGGATGGAAGAGTCCGACGTCTTCGACAAGGCCGCCGCGGCCGTCGCCGCTGACCCGGACACTCCGGTGGCCACCTTCTCCACGGGGCGCCTGGCGCGCGCCATTGCGCTGGTCGTGGCCATGGTCTCCGGCATCACCGTCGCCCACTACACCTGGAGTTCGTACGCCTCCACGTTCGCGATCACGCAGCGCGACATGGATTCCGGTTCTGCCTTCTGGATGATCTTCGGCAGCCAGCTCATCGCGCTGTGCACGCTGCCGTTGTGGGGTCTGCTGTCGGACAAGATCGGCCGTCGCCCGGTGATCTACATCTTCGCGGTCGGCACCATCCTCACGACGCCCTTCCTGTTCGGGCTGATCGACGAGCGTCCCTGGACGCTGTTCGTGGCCTCGCTCATCGCCATGACCCTGGTCGCGGCAGCGGGCTCGATCCTCTCCTCGTTCATGTCCGAGGCCTTCCCTACCAAGATGCGCACGTCCGGCATCGGGTTCGCCTACTCCCTCGGTGTCGCGGTCTTCGGCGGCAGTGCGCCGTACCTCAACGCCCAGTTCATCGAGTGGGATCTCTACTGGATGATTAGTGCCTACATCATCGTGCTCTGCGTGGCCACCATCATCGCCACGGCGATGATGAAGGAGACCAAGGGCAACGACCTCCACCGCGTGGGCCACGACTAGACCGGCTCGAATCGCCCACTCGGTCGCCGATCAACCGCGAGGATCCATTCCATGACCACTTCATCGTCAGCGTCGACAGGCCTCTCCGTCGACGAGTTGCTCCGCCCCGACGTCGTGGGGCCCAAGATCGCCCACGCCACCGGTGACCGGGCCTGGGCCGACTTCGACGCCGAGCTGATCGCCGGCGGCAAGTCCAACCTCACCTTCACGCTCCGGTCCGACGCCGGCGAGCTCATCCTGCGTCGCCCGCCCACCGGGACACTGTTACCCAGCGCCCACGACATGGGCCGCGAGGCGCGCATCCAACTCGGGTTGGCGGACACGGACGTGCCGGTGGCCAAGGTGGTGCTCAACGAGACCACCGGCGACGACCTGGGCGTGCCGTACTACGTGATGGAGAAGGTGGTCGGTCACGTCATCCGGGACGCGCTGCCCCCCGGTTTCGCGGAGGGTGACGACGACAAGGAGGCCATGGCGGACGCGCAGATCGACGCTCTGGTCAAGCTCCATTCCGTGGACCAGGACGCGGTCGGGCTGGGTGATCTCGGTCGCCCGGAGGGCTATCTCGAGCGGCAGTTGCGCCGTTGGCTGGGGCAGTCGGAGAAGTCCAGCCCCTCCGTGCGGGCGGACCGCCTGCCCGACCTGGCCGCGCGTCTCGGCGAGAGCATGCCCACCTCGCCGTCGTCGCGGATCATCCACGGTGACTACCGCCTCGACAACTATGTCGTCGACCCCGACGACCCGGGGCGCATCAAGGCGATCCTCGACTGGGAGCTGTCCACACTCGGCGATCCGATCGCCGACCTCGCGCAGACGGTCCTGTACTGGGGCGACCCGGACGGGCCGAGGGTGCCGCTCATCCCGAGCATCACCACCGAGCCCGGCTGGCCCGGCCCGCAGCGGCTGCTCGACAGGTACTGCGCGGCCACCGGCACGGATCCGTCTCACATGCCGTGGTACCTCGCGTTCGCCACGTTCAAGTTCGCGGCGATTGCCCAGGGCGTGGCCACCCGCTCCGAGGCCGGTGACATGGCCGGTCAGGTTTTCGGCGACATCGGCCCGCAGATCCGCGAGTTGGTCGACCACGGCCACTCGATACTCGACTCCCGGAAGGGGACCAACTGATGACCGACTCCCTGCCCGGTGCGCCGACACCGGTCGATCCACGGACGGGACCGCAGTCGTCAGTGCCCGTTCTCGACCGATTCAGGATGGATGGCCGCGTCGTGGTGATCACGGGCGCCTCCTCGGGGCTCGGCGCCGGCTTCGCACGGGCGCTTTCCTCGGCCGGTGCGACCGTGGTCCTGGCCGCACGACGCCGCGAGCGCCTCGACGCACTCGCCGAGGAACTCCGCGCAGCTGGCGGAGCAGCCTCGACCGTGGCCTGCGACGTCGCCGACCCCGATGCGTGCGCGGCCATGGTCCGCCACGCGATGGACGAGCACGGCCGCATCGACGTGCTGGTCAACAATGCCGGTATCGGGACCGCAGTGCCCGCACTCAAGGAGACACCAGAGCAGTTCCGCGGGGTCGTAGACGTCAACCTGAACGGCGCTTACTGGGCAGCCAAGGAGTGCGCGGCCGTCATGGAGCCCGGCGCGTGCATCGTCAACGTCGCGAGCGTGCTGGGCCTGACCGCCGGGTTCGCCCCGCAGGCCGCGTACTCGGCGACCAAGGCGGCCGTGCTCGGGCTGACGCGCGACCTGGCGGCCCAATGGGGTAGCCGCCGCGGTATCCGCGTCAACGCCCTGGCTCCCGGCTATTTCGCCTCCGAGATGACCGACGAGATCCCGGAGAAGATGCTCGCGGACATCACCGGCAGCACCATCTTCGGCCGGCTCGGGCTGCAGCCCGAGCTTGACTCCGCGCTGCTCTTCCTCGCCTCGGACGCCTCGTCCTTCATCACCGGGACCACGCTCGTGGTCGACGGCGGCATGACCCTGCACTAACGGAACGAAACAGACCTGATCCGCCCGCGGCTCGCGGCCGCGGGCACGCCTCTACAGGAGTATTGAAATGGAATTCGCTCACAGCCAGCGCAGCCTCGAGCTGCAGGAGAACATGTGGGAGTTCATGCGGGAGCACGTCTTCCCCGCCGAGCCCGTCTGGGCCGAGTACCTGCGCGAGCACGGCGACAACGCCTACCCGCCGGTCATGGAGGACCTCAAGGCCGAGGCTCGTCGGCGCGGGCTCTGGAACCTCTTCCTGCCCGAGTGGTCCGGGATCTCCAACCTCGAGTTTGCCGCGGTCTCGGAGATCACGGGCTGGTCGCCCGTCATTGCCCCGGAGGCGATCAACTCGCAGGCGCCCGACACCGGGAACATGGAGACCTTCCACCTGTTCGGCACCGATGAGCAGAAGGCGAAGTACCTCGAGCCACTCAAGGAGGGCAGGATCCGCTCGGCGTACGCGATGACCGAGCCCGACGTCGCCTCCTCGGACGCCACCAACATCCAGACCGTGATCCGGCGCGAGGGCGACGAGTACGTGATCAACGGCCGCAAGTGGTGGATCACCGGTATCGCCGACACCCGCTGCGAGATCCTCATCGTCATGGGCAAGACCGACGAGTCCGCCGAGACCCACCGGCAGCAGTCGATGGTGCTCGTTCCGCGCGACACCCCGGGCCTGACCATCGAACGCAATCTGCCGCTGTTCGGCTACCAGGACCAGCACGGACACTGTGAGCTTGTCTTCCGGGACGTCCGCGTTCCGGTCGAGAACCTGCTGGGGGAGGAGGGCGCCGGATTCGCCATCGCCCAAGCCCGTCTCGGTCCCGGTCGCATCCACCACGCGATGCGCGCCATCGGGATGGCGGAGCGGGCCCTCGCGCTGATGGTCGACCGCGCCAAGTCCCGGCACGCGTTCGGCGGCTACCTCTCCGATCAGGGAGTGGTGCAGGAGCACATCGCCAACTCGCGGATCGAGATCGACCAGGCGCGCCTGCAGGTCCAACACTGTGCATGGATGATCGACACCGTCGGTGCCAAGGATGCGCGGTTCGAGATCTCCGCCATCAAGGTCATCGCCCCGCAGGTCGCCTGCGCGGTGATAGACCGGGCCATCGAGATCTTCGGCGGTGCCGGAGTCTCGGGCGACACTCCGCTGGCGTACTTCTACGCGTGGGCCCGGGCCCTCCGGATCGTCGACGGCCCGGACGCAGTCCACCGCCGCACCATCGCGCGGGGAGAACTCCGGCGGACGCCGCCGTATGTCGGCTGAACGTGATGCGCGACACTATTAGGGCCAGAAGTTCGCCAGCGAGGGAAGGTACGCGCACATGGGTGCAGTGATCGTGGAGGCCGTGCGTAGTGCGGTCGGTAAGCGGAAGGGCGGCCTGGCCGGGGTTCACCCGGCAGACCTGTCGGGGGCGGTTCTCAAGGCGCTGGTCGAGCGCGCGGGCATCGACCCAGTGGTCGTCGAGGACGTCATCTGGGGGTGCGTCACGCAGGCCGGAGAGCAGGCCGGCGATATCGCCCGGACCGCCGCGCTCTCGGCGGGTTGGCCGGAGACGGTCAATGGCGTGACAATCGACCGGCAGTGCGGGTCCTCGCAGCAGGCGCTGAGCTTCGCGGCCGCCGTGGTGGAGTCCGGGTATCACGATGTGGTGGTGGCCGGCGGCGTCGAGTCCATGACGCGCGTGCCGATGGGGTCGCACGTCTCTCGCGAGTCGTTCCCCTATGGGCAGGCGTTCCTCGACCGCTACGACGGCGTCGCACCCAACCAGGGCGTGGGCGCCGAGATGATCGCCGAGCGGTGGGGCTTCACCCGCACGCAGCTGGACGAGTTCGCCGTGGCGTCACACGAGAAGGCCGCCGCCGCGCAGGACGCCGGGTTCTTCGCCGGGCACATCGTGCCCGTAGGCACCCCGGACGGCGTGTTCGACACTGACCAGGGCATTCGCCGTGGCAGCTCCGTCGAGGCACTGGCCGGGCTGAAGACCCCGTTCAAGGAGGACGGCGTCGTCCACGCTGGCAACGCTTCGCAGATCTCCGACGGTGCCGCGGCGATCCTGGTGATGAGCGAGGAGGCGGCCGCCAAGTACGGATGCACCCCGATCGCGCGGGTCCACACCGCCACGCTCGCTGGTGACGACCCGGTCATCATGCTCACGGCGCCGATCCCGGCCACCGCCAAGGCATTGGCGAAGTCCGGACTGTCGATCGACGACATCGGGATCTTCGAGGTCAACGAGGCCTTCGCCTCCGTGCCGCTGGCGTGGCTCGCCGAGACCGGCGCCGACCCGGCCAAGGTCAACCCGAACGGCGGCGCGATCGCCCTCGGCCACCCTCTGGGCGGCTCTGGCGCCCGAATCATGGCGGACATGGTCCACCACATGAAGAACAACGGCATCAAGTACGGCCTGCAGACGATGTGTGAGGGCGGCGGCCAGGCCAACGCCACCATCATCGAGTTGCTCTGACACAATCCGGCTCCACCGCCGCGACCCCCGGACCTCATCACTGAGGCCGGGGGCGCGGTGGTCGACCGTCAGGACCCGGTGAGCACGACCGCGCGACCGAGTACCTCGCCGCGATCGAGGGCCTCGTAGGTCTCCGGTGCCTCGGACAGCGATACCCGGCGGGAGATCATGCTGCCGAGGTCGAGCCTGCCGGCGGCCAGCAGTCGGACCAACGCGGGTACATCCTGGCGGGCGCGGGCACCGTAGGAGCCCTTGATCTGGATCTTTCGGCGCACGATGCGGGCCAGGTCGACGTCGAGAGAGGTGCCTGCGGGTGGGATACCGACGACCACGACCCGGCCGCCCTCGCGCGCGATGTCGGTGGCCTGCCGGGTGGTGGCCGCCGACCCGAGAGCCTCGAATGCGACATCGACCCCGCGGCCGCCGGTGAGCTCCATGATCGCCTCGGTCGGGTTGACCTCTCGCGCGTTGATCGTGTGGGAGGCGCCCATGCGGCGGGCGAGGGCGAGCTTGTCGTCGTCGACGTCAACCGCGATGACCGACTCGGCGCCACTGACCGCCGACAGCTGGACGATGTTCTGACCGACCCCACCTACCGCCACCACCGCGACGGATTCCCCGGTCCGGACGTCGCCCACGTTCCGGACGGCCCCGTAGGCGGTGAACATCGAACACCCGAGAATTGCCGAGGCGGTCAGGTCGAGCTGGTCGGGGAGGGCGAATACCGCCGTGGCGGGGGTGACGCTGTACTCGGCCAGTCCGCCCATCGAGTACATGGACAAGGGTTCGCCCGATGCCCGGCGCAGCCGGGTCTCACCGTCGTACAGGGTTCCCCTCAGGCGGTTGTACTCGAAGAACGTGGAGCAGAGGTCCTCCATGCCGCGAGCGCAGTTCTCGCAGGATCCGCACGGCATGATGAAGGAGCCGACCACCCGGTCGCCGGGGCGGACGTTGGTCACTCCGGGGCCGACCTCGGCGACCACTCCGGAAATCTCGTGGCCCAGGACCCCGGGCAGCGGGAAACCGACCTCACCCTTCATGACGTGCAGGTCGGTGTGACAGACCCCGCAGGCGTGGTTGTGGACCAAGACCTCACCCGCGCGCGGCTCGGGGATCGGGATGTCTTCGATCACCAGCGGGGATCCGGTCGCAACACACACCGCAGCTCTCATGCGGCCGACTGTACGCAGTGATCAGCAGCCCAGGAGGCAGTCCGCTCGAAACGTCGCCTCTACGGATCCTCGTCATTCGGTCGGGCGTCGAAGCGCGGTGGTGGCGGCCCGGAAGGCGGATAATGGCTGCGGGAATCCGGCGGACGAAGTCAAGCGGCGGGAGTAGGGCGATGATCGAGACGGCGACAGCCTCCGAGGTGTCCGGGGAAGACTTCGCGGACATACTCGCGAACACCCAGCGCTTCATCCGAACGGTGGTTATGCCCCGCGAGCAGGAGATCGCGGATTGCGACGCGGTGCCGGAGGATATCCGAGCGGCGCTCGCGGACATGGGAATGTTCGGGTATGCGATCCCGCAACGCTGGGGAGGACTGGGGCTGGACCTGATCCAGGACGTCGAACTGGCTATGGAATTCGGCTACACCACGCTGGCCATGCGGTCGCTGTTCGGGACCAACAACGGCATCGCGGGGCAGGTGCTGGTGGCCTTCGGCACGGATGAACAGAAATCGCGGTGGCTGGGGCGGATCGCGTCTGGCGAGGTCGTCGCGTCGTTCGCGCTCACCGAGGACGGCGCCGGATCGAACCCTGCGGGCCTGACCACCCGGGCGGTTCGGGACGGCGGCGACTGGGTGATCGACGGCACCAAGCGCTTCATCACCAACGCGCCGCTGGCCGGCCTGTTCGTCGTCTTCGCACGGACCCGGCCGGCCGATGCTGACGGCACCGGTATCGCCGTCTTCCTCGTTCCCGCCGACGCCGAAGGGGTGACCGTGGGACCACGGGACAAGAAGATGGGGCAGGAAGGCGCCTGGACGGCGGAAGTGAATTTCCGGGACGTCCGCCTACCGGCCTCCGCCCTGGTGGGAGGGGACGAGGACGCCGGATACCGCGCCGCCATGACGTCGCTGGCGCGGGGGCGCGTGCACATCGCCGCGGTCTCGGTCGGCGCCGCCCGGCGGGCACTGGACGAGTCGGTTGCGCATGCGGCCACGGCGACTCAGGGCGGAACCGCGATCGGCGAGTTCCAGTTGGTGCAGGCCATGCTGGCCGACATTCAAGTCGGGGTGATGGCGGGACGGGCCATGGTCCGTGAGGCGGCCGCCAAGTACCACTCGGGGGAGGACCGACGAATCGGGCCGTCCGCTGCCAAACTCTTCTGCACCGAGATGGCCGGCAGAGCCGCGGATCTCGCGGTGCAGATCCACGGCGGGAGCGGCTACATCCGGGGCGTCGCCGTCGAGCGCATCTACCGTGACGTCCGGCTGCTACGACTGTACGAGGGGACGAGCGAGATCCAGAAGCTCATCATCGGTGGTGGGCTCGTGCGAATGGCCAAGGAAGGGGACGGTCGATGACTCTACTCAAGGGCAAGACTGCGGTGGTGACCGGTGCCGCGCGGGGTATCGGGCTCGAGATCGCGCGCACGTTCATCGACCATGGCGCGCGGGTCGTGATCGGGGACATCGATGACGATGCCGGGGCGTCGGCCATCGCCGAGCTGGGCGGTGAGGACAACGCCCGCTACGTGCACTGCGACGTCCGCGACGGCACGGCGGTCGAGGCGATGCTCGACGTCGCGGAGGAGATGTTCGGACCTCTGGGTGTGTTCGTGAACAATGCCGGGATCACGCGCGACGCGACCATGCGCAAGATGACCGACGAGCAGTTCGACGACATCATTGCGATCCACCTCAAGGGAACCTGGAACGGGACCCGTGCTGCCGCCAGCCGGATGCGCGGACACGGGGGAGGTGCGATCGTCAACATCTCGTCGATCTCCGGCAAGGTCGGGCTCGTCGGGCAGACCAACTACTCGGCCGCCAAGGCCGGGATCGTGGGCCTGACGAAGGCCGCGGCCAAGGAGGTGGCATTCGCAGGGGTGCGTGTCAACGCTGTCCAGCCGGGACTCATCCGCACCGCCATGACGCTCGCTATGCCCGAGCACATCTGGGAAGAGAAGCTGGCCGAGATCCCCATGGGACGCGCGGCCGAGCCGAGCGAGGTGGCGCAGGTAGTGCTGTTCCTGGCCAGTGACATGTCCAGTTACATGACCGGAACGGTCCTGGAGATCACTGGCGGTCGACACATCTGATCCCGGCTTGAGGGGCCAGCTGCAACGAGGAGGACTGACTTGAGGGTGTTTGAGGGGCTGGACCAGGTCGAGAACGCGATCGGTGAGCACTTGGGCTTCAGCGACTGGATGGAGATCACCCAGGAGCGGGTGGACGCGTTCGCCGAGGCGACCGGCGATCACCAATGGATTCACGTTGACCCGGCGCGGGCGGCGGAGGGGCCCTATGGGAGCACCATTGCTCACGGGTACCTGACGCTGTCACTGCTGCCGGTGCTCGGCGCGGACGTCATGGACATCCGGGGGTTCCGGATGATGATCAACTACGGGCTCGGCAAGGTCCGGTTCCCCGCGCCGGTTCGGGTGGGATCCCGGATCCGAGCCGGGGTGGAGCTCGCCTCCCTCGAGCGCACACCGTCGGGCGCAAAGCTGACCTCGGTGGTGACGATCGAGGTCGAGGGTGGCGGTCGGCCAGCGGTGGTGGCAGAAGCGATCCGTCTGATGGTGGAGTGACAGATAGGTGGCGCGACGACTACCTGACAATTCATGCAGAGTTAACTACATCGCTGTGATTCCGGCGTAGCGTCGTCGTCAACGGTCGGTGGGGAAGCCGACCGTCGGGAGGTCCCAGCCGATGATCGACTGTAGCGATCGGGAGGGGGCCGGCACCCGGCCCCGTCACCACCAGGTGACCTGGGCCGACCGGTCCATCCCAGCACACTCGCGGGTGCCGCGGGTGAGGAGCGCGCCGTGACCGACACCGTACGTACCTACGTCCTCGACACCTCGGTTCTGCTGTCCGACCCGTGGGCCGTCACCCGCTTCGCCGAACACCACGTGGTGCTGCCCATCGCGGTCATCAGCGAACTGGAGGGCAAGCGCAACCATCCGGAACTGGGTTACTTCGCCCGCGAGGCCCTACGGCTGCTCGAGGATCTACGCCTGCGCCACGGGCGCCTCGACGGCGACCTGACCATCACCGAGACCGGCGGCACCCTCCGAGTCGAGCTCAACCACACCGACCAGGCGGTGCTGCCGTCCGGCTTCCGCGACACAGGTAACGACTCCAGGATCCTGGCATGCGCGCTCAATCTGCGGGCCGAGGGAGCCGACACCGTCCTGGTATCCAAGGACGTCCCGCTTCGAGTCAAGGCGGGTTCGGTGGGCCTGCCAGCCGACGAGTACCACGCCCAGGACGTCGTGCTCACCGGGTACAGCGGGGTCACCGATCTTGTGGCCACGCAGGAACTCGTCGACACGCTGTTCGCCGAGGGCAGGGCCTCCTCCCTCGCGGCCCGGGCCGCGGGACTGGGGAGTGGAACAGAGGTGCACTGTGGCGTACGGATCCAGACCGAGTCGTCGTCTGCGCTCGCCCGGGTCACCGACGATGGCGGGCTCCGGCTGGTCCGCGGCGACGTCGAGGTGTTCGGCCTGCGAGGTCGCTCGGCTGAGCAGCGCATCGCGATCGACTGTCTGCTCGACGAGTCGATCGGGATCGTCTCCCTCGGCGGCCGGGCAGGCACCGGCAAGTCGGCGCTGGCGCTGTGCGCAGGCCTCGAATCGGTCCTGGAACGGCGCCGACACCGGAAGATCGTCGTGTTCCGCCCGCTCTACGCCGTGGGCGGGCAGGAGCTGGGATACCTGCCCGGCAGCGAGTCAGAGAAGATGTCGCCCTGGTCGCAGGCCGTGTTCGACACCCTCGAGGGCTTGGTCAGCGAGAACGTCATCGACGAGGTGATCGACCGCGACATCCTCGAGGTACTGCCGCTGACCCACATCCGTGGACGGAGCCTGCACGATTCGTTCGTGATCGTCGACGAGGCGCAGTCGCTCGAGCGGAACGTTCTGCTCACCGTGCTCTCGCGACTGGGTACGGGGTCGCGGGTGGTGCTCACCCACGATGTGGCGCAGCGGGACAACCTGCGGGTCGGCCGGCACGACGGCATCCAGGCGGTGGTGGAGAAGCTCAAGGGACACCCACTGTTCGCTCACGTCACGCTGAGCCGCTCGGAACGCTCGGCGATCGCCGAACTCGTCACCACGATGCTCGAGGAATTCCATCCCGATAGCACGCCCGGGGAGTTGCGACGGATCCACGCCGCCTGACGAGGTCCTGAGGCCCACCGTGGGATGATTCGGGTCCGGGCTGAGCGCGCCCGGACCCGCAGAATGGACCACGGAGGTTTCCCATGTCCCGACGCTCGTCGCTGGCGTCCGCGCTGTCGATCGTCACCGCAAGTGTGGTGGTGTTGTCCGCGTGTGGCGAACAGACACCGGGCGGACTGCCGGACCGGGGACGGAACCACACCGGTACCGAACAGGACGGCACCGACCAGAATGTTGCCGACCCGGCGACAGGCGGGTCGGGGGCCCAGCACGCGGCCGGTTCCGATGCGAACGATCCGATCGTCGTCAAGATCGGAGATGTCGAGTTCCTCACGAACATGGCCATCTACCGCCGTTACAACGACGCCAAGGAGACCCCACTCGCGCTTCAGGCCCCCGTCGCTCCGGCAGAGGTGCTCGACGGAGGGAAGAAACAGGACTTCGTCGATGGCACCATCTATTGGTCACCGGGGACCGGGGCGCAGATCGTCCGCGGGCAGATCCTCGCGACCTATCTGGACAACGGCGGACCCACCGGCCGGTTGGGGTGGCCGGTGGGCGACGAGACCGCCGAGGACGCGGCGATCTACTCCGACTTCGAGCGTGGGCAGATCCGCCTGCAGGACCAGGCCATCCGGGTGATCGAGCACACCGGCTGACCCGCGACCCGCGAGGTCAGCGCTCGCGGTCGAGGCCGGTCATGCCCAGGACGTCAAGGCGTCGGTCGAGCTCATCCTCGGACAACGCGTCCGGGACGAAGCCCAGCGCGATGACGGCCTCTCGAATCGTGATCTCCTCGGCGAGAGCGTGCTTAGCGACTCGGGCGGCCTCCTCGTAGCCGATCGCCGAGTTCAGCGGGGTCACGATCGAGGGGGAGGACTCGGCAAGGCGGCGCATGCGGTCCGCGTCCGGCTCGATCCCGTCGATGCAGCGCTCAGCGAAGAGCGTGGACGAGTTCGCTAGGATCCGCACCGACTCGAGCACGTTTCGCGCCATCACCGGGATGGCCGTGTTGAGCTCGAAGGCGCCGCTCGCGCCGGCCCAGGCCACGGCCGCGTCGTTGCCCACGACCTGGGCGGCGACCTGCGCGACCGTCTCGCACAGCACCGGATTGACCTTGCCGGGCATGATCGACGACCCCGGCTGCAGGTCCGGCAGGTGAACCTCGGACAGTCCCGTCATGGGCCCCGAGCCCATCCACCGGATGTCGTTCGCAATCTTGGTCAGCGAGACGGCGATAGTCCGGAGCGCACCGGAGAGTTCGACCAGTCCGTCGCGAGCGGACTGGGCCTCGAATGGATCCACCGCGAGACGGAGATCCTCAAGGCCGGTGAGGGAACGCAGTTCTTCGACGACCGCGGAGCCGAAGCCGTCCGGGGCGTTGAGCCCGGTGCCCGCGGCGGTGCCGCCGATCGGTAGCTCCCCGACGCGGGGCAGCGTCCCGCAGACGCGCTCGATGCCCGCGCGGATCTGGCGGGCGAAACCGGCGAACTCCTGCCCGAGCGTCACGGGGACGGCGTCCATCAGGTGGGTGCGGCCCGGCTTGACCACCTCGCGCCACTGCTCGGCCTTGGCCTCGAGGGACTCGGCGAGGGTTCCGAGGGCGGGGACGAGATCGGCGATGACGACCTCGGTCGCCGCGACATGGGTGGCGGTCGGGAAGGTGTCGTTGGACGACTGCGACATGTTGACGTCGTCGTTGGGGTGCACGGTCACACCCTCGGCCGCGCACAGCGAAGCGATGACCTCGTTGGTGTTCATGTTGGAGCTGGTGCCCGAACCGGTCTGGAACACGTCTACGGGGAAGTGCTCGTCGAGTTCGCCCTCGGCGATGCGGCCGGCTGCGGCGACGATCGCGTCGACCTTGACCCGGTCGAGCAGCCCCAGGCGGCCGTTGACAATCGCACAGGCGGACTTGAGGAGGCCGAGCGCACGGATCTGCGCCCGCTCGAGCCCGCTGCCGGAGACAGGGAAGTTCTCGACGGCGCGCTGGGTCTGTGCCCGCCAGAGCGCGTCGACCGGCACCCGGACCTCGCCCATCGTGTCGTGTTCGATACGGAATTCAGTCTGATCGGCCATACCGGTCAGCGTAGGCGGGCCCGCCGCACCGTGCAGGGAGACTAGTGCGGCGGGCGCGAGAAGATCGAGAACGGATCAGTGGTCGCCGGCGCTCTGCCCGTAGTCCACGGCGGAGAACTCGCGAAGCTTCTCCATCTTGTGTCGGCCCTCGACGTGGCGGACGGTGCCCGACTTGGACCGCATGACCAGCGAGCGGGTGACCGCGCCGTTGGAGCGGTAGCTCACGCCGCGGACCATGTCGCCGTTCGTGATGCCGGTGGCGGCGAAGAAGCAATTGTCACCCTTGACGAGGTCGTCCGTTCCGAGGATCGCGTCGACGTCCAGCCCGGCGTCGACCGCCTTCTGACGTTCGGCATCGTCCTGCGGCCACAGCTGGCCCTGGATCTCGCCTCCCATGCACTTCATGGCGCAGGCAGTGATGATCCCCTCCGGTGTGCCGCCGATCCCCATGAGCATGTCCACTGAGCTGTCGTCGGAGGCCGCGGCCACGCCGCCGGCGACGTCGCCGTCCATGATCAGCCGGACCTTCGCGCCGGCGGCACGGATTTCGGCGATGAGATCCTCGTGGCGCGGCCGGTCCAGGACACACACCGTCATGTCCCCGACATCGATGTTCTTGGCCTTGGCGACCGACCGGATGTTCCACTCTGTGGACTTAGACAGGTCGATCTTGCCGACCGCGTCCGGGCCCACGGCAATCTTCCGCATGTAGAACACCGCAGACGGGTCGAACATGGAACCGCGCTCTGCGACGGCGATCACCGCGATCGAGTTGGGTCGGCCTTCGGCCATGAGACGGGTGCCGTCGATGGGGTCCACCGCGACGTCGACGGCCGGTCCGTCGCCGGTACCGACATGCTCGCCGTTGAAGAGCATGGGCGCCTCGTCCTTCTCGCCCTCTCCGATCACCACGACGCCGTCCATATCGACGGTGGAGATGAGCTCGCGCATGGCGTCCACCGCGGCGCCGTCGCCACCGTTCTTGTCGCCACGACCCACCCATCGCCCTGCAGCGAGGGCGGCGGCCTCGGTCACACGGACCAGCTCCATGGCAAGATTTCGATCGGGGCGCTTGGTCTGTGACATAAGTGGTCTGGCTCCTCGTGAAAACTGGTGCGGGCGCGACGGGGTCACGCGCGGCGCTATGGGGTGTCGGCGCTCATTGTTCCACCTCTGCGACCCCGCTGGGGCCCACGCGCCGGACTCGCCCCGGGTGGGTGGGATACTCGCAGTCGTGGCCGAGGCGAAACCGAGAATCCTGCAGGGCAACCGCGACATGTTCTGGTCGGTGGTGGTGCTCATGGTGATCTGTGGCGTCTTCGCCGGCGTGGCGGGGCTGTGCACCTTCAGCCCCTCCGGCCCGCAGCAGGGCCAAATCCCCGACTTCGACGCCCGGGCCTCCCTCACCCAGGACGCCCGGAGCCTTGACTTCCCGATCCGTTCACCGGAGGTCCCCGAGAGCTGGACGGCCAATTCCGGTCGCGTCCAAGGCTTCGCCGGGACCATGTCGAGCCACGTCGGCTGGGTGACAGGCGAACGCAGCTACGTCGAGCTCGTCCAGTCCGACGCCCCCGAGGACGCGTTCCGATCCCTGAACGGCGGACCGAGGCCCAGCCGCACGATCGTGCCGGTCTCCGGCCGCGAGTGGGCCGTCTTCACCGGGGACGACGTCCGGCCTGTGTGGGTACTCGACCTGAACGAGGTCCGCATCGCCGTCACCGGCTCCGCGCCGACCTCGGATTTCGAGACGCTCGCCGCAGCCGCGCAGGCCGCCACGCCGCTTCCTACGCGGTAGTCACCCAGCGTGCCGGGCCTGGCGACGGGGTCAGCTCCGGCCCGAGTCGCGCGTGTCGTCGTCACCCAGGACGGCGTCGATGCGCGCACGGGCACCGTCGAGATGCTCGGTGCACCGCGCGGCGAGTTCCTCGCCCCGCTCCCACAACGCCAGCGAGGCGTCCAGGTCCTGGCCACCCGCCTCGAGGATGCGGACCACCTCGATCAGCTCGTCGCGGGCCTGCTCGTACCCCAGCTCGGAGACGGGGGTCTGCTCGTCGGACATCAGGACTGCTCCTTGGTGTTCGTGGATGCCGGGGTTCCGGACGGCGCCGGGTCGTCGGAAGGAGTCGGGGCGCCGGAGGGCGCTGTGTCGTCGAGGGGTGCCGGGTCGTCGGGGGGCGGGGCGATCCGGCCGGCGGCGGGGGTCGATCCGAGAACCGCCGCGGACAGCGCGCCGTCGGAGACGCGGATACGCAACTGCGACCCGGGCGGGGCGTCGGCGATCGACGAGACCACCCGGCCGTCGTGACTGCCGGCGACGGACTGGACCACCGCGTAGCCCCGGGCCAGCGTGGCGGCGGGGCCGAGGGTGGTGAGCCGGGCGGACAGGTGGCCGAGCGAGGTGGACTGGGAGTCGAGGATCCGGGTGATGTCGCGTCGCGCGGCACGGAGTGCCTCGGCGACGACTTCCGCACGTGATTCCACGATCCCGTACGGGTTCGACATGCACGGGCGCGATCGCACCGCGGCCAGCTGGTTGCGCTCCCGGTCCACCCACCCGCGCAGGGCCCTGGCGGTACGGGCCCGGGCCTCGGCGATGCGGCGGCGCTCCTCGATCACGTCGGGGACCACGCGTTTGGCCGCGTCGGTGGGGGTGGCGGCGCGAAGGTCGGCGACCAGGTCCGACAACGGAGAGTCGGGCTCGTGCCCGATCGCGGAGACCACCGGGGTGCGGCACCGCGAGATCGCGCGGATGAGCGCCTCGTCGGAAAACGGGAGCAGATCCTCGACCGACCCGCCGCCGCGGGCGAGGATGATGACGTCGACAGCGGGGTCGGCGTCGAGCTCGGCCAGCGCGTCGAGAATCTGCGGCACCGCCGATACTCCCTGCACGGCGGTGTTGCGCACGGCGAAGCGGACGTCCGGCCAGCGGCCGCGGGCCACCTCGACGACGTCGCGCTCGGCGGCGCTCGCCCGTCCGGTGATCAGGCCGACGCACATGGGCAGGAACGGCAGGGGTCGTTTGAGTCGGGGATCGAACAGCCCCTCCGCTGCCAGTGCCTGCTTGAGCCGCTCGATGCGGGCCAGGAGTTCGCCCACGCCCACCGGGCGGATCTCCGACACCTGCAGTGAGAACGAGCCGCGGCCCGTGTAGAAGCGGGGCGTTCCGCGCACCACTACTCGGCTGCCCTCGGTGACCGGCACCGGCGACTCCGAGATGAGCTTGGGCGGGCAAGTGAGCGTGAGCGAGTTGTCCACCGAGGGGTCGCGCAAGGTGAGGAACGCGGTCCGGGTGCCGGGGCGGAGGCTCAACTGGGTGATCTGACCCTCGACCCACACTGCGCCCAGACGGTGGATCCACGCCGCGATCTGGTCTGAGACCACCCGGACCGGCCACGGCTGCTCGGCGCTGCTGGGGGAGCGCGGGGACGAGGCCGTCACTCGCCGCGGGGGTTGACGCGGCCGGTTGGCACGTCCGGGTCGTCGTCCCGGTCGCGGCCGGCCCTCGAGGAGGACCCGTAGACCCGGTAGGACACGTTGAGGACTTCATCCGGGTCGGCCTCGTCCTCGTCGAAGGTCGCCCACGCCGGCTGGTCGGATCGGGAGCGGAAGACGGACGCGAGGACCTTGTCGCCCTTGACGGCCAGATTCGTGAGCGTCTGACCGGCGTGGAGGTAGGACTGGACCAGTCCGCCTGCGAGCCGCACGGGGACGCCGGGAAGCGTGGCGACCGCCTCGGCGGTACGACCGGGCAGGGACACGGCACGTTCCGCAGCGGTGGCGGCGAGACCGATCGAGGCACGGGTGAGGAACAGGGGTCGAAGCATGTGGACCTCTCTGCCGGGGGGCGTCCGGTAGGCGTAATGGTCGAAACCCAGTATGAACCGTACCCTGGGTACATGACCGAGCAGACCGACATGATCGCCGAACCGGCAACCAAGCGGGTACTACTCGCGGAACCGCGCGGCTACTGTGCCGGCGTCGACCGAGCCGTCGAGACGGTCGAAAAAGCCCTGGCCAAGCACGGGGCACCGCTGTACGTCCGTAAGGAAATCGTCCACAACAAGCACGTGGTGGAGTCCTTCACCGACCAGGGAGTGATATTCGTCGACGAGACCGACGAGGTCCCGCGCGGGGCCAACCTCGTGTTCTCCGCGCACGGGATCTCGCCCGCCGTCCGGGAGAGCGCCCGACAGCTGGAGCTCAAAACCTTCGACGCCACCTGCCCCCTGGTGACCAAGGTGCACACCGAGGTAAAGCGGTTCGCGCGGGAGGGTTACCTCATCCTCCTGGTGGGGCACGAGGGCCACGAGGAGGTCGAGGGGACCGCGGGCGAGGCGCCCGACGTTGTGACACTCGTCGACGGACCCGAGTCGGTCGACGCGCTGGACATCCCGGTGGACACCGAGAATCTGATCTGGCTCTCGCAGACCACGCTCAGCGTGGACGAGACCATGGAGACCGTGCGGCGCCTCAAGCAGAAGTACCCCACGCTCATCGACCCGCCCTCGGACGACATCTGCTACGCCACCCAGAACCGCCAGACCGCGGTCAAAACCATGGCCCCGCAGTGTGACCTGGTGATCGTCGTGGGATCGCAGAACTCCTCCAACTCCGTGCGGTTGGTGGAGGTGGCCCTGCAGGCAGGAGCCCGCGACGCCCACCTCGTCGACTACGCCAAGGAGATCGACACGTCCTGGTTCGAGGGCGTCACCACGGTCGGGGTGACCTCAGGCGCCTCCGTGCCCGAGATCCTCGTCCGCGGCGTGGTGGACCTCCTCGCCGACCACGGCTACAGCGACGTCTCCACCGTGCGCACGGCGCAGGAGACCATCACCTTCTCGCTGCCCCGGGAACTGCGGCCAGCCAAGAAGGCTTAAGTCACCACCCGCCGCCCGGTGGCGGTGGGGGAGACGATCACCGACAGCGCCCCGGCGCACCCTGCCTCAGCGGCGGGCGTGCGCCGGGGCGCTGCGCTGGATGAGGGGTGTCGCCGGGCGCGCGGTCCGCGGTCTCGGCTCCAACACAAAAGCGCGGATAAGCGCGATCGCGACCACCACGATCGTCGTGGTGAGCATCAGCGGGAAGCGGGTCGCCAACGGCAGGATGATGGAGACCAGCTGGGTCCGCGAAAAGACGTCCACCCCCGCGCCGACCCCGGAGATGACATAGACCACCGGCACCAGCAGGGCCATGATGATCGGGGGCTGCACGCCGGCGACGAACACCGAGCGACGGGCGACCGCGAGCACGGACACCAGGCAGCCGAGAAAGAACGCGACGGTGAATCCCGCGCCGAGGGTCCCCGAGACCGAGTCGATCGCCACCCCGGTCAACGAGATGGCGACGGCGAGAAGGACCGCGGTCCAGGCCGGCAGCCCGCGCCGCGACGACACCACGGACCGCTCGTCCGCCGGCACCCGTCCACTCCTGCGTCTACTCACGGGAGAAGACTCTAACCTCCCAGGCGACGTGCGAGGAAACGGCCGAATCGCCGCAACGGGTTGGGCTTGGCCTCCTCCTGCTCCCGGGGTGAAGGACGGTCGCCGCTGACCGCCTTCGAATCCACGGGGCCTGGCTCTGGCAGAGGATCATCGGAGAATCCCGGTGAGGCGGCGCCGGATTCGCTGCTCAACTCGTCGTCGTCACCAGCGAAGGTGGTCGACGCACCCCGTGGCGCCGCCGCGGCGCCATCGGGCACGACGATATCGGGACGTTCGTCGATCATCCCGGCCATGATCGCGCTGCTGCTCTTGCGCAGCGGCGCGAACCGCGAGCTCGACATCTCCCCGAGCCACGCGGTCAAGCGCCCCTCGTCCGTGGCGGATGCCAGGTCCGAGGCAGTGACGTCACCGGTCCGCAGGTCGATCTGTTCACCGAGATACCGCAGCACGACCGCGACCACTGCCAAGATCGGCACCGCGAGGAATGCGCCGATGATGCCGAACAATGTGCCACCCGCAGCGACCCCCAGCAGGATGACCACCGGGTGCAGATTCATCGCCTTCGACTGCAGGATCGGCTGAAGAACATTGCTCTCGAGTTGCTGCACCAAGATGATGACGACAAGCACGATGACCGCAGTGGTCAGGCCATTGGCGACGAGTGCGATCAGGACCGCCAACGCACCGGCAGTGAACGCGCCGACGATGGGGATAAACCCGGCCAAGAAGGTGATGACAGCCAGCGCCCAGGCAAGCGGTACGCCCAGCAGGACAAGGGCCAGACCAATGAAGAATGCGTCAACGAACGACACGATCGCCTGTGTGCGAATGTAACCGCCGAGCGTGTTCCAGCTACGAGTGAGAACCTCGGTGAGGTGTCGTCCCGCGGTGCGCCCGGAGATGCGGCGGACCAACGGCAGGAACCTCGGTCCGTCCTTGATGAAGAAGAACGTCAGAACCAACACCAGAACGAGTGTGACCATCACCGAACCCACGGCCGTGACGCCGGTGAAGACCCCGTTGGCGATCTGGTCCCCCCGATCCTGCAGCGTCGAGCTGAGCTGGCTCAGGACGCCGTCGAGTTGCTCGTCCCGGATATTGAGTGGCGGGCCACGCAGCCAATCCTGAACCTCGCCGATTGCTTGCGAGGTCTGATCAGCCAGCTTGACACTCTGATCGACGATTGACGGGGCGATGAGCGCGAGTATCGCCGCGATGGCGCCTAACGATCCGAGAACAGACACCAGGGCTGCCAGGGCCTTCGGGATACCGTGCCGCACCATCCATCCCGTCGGTGGCCACAGAACGGTCGAAACAATGAGGGCCAACAAGAGCGGAAGGATGCCCACCCACAGCGCGCCGCCAATCCGCGCGACCAGCCAGCCCGCGACGAGCAGGATGGCCAGCCGGAGGGCCCAGTCCGTGACCCACCGCCCGCCCAACCCGATGAGAACGGACCGGTCTACATGCTGCTCCTGATCCTCAACAGGGGGACGCGGTTTAGGCTCGTCGTTCATGTGACACATCTTGTCAGAGGGCCTTCTGGTCCGCTGCACGACGTGGACCGATGGTGGCGGAAGAGGGAGCACGGGACGCTGTCCGTAGACTGTCGCCTCGTGAGCCTCACCCTCGGAATCGTCGGACTGCCCAACGTCGGTAAGTCGACCCTGTTCAACGCCCTGACGAACAACGACGTCCTCGCTGCGAACTACCCGTTCGCCACCATCGAGCCCAACGTCGGAGTGGTCGATCTGCCGGACCCCCGCTTGAAGCGACTCGCCGAGATCTTCGGTTCTGAGCGGATCCTGCCCGCCGTGGTCTCGTTCGTCGACATCGCGGGCATCGTCAAGGGCGCCAGCACCGGCGAGGGGATGGGAAACAAGTTCCTCGCCAACATCCGGGAGGCCGACGCCATCTGCCAGGTCGTGCGCGTCTTCGACGACCCGGACGTGATCCACGTCGACGGCAAGGTCGACCCGATGGCCGACATCGAGGTGATTGCCACCGAGTTGATCCTCGCTGACCTGGAGACCATCGAGAAGGCGATCCCGCGGCTCGAGAAGGAGTCCCGCAAGGACAAATCTGTCGTCGCGCTGCTGGAGGAAGTCCGCAAGGCCCAGACCGTGCTGGAAGACGGACGCACCCTGTTCAAGGCCCAAGATGAGGTGGACCGCGCCCTGTTGCGGGACCTGCACCTCATGACTGCCAAGCCGTTCCTCTACGTGTTCAACGCCGACGAGGCCGTGCTGACCAACGAGGAGCGACAGGCCGAACTGCGCGCCGCGGTGGCCCCCGCCGACGCGGTGTTCCTCGACGCGAAGGTCGAGGCCGAACTCCTCGAGCTGGACGAGGATGACGCCATGGAACTGCTGGAGTCGATCGGTCAACACGAGCCGGGCCTCAATGCGCTGGCCCGCGCCGGTTTCCACACCCTGGGCTTGCAGACCTACCTCACCGCCGGTCCCAAGGAGGCACGCGCCTGGACCATCCGCAAGGGCGACACCGCCCCCAAGGCTGCCGGCGTGATCCACACCGACTTTGAGAAGGGCTTCATCAAGGCCGAGATCGTCTCGTTCTCCGACCTCGACGCGGCTGGATCGATGGCCGCAGCCAAGGCCGCCGGCCGGGTGCGCATGGAGGGCAAGGACTACGTCATGGCCGACGGCGACGTGGTGGAATTCCGCTTCAACGTGTGAGTCGCGCTTCAGCCACGGCCCCATCTGCTCCGGCGGTCGGGGCCGCGCCTTCTCTCACTAGTTTTGCCCGCTCGTTAGACGGTCGCACTTCTTCGTAACGTTGAGGCAGGGGGACTCGGCGGTGAGCTCTGGCCCCGATTGGTCAGGGTTTCGCCGCGACGAGCTCGTCACGAACGATGCGCGTGCCCGCGCTCAGCGCGCTCAGCTTCGCCAGTGCGATGTCCCGGGAGAAGGGCGCCATGCCGCAGTTCGTGCTCGGCAGAAGCTTGTCCGCGTCGACGAATCTGAGTGCATTGCGGAGGGTGGCGGCGACTTCTTCCGGAGTTTCGATCCGCTCGCTCGCCACGTCGATCGCTCCGAGCATGACCTTCTTTCCTCGGACGAGTTCGACGAGATCGATCGGGACTCGGGAGTTATGGCACTCCAGCGAGATGATGTCGATGCTGGACTGCTGCAAGAGGGGAAACGACTCCTCGTACTGTCGCCACTCCGAGCCGAGGGTGGCTTTCCAGTCGGTGTTCGCCTTGATCCCGTAGCCGTAGCAGATGTGTACCGCGGTCTTCGCGCGTAATCCCTCTGCCGCCCTTTCCAGCGTCGCCACGCCCCAGTCCTTCATCTCATCGAAGTAGACGTTGAAGGCAGGCTCGTCGAACTGGATGATGTCGACGCCCGCAGCCTCGAGGTCTCGTGCCTCCTGGTTGAGAATTGTCGCGAACTCCCACGCCAGCTTCTCGCGGCTCTTGTAATAGCCGTCATACAGCGTGTCAATCATCGTCATGGGGCCGGGGAGTGCCCACTTGATCGGCTGATCGGTCTGCTGCCGGAGGAACCTCGCGTCATCGATGAAGACCGGCTTGGAGCGGCTCACGGCGCCGACCACGGTGGGCACGCTGGCGTCGTAACGATTGCGGATCCGAACCGTCTCGCGCTGCGCGAAGTCGACCCCGTCGAGATGTTCGATGAATGTCGTCACGAAGTGCTGACGGGTCTGCTCGCCGTCACTGACGATGTCGATGCCGCGATCGCTTTGCTCCTTTACGGCGATACGCAACGCATCCATTTTTCCCTCGACCAACTCATCGCCCTGCAACTTCCAGGGCGCCCAGAGGGTTTCAGGCCGAGCGAGCCATGAGGGCTTGGGCAGGCTGCCCACGGTGGATGTGGGCAAGATCTGATTCACGGTGGTTTTTCCTTCGGTGGTCATCCGACGAGAACGGGGTAGCGGGCGGCCCACCGCTCGAGCAGCTCGCGGTGGGGCTTGATTAAGCGTTCTTCGGTGTACGTGCCCTGTTCCCTCGCGAGCTGGCTGCGCTCGACGCGGTCGTAGATGATCGGGGTGGGCGTGTAGTTCTGCTGGTCCAGGGTCGGACGGTAGATGTCCGCGGCGGGGGAGTTCGCGTTATAGATCTCAGGTCGATAGATCCTCTGGAAGGTCTCCATGACGCTGATCGTGCCGATGAGCTGTAGGTCGGTGTAGTCGCTGAGCAGATCGCCGCGGAAGTAGAACGCGAGCGGGGCGACACCGCCGGGTGGCAGGAAATACCTGACTCGGAGCCCCATCTTGTGGAAGTACTGGTCGGTCAGTGAGTAGGCGTCCTGCTGGTACTCGACACCAAGGGTTGGATGATGAATCCCGGTCCGGCGGTAGGTCCGGCTGGTGGACACGCTGATGCAGATCACGGGATCCGCCGCGAAACGCTCGTGGTAGGCCTCGGAGTCGAGGAAGTGCTGAAACAGCTTGCCGTGCAGATCGCCGAAGTCGCCGGGCACCGTGAACTCAGAGCGTCCCTCGTTGACCGCCGGCAGTCGAACGCTGAAGTCGAAATCGCGCACGTAGGACGAGAAGTTGTTCCCGACGATCCCGGGGATGCGAGTTCCTGTCTCTCGGTCGACCATCTGGATATCCAGCACCTCGATCAAGGGGAACCGGTGATCGACGCCGTCCGAGGTGAACTCGAGCTCCGCGGAGACGATCTCGAGCTGAACGGTGTAGCGGTCCCTGCTGGGGTTGTCCCGGCGAGCGAGGTCGTTAAATCTGTTGTCGATCATCGACAGGGTGCTGCGGAGGTTCTGCTGACGGTGCTCGCCTCGGGCCAGGTTGGCGAAGTTCGTGGTGGTTCGGGAATTCTCCGATGGTGAGTAGTCCTCGTCGAAGCGGGTGGTGGTGATGCTGAACGTGAGATCGTCCGACATGAATATCCAATTCGGGTCTTGATCGGCCGGGCTCGGCGCTGCGGAAAGGTTGTGCCCTCATCCTGCAGTCCCTGCTCGGTTATCGGGTAACTATCAAATGTTATGGATGCCTATAGGATTTAGCTATGCGTCGAGAATCCAGGGGAATCACCCTCCAGCAGCTGCTTTACTTCATCGAGGTCGCGGCGGCAGGCTCGATCACCGGCGCTGCGGAGTTGCTTTATGTCGCCCAGCCGACCATGTCCGCCTCCATGAAGGACCTGGAGAATCGAGTGGGTCGCACCCTCCTCGTTCGATCGGCCAGAGGGGTGACGCTGACCGACGAGGGTGCGGAGTTCCTCGGGTATGCCAGGCAGGTCGTCGAGCAGATGTCGCTTCTGGAGCAGCGCTACCTTGGTCAGCCGCCGTCACGTCGGTTGCTCGGGGTGTCGGCGCAGCACTACTCGTTCGTGGTCGAGGCGTTCATCCGGATGGTGCACTCCGGCGAGGCGGAACAGTACGAGTTCTCGCTTCGTGAGACGCGGACCTGGGACATCATCGAGGACGTCCGGACCCTACGCAGTGAGGTCGGCATCCTCTACCGGAACGACTTCAACCGGAAGGTCATCGACAAACTCCTTCGCGATTCCGGGCTGGTCTTCCACCCACTCTTCGCTGCGGTGCCGCACGTCTTCATCTCACGGCAGAACCCGCTGGCGTCCCGGGAGAGCGTGACTCTCGGTGACCTGGCCGACCTGCCAAGGCTCACCTTCGACCAGGGCGCGAACAACTCCTTCTACTTCGCCGAGGAGATCCTCTCCACCCTGTCGAGCCAGCGGGAGATCCGGGTCTCCGATCGCGCGACCATATTCAATCTCATGATCGGACTCGACGGCTATACGATCTCGACCGGCATCATCAGTGATGATCTCGACCCGGAGATCGTTGCCATCCCGCTCGACGTGGATGAGAGCATAGAGATCGGTTGGATCAGTCATGCCGGAATCCCGCTCACCGAACAGGCGCAGCGCTATCTCGGCGAGGTGCGGGCCGTCGTCGCAGATTACGGCATCGAGTTGCTCGACTCCCTATAGAAGTGCGGCAACCTCACCGTCCAGCATCTACACCACTGGGGGAGTCGGTCGGGGATTTTCACTCGTCCGATCCGGCCGGAGAATCTCGTCCGGCGGATCGGAAGCTCGAAGGCGCCTCGGACTTCATCCCCTGGCCAACAGGCCAAGATGGCCAGTCAGGCGATGATGGGAAATCGGAAGCGGTGTACGTCCACTACTACCTGGACCGGGCGAGGAGCTTTCTTCGCGGCCGCGGCCGCGGAAGGGTGGGGCGCGGCGCTCGTCTATCCAAGGCGTCCGTTGTTCTCCACACGGCGGGTGACGGGTCAGCGGGGTGGACCGCGTCATCGCGGTGCTGAAGTCGGTCGTGTCGTCGACGAGGGAAGTTGCCGCGGTCGCCACACTCATGGATGGTGAGGTCATGAGTTTCACTGTGTACCTGTCCGGGGAGATCCATACCGACTGGCGCGACCAGATCCAGCGTGGCGCGAAGGCTGCGGGGTTGGATGCCACCTTTACCGCACCCGTCACCGACCACCCCGCGTCCGACGCCGCAGGTGACCACCTGGGCGAGACCGCCAGTCCCTTCTGGCGCGATCATCAATCCGCCAAGGTCAATGCCATTCGCACGCACACCCTTATCGAGCAGAGCGATCTGGTGGTGGTGCGCTTCGGCGACAAGTACAAGCAGTGGAACGCCGCCTTCGATGCCGGCTACTGTGCCGCGCTGGGCAAGCCCTACATCACTCTGCACGACGAGGACATCGTCCATCCGCTCAAAGAGGTCGACGCCGAAGCCCAGGCGTGGTGCACGACCACCGACCAGGTCGTGGAGACCCTGCGGTATGTGCTCAAGGCGTGAGCACAACTGACGCGTGTCGAACCGAAACCACGTGACCGGGGTCCCGCGACGCCCGTCGCCGCTGAGCGGTCGTCGTCCGAGGCGCGAGGAACTCGCCGGATTCGCGACAGATGACCCCAACGGGGTGGACCCCGTCCTGCCCGCCGAACCCGGGCGGCTCAGGCTTCTCATCGTGGGAGTCAATCCGGGGCTGTGGACTGCGGCCGTCAACGCGCCCTTCGCGAGGCCAGGTAACCGGTTCTGGCCCTCATTGCATCGCGCGGGACTGACCGATCACGTCGTGGACGCCTCGACCGGGCTCTCTGACGACGATGAGGCGCAGCTGCTCTCGCGCGGGATTGGCATGACGAACCTTGTAGGGCGGGCAACCGCGCGGGCCGATGAACTCACCCGCGACGAGTTGCGAGCCGGCGCTCAGCGCGTCGCCGCGCTGGCCTCAAACCTGCGCCCGGCTGTCGTATCCGTTGCGGGGATCACCGCCTTCCGCACGGCGTTCGCGAAGCCGAAGGCAACGTACGGGGAGCAGGACACGGCGCAGATCCCGGGATGGCCCGGAGATGTGGCGTTGTGGGTGGTGCCTCAGCCGAGCGGGTTGAACGCCCACGAGACCATCGACTCCCTGGCCGATCACTGGCGCCGGGTGTGGCACGCGGCGCACACGGTTGACGGGTCGAACGGAGGCTGAAGTCCTTCTCGCGCCAGTCGGTCAATCGGGGCCGCCGGATTGCCGCGGAACGAGCCCGGCGACTGCCAGCCCGGCCGCCCATCCGGGCGCGCGCCCACAGTTGGGGGGTCGCACAACCGACATGTCGTGACCGCTGCGGGCGAGTAGCCAGGACGTGAGAGAGTTGCTGTTCCACATGTCTCCGGTGTGCAGTTCGTCGCGACCCCACGTCGCGGTCGGGAACATCGGCACGAGGCCCAGTACGTGCTGTGCCCGGCCTCGACTCGCGCTCACGCGGCAGGGGCTGTCGACCGCTGTGGCGACGTCGGGGATGATGCCGTCCCGCCAGCAGCGGATCTCGTAGCGGAAGATCCTCATCTTGCCCCAGGACGGAAAGCCGACCGCGCCCTCGGAAACGACACCGCGGTCCTCGTCGTTGGTAACCCACACGGGCGCCATCTCGATGGTGTGGTCGTGCCCCTCGAAGTGCACAATCAACGCAGAGTGATAAAGGTCTGTGCGCCTCCGGTGTTGAAAGGTGGCCGCGAAACCTTCGTAGAGACGTCCGCTTCCCCGAACGCATAGCCCTCCTGCGCCGGCACCTAGTGGCATCCAGTACAAGTCAATACTCGCCCGAGTCGTACGGTGACCTGTGGTCACGGCGCCGGACCCCGGGCCTCGCCCTCCTGCGGCCGCGACTCGAACGCGATGACAGGAGTCGACGGTTGCATCCCGCGACGGTTGCCCCGGTAGGTCCCCAGATAAGTTTCCAGGGCCCGGGAGCGTTCCGGTTCTCTGAGGACTCGGCCTACGGCATTGGACCGGGATCCTCTATACAGGAGTTGAGCGGGATAAGGGTGTCTGAATGTCCGCCACCAGGTCTTGCGCTCGGGCTGTCCGGCAACGATTAGTAAACGAGTCCTATCAGCGACGCACTGTGCGGGGAGACGGATCGTTCGGCCCGAGACCGGAGCGGTATAAGTGATCGCGACAAGTCCGCGTGGGAGAAAGCGATGGAACGGGCCGTCCAACATCCGCAGGACGAACTGGTTGAACCTCATGCCAACCATTCCTCTCCATCGCTTGCCCTCTGGTCTACTCCGCTGCGCCGATTCACGCCATGGGCTGGCGCCGGTGCGCGGCGGATTGGCTAGCGCGGTCGGAGAATCCTGGCATTCCTAGACCCCGAAGGCAACCGAGTCGTTTTTAGGGGAGTCTGACCCTTCGCTCCTCCAGGACCGCCGGGCGCCGTCGTGTATTCGCGGACCGCCCGAGACTAATCGGTGACGGTCAGATTCGGGACGATCTGCTCGATGTTCATCCTCCGATCCAATCGCCCCGGCTTCGTGGGCACGACATGCACTCGGCAATCGAAACCGGATCGAACACCTACGGCTCTAGTTCCTACGGCGCGGACTGCGTCCCGACGAGCGAATGGGGGTAGCTGACCTCTCGCCCCTGAAAACTCAGGATGCTCGGGTTCTGGATGACCCCGTCGTGGATTTCGATCGCGCGAGAGATCGTGAGATTCTGCTCCCACTCAGCTGGCCCCTCCATGACGGTGCGCAGAAAGGGCAGGAGCGCCTCGCTGATCTCCCAGGTGGCCGAGTTCCAAAGGTACGAGGGACTGTGGTCGACCGCGTAGTAGTTTACTCCGTGTCCGACGGTGAACATCGGGTCGTCGAATCCAGTGGGTTCGGCCCACTCGAAACCCATGCCGACGTCGCACGAAACGTCGATGATCAGGCTGCCCGGGTTGAAGCCCTCCAGGTCCCTGGTGCGAAGGTAAGTCAAGGGTGCGTCCACGTCCTGGAGAGTGCAGTTGACGACGATGTCATGGGAGGCGAGGAAGGCTGGCAGCGGGATGTCGCCATCGTCGGTCGGCACCGTGCTCAGGTGCGCCGCTCCGTCATCGGTGTTGAGTTGCGTGATGTGTGCGCTGTGTATTGGTGAGCCGACCGCCGTCGCGTCACGTTGCGTAAGGACCTGGATGTCGTAGATTCCGTGCGCGCTCAACGCGGTGACAGCTCCTCGTGCGGTCGCTCCGAAGCCGATTACCACCGCGCTGAGCCGGGGCCCGTAGTTTCCGGTGGACCCAGTGAGGCTCAGAGCGTGGAAGATAGAGCAGTATCCGGCGAGCTCGTTGTTCTTGTGGAGAACGTGCAGACTGAAATCTCCCTGCCGGGTCCAATGGTTCATCGCCTCGAAGGCGATGAGGGTGAGTCGCCGATCGATCGCGGCCTGCGTCAGTTCGCCGTCCTGGACGCAATGCGGCCAACCCCACAGAGTGCGCCCCGCGGGGATTTCAATAACGTCCGCTGCCTGGGGTTTGGGGAGCAGAAGCACATCAGCTGACCGGATGACCTCAGCTCGCTCGGCAACCCTGCCGACGCGTGCCTCCACGTAGCCGGGCTCGAGCTGGAAGTCCGAGGCGTATCCGCGTTCGACGATCATCCGCTCCCGCACGTCCGAGTCGATCCGGTCAAGATGGTGCGGATGGAGGGGGAGGCGTCGCTCATTCTCCATCGTGGAGTTCGCTAGTACTCCGAGCGTCAGGAGGTCGCGACCCGGGGCGTCGGGGGAATTCCTCGCGTCAGAAGCGACGTGGGGCGGTTGCGCGGTGCCGGACATCCGGACTCCCATCATTGGGGAACCGAAGTTAGCTCCACCTTGAGTGTAGTCCGGTTTGGTTGGGGCCTCTGCGCGTCCGCGGGCCCGGCCAGCGATTGGGTCTCACTGTTAGCCTGACCAGGACATTCATCTGCCTGCTGAGGAGGACTCACGTGGAATTGAGCATGGATAAGGGCAATCAGTTTGTCGCGGAGACCCAGTCCCCGGAGAGCGCCGCGGCCTGGAAGCAACAGTTGGACGAGTACGCTCCCGGCGCGTCCGACTGGGTGGTGGGTGCGGTTTTCGGCGGAACCTACCAGCGCGACGGTCTTGAACTCCGTGAGCGCCAGATGCTCAACATGGCGGCATTGGCAGCAATGGGCGGGACCGAACCGCAGTTGACCGGTCACATCAAGACGGCGGTGGACGTCGCCGGCATGACCCGGGAGCAGGTAGCGGAGTGCTTCGTCCACCTCATGCCGTACATCGGCGTGCCGAAGACGCTAGCAGCCATGCGGTGCATGAAGACCGCCTTCGACGATTGACCGCCTGCCGTGACAGCACCGCACCCACCGGCGGAAGGCCGATGGGTGCGGTGCTTGCTCGAAACCGGATCAGGCGCGGACGTCCTCGAGGGCGGCGTTGAGCGTCTCGCTCGGCCGCATCGCCTCCCGTAGCTTGTCGAGGTCGGGCTGGTAGTAGCCCCCGAGATCGACAGGCTTGCCCTGGACCTTGAGCAATTCGTCGAGGATCTTGTCGCGATCCGCGGTCAGCCTTTCCGCCAGCGGGCCGAAGTGGGCCGCCAGCTCCGCGTCCTCGGTCTGAGCGGCGAGCTCCTGTGCCCAGTACAGCGCGAGCCAGAACTGGCTGCCCCGATTATCGAGTTCACCGGTCTCCCGAGACGGGGACTTCCGATTCTCCAAGAGCTTGCCGGTCGCTGTGTCGAGAGTCTTCGCCAGAATCGTGGACTTGGGATTGTCGTGCTTCCGACCGAGGTCGTCAAGGCTAGCCCCGAGCGCGAGGAACTCTCCGAGCGAGTCCCACCGCAGGTGGTTCTCCTCGACCAACTGCTGGACGTGCTTGGGCGCCGAACCACCCGCACCAGTCTCGTAGAGTCCGCCACCGGCCATGAGCGGCACGATGGAGAGCATCTTGGCGCTTGTACCAAGCTCCAGGATCGGGAACAGGTCGGTCAGGTAATCGCGCAGAATGTTGCCGGTCACCGAGATGGTGTCCAGACCCCGCCAGGCGCGCTCGAGGGTGTACCGCATGGCACGCACCTGCGACATGATCTGGATGTCCAAGCCCTCGGTGTCGTGCTCCGCGAGGTACTTGTTCACCAGGGTGATGAGGTTGTCCTCGTGGGGCCGGTACGGGTCCAGCCAGAAGACCGCGGGCATCCCGGAAGCGCGAGCGCGGTCCACGGCGAGCTTGACCCAGTCGCGGATCGGCGCGTCCTTGACAGTGCACATGCGCCAGATGTCGCCGGCTTCGACGTCTTGGGACAGAAGAACCTCGCCAGTGGCCGCATCGACGATGTTGGCGACTCCGTCGTGCTGGACCTCGAAGGTCTTGTCGTGGCTGCCGTACTCCTCGGCCTTCTGGGCCATGAGGCCTACGTTCGGCACGGTGCCCATCGTCGTCGGGTCGAATGCCCCGTTGGTCTTACAGAAGTTGATGATCTCCTGGTAGATCCGCGCGAAGGTGGACTCCGGCATCACGGCCTTGGTGTCCTTCTTGCGGCCATCGGCGCCGTACATCTTCCCGCCGATGCGGATCATCGCGGGCATCGACGCGTCCACGATGACATCCGAGGGCGAATGGAAGTTGGTGATGCCGCGGGCCGAGTCGACCATCGCCAGCTCCGGCCGCTGCTCGTGGCAACGGTGGAGATCCTCGATGATCTCCTCCTTCTTGGAGGTGGGCAGGTTCTCGATCTTGTCGTACAGATCGACCATGCCGTTGTTGACGTTGATGCCCAGCTCGTCGAACAGGTCACCGTGCTTGGCGAAGGCGTCCTTGTAGAACACCCGAACGGCGTGTCCGAACACGATCGGGTGGCTGACCTTCATCATGGTGGCCTTGACGTGGAGCGAGAACATGACGCCGGTCTCCTTGGCGTCGTTGAGCTGCTCCTCGTAGAAGTCCATGAGCGCTTTCTTGCTCATGAACATCGAGTCGACGACCTCACCGGCCTCAAGTGGCACGGTCTTGAGGACGTGGGTCTCGCCGTCCGGGGTCACCACCTCCATCCGCGCGTCGCATGCGTGGTCCAGGATGATCGACTTCTCGCCAGCGTAGAAGTCACCGTGGGTCATGTGAGCGACGTGGGACTGTGAGGCCATCGACCACTTGCCCATGGAGTGCGGATTGGCCCGGGCGTATTCCTTGACCGCCTTCGGGGCGCGACGATCCGAGTTGCCCTGACGAAGCACCGGGTTCACGGCGCTACCGAGGCACGATCCGTAGCGCTCGACGATCTCGATCTCTTCCGGAGTTTTGGGATCGTAGGGGTAGTCAGGGATGTCGTAACCCTTGGCCTGCAACTCCGCGATGGCGGTGTTCAGCTGATGTACCGACGCGCTGATGTTGGGGAGCTTGATGATGTTGGTCCCCGGGTCCTGGGTCATCCGCCCCAGTTCGCTCAGGTTGTCCTGAACCTTTTGGTCATCGGTGAGCCGCTCGGGAAAGGCCGCCAGGATGCGGGCGGCCACCGAGATGTCACTGGTCTCCACGTCGATGCCGGCAGCGCCGGCGAAAGTGCGGACGATGGGCAGGAACGCCTCCGTCGCCAGTCGGGGTGCTTCATCGGTCAGCGTGTAGATGATCGTCTGTGGGTCTGAGGCCATGGATGTCGACTCTTTTCGTTTCGGGGCAGATCGTGTTCTTGTGGAACGAGGTCATTTCGCCGACACCATCATCACCCGAGACGGGCACCTGTGCGCCGTTTCCCGGAGTCATCTACCCCGGTCGGGCGGTCCCGAACCTTCCCGACGAGTCAACGGCGCCACGCTTCGACATGTGCCTGCCCGGTCCGGCAGGTGCTGGATAGTCGGCGACGCACCCAGTTTACGGGGCCGCTGATTTGGCGGGCACGTGGTGCGATCCTATCCGGCGGCTGCCCCGAGGCTCCCGTTGCGAGCGGCCCGACCGCCGACGATCTCCACGCCGTCCAGATCTGCCACACCGAACGCGAGGAGCGCCTGACCGGAGGCATCCAGCTCGTCCTCGACCGTCCGTAGCCAGCCCCGCACCACCTGGTCGGGAAGACGGCGCTTCGCCGAGAGCCCCACGACGAATCCGGGCGCCGGGATCTGGGGAAGGAAAGACATGATTCCGCGGCGCTCACGAGTGGGTGTCAGCCACTCCATGTCGCTGACGAGGATCGGGGAGGGAAAGCCGACGTCGTACTCGTCACACGGGAGGATGAGCAGGGTGTGACTTTGCCTGTGGCCGTGGCCGATAACGAGGTCGATCACGCCCGCGGCGAGCGGCGCGTCATCAAGCGGGAGGCTGGTCCAGTTCTCAGGAAGTTCGTCGAATCGCATGTCCGTGAGTCTTCGGCAGTGTGACCCCCTGCGACAGGCCTCATCGATGATCTGTGGAACAGGCAATCGCGTCTGTGGAGGACCGAATCCGAGGGAACCGGACCGACTACCTGCACGTCACGCATCGAGGCGAGATCGAGTGTCCGGGCGCCCGCTCCCTGGTACTCAGGGCTCGTGCCGGAACCCCACCTTGATAGTGACCTGCCAGTGCGCCACCGTGCCGCCGTCGAGCTTGCCGCGGACGGACTGGACCTCGAACCATTCGAGGTTGCGGAGTGTTTTGGATGCTTCCGCGACTGCATTAGCGATGGCCTGGTCCGTTCCCTCCGATGAAGAACCGACGATCTCGCTGACGTTGTAGATGTGGTTCACGACTCCTCCTAATAATGTGATACACGTCACTCTACGGCGGAATCGGGAGGTCGGCATCCCGTAGGGTCGGGGCTAGACGTATGCGCCCCGAGGAGGATTGCGATGTCCGATGTACGAGCACGAGCAACCACGCTGGCCGAACTCCACGAATCCGGGGCGATGGTCGTTCTTCCCACGGTCTGGGACACGTGGAGCGCACGGGTGGCCGCTGACGCCGGCTTCCCGGGCCTCACGGTGGGCAGTCATCCGGTCGCCGATGCGATCGGCAGCGCTGACGGCGAGAAGATGGACTTCTCCGAGTATCTCGGAGTGGTCAAGCGCATCACGGACTCAGTCGACGTCCCGGTCAGTGCGGACGTCGAGTCCGGCTACGGACTGGAGCCGGCCGAGCTGATCTCCCGGCTACTCGACGCCGGCGCCGTCGGGGCGAACATCGAGGACGTCGTTCACCGCGAAGGAAAGCGGGTGCGCGACCGACAGGAGCACGCCGACTACATCGCCGGGGCTCGCCGAGCCGCAGACGAGGCCGGCGTGACGTTCGTCATCAACGGCCGCACCGACGCCGTCAAGCTCGGTACCGATGTCTTCGTCGACCCGTTGGCGGAGGCTGAGGCGCGCATCTCGCTGATGGAGGATGCGGGCGCACGGGCGGTCTACCCGGTGGGGCTCACGACAGCCGATCAGGTGACGCGTCTCGTCCAGGCGGTGACGATTCCTGTCAACGTGACCGCGCACCCCGTCAAGGGGCACGGAGCCGGGGACCTGGCTGTGCTGAAGGGGCTCGGAGTTCGGCGAGTGTCGTTCGGCCCGCTGTGGCAGATGTGGCTGGCCGCGGTCTCGGCGGACCAGCTCGCCGGGTGGCTGCCCTCCGCCTGACGATGTGACGTTGACTCCGCCCGCGACCCTCGACCGGGCCGCCTCGTAAAAAGCCACCGCGTCGACGTCGACGGGTGAAACGACACCGTTCGCCCCGAACACCGCACACAACGGGCTAACTTCTCTGAGGGGTCGAACCGTACATCGCGTACGGGCCCCGGCTCTCACCAGAGGAGACGGACAATGCGCGTCACGGTCGGGGAGCCCACCACCAGGGGACGACTGATCCTCGGCGTCCTACTGGCGCTCGCGGCGATCGCTTTGGGGACGCTGCCGATTTTGATCAACCTCGGCGTGCCCGAGATCGTCACACTGGCGGGAGCTGGGCTCGTCGTCGTCGGAGTCGCCACTGTCGCCGGTGTCGACGACGCCGGCCACTCCGGACGGTGGGCACGCGTCCTGGTGGGGCTCGCCACCGGCACTGCGGGCATCGTGGTGCTCGTGTGGCGGGCGGCGAGCATCCGCAGCCTGCTGTGGGTCATGGTCGCAGCGCTCATCGTGCACGGACTCCACACGCTCGCCTCGGCGCTCCGAGGCGATGCCGACCGGAGGGTGGCGGGCATCTTCAGCGGCGCGGCGGCCGTCCTGCTGGGCGTGCTGTGTCTGGTGTGGCCCGTTCTGGCGATCGAACTGGTCCGATATGCCGTGGGTGCCTGGCTTGTGTTCGTGGGCCTGCGAGCACTGGTGGAGATGACACTCGAACGGCCCTTCGCGCGGATGCGTGACCGCCGGCATATCGGGCGTGCGCGGGTGAGGCGCTGGATGCATACCATCGTGGCGGTCGCGGTATTCCTGCTGGTCTCAGCGCTGGCGGTGGTCAGTGCAGTGCTTCTGCGGGGCGGCGAACGGCCCGAGCCGAATGCGTTCTATACACCTGTGGAGTCGCTGCCGGTCGAGCCTGGTGTCCTGCTGCGTGCCGAGGCCCTCATGGCCGGGGTGCCGTCGGGTGCCGACGCCTGGCGGATCCTGTACACGACCACCCGACCGGACGATTCGGTGACGGTGGCGAGCGGTACCGTCATTGCGCCGACCGACAGGGGTACCGACCCGCTCCCATTGCTCAGCGTTGCACACGGCACCACCGGGATCGTGCAGCGATGTGCGCCGTCGCTGAGTCCCGCCCCGTTCGTCGACGGTGCGGGCACGGCGCTGGAGGAAATGGTGACCGAACATGGGTGGGCAGGCGTGACCTCGGACTATGTCGGGCTGGGGACCGCCGGCATGCACCCGTACCTGGTCGGGCAGGTGGAGGCCCGCAACGTCCTCGATGCCTCCCGGGCAGCCCGACAACTCGACGGCCTCTCCCTGGCTACCGACACAGTGGTGTGGGGCCACTCCCAGGGTGGCCACGGGGCCCTGTGGACTGGACAGATCGCCGGTGACTACGCGCCCGAGCTGACCCTCAGGGGCATCGCCGGGATGGCCCCTGCGACGGACCTGTTCGACCTCGCCGTGGCGAGCAAATCCGAGGTGGCCGGGAAGACCGTGTCGGCGTACATTGCCCAATCGTGGAACGAGATCTACCCCGAGCTTGACCTGGCCGGGCACCTCAACCCGGGCACCGCGCACGGCGTGCAGAAGGTCGGCGACCTCTGCTTCAACGAGAAGGACGTCATCGCCGCCCTCCTGCGCGGAACGCAGATCCCGGAGCAGGTCTTCCCCGACGCGGTCCTCGACGGCGAGCTGGGTGACAAGCTCCGGGAGAACTCGCCCACGGGGCCGTGGCCCGCGCCCGTGCTGATCGCCCAGGGCCTTGCCGATCCGCTGGTCAAGCCAGCGATGCAGCAGAATTGGGTGAACGCCCGTTGCGCGGACGGCGAGCCGCTCGACTACCGCACCTACCCGGGACTGGACCACACCGGTCTGGTCGCCGCGGACTCGCCGCTGACCTCGCAATTGGTGCAGTGGACTCTCGATCGTTGGGAGGGAAAGCAGCCCACGCCGACCTGCTGATCCGGCATCGCTGCACCTCTCGACGTGACCCGGAATCGGCATACGGTCGGATCTGATCGACGAGATGCACATCGCGGTGGTCCCGATCCTGCTGGGCAGGGGAGAGCGGCTCTGGGACGGGTTGGAGGGGCTCGAGGGGCGCTTTCACATCGAGTCGACGCCTTGGCCAGCGGCTCACCCACCTGAGTTTCTGGCGGAGCCGCTGACGGGAGCGTGACGCAACGTCCGCCGGGTCACGAACCTGCGCAACGCTCCCGAGAGGGGATCGGTGAAGGCGATCTCGCGGGAGAGTAGTTGGAGCGGCAGGTCGGGGTCATCGGGTGCCTCGGGAAGCAGGTCGGGGTATCGGCGGTCGCCGAGAATAGGCGCGCCCAGCCCCGCGAGGTGTATCCGAAGCTGATGCAGCTTCCCGGTGCGGGGCCGCAGGATCGTGTGCAGTACCGGGCGGCCGGAGGCGCTGGGCCCGGCCTCGATCACGTCAATGTGGGTCTCGGCGTTGGGCGCGAGCTCGGGATCGACGGTGACGCGGAGTTCGCCGCGCCGGGATCGGATGTGGTCCCGGTGGACCACCGGCAGTGGTTGTCCCCGGAGCGATGGTGCATGGTCATCCCAGTCGGACGGGCGCGCGGAGATGGCCTCGTAGACCTTGGTGACCTCGCGACGCTCGAACATCGACTGGTATGCGCCGCGCGTGTCGGGGCGGGCGGAGAACATAACGAGACCTGCCGTCTCGCGGTCCAGTCGGTGGATCGGCGTGATCGTGTCGTTCTCGAGGTGGATGCGCAGTCTCACCAGGGCGGTCTCGCGGAGGAACCGTCCGGACGGGGTCGTGGGAAGAAAGTGTGGTTTGTCGACGACGACGAGGTGGTCGTCCCGGTACAGGATCTCCTCCCGGTACGGCAGGACGGTCTCGCCGGGCAGGTCGCGGTAATACCAGACGAACTCGTGGGTGCCGAGCGCGGTGTGGGAGGTGATGGCCCGGCCGTCGGTGCCCACGATCTCCCCGGTCCCGATCCTGCGATGCAGCTCGACCGGGTCCAGGTGATCGAACCTGGCTACGAGGTACTCGGCGATGCTCGCCCACGGCCCGGTGGTCGGGACCCGCAGCCGTGTGGGGCCGACGCCGTCCTTGACCGGCAGGGGCGCAGGCATCGACACGCGATCATCGTGCCACGCGTCCAAAGAGGCGTCAGCGAGGCGAGGCAGCTCAGCTCGCCGTCGTATCGGTCGTGGTGGCTGTATGCGTCGGAGCGGGCAGCGGCGTCGACGTGCGAAGGTGGGGGACATGACCGACTCGCCGTGCGCCCTCTCCGACGGTGACCCGCGCGAGTTGCCGGGTTTTCGGCGGACCTACGCGTCCGGGCGCCTCACCCTGGGGCTGGGCTTTCCACTGCGGACACGGGCCGATTTGGACGAGGTGCGTGACCCGACCGTTCAGGCGAAGATCGCGCGGGCAGCCGAGGCCGGTGGTGTCGCCGCACTCTACGCCCGTGACATCCCCCTCCGGGTGCCGTCGTTCGGTGATGTGGGCCAGGTGTACGACCCGTGGGTGTTCCTCACCCACATTGCGGCTCACACCTCCCGGATCGCGCTCGGGACCGCCGGCATCGTCCTGCCGGTGCGCCACCCGCTGCATGTCGCCAAGTCCGCTGCGAGCCTCGACAGGCTCTCCGGCGGCAGGTTTCTGCTCGGCCTGGCGTCGGGGGATAGGCCCGAGGAGTTCCGCGCGTTCGGTCTCGAGCAGGGGGAGCGGGGCGAGCAGTTCCGCGAGAATCTGAGGGTGATGACTCATGCGTTGACCACTGAGATGCGGGGGATCCGCTGGCCGGGTGGATGGATGCACAGTGCGGACGTGGTGCCCAAGCCCACCGCGACATCAGTACCGACGATCATGATTGGTTCGTGTCAGCAAAGCGTGGCCTATCTCGCCGCGCACGGCGACGGGTGGATGACCTATCCGCGAGAATTCGACGCCCAGCGGCGGACAGTCGCGCACTGGCGGGCGATGGTGGCCGCCCACGCCGACGCCGGAGCGGGGGACGACGGGGTCGACGACGGCGGGGTGTTCAAGCCCTTTGCGCAGTCGCTCCAGATCGACCTTGCCGAAGATCCCGACGAGATGGCCTCGCCGATCACGTTCGGGTTCCGGATAGGCCGCAGGCGACTGGTCGACCACCTGGAGGACCTACGGGGTATCGGGGTGAACCACGTGCAGCTTTCACTGGGGGCCTGCCGCCGCCCGGTCCGCGAGGTAATCGCCGAGCTGGCCGAGCACGTCGTGCCGCGATTCCCGGCGCTCGACTGACCGGGGCTTCGAGGGCTGGTCTGCCACACTGGGAAGGCCACGGAGGTGGCGCGCGCCAGGTCCACCGTGACCATCGACGAGGGAGGCCCTGTGGGGATCTCGATCCTGTGGTTCCGACGCGATCTGCGCCTGTCCGACCATCCCGCCCTCCTGGAGGCTGTCGCCAGCGGTGACGAGGTCCTGCCGGTGTTCGTCCTAGATCCGGCACTGCTGCGGCGGGCCGGTGTGCGGGCGGGCCGGCTGGCGGCCTCGCTCACCGCACTCGCGCAGGACACGGACGGGGCGTTGGTCGTGCGCACAGGCGACCCCGCCGAGGTGATCCCGGGGCTCGCCCGCGAGGTGGGCGCCGACCGCGTCCACATCAGCCGGGAATCCGCCCCCTACGGTCGACGCCGCGACGATAGGGTTCGCGCCGCGCTTGAGGCTGACGGCCGCGACCTGCTGGAGACCGGATCGCCCTACGCCGTCGGGCCTGGACGCGTCCTCAACGGCAGCGGGCAACCGTACAAGGTCTTCACCCCGTTCTCGCGCGCCTGGCACGACCACGGATGGCCCCCGCCCGGCCGGCGGCCGGATCACATCCCTTGGACCACCGCGTCAGGGGACGCGCTCCCCGATGTCCCGGCGGGGGAGTGGGCAGCGGCAGGCGAGGGGGCGGCACTCGCGCGCTGGCGCGAGTTCCTCAACGACGATTTGGAGGCCTACGACGAGCAGCGCGACCGCCCTGACCTCGACACGACCAGCCGACTGTCGGTGCACCTGAAGTACGGCGAGATCCACCCGCGCACGATCCTCGCAGAGCTCGCCGGTCACCCGGCTGCAGGCGGCGACGGGGCCCGCCGCTTCGTCACCGAACTCGCCTGGCGCGAGTTCTACGCTGACGTCCTCTGGCACCGGCCCCGGTCCGCCTGGCGGGATCTGCGCGACTCTCTCTCCGCGATGCCCTACGACAGCGGACCCGGGGTGGACGAGCTCGTCGAAGCGTGGCGGCAGGGCAGGACCGGGTACCCGTTCGTCGACGCCGGGATGCGCCAACTGCTCGTCGAGGGCTGGATGCACAACCGGGTCCGCATGGTCACGGCCAGTTTCCTGGTCAAGGACCTCCACGTGTGGTGGCCGGTCGGGGCCCGACATTTCCTCGAGCACCTCGTCGACGGAGACGTCGCATCGAACAATCACGGGTGGCAGTGGGTGGCCGGCACCGGAACGGACGCCTCCCCGTTCTTCCGGGTGTTCAACCCCGTGACGCAGGGCAAACGCTTCGACCCGGACGGCGAGTACGTCCGGCGATGGGTGCCGGAACTCGCGCATCTGCCCGGGGCCGCAGCACACGAACCGTGGCGGGCGCCGGACGGGTACGACCGCGGTTACCCTGCACCGATCGTCGACCATGCCGAGGAACGACTCGACGCCCTGCGCCGCTACGACTCGACCAAGGGGAGCGCTCGTTGACAGCGCTCCGTCCGAGAGCGGGTCAGTTCGTGTCGCCGTAGGGCAGGTCCAGGCGGTCGAGAAGCGCATCCCAGGAAGGGGCCGATCGGTCTCGTTCCGAGATCGGCCCCACCGGTAGTGGCCACTCCAGGCCGAGGTCGGGGTCATCGTGGGCGACGGCCAAGTCCTCGGTCGGGTCGTGCGGCCGGTCGATCCGATAGCACACGTCCGCGTACTCGGTGAGCGCCTGGAAACCATGGAGGAACCCGGGCGGTACGTATAGGTGAGTGAACGTCTCGTCGTCCAGTGTGACGGCGATCGACTTGCCGAAGGCTGGGGATTCGGGACGGATGTCGACGATGACGTCCAGGACCGCGCCGCGCGCACACCGCACCAGTTTCGCCTCACCGCGGCCTCCGCGACCGTGCATCCCGCGGATCGTGCCCCGTCGAGACCGTGACTGCGAGTCCTGCAGGAACTCTGCGGACGCGCCCGGTCGGCCGACGGCGGAGTCGAAGATGCCGGCATCGAAGGTGCGGGTGAAGAATCCGCGTTCGTCGAAGAACGGTTCCGGAACGAGGACGAGGACGTCGGGCAGTTCGGTAGTTTTGACGCGCACGTCCCATATCGTGCCGCAACCAGAGGAGTGCCACCATGACTTGCCGCGGATGTGGGAGCACACGGCTGGACACGATCCTCGATCTCGGGAATCAGCCCGCTTCCGATTTCTTCCCGGAAGCCGGATCTCCCTACTCCGATGACCCGACCCATCCGCTCGCGATGGCATTGTGCCCGGCGTGTGGATTGGCACAGTTGGCGGAGGATGAGACGGTGACGGAGGAGCCCCGCGGCGTGGAACCGCGTGCCCTGGTCGAGCAGGCCGTCGATGCCGTAGGCAGAGTGGCCACCGCGGGGTGGTTCGTCGGCAGATCGACCGTGTGTGAGTTCGGGAGTCCGCACGGCGGCACCTGGGTGGACCACCTCGAGTCCCACGGTTTGCGGCCCGTGGTCGGGGAGCCTGCAGATGTGGTGGTCGATTGCTTCGGCATAATGCATTCCCCGGACCAGCGTGCGGCCTTTGCCGACCGTCGTCGCGCTCTTGCTCCGGGAGGCGTCCTGCTCCTGCAATTCCATTCGTTCGCCACGATCGTCGAGCAGGGGCAGTGGAACGCGTTACGCCACGGACACTTCGCCTACTACTCGATGACGGCCCTGCACGCGCTCCTCCGCGAATGCGGGCTGACGATGAGCGATGTGTGGAGCTTCGATCTGTATGGCGGGACCCACCTCGTCGCGGCGAACGCTGACAAGGACGCGGTGGAATCACGGCAGGTGCAGGAGATCATGGCTGAGGAGCGCGCCCGCGGCGTCCTCACTGCCGAGGGCACGACCGCCCTCCAGCACGCGGCGGACAGCCACGCTGCGCACCTTCGCAGTTGGCTGGAGGGCGAGCAGCGGAACGGTCACACTGTGGCCGCGTACGGTGCGGCCTCCCGGGCGGTCGCATTGCTCGCCCGGGCGGGCATCACACAGGAGTTGCTCGCCGCTGTCGCCGATGCCTCACCGTCGAAGCACGGACGACGGATGCCCGGGACCGACATCCCGATCATTTCCCCGGAGGCACTCGTCGCCTCTTCTCCCGACATCGTCCTCCTGACGGTCCCGGACCTTCTGCCCGAATTGGAACGGACGCTGCCGGGGCTGGATGGGCGTTGGGTGGTCGACGGCCCGATCGGCTGACCCGGAGGCTACTGCCGCGCGCCCGGAACGAGCCCGGCAACCTCCGCGTCACCCGGGGGGATTCCCGCACGGTGCAGGGAAACTAATTTCTTCTTCACTCTTCCGGATGCGGAAAAAGCAAGATACGCTTATGTTTCTTCCGTACTCCACATCGGGGCCGCCTCGAGTACCCGATCGCCTTCTCCGGGGGAGAGACCATGCAGTGTCGGCTTTGCAGGAACTCCAACCTCGTGAGCGTTCTCGATCTCGGTGCCACCCCACCGTGCGAGAGGTTCCTCACGGCTACTCAACTAGATGAGCCCGAGGTCACGTACCCGCTGCACATGCGGTTGTGTCCCGACTGCTTCCTCCTCCAGATCCCGGCGCTGATCACGCCAGAGGACACGTTTACCGACTACGCCTACTACTCGTCGTTCTCCGACAGTTGGGTCGCTCACGCCCAGACCTTCGTCGACGACGCCATCGACCGTCTCGAGTTGCGGCCGGACTCCTTCGTGGTCGAGGTCGCCAGTAACGACGGCTACCTCTTGCAGCACGTCGTCGCCGCCGGAGTCCGCTGCCTCGGCATCGAACCCTCGTCAAATGTCAGCGACGCCGCCCGCGAGCGCGGAGTTCCTACCGTCACGGAGTTCCTCGACCCGGCCACGGCGCGGCGCGTGCGTGACGAACACGGCCCAGCAGATCTCGTGGTGGCGAACAACGTGTACGCGCACATCCCCGATCTGCTCGGATTCACAGAGGCCCTGCGGATTTTGCTGGCCGATGATGGGCACCTCAGTATCGAGGTTCACCATGCGCTCCATCTGGTCGCGTCCGCGCAGTTCGACACCGTCTATCACGAGCATTTCCAGTACTACACCGTTCTCGCCGCCCGACGGGCTCTGGCGACCGCCGGTCTGGACCTCTACGACGTGGAGATGCTCCCCACTCACGGTGGGTCAATCCGACTCTGGGCGAGTCCCACAGAGGCGGCGCGCACGCCGTCCGCGTCGGTACAGCAGGTGCTCGACCTCGAGGCTGAAGCCGGACTGCATCATCGCGACGGTTACCGCGGTCTGCAGGCCACCGCAGACGAGGCTCGTCGCCATCTTTTGGAGTTCCTCCTGGAACAGCGCAGTTCCGGAGCTCGGATCGCCGCCTACGGCGCTCCCGGTAAGGGCAACACGCTGCTCAACTACAGCGGAATCCGCTCCGACCTCATCGAGTACATCGTCGACCGGAACCCGTACAAGCATGGTCGCTACACACCTGGCACCCGGATCCCGATTCACCCACCCGAACGGCTCGCCGAGGATCATCCCGACATCGTCGTGGTCCTTCCCTGGAACCTCCGTACTGAATTGGTCGACCAGCTCCACTACGTCGGCGACTGGGGCGGACGACTCGTCTTCCCACTACCCACCCTCGACATCGTGCAGCCCCGGCAGAGCGTCGCCAGGGGCCTCGACGTCACACCCTCTCTGGACGGAGTACTCCGATGAAGGTTGTCTTGTTCTGCGGCGGCTACGGCATGCGGATGCGCAACGACATGGGCGAGGGTTTGCCCAAACCAATGCAACTGGTGGGGCACCGCCCGCTCTTGTGGCACGTCATGCGCTACTACGCCCATTACGGGCATACCGAGTTCATCTTGTGCTTGGGCTACGGGGCCAGGTACATCAAGGAGTTCTTCCTCAACTATGCCGAGACCGAGTCCAACGACTTCGTTCTCTCGGGGGGCGAGGTCAATATGCTGTCCACGGATATCGGGGACTGGAAGATCACGTTCGTCGACACGGGACTGGAGTCCCCGATCGGGGAGCGACTCCGCCGCGTACGCGCCCACCTGGGCGGCGACGAGCACTTCCTCGCCAACTACGCCGACGTTCTCACCGATGCCCCACTCGACGACATCATCGACAAGTTCCACGAGTCCCGGGCCCGGGCGTCGATGATGGTCGTCCCGCCCCAGTCGTCCTTCCACTGTGTGCAGCTGGGGGAGGGCAGTTACGTCACCGGGATCATCCCGGTGGGCGAGTTCCCGATATGGGAGAACGCCGGCTACTTCGTGCTCTCCCAGTCGATCTTCGATCTTCTGCCGCCGGACGGAGACCTTGTCGCCGACGTGTGCGGTTCCCTGGCCGGCACGGGTGCTTTGTTCGCTTATCAACACCTCGGCTTCTGGAAGCCCGCAGATACGTTCAAGGAGAGGGCGGAACTCGACGAGGCATACAACAAGGGGACCCACCCGTGGATGGTGTGGGCGGCCGATCACGAGCCGTCGCTCAAGGAGCGGCAGCAGGGCACCCTAAGTCACCCGGCGACTCTCGAGGACTCACTTGAGAGCAGCACCCCGTGATTCCACTGTCCGCGTCCGTCCGTGAGGTGGTCGTCATCGGCGCCCACTGCGATGACATCGCGATCGGTATGGGGGGAACACTGCACGAGTTGTGTTCGGCCGTACCAGGACTGCGGGTCCGGGCGCTCGTTCTCACCGGCGCGGGCACCCCACGCGAGGACGAGGAGCGCGCTGCGCTCTCCGCCCTTGTGCCCGGCGCGGACCTAGAGATCACGGTCCTGGCTTTTCGCGACGGACGCCTGCCCGCGGACTGGGACGGAGTCAAGGATGCCGTCGCATCGTTCGCCGGCGCCACTGATCCAGACATCGTGTTCGCCCCGCACCGAAACGACGCCCACCAGGACCACCGACTCCTCGCCGAGGTGGCACCTACGGTGTTCCGCAGCCACCTGATTCTCGGTTACGAGATTCTCAAGTGGGAGACCGATACCCCGTCACTATCCGTCTACCTTCCGTTCGGGTCGGAGACTGCAAAGCACAAACAACGGGTCCTGCTCGCGCACTACCCGTCGCAACATGCCCATGACTGGTTCGGCGATGGTGACTCGTTCGTGGCGTTGTCCCGCCTCCGTGGCGTGCAATGCCGCGCCCCGCACGCCGAGGCATTCGTCCTCGAGAAGGCGATCCTCTCGTTCACAAAGGAACCGACATGCGTGTTTTGATCACCGGTAGCCAGGGGTATATCGGGACAGTGATGACGAAGGTCTTCGCTGCCGAGGGCCACGAGGTCACGGGTCTGGATATCGGCTATTTCGCCGATTGCATCATGGGCCCACCCCCGCAGGATCCACCCACCATCACCATAGATCTGCGAGACGTCACGGTCGATGACCTCGTCGACTTCGACGCGGTGGTCCATCTCGCCGCATTGTCGAACGACCCGCTGGGCGCCGTGGCCCCCGGGGTCACCCACGACATCAACCATCACGCGTCGGTCAATCTTGCTCGCGCCGCGAAGGAGGCCGGGGTCGGACGCTTCCTGTACGCGTCGACGTGTTCGGTGTACGGGGCTGCCGGCGACGAACTCGTCACCGAATCCGCTCCCCTGCGGCCGCTGACCCCGTATGCGGAGAGCAAAGTCAGGGTCGAGGAGGACGTCTCCGCTCTCGCCGACGACTCGTTCGTCCCGGTCTTCCTGCGGAACGCGACCGCTTTCGGCTTCTCACCCCGCCTACGTGCCGACATCGTGCTGAACAATCTGATGGGGTACGCGATTTTCACCGGTGAGGTGAAAGTACTGTCCGATGGCACCCCGTGGAGGCCGCTCGTACACATCCGGGACATCGCCGACGCCTTCTTGGCGTGCCTGGATGCACCCGCCGACGTGGTCAGTTGTGCTGCATACAACGTTGGCAGCCAGGCGAACAACGTCACCGTCGCCCAGATAGCGCATTCTGTGGTCGACGAGGTCCCCTATGCCACGCTCCTGATCACCGGAGAGTCGGGCTCCGACCCACGGTCCTATCGGGTCGACTTCGGTGCGATCCAGCGCGACCTGGGTTTCGAGGCCCGGTGGTCAATCGCCGACGGCGCCGCCGAGCTGCATCGCGCCTACGACTCATCCGGTCTCACTGGGGAGGAGTTCTTTGCGCGGTTCACCCGGCTTGTGCAGCTCCGCGACCTGCAGGAGACCGGCGTCATCGACGACGCGATGCGTCGACACCCGGTCCTGTCGTGACCCGCCCCCGGGTCGCGGTGTTCGACCGCTCGAACACGCTGCAGGAGGAGCTCCACCGACTGATACCCGGAGGGGCCCATACCTATGCCCGGGGTTCCGACCAATACCCGGACTCCATGGCCCCAGTGCTGGCCCGGGGACGCGGTTCGCGAGTGTGGGACGTCGACGATAACGAGTATGTCGAGTACGGCATGGGATTGCGTTCCGTAACGCTCGGGCACGCCTTCGCGTCGGTTGACGACGCGGTTAGGGCGGTGATCACCGACGGCGTCAACTTCTCCCGTCCGACCGATCTGGAGCTCGAGGCGGCCCGGGACTTCCTCGAGTTGGTTCCGGGCGCCGACATGGTCAAATTCGCCAAGAACGGGTCCGATGTCACGACCGCGGCAGTACGGCTTGCTCGCGCGGTCACCGGCAGAACCGGGGTGGCCGTCGCCGAGCAGCCCTTCTTTTCGGTGGACGACTGGTTCATCGGGACCACAGACATGGCCGCGGGCATCCCGGCGGCGTCCACCAGCCAGGTGCGGCGGTTCCGGTACAACGACCTATCTTCGCTGGAAGAGATACTGGTCGCCGGTGATACGGCGTGCGTGATGCTGGAAGCGGCGACAGGTCAGGCAGAGCCGGCGCCCGGCTTCCTCGAAGGCGTGCGCGAGCTGTGCACTCGTCACGGAGTTCTTCTCATCTTCGACGAGATGATCACTGGGTTCCGTTGGTCGGCACATGGTGCACAGGGTGTGTACGGGGTGACCCCGGACCTCTCCACGTGGGGCAAAGGCATGGGGAACGGCTACGCCATCGCCGCGCTAGCCGGTCGACGGGAGTTCATGGAGCTCGGCGGACTGAATACCGACCGGGAACGGGTCTTCCTCCTCTCCACCACGCAAGGACCCGAGCGGGTTGGTCTCGCCGCCTTTCGCGCGGTCGCAGCGGAGTACAGGACGGCCGATCCCGTCGGTGCGATGGAATCCGCTGGGCGAGCACTCGCGGACGGAGTGAACTCTGCAGCACGAGCTGCCGGGCTCGCCGACCACGTTCGGGTCATCGGCCGTCCCTCATGCCTGGTTTTCGTCACAGGTGACGCTGACTGCGTTCCGTCGCAGGCGTTCCGGACTCTCTTCCTGCAGGAACTCATCACCCGCGGGGTACTTGGGCAATCATTCGTCACCTCAGCCGCCCACACTGCTGAGGACATCACGCACACGGTGGACGCTGCGACCGCGGCACTCGAGCCGTACGGGGAGGCAATCGACTCCCGCTCGGTCGAGGGGCTCCTTCGTGGACGGCCCGTCGCACCCGCGATCAGACGACACGCCGCCCCACGCCGACTACGCGAGGACAGTAATGACACAAATCAACAGATGCCCCGCTAACTCCGGGCACACCGTACGCTCATGCCGGTCGACCGCCCGTCGTCGACTCGTCTCGGTGATCGCGGTGCTTCTGGCCCCGGTCCTCGTCTTCTCCTCAGCGTGCGCGACCGGCAACGGACCCAACGAGTCTGAGCAGCAGGCGGACGGGAATTTCCCCGAGGTGAAGTCGTTGGGCTTGAACGTTGATGGCACAGACCGAACTATTTGCAGGTACTGGTACGGCATCGGCGACTCGCCCACGGACGAGGAGATCAACGCGGAGCACGGCGTGGTGGTACTCAACGCCTGGGAGAACGAGCGGTTGCGCCAACTCAAGGCCAACGACCCGGACGTTGTCGTCCTCGTCTACAAGGACCTGTCTAGTACCCGGAGTTACAGCGGCGCGCACGACGAGGGGACGGACGCCCAGAAGCTCGCGACCGGCATCGGGTTCGCTAACGCTGAGGAAAACCCGGAGTGGTTCGCCCGCGACACCTCGGGTCAGCGGATCGAGTGGGACCCGTTCCCCGGGCACTGGCAGTTGACTGTCTGGGACGAGACATATCAGCGCGCCTGGACCGACGCGGTAGTCGAGGAGGTCACGGCCGACGGCTGGGACGGAGTCCTGGCAGACAACGCCCTCACCACATTGTCGTATTACACGGACGCGGTGTTCGAGGGCACGTCGTCACAGGCGGAATCCGACCAGCGTTTACGCACCGGCATCAGCGAGATGATCGACATGGCGGGCGAAGCGCTCAACGACAACGGGAAACTGCTCGTGCCGAATATCTCGGACTCGCGCAAGTTCGATGGATTATGGCAATCCCACAGCTTTTTCGGCGGCGGGATGGACGAGTATTTTGCCCGGCCGTCCGACGACGGGTCACTCATCACCTTCGACGGCCACCAGTGGGAAGAGATGGTGTCGGCAGCAATGGCCGGGGACAGTTGGTTGCTGCTCATCACCAACGAAGCAGGTGATCGGGAGCAGCAGTCGGGTTTCGCGGCCGCCGCGCTGCTGGCGGGTCCGAAGACCTGTTGGATGGCGACTGGCGACCCCTCCTATCGGTCCCTACCCTCTAGTCCCTGGTTCGATGTCGACCTCGGACAAGCTGCGGAGACCCCCGGCCGGTCGGTGGACGGTGTGTGGAGCAGAATGTTCACTGGGGGCTGGGTCGCGCTCAACCCGACGGGGCGAACGGCCCCGGTGGAAGTGCCCGAAGGGCTGCGTGACCGCGTCGACGACACTTTCCTCGATCCCGGAGAGAGCCTCGTGGTGATCAGATGAGTGTCGCGTAGAAGTCAAGGTGCGCTGCGGCGGACCGCTCGACCGAGTAAAGACGTCGCGCCCGGTCCGCCAGTGCGCGTCCGACGCATCCGGGCTCGGGATCGGTGAACAGTCTGATGAGCGCGGTCTCGAGTGAATCGACGTCGTCGGGCCGGGCGAGGTACTTATATCCAGGGACGTCGAGCATTTCGGCGACACCCCCCGTGTCGGTGGCGAGAACCGGCTTGCCGGCGCCCATCGCCTCGGCCACCACCAGTGGCTGCTGCTCCATTCGAGAGGGCAGCACGAGTGCGTCGTGTGACGCCAGGAGGTCGGGGACGTCGGTTCGATAGCCGAGGAACTCGACCCGCCCGGCCAGGGTGAGGCTTGCAGCGAGGCGTTCGGATTCTGGACGGGCCGGGCCGTCCCCGACCACGGTCAGAGTTACCCCGTCGCGTAGCACACCCGGACGCGCCAGTGCGGTGAGCAGATCGATCAGGCCTTTGCGCTCCACGAGCAGCCCGACAAAGAGCAGGCGCCGCACCGGCCCGACCGGGGGAGTGGCCTCCGGCAAAACGACCCCGTTGTCGAGGTGGACGATCCGATCGGCGGGAATTCGTAACCGCCGGTGGAGGAATTCGCCCATCGCGGTGGCCGGGACGACCGTGCGGGTCGACGCGGCGGCTGTCGCGGCGTCTCCGGCGAGGACCACTCGCGTATAGCGGGACGGTCCGGCGGCGCCGCGCTCACCACGGAACCACGGCTCCGTCACGTCGTCCGGGACTCCGTGATAGGTCTGGAGCACAGCCCGGGGCCCGCCGGGGAGCCACTGCATTCCCGCGACGACCAGTCCGGCGCGTCGGTCCTGGGCGTGCACTATCGTCGGCTGCCAGCGGCGGAGGGCTGCCCTGGCCCGGCCCAGCGATCGCAGGTCGCCCTTTCGGGGGACATCGATCAAATGATGGATGTCGCGTACCGTCTCGCCGCCGCGGGCAGGTAGGGGACCGAAGACACCGACCGTGTGCTCACCGAGGTCGGCGACCGCGCGGGCGAGTCGAGTTGTCACGTCGACGGGACCACCCCGATCCTGCGTCAGCAGATAGGCGATGCGTGCCATGGCCGTCCTCTCCTCGTCGACCGCAGACCTCGGTTCAGCATCGACCGATCAATTCGATCACCAGCGCGGACATGTCGTGGGCTACACGGCGCGAGTCGAACCGGGACACCGCGCGCTTCCTGCCGAGCCGCCCCTCCCGAGCGGAGAGCTCACCGTCGGTCAGGCGTGCGATGATTTCCCGGGCGAGACCTGAGGTGTCACCGACGTCCAGGACGGTGCCCGCGTCACCGATGCTCTCGCGCATGCCACCCCCGGCGAACGCCACAAGCGGTCTTCCGCTTGCCATGGCCTCGAGAGGAACAAGCGCCATCCCCTCGGCCCGGGACGGTGTGACGACCACCTCTGCTGCACACATGTAGAGGGATGGGTTCGTGCTGTCGCCGACCCACAAGACGGAGGGGTCCGCGGCGATCGGGTGTTCAGAGAACAGCTGCTCACGTAGTGGTCCGTCCCCGACTATCGCGAGTCGTGCGTCGGGCACTTCACGCAGCACCGCGGGCCAGGAGCGCAGGAGGTAGTCGTGCCCCTTGAGGGGTGACAGTCGTGCCACGCATACTGCGAGTGGTCCGGGCGGCAGCCCCAGTTCGCGGCGCGCGAGGGTCCGATCACCGGGAAGGATCCGGCTGGTGTCGACGCCGTTCGGTATCACCACGAGCCGCCCGCTGATCCCTTCCCGGGTGCCGTGGTCTCTCTCGTCGTCACTCACGCACACGATGGCGTCAGCCCACCGGGCGGAGAACCTCTCCCACAGCAGAGCCGGCCGGGATGCGGCCCCGTCATCGGCTTGGAAGGACCAGAGGTGGGGCTGGAAAATAGTGGGAGACTCGCCCCGGACCGCAAGCCGCCCCGCCAGACCAGCCTTCGAACTGTGCAGGTGGATGAGGTCTGGTCGTATTGAGCGGATCAGGGTCGCCAGTCGAATGATTTCGCCGGGCGTGGAGGCGCCTGGGGACCGGGTGGCGTCCCAGCGGTGCACTGACACCCCGCCATCGGCCAAGCCCTCGGGCAGTCGACCTGCGCCCCCGGTGGCGACGTGTACGTCCCAACCGCGGGCTGCCTGGTCCATGGCGAGCGTGTCGACGACGGCGGCCACCCCACCGTCCACCGGCTGTGACACGTGCAGCACCGTCGGGCGGCCCGTTCTTACCCCGTCCCGCCGCCGCCCCGGTACACGGCTCTTCATGCCGACAACCTCCGGTTTTCTTCCCTACTCCTGGTCATCGGTTGACTCCCTCTCGGTACGAGTCGCCGCGGCGCAGCCCGCGGAGATCCCCCAAGACGGTGCGGTTCGCCGCCCACGTGAGGAAGCTGAACACCGCGACGAGGACGATCACTTCGACGACGGCGTCAGCCCAGGAGACGGTCCGCCCCAGTCCCACGGCCCGCAGTCCTGAGGCGGCGGCGACGCATCCGAGCACGGGGATCGACAGACCGAGCACGGCTCGACCCACGGCGATCAGTCCCGGCGCCACCCCTGCCCGACGCATCACGAGGTACGTCGGCACGAGAAGCACACTCGCGGCGATCAACTGGGCCCAGGCCGCGGCGACCACACCCCGCCCCGTGAGGGTGATGAGAAGCGTCGTGGCGATGACGAGGTGTGAGATCTCCAGCAACAGGTAGACGCGGAGCCAGTCGGCGGCCCGGAGCACCTCGTACCAGATCACCAGGACGCTGATGATCACGCCGTAGCCGCAGAGCACGACCAATACCGGCGCCGCCGCCGCCCAATGCTCGCCGAGGAGGGCGATGCTGTCGGCCATCAGGGCCGCGATCACGTACAAACCCCCGACGATCAACAGGCTCGCATGAGTGAACCGGCCGGCAGCGGCACCGAGCTCGTGGCGGCGGTTCGCGCGCACCAGCGTGGTGAAGACGGGGAACGCGACTGCTCCGAGCACGACGGCCACCATGATGTAGGGAACCCACGCGATCCGGAACGCGAGCGAATAGACACCGACGGCATCTGGTCCAAGAATTCTGGAGATGATCGGGTAATCGATGCTGATGAGCACATACGACACCACGGCGGCAGGTCCGACCACCTTGATCCACCCGAGCGCCTCGCCGGCCACCGCGGTGTCCCACCGGAGCCGGACTCGACTGCCGACCGCGTACCCAAACAGCGGCTGGAGGATCGCGGTGACGAGCATCCCGACGGCGAGTGAGTAGGGCCCCGCTCCCGCTAAAGCGAGAGCGATAGTCACGACCGCGCCCAACAGGGCGCTGCCGGCGTCCGGGGCCATCCGCCGACGGAAATCGAGTTCGCGGTGCATGAGCGCCATCTGCACCCCGCCGACTGCGGTGAACGGCAGACCCACCGCCACGATGGCGATCAGCGGGGCGGAACCGGGCGCGCCCACGAGCTGCGCGATCGGGACGCACAACGCGACACCCCCGACCGCCATGACCAGTCCGACCGACACCGACATGACGAGGACCGTGCCCGCCATCGCCTTCTCGTCGCCGCGGGTACGGGCGATGACGTCGTAGACGCCCATCGTCTGGATGACTTGCCCGATGTTGACCAGCGACACCGCGACCGTAACGAGGCCGAGGTCGGCCTCGGTGAGGAACAATGCGAGCACGATGGTGACCGCCATCTGACTGCCCTTGCTGGCGAAGTTGACAAGCCCCAGCCAGAGTGAGCCCCGGGCGGCCCTGGCACCGAGTGAGTCGGTGGCGGCGGTGGTTTGTGTCATGGTGGTCCGGCTCAGCGGGCGGAAGCGGAGGCCGCTTCACCGGTCACGGGGTCGTCCCCCGGCGGTTCGCCGAGGGTCAGGTCCTCACGACGCGAACTCCCGTTCACAGGGCGTCCTGCGGCGTCCGTCCGAGACGCGTGACGACCGACACCGGTGAGTTCGGTCGACGCCCGGCGAGTGGACTCAGCCTGACGGTTGGCTACGGGCCCTGCATCGCTGTTCAGATTTCGTTCCGAGCCGGTTCGGGGCCCTCCGTCTGCCTCGTCTCGCGTTCCGTCATCCGAGAGGATGACAGCGACAATCTCGTGAGGGTCTGGAAGGCTGCCGACGGTGGCTCGGAGGGGCTCCGGGGGCGCGGCGCTGTGGGTGACCAGTCCAACAGCGACTCGACGGTCGTCATTGATCGGCGCAGACTCCAGAGAGAGGGTGTCGGAGAGTCGTGCCGCCGCGTCGACTAACTGCGGTTCGGACGCGACGAGGCGTAGGGGTCTCCCCACGGTCTCGCGGAGCAACCTCAGCGTCCCGAGCCCATCGGTCGACCCGTCGTCATGGATCACGACGACGGCGTGGCCGATCCCGGCTTCTTCGAGAAGACGACGCAATCGACGTTCCGGTCGTGGCCACCACAGGGTCGCCGCACCGAGTGCAGCGGCCCCCGCGGTCACCCCCGCGGCGGCGGCCAGGCCCGCTGCCAGCAGAAGGTCTGGTGAGGCGTGCTTCACGGTAGGCACCGGGTCGAGTACGCGCAGAGCCGCCGTCGGGGACAGCAGATTCGCCTGCACGAGTTCAGCCGCGAGTTCGGTAGCGAGACCGGCTGCGACATCGGGATCTTCTCCGCGCACCGTGAGTCGCGCGAGGCCGGACGCGGGGATGATATCCACCGTCACGTTCTCGATGATCGTGCTCGGATCAGCCGGCGCACCAGGCACCCGGGAGGCCGCTGCGGTGACTGTCGAGACGCTGTGGGCGACCTCGATCACCGCGGGCAGCGAGTTGGCGACCACGACTCCAAAGTCCGCCCGCTCTGCTGCCGCGGGGGTCGTCCGCGGAACGGCCAGCAGACCGATCCGGGCGTCGTACGCGTCCGGTCGCAACAGCAGAGCTGCGGCCACAGCGGCAAAGACGATGAGGGCGGTCACGGCCGCTGCCGATACCCGCTTGGTCAGCCAGTGTTTCGTCAATCGGTTCATCGGGAATTCCTTCGGGTGAGCAGTGACCTCAGGAGATCGTCGTAGGAATGCATCATGTCGTCAGGGGCGTAGGATTCCGCGATGGTCGCGAGCCCGCGTTGGGCCGCTTGACTGCGCGCGGTGGTGTCGAAGAGCAGTTCGTGTAGAGCCGTGGCTGCTCGCTCCGGGTCGTCCCTGGGAACTAGACGACCTCCTCCGGTTCCCAGCACCTCGCGGAGTCCGTCGACGTCTGACGCGACGACCGGACGCCCTGCGGCGAGGGACTCGAGTACTGAGATGGGCAGGCCCTCCCAGTCACTGGTCAGAACCGTGACGTCAGTGGCAGCGAGGAGGTCCGGGACATCAGAGCGCGGCCCGAGGAAACGCACGCGGTCGCCCAGGTCAGCGGCCCGCGTCTGCAGTTCGGACCGCAGTGATCCATCGCCTGCGACGAGGAGCAGGGCGTTCGTGTCGAGGAGGCGCCACGCGTCGATGAGCACATCGTGCCTCTTCTGCGACTCGAGACGGGCCAGGCAGAGGGCCACCGGCCGGTCGGGTGAAATTCCGAGCCGGAGGCGGGCAGCGTCGCGGTCTAAGCCGTCGGGCGGGGTCACCGCGTTGCGTATCACCCGAGGTGTCGGCCGACCGCCCCCGGCCGCGCTGAGACGATCTGCGATGACCCCGGCGACGGCCACCACCGCATCTGCGCTGTACCTCAGGGCGCGCGCGGCCAACCGGTAGTCATCCTCCGCGACACCGTGGAACACCGCGAGAACCGGCACTCCGGGCCGGGCGAGCCGAACTACTACGCTCGTCAGGACATTGTGGGCGATCACGACATCGGGCCGAAACTCATCGAGAACGGCACGGACCGCTCTACGGGAACGGAGGACCGACGAGAGCGACCTGGTGGCTAGGGGGACGTGGAAGTGCGGATGACCGCGAGCGGCGAGCTCGTTGGCGCGTACCCCTCCGGATGACGCCACCGCCGAAGTCCAGCCGAGATCCGAACCCCTGTCCATGAGCTCGACGACCAACGATTCGGCCCCACCGATGCCCATCTCGTTGATGGAGTGCACTATTCGCATCGTTCAACCTCTCGCCGCAGCGGGGTGGCGCAGGTACAGGGCGCACGCGGCGGCGACCGTCGACCACAGGGAGATGTAGTACTGCTCGGACAGAAATATCGAGGCGACGATAATGGCCAGCAGGCTCGCCTGGATCGCCACCGACGTTCGCCTGTCCGCCCCGGCTCGCAGAGCGAGTTCCGAGCAGACCAGCGCGGTGAAGATCAGTGCGACGAAAAGCAGTAGTCCGACGGCCCCGAGCTCGGCTCCGACCTCCAGGTACATGTTGTGCGTCACCGGAGTCTGTTCTGCGATCTCGGCGAGACCGGAGGCGTTGACGTACTCGGCGCGGAAGCCACCCGGCCCCACGCCGAGCACGGGGTGCTCGGCGAGCATCCGTGCTGCTGCCTGCCAACGGATCAGCCTGGAATCGACGTTCGAGCCGGCGATGTACTGCTTCTCGCCGAGAGCCGCGACGAATGTCGACGCGGCGAGGGCGGCCACCGTCACCGCCGTCACCAGGACCACTGCGCCAGCGAACACCATTGTGCGCACCGACACGGCTCCACGAGCGAGAAGCCAGAGCATGGCGACCACCGCGGCTATCGCACCGCCCCGCGAGAAGGTCGCGGCCGCCCCCAGCGCGAGCACGGCGACAAGCGCGACCCGTGCCACTCCCCACCACCGGCCGCCTTTGTCCAGTGCGACTACCAGCGGCAGCGCTGCGACCAGGACGTAGGCGAGGTCGTTTGGATCCTCGAGCGGCCCCGTGGCACGTCGCTCACCAGACACGATGACGCTGATCAGGGCCCCGCTTCCCGCGACTGCTGCCCCCACCACAGACGCCGCCAGGACTATTCGCACCCTGAGTTCTCGGTAGAGGACGTCAATGAGGATGGTGGTGATCGCGAGGAACGGGATCCACCGGATCGTGTACTGGAGGGTGAACGGTCCGGAGAGGTTGAGCGCCGAACTGGCCAGAACAGTCGCGGCGAGCGCTGCGAGCAGAATGTGGGCGGGGTGGAGGTTGAACCGTGTCCGGAAGCCAAACCTGAGGAGCATCCAGGACCCAACGAGCAGGATGGCCGGGAGCTTGGCAGCGTGAGGATGCAAGGCGATCAGTGTGCCCTCGACTGGCGCCGCGCCCACGGTGAGCACCGCGGCCACGACAACCAGCAACTCGGCTGCACGGAGCGACCGGGTTCGGATGCGGACGCGGTCGCTCCCCGCGCCTTCTCGGGACGGCGGGTCGGGCACGAGGACATCGATCCCGGCCACGTCCGCCCGCAGACGCGGCCAGAGAACCTGACGCGTATGTGGCACGGCATCGTCTCCTCAGGCCCCTGGACGGCGGCTCCGGAATCGGGTTACCTATCCGGCATTTGAAGAGTACAGCGTAAAGTTCAAAAATCTTCACAAACGCCTATGTTTGCGGTATCGATGGAGCCTGAATGCACTGCATTCGCGCCAGAGAGCCGGAGGCGGGTCGACCGCCGCGAGATCCGGTCCAGAAAGGAGCCTTCTCATGGTTGCCCGTCTGACCCCAGCTTCCGTTCGCCCCCGACCCCGGGTCTCGATCGTCATTCCATGCTTCAACTACGCCCGATTCCTCGATGCAGCGATCGACAGCGCCCTAGACCAGCCCGAGGTCGACCTGGAGGTCATCGTCGCAGACAACTGCTCGACGGACGATAGCCTCGACGTCGCTCGGCGCCGCGCTGCCGCCGACGGTCGCATCCGTGTGGCGACCCAGCCGTACAACAAGCCGTACCTGCAGAACTACAACGAGGCGTTGGCGTCGGCCTCAGGAGAGTTCGTCACGGTGCTCGATGCAGATGACCTTCTCTCACCGGGCTCCATCACCCGATCCGTGGCCTTGCTACAGGCACGCCGTGATCTCGGCTTTGTCTACGGCTACTGCAGACCGTTTGAGGACTCGCCCCCGGAGCTGCGACTCGGACGCACCCGCTGGACTGTCTGGGACGGAACGGAATGGTTGGGCCGCTTCATGCGGATGGGACGCAACGTCATCCTCAGCCCGGAAGTCCTGCTGAGACGATCAGTTCTCGAGGCCGCGGGATGGTTCGACACCGACTTCCCGGTGGGGGCCGACATGCTCCTCTGGATGCGCTGCGCGATCCTCGGCGGGGTAGGGCGGGTTGACGGGCCGGACCAGGCTTTCTATCGGATCCATGGTGCGAACATGCACTACGAGGAGAGCGCGGGCCAACTTCTTTACGACCTGCGGTCCCGGGCTCGGGTGTTTGAGCACTTCCTCGACCACGATGCGCAGCACCTGCCGGAAACGGACCGTTGGCGCGCACACTATCGACGCGCCCTCGCCGACTATGCGATCCGTAACGCGAGTCAGGCGTTCGATAGTGGAACGGACGCGGGGAGTCAGATAGGTATCGAGTCTGCAGCCCTCGCTGAAGAATGCTTGCCGGATATCGTGGGGGAGCGGCGTTGGACGCAGCTCATGAGACGACGGGACGGCGACTATCCGCAATGGCGTCAGCGCATCGCGGTCACGGCCAGAGGAGCTCGTCACCGTGGCGCAATGCTGTTGCGGAGGCACCTCGAGAGATGACCGGACGCCCCGCTAAGTGCCGGTTCCCGCTACCGAGCCCGTCCATTAGTCGTCGCCGAGCCGGAATTCGAAGAACCGGTCAATGCCTAGCTCGGTGGCAGCGGAGGTGCCGTCTGACTCGATATACCCGACGTACTCGGCGTAGGCCTGCCACTGGCCCTCGAGCTGTGCGACCTTCTTCGGGTACCAGTCAGCGAGATCGACCAGCTCGCGTGGATCCTCGGCCAAATTGAACAGCTTCCACCGGTCTCCCTTTCCGTACGGCGGGGCCATCCACAGCAGTTTCCAGTCTCCGCACAACACGGAGCGGCATTCGAGCATCTCGAAGCACAGCGCGTCCATCCCTGTGCGAACCGGTTGCAGGGTCTGTTCGGTCAGCATCGGGGCCAGCGACCGCCCATACAGCGGGGGCACCGACTTACCGTCGATCTCGGTGGGGCGCCGGACCCCGGCCATGTCGAGCATTGTCGGCAGGATGTCCGCCACGTGCAGCAGTTCATCGGTGACCACGCCCTCGCGTGTCACCGGGCCGCCGGCGACGATCAACGGGGTCTGGGTGCCGCCTTCATAGGTGGTGGTCTTGAAGTAGGACAGAGGGGTGTCGGCAACCTCGGCCCAGGCCCCTCCGATGGAGACGAACGATCCGATCCTGCCCATGTTCTCCAGGGTGTTGTCGAACTCGGCCTCGATCGTCTCGATCGTATTGGGCGGGTAGAACTCCGGCTGCTTGGGATTGGCTCCGTTGTCGGAGAGGAAGAATACGACGGTGTCTTCCCGTTTGCCGAGCCTGTCGAGTTCGTCGAGGACGCGACCCAGTTCGTGGTCCATCCGGTCGATCATCGCCGCATAGATCTCCATCTTGCGGGCCTCGCTGCGCCTGGCGTCCTCAGACAGTTCCTCCCATGTCGGGAACAGACCGCTGCCCGGGTTCACTTCCAAATCGGAGGCGATCAACCCGATCTGCTTCATCCGCTCCATGCGCTCTCGCTTGATCGCTTCGTATCCCCCGTCATAGCGTCCCGCGTAGCGGTCGAGATCCGCCTCGGGCACCTGGAGCGGATCATGGGGCGCGGTAAAAGCGAGATAGGCCAGAAAGGGCTGGTCGTCGTCCTGATCGCGCAGATAACCGATCATCTGGTCGACGAACGCCGTGGAGGTGTAGAAGTCGTCATGCAGCTCATCGGTGCAGAAGCGATCGTCCTCGGCGTACATGGTCTGCTTGCCCTCGTAGGAGCTCAGTGGGCGGGCGTCGTTGAAGTGGCTGGCACCGCCGCCGAGGAACGCGAAGCTGCGATCGAACCCCCGCGCGGCCGGCCGGGTGTCGTCTGTGATCCCGACGTGCCACTTCCCGGCGAGATAGGTGTGATAACCGGCGTCACGCAGGAGTTCGGCCATCGTCGGTACGGAGTGGTTGAGGAAGCCCTCGTAACCAGGCTGCATGTACTGGTTCCCAGCGTGCAGCGGCTGCATGACCCCCAGGCCCGCCTGATGATTGTCGCATCCAGAGAGCAGCATCGCCCGTGTAGGTGCGCACAGCGAACTCGTGTGGAAGCCGCGGAAACGGGCGCCTGACTCGGCTAGTCGTTGAAGATTCGGGGTGGAGATCTCGCCGCCGAAGGGCTGGCAGTCGGAGTACCCCATGTCATCGACGACGACGACCAGAAAATTCGGTCTGGTAGCGGAACTACTAGTCATGACCCCATCTTGTCGGGTTATTTCGAGCCGCGCTCGGGAATATCGGCGCCGATCGGGGTGAGCAGGACCTCGGCGTCCCGGCTCATCGCCCGCGCGGCGGCCATTAGGACGACCAACCCGAGTGTGTTGACGAGGGTGACGACGACGATGGCCCCCGGTTCGCTGAAGCTCTTACTGGCGACGATCATCGCGGCGGCGGTGTTGCGTTGGGCGGTGGCCAGGCCGCCGACTATCTTCAGGTGACTGAATCCGTCGCCCATCATGTAGCCGATGAACAGCGAGATGAGGATCACGACCAGGCCTGTGGCTATCGCCTTCCACAATCCGGCATCCGACATGTCGGGAAGGTGACCGATGATGATGGTGCCGAGAAGTCCATAGAGCGCTATCGACGAGATCCGGGCCACCCAGGGCTGGACTGCGGCGGCGAGGGGCACGAGGAATTGGCGGATCACCATCCCCATGACCATCGGCAAGATTAACTGGGTGAGTAGCGCGGTGATGATTGCCCAGACGTCGACGATCACGCCCTCGACCAACCGGGGAAGCAGAATGGGCATGATGACGACCGTGCCCAGAATGAGCACGGTCATGACAGTCGCAGCCAACGATTTGTCCTGGTTGGACTCACGCGTCAGTGCGATGAGGAACGGTGCCCCGGCGGACAATCCGAAGATCACGAGACCGGCCTCATAGATCGGTGCGAGGTCGACCACTGTCACCGCCAGCACCATCACCGCGGGGACCAGAACTAGGTTGACGAGTACCATCCGCACCAGGAAGTGCCAGTTCCGAAGGTGCGCAACGAAATTTGATGGCTTCTGCGTCAGGCCGACATTGAACAGGCTGGACACGACGAAGACGGTGACGAGGACCCCCGAGACCTGACGGAACACCTCGTAGATCACCGCTGAAAACCCCTTGTATCGACGGACTCCTAGCGCGGCCAACGCTACCTATCTTCACGCGGATTTTCGCGGGGACGTGGATAGGACGCGGTTCGGCCGCGGGTACTACAAGGTGCCGACCGCACCGTTGGCCTCTAATGCCTAGGCTGGTCTCATGACTTCCGGAACCGACACGCCCCGCTCTGAGCAACCGACCTCCGGCAACGGGCCCGACATCAAGCCCCGCAGCCGCGACGTGACCGACGGGCTGGAGAAAACCGCCGCGCGCGGGATGCTGCGCGCGGTCGGGATGGGGGACGACGACTGGGTGAAGCCTCAGATCGGCGTGGCCTCGTCGTGGAACGAGATCACCCCGTGCAACCTGTCGCTTGACCGGCTGGCGAAGGCGGTGAAGGAGGGGGTCCACACCGGCGGCGGGTTCCCGCTGGAGTTCGGTACGATCTCCGTCTCCGACGGCATCTCGATGGGACACGAGGGTATGCATTTCTCGCTCGTCTCGCGAGAGGTGATCGCCGACAGTGTGGAGACCGTGATGAGCGCCGAGCGCCTCGACGGGTCCGTGCTGCTGGCCGGGTGCGACAAGTCACTCCCGGGGATGCTCATGGCCGCCGCCAGGCTCGACCTGGCGTCGGTGTTCCTCTACGCGGGCTCCACCCTGCCGGGCCAGGCGAAGCTCTCGGACGGCTCGGAGCACCAGGTCACCATTATCGACGCCTTCGAGGCTGTTGGCGCGTGCTCGCGCGGACTCATGAGCCGTGAGGACGTCGACACCATCGAGCGTGCCATCTGCCCGGGTGAGGGCGCCTGCGGTGGTATGTACACCGCCAACACCATGGCCAGCGCCGCCGAGGCTCTCGGAATGTCACTGCCCGGAAGCGCAGCCCCGCCGGCCCCGGACCGCCGGCGCGACCGCTACGCGGACGAAAGCGGTCAGGCCGTGGTGAACATGCTCCGCCTCGGAATCACCGCGCGCGACATCATGACCAAGAAGGCGTTCGAGAACGCCATTGCCGTGGTGATGGCGTTCGGCGGATCCACCAACGCGGTGCTCCACCTGCTGGCCATCGCCAACGAGGCCGAGGTCGAGCTGTCGCTAGAGGATTTCGCGCGCATCGGCGCTAAGGTCCCCCACCTGGCGGACGTCAAGCCGTTCGGCGCGCACGTCATGACCGATGTGGACCGGATCGGCGGCGTGCCTGTGGTCATGAAGGCCCTGCTCGACGCAGGTCTGCTACACGGTGACTGCCTGACAGTCACCGGCCGTACCGTGGCCGAGAACCTCGCCGAGATCGCGCCGCCGGACCCCGACGGCCAGGTCCTGCGGGCCATGAACAAACCGATCCATCCGACGGGTGGGATCACCATCCTGCACGGGTCTCTCGCGCCGGAGGGTGCGGTGGTGAAGTCGGCCGGTTTCGACTCTGACGTCTTCGAGGGCACGGCTCGCGTCTTTGAGCGGGAGCGCGCCGCGATGGATGCCCTCGAGGACGGCACCATCGCCGCCGGAGACGTGGTCGTCATCCGCTACGAGGGGCCCAAGGGCGGCCCCGGAATGCGGGAGATGCTCGCGATTACCGGCGCGATCAAGGGGGCAGGTCTGGGCAAGGACGTCCTCCTCATGACCGATGGCCGATTCTCCGGCGGCACCACCGGACTGTGCGTCGGCCACGTCGCCCCGGAAGCGGTCGACGGTGGCCCGATCGCCTTCGTCCGGGATGGTGACCGGATCCGGCTCGACGTCTCCCGCGGCACCCTCGAGCTGCTCGTCGACGAGCCGGAGCTGCAGGCCAGGAGCGCGGACTGGGAGCCGCTCCCGCCTCGCTACACCCGCGGCGTGTTGGCCAAATACTCCAAGCTCGTGCAGTCGGCATCCACCGGGGCGATCTGCCGCTGATTCCCGCGAGAGCACGACACCCGGTCGCAGTCTCCCCGCGGCCGGGTGTCGCCGTCAGTGACGCCGTCTGGAGTAGTCCCCGTCAGTCGAGGACCGTGCCGTCGTCGAGGTGGGAGAGCGATCCCCCCTCGGGTCGTTCGCCCGTGGCGAGGTACACAACGCGGTTGGCGATGCTCACTGTGTGGTCGGCGAAGCGCTCGTAGTAGCGCGCCAGTAGCGCGAGGTCGACGGCTGCGACTGAACCGTGGGGCCAGTCCTCGCTCGACAACTGCCTCATCAGATCGGAGTGGAGTCGGTCCACGGCGTCGTCCTCGGCATCGAGGGTCCGGGCCTTGTCGGCATCATGCTCGACGAGCAGTGTTGTGAGTCGTTGTGCCATTTCACCGTCTCGCTGCGCGAGGTCGCGGATGAGGGGGACCAGGGGAGCCGGCACCACGGACTGCGGGTGCCGTCGCCGCGCGACCCTGGCGATGTGTCCGGCAAGGGTGGCCATACGAGTGAAGTGCTCGACGATGTAGATCCCCGACACAACCTGACGCAGGTCCCCGGCCACCGGTGCCTCGAGCAGGAGCAGCTCGAACGCATGTTGCTCGCTGACCTCGCGCAGATCCTCCAGCTCGGCCGCGCCGTCGATCACCTCGATGGCAGCGAGTTCGTCGCCATCGAGCAGGGCCGCGGTGGCGCGGTCGAGTAGGCGGATGTTGGTCTCGCAGAAGCGAACCAGCTGGTCGGAGAATTCGTCGAGCTTGGAATGGAAGACAGTGCGCATGCCACGACTGTAGTGCGCGTTCGGCAACGCCGGAATTTCGTTCTCCTACTGTTCATCGCACCGCCTCCGGACAGGGGGCTCCGCAGGGGGGGTGAATAGACAGAACGGTCTGTCTTTACTAGCGTGGGCCTTTCACGAGACGTCCCGAAAGGATCATTCATGCCCCTCTTCCTCTACGAGACCACCCCGTCGCCGGAGCAGCAGGCCGACCCCTCCACGCTCGTCGATTCCATCGCCGCCACCCTGACCGGTGCCGGTGCCGACGTCATCGAGACCCAGATCACCAAGGGCGCATCGCGTGTGTTCACGATCGCCGAGCTAGCTGACGGACAGAACGGGGCCTGCGACACCGATGCCCCCGTTCTCGATGCGGCCGCGATTGGCGCCGCCGAGGTGACCACGCCTGCGCAGGTCCGCCTGGTCGGCACCGACCTCGAGACCATCAAGGCCGCCCGACCCGAGGCCGGATACCTGGTCGAGTGGGACATTCCGGACGAGATCGACATGGACACTTATCTCACCCGCAAGAAGGAAAAGTCCCCGAAGTACGCAGAGATCCCCGAGGTCTCCTTCCTGCGTACCTACGTGCGTGAGGACACGGACAAGTGCCTGTGCTTCTACAACGCCCCGGACTCCGACTCCGTTGTCCGTGCGCGCGAGATCGTCTCCACCCCCATTTCGCGCCTGCACGAGCTGTCATGAGCACCGCCGCGACGCAGACCCGCGTTCTCGGGGCTCCCCGAGCCCAGCTCACCGCCGGCGAATTCGGTGACGTTGACACCGCGGAACTCGTTGCGGTGATCGACTCGGTCGCCGCCCGGGCCTCCGCCCTCGACCGCGACGAGGCGGACCTCCGAGAGGACATCGCCGCACTTGCCCGGCTCGGATTGTTCGACGTCGATCGAACGCCGGTCGCCGTCGCCGCGACGATCATAGAGGCCGTGGCCACGGAGAGTCTGGCGGTCGCCTTTGCCGCGTGGGCGCAGCGTATGACCGCCGCGTACCTCCGACACGCGGTAGACCGTTCGGACGCGGCGGCCCGGACCTACCGGGCCGTCGCGGACGGAAGTCGCCCCGGAGTGTCGGGCATGGCCGCCGCCCAGCGGCAGGTCGTCGGGCTGGCCAAAGTTCCGATCACCGCGACACCGGTGGCAGGCGGCTACAGGATTGATGGCCCGATCGCCTGGGCGTCCAATGTGTACCCGGACAGCGTCATCGTGCTGGCAGCCAACACCGAGGACGGGCGCAGCCTAGTTCTCACCTTTGAGGCGTCTGCACCCGGTGTCGAGATCCGGAATGCCCCCGACCTCCTTGCACTCAACGCGACGGCTTCCACGATGATCGGTCTCGACGGCGTGGAAGTCCCGGACGAGCAGGTGCTAGGCGAGGACTTGCCGGACTTCCTCTCCGGTGTGCGCCCACAGTTCCTCATCCTGCAGGCAGCTTTCTGCTCGGGCATAGCCGCGCGCTCGCTGACCGAGGCAGAGGGCCGCCTCGAGGGCCTCGGAGCCTTCTACTCCGACGAGCACGGGGAGCTGGCATCGCGTCACCAACACATGCACGCCGAACTGCACCGCCTCGGCGAAACGCCGACCGAGGCCACGCTGGGCGAGTTGCTTCTCCTTCGCCTCGACGGCGCGGAGATCGCTCCGGCGGCCACCCGTCTCGAGGCGATCCTGTGTGGTGGCATGGGATACGCCCAGGCGGCCCCGGCCAACCGTCGGATGCGCGAGGCCGCGTTTCTGCCCGTGCAGTCGCCCTCGCAATCGCAGCTGCGGTGGGAACTCGACCGGCTAGGGGTCTCCGCATGACAACCGGTGTCCTCGCCAGGCCAGTCGCGGTGAGCGTCACGGGCTTGCAGCACCGCCTGCCCGGCGGGCGGACGCTGTTCGATGATCTCGAACTGCAGGTCCGCGCCGGTGAATCCTTGGTCCTACTGGGCCCCTCGGGGGTCGGGAAGTCAACGCTCCTGCGGCTGCTTGCGGGACTCGACGAGCCTGCTGCTGGTGAACTGCGGGTTGGATCGGACGACAGCGGGGACGACCGGGCACATTCGTACGCGGTCGTGTTCCAGAAGCCGCTGTTGTACCCGTGGCTCTCGGTCCGCGAGAACGTCGCACTGGGTGGGCGGTTCCGGGCCCTGCGCGGTCGGGTCGACCCAGCCCACGTCGACGGCCTTCTCGAGCACTTCGGTATCGCGGAGCTGGCAGACTCCCGTCCCGACGAGATCTCCGGCGGGCAGGCACAGCGAGTGGCGGTTGTGCGTGCTGCCGCGACCCGCCCGGAGATCTTGCTACTAGACGAACCCTTCAGCGCGCTCGACCCAGTCACCCGCGCCGATTCCCAACGATGGCTCGTGGGCGTGACCGCCGACCTCGGGGTCACCACGGTCATGGTGACCCATGACGTGGACGAGGCACTGGTCGTCGGCTCCCGCATCGCGCTGTTGGGATCGTCAGGCCGCGTCCGGCAGGAGTGGACCAACCCGTCACATGGCTCCACGCAATCCGATCCGGCCCTGCGCGACAGCATCCTCCGCGCGTATCGGACGGCCTGACGCGGCGATGGAGAACGATCCCCGCCCCCTCGGCCCTATCCTTGATCGGCGCGCACTGCTGAGAGCCGGAGGCGCCCTCGCCGTGGGCGCCGGTGCGGTCGGTGGCGCCGCGACGCTGGGCAATCTGGTCACGACCGCGACCGCTCAGAGGGGCATCGCCACCGACGAGCTCCGCATCGGATATCTGCCCATCACCGACGCGGCCCCGCTCCTGGTGGCGCACGGAGACGGCTACTTCGAACAGCAGAAGATCATCGTCGGTCGCCCTGTGCTCTTCCGCTCCTGGTCGTCGCTCATGGAGGCATTCCTCACCAGGCAGGTGGACCTCATCCACCTGCTCATGCCCTCGGCTGTCCAGCTCCGGTATGTCGTTGGCGCCGATGCCAAGGTGGTGAGCTGGAACCACACCGGGGGAGGAGCCATCACGGTGGCGCCGCACGTGAGGGACGTGGCCCAGCTCGCGGGGACGCAGGTGGCGATCCCCGGATGGTGGTCGATCCACAACATCCTCCTCCAGCGGGTGCTGCGCGCGCACGGGCTCACCCCGGTGGCGCGCCGTGCCGCGAGCCGGTCGGACAGGACCGTCGAACTCGTCGTGATGGGGCCCTCGGACATGATCCCGGCCTTGGCGACCGGGTCGATCTCCGCGTTCACGGTGGCCGACCCGTTCAATGCGGGTGCGGTCGCCCGGGGAGTCGGCTCGCTGCACATGATGCTCGATCAGGTGTGGCGGGATCACGCATGCTGCGTCACCGTCGTCCACGAGGATCTCATCGACCGCCGTCCCGACACTGTTCAGGCGCTGGTCGACGCGACCGTCGCCGCGCAGCTCGGGATCCGCGCGGACCGCACCTCCGCCGCCGCCCTCCTATCCGGGAAGGGGTACCTCCCACAGCCGCCCAAGGCGGTTGAGGTAGCGATGACGGGAACAGTGAGTGACCCCAGCGGTGGCAGAGCGCGCCCCAGGATCGACTTCCACCCTTATCCCTTCCCGAGCTTCACCTCCGAGCTCGTCCGTCAGATGCGGACGACGGTCGTCGATGGTGATGCCCGCTTCCTCGACGGGCTCGACCCCTCGACAGTCCACGGCGAGCTCGTCGACAACCGGTTCGTCCGCGCCTCGATTGCCCGCCACGGTGGGCCCACGGTTCTCGGTCTCCCCGCCTCCCTCACCCGACACGAACGGCTGATCTAGATGACGCTCACGGACTCGACCCCGGACCCAGCGACCGACGACGTGTCGGCGGCCACGGTGAGAGCCAGCCCATCCGTCTCCGGCTCGCGCGGCGGCCCGCGGACCGCCGGAGCGCGGCCGTCACGTCACCTCGCGCGTTGGGCCGCGGGGCTGCTGGGATTGCTCATCGGCCTCGGAGTGTGGACCCTGCTTACCTCTGGACTCGTCACTGACGACCCGGTGGTCAGTGGCATGGCGCCCGCGAAGACATGGTCCGGCTTCGGCGATCTGCTCGACAGGGGAGTGCTGCTGTCGGACGCCGCGGTCAGTCTGTACCGACTCGTTGCAGGCCTCGCCGCCGCCACGTTCCTCGGGGTGCCCCTTGGTCTCTGGCTCGGACTACGGCGGACCGCTGAAGCGGTGGCTGGGCCTCTCGTCCAGTTCCTGCGGATGATCTCGCCGTTGTCCTGGGCCCCGGTGGCAATCGCGGTGTTCGGGATCGGCAACGAACCCGTGATCTTCCTCGTGGCCGCTGCGGCTGTGTGGCCGATCCTGCTTTCGACCTCGGCCGGCGTGAACTCGATCGACCCCGGGTACCTCGATGTGGCGCGGACCATGGGCGCCAGCGGGTGGGAACGCCTCACACGGGTGGTCATCCCGGCGGTCCGGCCCTCGATCCTCGGCGGCATCCGCCTCGCCCTCGGCACAGCGTGGATCGTGTTGGTGCCCGCGGAGATGCTCGGCGTGCGTTCCGGTCTGGGTTACCAGATCCTCAACGCCCGGGATCAGTTGGCTTATGACCAGGTGATGGCGGTGATACTCGTGATCGGCATGCTCGGGTTCGTGTTGGACGCGCTGTCCAAATTGGTTCTTCGAGACCGCGTCGCTCGCTGAGCGGGTGCCCTTAGGGCGCCGCACGCTGACGGGTCAAGCCCTGCGCAGCTCGGAGGCGAGGTGATGGGTGAGGGGCTGACCGACCGCGGCCATGGCGAACGTGGTGGTGATGCGATCGCCGATGACCTCGTACCGCCGATGTGTGGAGTCGACCTGCTTGGCGGTGGCGCTGTTGTGCACGCGCGACTGGAGGTCCAACACCAGGGTATCCGCCTCGGCGACCACCGCCCCCTCGCACAGTTCGGTCTGCCCGGTGGGCTGGGCCAAGACGAACTCGACCGTCCCGTCACCGGGGACCCGCAGGTACCCGGTCTCGGTGTGCATGGGCGATCCTGTGGGCCCCCACGTGCGTTGGACGTAGTGCAGGAAGGGTTTGCCCACGTCGGTGAACGTGATCTCTTCGGTGTAGGTGAAATCGTCGATCGTCGGGTACGAACCCGCGCCCTCGCCCTTCCAGGTGCCTAACAGGGCGGCGACGGGGGACAGATTCGGTGCGAGCGTCAATGCGGGGTCCATGGCGCGAGGATAAGCCATCGGTGCCCCCGCGCGCGTCGTCAGCCGTCCCAGACCGGTTCGCCGTGCTCGTCGATCCGCAGACCCTCACTCGGCGCGTGCTCGGTGATCACGCCGGTGTGCATCAGGTGCCCCACGGGGAGTTCGTGGACAGTGGACACGACGTCGGCGACGATCCGGCGATGGCAGCGCCACCACACCGATTCCGAGCACATCACCGCGACCTGTCGCTGGCGGGCGTCGGCGACGACCCGCTCCAGTGCAGCACGGAAGTCCGGTTCCCGGGTCCAGGCACTGTATGCACGGAACGCCTCGACCCGCCACCAGGTGTCGGGGGATTCGCGTCGCTGTGCGGCGGTGAGGTTCCGCCGACCGCCCAGGTCCTCCTCCCAGCGATAGTCGATTCCCGCCTCACCAACGACCTCGGGTACCGCGCCCTTCGCCGCGGCGGAGTTGGCGCGGCTGCCTGGGAAGCGTCGGATGTCCACGAGAAGCTCGACGCCGGCGCCCGTGAACAGCGCCGCCAGCTCGTCGCGGTCCAGTCGGCCGTGCCCCACGGTGAGCAACATCAGCGCCCACTGTCCTGGTCCGCACTGGACCACGTCGCTCCGTCGTCGTCGCTGCACGGGGTGTCGCCCACGGTGCTCGGGTTGACCTCGGTGTGGGAACTCCGGTGCGGGAGTAGGTGCATGATCGCCACGACGACGGCTCCCACGGCGAGGCCGAAGATCAAGGCGCACGCGGTGTCGACCAGCCACGCGAGAACAGTGCCGACAGCGGCGATGTCCGCTGCTGGGTCGGCCAAGACGTGCACGAGGTGGTACGGCGCGGTCACACCGAGTTCGTCGAGGCCCACGAGGAGGATGTGGCCGCCAACCCACAGCATGGCGAGCATGCCGACGAAGGAGATCACCTCGAGGACCGTGGGCATCGCCTTGACCATGCCGCGGCCGAATCGTTGCACACCGGCCGACTCCTTGCCCGCCAGGTGAAGTCCGACGTCGTCCATCTTCACGATCATCGCGACGACGCCGTACACGAGGGCGGTGATGCACAGTCCCACCACCACGAGGATCACCGCCCGCGACCAGAATGCTTCGGACGCAACCTCGTTGAGGGCGATTACCATGATCTCGGCGCTGAGGATGAAGTCGGTGGTGACCGCCCCACGGACCATCCTGGACTCGGCCTCGGGGCCCTTCTCCGTGACGGGCATCGCTTCCTCGTGCTGCCCGGAGACCCGCTCCCAAACCTTCTCCGCCCCTTCGAAACAGAGGTAAAGGCCGCCAAGCATGAGGATGGGGGTGAGGATCCACGGCACGAACTGGCTGAGCAGGAGAGCAAAGACGATGATTATCGCTTTGTTCGCCAGCGAACCGAACGCGATCTTGCGGATGATGGGCAATTCCCGGGAGGGCTCGACGTCGCGAACGTACTGGGGGGTCACGGCGGTGTCGTCGACCACGACGCCGGCGGCTTTGACCGTGGCGCGGCCAGCGGCTGCGGCGACGTCGTCGGTACTTGCGGCCGCCATGCGGGCGAGTACTGCGATGTCATCGAGCAGGGCGGCGAGTCCACCGGACATGGAGATCTCACTTCGAACGAGCGGAAGGATCCGCGGCCGACAGAATCGACCCCGGCGGGTCGCCTTGTCACAGGATAGCGTCGTCTCACTCGATGGCGTCGAGGACCCAACGCAGCGTGGACACACCGGAGCGTCCCAGCGTTCGACCGAGTCCGTGGGATCCGAACGGCCCGTCCGGTAGGTCGAGCATCTCGCGCGCCCAGTCGGGCAATGCTGCGCCGGCGCCCTCCCGCAGCAGGGAATAGGCGGGTCGGTCAGCCCACGCCATCGGTGGCCCGTCGAGCAGGAAATGGCGCGCATCCATTGCGGCGGGTGACACCTCGAGCTCGGGCCGGTACTCCTCTAACGCCGCGTCGAGTTCGCGCACGGAGAGGGGCACATTTCTGGCGCCCAACATGAGGCCGGTCCTCGAGGCCTGCCGAACGTACTCGTCACGTTCAGTCGCGGACAGTCGTTCTCGTCCATAGAGCCGGTGGCATTCGAGGAAGCTCCAGATCTCGGCAACGTGGACCCAGCGCAGCAGGTGTGGGTCGCGGGCGTCGTACGGGCGGCCCCGGTAGTCGGTTCCCACCACCTTGCGGTGCACGGCGTTGATCGTCCGGATGAGGTCGGAGGCATCGGCGATCGTGCCGAAAGTCGTGGTGGCGATGAACTGCGAGGTTCGTTGGAGGCGCCCCCACGGGTCGCCCCGGTAGTCGCTGTGGTCGGCCACGCCGGCCATGGCCAAGGGGTGCAGCGATTGCAGGAGTAGCGCGGTGAGTCCGCCGGCGAACATGGACGCGTCCCCGTTGACGCGGCAGATGGTGTCCTCGGGAACGTTCCAGCGCGCGCCGTCGGAATGCCAGATCTGGTGGTGTCGCGCGTCGGCATCGTCGCCCGCCACCCGTGAGCGCACCACCAGCCCCATCCTGCGGCGGGCACCGCTCAAAGCGCGGGACGCTGTGGTCGTCACCCTTGCCATGGCGGACGCCCCCGTCGCGTGAAGTAGTCGTCTGCGTCACGATACCCCGGTTCCGAGCCCGCGAGCGGTATCGTCACCATCAATGACTGCGCAGCTGACGTCCCCGAATGGTCGCTCTCGTGTGCGGAGTGTCGCCGGGGTCGCCGGGGTTCTGGCCTCGTTGATGGCGATCAATCTCACCGCCAATCTGGCTGCGCTGCCCTTCCGCGAATGGATCGTTCCCCTGGCCGTGCTCACCCTCGTGGTGGTGGTCAAGGCGTGGGGCATGAGGTGGGCGGAGCTGGGACTTTCGGTGCAGCACATGCCCCGCGGTCTCGCGTACGGCCTCGCAGCGACGGTTGTCGTGGCGGCAGTGGTCACGGCGGGGTGCCTGATCCCCGCGACGAGCCCGTTCTTCCTGTCCGAGCGCTACTCGGATTTGCGCATGGCGGTGTTCTCGGCGTTGGTGTTGATCCCCCTGATGACGGTCTTGCCGGAGGAGTTCGCGTTCCGCGGGGTCCTGCAGGGCGCGCTCGAGCGGACCTTCGGTACAACCGGGGTCTTTGTGATCGGGTCGCTGGCGTTCGGCCTGTGGCATGTCACGTCGTCGCTCGGGCTCACGGCTGGGAACGCCGGCCTCGCGGACGTGCTCGGGACCGGCCTGGGGGGTCAGATCGCGGGTATCGGCTTGGCGGTGGCAGCGACCTCGGTGGCGGGGGCGGGCTTCATCTGGATCCGCCGCCGCAGCAGCAGCCTCCTCGCCCCGATCGGCCTGCACTGGGCGTTCAACGCCGTGGGTGCGCTCGCCGCGGCAGTCACGTGGCGCGCCCTGGCCGGCTGACCACCACCCACGTCGCGGTCACGGCGACGACCGCGCAGACCGCCATCACCACGGCCAGTGGTACCGCCGAGTCCGGCCCGGCGATTCCGGTAAGCGGCGAGACCAGGGCGGCACCGGCGAACTGGCAGGCACCGAGCAGCGCGGAGCCGGTACCGGAGCGGCCCCGGGTGGTCTGCATCGATAGCGCCGCCGCGTTGGGGAGAACCAGGCCAATCGACGTTGTGAGGAGTACGAACGAGACGGTGACCGGCGCCAGGTGCAGTTCCCCGGAAGGGGAGAGCGCGACCACGACGGCGAAGCTCGCGACCGCGATGACGACGCCGGCCATCCCGGTGGCCATCACCTTCTCCGGTCGGAACCTCCCGACGAAGCGGGCACCCGCGAGGTTTGACACCAGGATGCCCAGGGCGTTGACGGTGAACGCCACCGAATAGGCAGTCGGCGAGAGCCCGATCATGTCCTGGTAGACGAACGGACTCGCGGAGATGTACGCGAACAGGACCCCGAATGTGAAGACGAAGACCGAGACCCTGGCAAGGAACGGACCGTGCGAACCGACGTACCGCATGTCCGAGAGCGTCTCGGCGAATCCTCCGCTCCGGCGCTCGTCGGAGTGGAGGGTCTCGGGGACTATTGCCCAGACGCCGACGGCCGTGACGGCGGACAAGCCGGCGAGGAGCCAGAACACGCCACGCCAGCCTCCGAGAGGAACGACCATTCCGCCGATGAGGGGAGCGATCACGGGGGCGACGGACTGGATGGCCATCAGCATCGCGAAGGCCTTTGCCACACCCGTGCCGCGACCGACGTCGACGACGACAGCCTTGGTGAGGACCACGCCCGCGGCTCCGAAGAAACCCTGGAGAACCCGGCCGGCCAGCAAGACCCAGATCGACGGGGCGAGCGCGCACACCACCGCGGCGACCAACGTTCCGACCGAGCCGAGGACGAGGAGGCGGCGTCGACCGAGGCGGTCTGACAGCGGACCGATGACCAGCTGCCCGACACCCAACGCGATCAGGAACGCTGTCAGGGTGAGCTGGGCGGTCGAGGCAGAGACGCCGAACTCGCCGGTGATGAGTGGCAGGCCCGGGAGGTAGGTGTCGGTGGCGAACGGCCCGATCGCCCCGGCCAGTGCGAGGGCGACGAGCATCGTCCCGGGCACGGTTTTCGGGGCCGGGACCCCGTGCTGTCGCGGGGCGCTCACGAATCCAGCCCCGCGGCCTCGGCGGCGCTATCCGCCAGGCCGACACCGGTCCCCTCGTAGATGTGGAAGGCCACGTCGGCGCCCATGGAGATGAGTTCCTCGCGCTCGTCGTCATACTGGGCCACCACCGCGATGGTCCCCTCGAAGTCGCGTCGACCCACGTGGTCCATGGCAACGAGGTTAGAGCCGTGGAACGGCATCGCCAGCACGATGATCTCCACGTCGTCGTCGTTGATGCAGCGTTCCCAGAAGTCTGCCTCGGTTGCGTCGGCCTCGAGGACCCGCACCCCGTCCGCACGCAGCCCGCGAACCTTGACCGGGTCGTTCTCAACCCCGATTACCGTCAGGCCGTACTCCAAGGACAGACGATCGTGGACTGCGCGGCCGACGCGGCCCACGCCGAGGACGAGGGCCGTCGCGTTCGCGAGGTCGATGTGCGCGTCGTCCGGGTGGAACCGGTTGGAGCGCGGCGTGGGCACGAAGGCGGAGAGTCTATTCACCAATCCAGTGCCGCGCCGGTTGACGAGGGTGGAGAAGACGAAGCTCGCGGCCACCGCGACGGAGGTGACGACGAGCCAGTCCCCCACGATGAGGCCCGCCTGGACCCCGGAGGCGATCACGATGAGACCGAACTCCGAGAAGTTGGCCAAGGCCAGGCCGGCAAGAATCGAGGTGCGTTTGCGCAACCCGAACGCGGCCAGGGCCAGGGTCAGCAGCGCGCCTTCCACAGGGAGCAGGGCGGTGAGCAGCAGTCCGAGGAGGACGGTCTCGGTGGTGGGATCAACGTGAAGGCCGATCGAGACGAAAAAGCCCACGAGCAGAAGTTCACGAAAGCCGAACAGTGTGCGGGAGAGTTCGGCGGCCCGTGGGTGGCTGGCGAGGAGCACGCCGACGACCATGGCGCCGAAATCGCCTTTGATACCCACGCTCTCGAAGAGCCAGTAGCCGGGAACGAGGGCGATGGTGATCCCGAAAAGGGTCTGGAGTTCGCCATGCCCGAGCCGATTCCACAGTTTGTGTACGAGCCACGCCCCGGGTAGGAGGAGAATCAGCGCGGCAGCCCACGGGCTTGGTGACTCGCCGCTCATGACGGTGAGGAATGCCACGGCTACGACGTCCTGAAGGACGAGCACACCGATCGCGATGCGGCCGTAGAGGGAACTCGCCTCCGAGCGATCGTCGAGAACCTGGACCACGAAAACCGTGCTGGAGAACGAAAGCGCGAATCCCAGGAGTGCGAGCACCTGCCAGTCCTCCCCGGCGAGCATGCGGACGCCGATGGTGGCGAGCAGTCCGAGGAACCCGGTGGTGAGGCCGACGACAGCGATGAGGTTGGCCATGGTGGCGACGATCACCTCGCGCCGGAACAACATCCGCAGGTCGAGTTTGAGGCCGATCGTGAAGAGCAGGGTAGTGACACCGAAGTCGGCCAGCGTGTCAACCACGGGGAGCTCATCGATGCCTGGGCTGTGGAGGATGAAGCCAGCGGCGAGATAGCCGATGAGGGTCGGGAGTTTTACCATTCGCGCGACGAATCCGCACGCGAACGTGACCACGAGGTAGATCGCGACTGTCTCCACGGTTCAGCGTCCCCGGGGACCGGAATCAGCGGATCTCGACGACCGGTTGGCCGTCCAGGTACGCGATGGTGCCGTTCTCGAAAACCGAGATCCAACCGCCGTCCGTGGTGGCTTCGTCTGCGGTGGGGAAGCCCAGTGCGCCCGCGGGGCCGCCGGCCTCGAGATAGGAGGTGAGGATCTCGCCTTGGACCACGAAAGCGCGCCCGGACGGCGTGAGCACGATTGATCCCCTCTCAAAGTCGGTGATCGATCCGCCCTCTACCACGGTCACGGGTCCCGTCACGCGGCCGAGATCGCTCTTCTCGCCACCTAGTTTGTCCCAGCGATCTGCGACCGCCACCGGGATGTTGATTGCCGAGTCGGCGGGTCCGGGCACGGGGGTCGAATTCGTCGTCACCCTCTCCTCCGAGGTCGCAGGCGCGGCGGTCTCACCGGTGCCGCCACTGCCTTCTCCGGAGCAAGCGATCAGACTGGCACCGAGGACTGTGGCGAGTGCGAGAGGGGCAAGGGCACGCGTCAACCTGTCCATGAACGGTGATACTAGTCCGCCCTTCCCGCTCGGCGGAAAGGGCGGACTATGCGGCTGGCTCGTCAGTTCTGGTTGACGGTGGCCTCACCGGTGGAGGAATCGAAGGTGATTTCTCCGTTCTCAAACGTGGAGACGAAACCGTTCTCGTTGGGGGTTTCATCGGTAGTGGGGAAGCCGAGGTCGCCAGACGGGCCCCCGTCCTCCATGTACTTCTCGAGGATGACGCCCTGGACGAGGAACGCCTGGCCGTCGGGATTCTGGATGAGCGTGCCACCCTCGAACTCCATCATCTGTCCACCGGCGACCTCGGTGGCCCCGCCGGTCGCGGCGCCGAGATGGTCGGAATTCGCGCGGATCTCCTCGTACTTCTCCGCGATGCCGGCCGGCGCTTCTACTTCGGAGCCGTCAGCAAGTGTCAGCGTGGTGGTCGCCGTGCCATCGCCTTCCGCATTTTCGCTCTTGGAGCCAGCGTCGGAGTCCTCGGTCCCTGACGCCTCGGATTTTTCAGGGTCTCCTGATGCGGTCATGCTGTCGACGGCGGAGGCGACCGAGTCGGTGGCGCCCTCCACGTCCACGTTGGCGTTGTCGGTACTGCAGGCAGCCGAGAGTGCGAGCAGTGCTGCCGCAGAGGCGGCGATCACGGTCTTGCGCATTGGGATTCCTTTCATCCCGTATTCGTGTCGGACGCGGTCGACCGTATGGGGCCGAGGGCGTCTTCAGGGCGAAGTGCACATCACTATTTGATAAACGATCGATGACCTGGTGTGCAGTGCCTCAGATACTCACCTTCGGGTGTGTCGTGTCATATGCCCGGGCGCTTACCGATCGTCAGTGTGACCTCGCCGGTGTGCGCGAAGAAGTCCTCGCCCTTGTCGTCGACAACGATGAAGGCGGGGAAGTCCTCGACCTCGATCTTCCACACAGCCTCCATTCCGAGTTCCTCGTACTCGATGACCTCGACGTGCTTGATGCAGTCCTGGGCCAGTCGCGCAGCCGGACCGCCGATGGAGCCCAGGTAGAACCCCCCGTGGGTCGCGCACGCGTCGGTGACCTGCTTGGACCGGTTGCCCTTGGCCAGCATCACCATGGAGCCGCCGGCGGCCTGGAACTGTTCGACGTAGGAGTCCATCCGGCCCGCGGTGGTAGGGCCGAACGAACCCGACGGCATGCCTTCCGGCGTCTTGGCGGGACCTGCGTAGTACACGGGGTGGTCCTTGAGGTATTGCGGCATCGCCTCGCCGGCGTCGAGGCGCTCCTTGATCTTGGAGTGCGCGATGTCGCGGGCCACCACCAGCGGACCGGTCAGTGACAGCCGGGTCTTTACGGGGTGCTTGCTCAGCTCGGCGAGGATCTCCGGCATCGGCTTATTGAGGTCGATTCGCACCGCGGCGCCCTTGCCCGTGCCAGAGATGCCGTCGGTGGCGGCGTCGAGTTCCGCGTCGGTGGTGGCGGGCAGGAACCGGCCCGGCTCGAACTCCAACTGTTCGAGGAACACGCCCTCCGTGGTGATCTTGGCTTTGGCCTGGCGATCCGCGGAGCACGACACCGCGATAGCCACGGGCAGCGAGGCGCCGTGGCGGGGTAGGCGGACGACGCGGACGTCGTGACAGAAGTACTTGCCACCGAATTGAGCACCGATCCCGATTTGTTGGGTCAGTTCGAAAACCTTCTCCTCGAGCTCCACGTCACGGAAGCCGCGTCCGGTCATCGCGCCCTCGCGGGGGAGCTCGTCAAGGTAGTGCGCGGAGGCGAGTTTGGCGGTCTTGAGTGCGAACTCCGCCGACGTGCCGCCCACCACGATCGCCAGGTGGTACGGCGGACAGGCGGCGGTCCCGAGCGAGCGGATCTTCTCCTCGATGAACTGCATCATCCGCTCGGGGTTCAGTATCGCCTTGGTCTCCTGGTACAGGAACGACTTGTTGGCCGACCCGCCGCCCTTGGCCATGAAGAGGAACTTGTAGGAGTTCTCGCCGCCCGGGGTGGTATTTGCACCGATCTCGATCTGCGCGGGCAGGTTGGATCCGGTGTTCTTCTCGTCCCACATCGTGATGGGCGCGTTCTGCGAGTAACGAAGGTTGAGCCGGGTGAAGGCGTCATATACGCCCCGTGCCACGGCCTGCTCGTCCGGGCCCGGAGTGAGTACATGCTGGCCGCGCTCACCCTTGACGATCGCCGTACCAGTGTCCTGGCACATCGGCAGTACACCGCCTGCCGCGATATTCGCATTCTTGAGAAGGTCGAGCGCCACGAACTTGTCGTTGTCGCTGGCTTCAGGGTCGTCGAGGATTTTGGCGACCTGGGCCAAGTGGTCACTACGGAGGTAGTGGGAGATGTCGTGCATCGCCGTCTCCGTGAGCAGGCGAATGGCCTCGGGGTCCACCTTGAGGAACCTGATGCCGTCGGGCCCCTCGACCGTCGAGACGCCTTCGGTAGTGAGCAGGCGGTACTCGGTGCTGTCCTTCCCGACGGGAAGGAGGTCCTCGTAGAGGAAGTCGACCATCGAAAGGCTCCTGTTTCTGCAGGTGGACAAACCGACCCCAGGATAGTGGTCGGAGTCACCGGGTCAGAATCGGGTGTGGAGCAGGGGCACGAACCTGTACCCGCCGTGATCGGTCACCTCGATGTTGCCGTCGGCCCGCCGGACGCGGTGCATCCTGCCAGCCCACGGAGCCACCATCACGCCATCCGGCGAGAGCTGGTCCACCAGCTCCTCGGGGAGCTCGTCGGCCATTGCCGACACCAGGATGCGGTCGAACGGGGCGAGCTCGGGGAGGCCCAGCACCCCGGGCTCGGCCTGGTGAACGACTACCCACGGTTGCCGAATTGCTGCCCGGGAGCGCTCCACCAGTTCGGGGACCAACTCGACGGCGAACACCGCGGACTGTGGCCCGCCGAGCTCGCCGAGGATGGCCGAGGTCCATCCGCTGCCGGAGCCCACATCGAGGACCCGCATTCCGGGGAACGGGTCCAGGAGCGTGAGCATTGTCGCCACCGTGGACGGCTGGGAATTGGTCTGCCCGTGGCCGATTGGCAGCGGCGCATCCAGCTCGTGGTCCGTGGCGACCTCCTGGGGAAGGAAACGACGGCGATCCTGCGTGCGCATAGCCTCCGCTACGTTCCGGGCGACCACCGTGGCACCTTCTCTCGTTCGTCGTTGGTTTTTGATCGGCGTCCGGTTCGAGCTCTACGCCTCGCCGAGAACTCGCGTCCCGCCCTCGGGGTCGAGGTCGTCGATCGCGTCGTGGCGTTCCCCGTCAAGGCCCTGACCGCTCGGCTCGGGAGAGTCGACCTCCGGGCGCTCCGCAGCCAATTTCTCGTCGAGGGTGTTGTGCTCCTCGACGGGCTTCCACGACTCCGGTGCGTCGACAGTCAGGTCTTCTCCGTCGGTCGAGATGACGTCGGCGTCCAGTCCCTCGCTGCCGTCGAGGGTGTTCTCGTCGTAGTCGCCGTCGGTGTCCTGGTCGTACTCGCGTTCGGTGCTCATGAACCCGATTGTCCTGAATGGCGACCGCCCGCGCATCCGGTTGGAGGCCGCCCGTGGGGATGGCGTGGCGTTTGCGCTCGGTGTTGTGAGGTATGCCTGCCCTACTACTTGCTTGGGCAGGCTGCGTCTGACTAAGGTAAGCCTTGCCTATTCTTCAATCTCTGGAGTGACATGAAGCGATTCCCCAAGATCGTCGCCACGGCGGCGGCGGTCGCCCTTGCCGGTGCTGCGTTAACCGCGTGCGGCAGTTCGGATGCGCAGTCCGGCGGGAACGACGCGAAGGGTCCTAGTCGGGTCGTTCTCACCAGCCACGCCGCCGCCGACACCCTGAACGAGCTCGACCTCGAGGATCGCGTCGTCGGCTTGGTCAAGTCCGGCGTCTTCCCTGCTGCGCTCGACGATTACTCGGGTGGTGAGTTCACGGACATCGGCAGTCTGAAGGAGCCGAAGATGGACGTGATCGCCGAGCTGGGGCCCGATCTCATCCTGTTCGGAAACCGTACTCGGGAGATGGAGCCCGAGTTCGCGAAGATCTCCGACCGGGTGATCGCCGGCGACCCCGACACCTCCGAGACGATCGCGTCCAACCGCGCGAAGGTCGAAGAGGTCGCTGCGCTGTTCGGAGCCCAGGACAAGGCCTCCGCTGAGCTCGACAAGATCGACGAGAAGGTGGCCGAGACCCGCGCAAAGGCCGAAGGTGCGGGGACGGCCCTCGTGCTCATGACGTCTGGCGGCAAAGTCACCGGCTACGGTCAGGGCTCGCGGTTCGACCTGATCTTCAACGAGCTCGGCATGGCCCCCGCTGGTGAGCTCGAGGCCGAGGGCAGCCACGGTGCCCCGCTCAGTTGGGAACAGATTGCCGAGCTCAACCCCGACCACGTCTTCGTCATCGACCGTGACGCGGCGATCGGCTCCGAGGGGGAGGCCGCCTCATCCCTGCTCGACAACCCCGTATTCAGCCGGACCGCTGCCGCGACCAACGGCAAGGTCCACTTCCTGAATGGCCAGAACTGGTACCTCGTCGGGGGCGGTCTGGGTGTCCTGGAAGCCATGATCGACGAGATCGACTCCGCCGTCTCCTGACGGTAGAAGGACAATGCAGATGACGACGACGGTGGAGCGCCGGCCGCAGCGGGGCTCTCTGTGGCCGGTCCTCGGCGTCGTCGCGCTCGCGCTCTCACTCGTCGCCAGCGTGTTCGTCGGCGCGGCCGACATCACCGTGTGGGAGGCGCTCACCGGCGGACTTACCGAGGCGCACCGCGTCTACCTAGTCGAGGCCCGTTTGCCGCGCACCGCCGCGGCCGCGCTCGCCGGAGCGTCACTTGCGATCGCCGGCCTGCTCATGCAACTGCTCACCCGTAACCGTTTCGTCGAGCCATCGACCGCCGGCACCGTCGAATCGGCCGGGCTGGGGCTGGTAATGGTAGCCATTATCGCCCCGGGTGCTCCGATCGTGCTCAAGATGTTGGTGGCTCTTGTGTTCGCGCTCGCCGGGACCGCCCTGTTTCTCGCCTGTATCCGGCGCGTCCCGGTATCGGACTCGTTCGTGGTGCCCCTCGTCGGCATCATGTTGGGTTCCGTGATCGGCGCAGTCGCGGCTTTCGTGGCGCTGTCCCGCGACCTGCTCCAGATGCTCAACTCGTGGATGCTTGCCGACTTCTCGGCGGTCCTGGCCGGGCGGTATGAGTTGTTGTGGCTGGTCGCGGTCCTGGGCGGCCTGGCTTACATTGCCGCCGACCGCTTCACCGTCGCAGGTCTGGGGGAGGACGTCTCGACCGGTCTCGGGCTGGACCACAGGACCGTCGTTGCGGCCGGGATGTCGATAGCCGCCGCCGTCGCCGCCGTGGTGGTGGTGACGGTCGGCGCCCTCCCGCTGCTCGGACTCGTCGTTCCCAACGTGGTCTCACGCCTGGTGGGCGACGACGCCCGGCGGGGTCTGCCATTCGTGGCCCTGCTCGGGGCGGTGACTGTCCTGATCAGCGACATGGTGGGCCGGGCTCTGCCCGGGTTCTTCGCGGGCGGCGCTCCCGGTGCCGGCGAGGTCCCCGTGGGAACGATCGTCGGGATCCTTGGTGGCGCCGTCTTCCTGGTCATGATGCTGCGAGGAGTGCGCAATGCCTGAGATCGACGTCCTCGTCGCGCCCGCGGCGGGTGTGCCAGGGGGGCGGACGCGAGCCAACGCAGATCACCGCCGTCGGTGGATTGTGACCCTCGTGTGCTTCGCCGTGGCAGTCGCGGCCATCGCCGCCCTTGTACTAACCGGGCTGCCGGGCACTGTGGGGTCCAAAGCTTGGACCTATTCTCTCGACCGTCTTTCCCGGCACGCGGTGGCGATCGTCCTGGTCTCCGTGGCTGTCGGAGTCTCCACTGTGCTTTTCCAGACCGTCACCGGCAACCGGATCCTGACGCCGGCGTTGATGGGGTTCGACTCGCTGTACCTGCTTATCCAGACGACGCTCGTATTCTTCATGGTCCCCAGGGATGCCGCTGTCGCCGGGGGACTGCTGAGCGGCGGACTCTCCGGTTTCCTCGGCCAGACCGCGATCATGGTGGTCGCGTCGACCGCGCTGTACCTCTGGCTACTCGGGGGCCGGAAGTCCGATATCCACTTACTGTTGCTGGTGGGCGTCGTGTTCGGCGTGTTCTTCCGCTCCGCCTCCACGTTCTTGCAGCGCCTGCTAGACCCAGCGGCCTACCTGCAGGTCCAGGACGCAATGTTCGCGAGTTTCCGCGGCGTGCAGTTGGACGTGCTGCTGGCCTGCGGGCTCATCGTGGTCGCGGGACTCGTCGTTGTGGCGATCCTCGGGCGCAGGCTCGACGTGATGCTGCTCGGACGCGACCCCGCCATCGCCCTCGGCGTCAACCACCGAAGAGTCACGATCGTGGTCTTGGTGGTGGTCTCTTTCCTTGTCTCGGCCTCGACGGCGCTGATCGGGCCGGTGATGTTCTTCGGGCTCATCGTCGCCAATGCGGCATATGCCCTGCTCGGCACCACCCTGCACCGGTTCACCCTCCCGGTGGCCTCACTTCTGGGCGTCATCGCCCTCGCGGGGGGCGAGATGATCCTGGGCACCCTCGGCGTCGAGTCCGCGCTGAGCATCGTCATCGAGTTCGCCGGTGGGCTTCTGTTCCTGTTCCTGCTCCTGACCAACCGCGCACGCTGAAAGGAAGGCACGTCATGTCTCTTCTCCCGTTCCGACGCCGCGACGATCGATCCGGTGAGAGGCGGTGGTCGACTGACTGCGGTATCGAGGCGCAATCGGTGTCCTCGTCCTACGGTGACACTCGGGTGCTTCACGAGGTCTCGGCGTGTTTCGCGCACGGCGGTGTGACGTCTCTCATCGGCCCCAACGGCGCGGGAAAGTCGACTCTGCTGGGGGTCATGAGCCGGCTCCAGGAGGCAGACTCGGGGACGGTGCTCGTCGACGGTGTCGACGTGTCCGTTAACGGTGGGCGTGAACTGGCCCGACGCCTCGCCGTGCTCCGCCAGGACAACGCGGTGTCGATCCGGCTCACCGTTCGTGAGCTCGTGGGTTTTGGAAGGTTCCCTCACAACGGCGGCCGACCCAGCCCTGACGACGACGACCACGTCGACTACGCCCTGCGAGCAATGGAACTCGAGGGTCTCGCCGACAGGTATCTCGACGAATTGTCCGGCGGGCAGCGCCAGCGCGCGCACATCGCGATGGTTCTCGCACAGGACACGGACTACGTCCTGCTGGACGAACCGCTCAACAACCTTGACCTGCGTCATGCGACCTCGATCATGCGACTGCTAAGGCGCACCGCCGCAGACCGAGGCAAGACGATCGTGCTCGTCATCCATGACATCAACATCGCCGCCGCCTATTCGGACCGGATCATCGCCATGAAGGACGGCCGGATCGTCTCCGACGGCACGCCGGCCGAGATCATGTGCACCGACGTCCTCAAGGCGGTGTACGACATGGAGATGCAGGTCGCCGAAGTCGCCGGGCGATACGTGGCTCTGTACTTCGATGGAGAAGAAGAACTGGGTGAGTGCGAGATGGCGATGTCCACCGCCTGATCTCGGCTTCCGGGTCGAACTGCAGCGCTAGGCTCACCTCCATGCGATTCGGACTCTTCCTGCCCCAGGGGTGGCGCCTCGATCTCGTCGACGTGCCGGCCACCCGTCACTGGCCGGTCATCTCGGACCTGGCCGCCCGCGCGGACGCCGGGCCCTGGGAGTCGGTGTGGGTGTACGACCACATGCACACCGCGCCCCTGACTTCGACCGGGGCAACGCACGAGGCGTGGAGTCTGATGTCGGCGTTGGCCGCAACCACCTCTCGCGTGCGGCTCGGTCAGATGTGTACCTGCATCGGCTACCGAAATCCCGCGCTTTTAGCGAAAATGGCCGCGACGGTCGACCACATTTCCGGCGGCCGGGTGGAGATGGGGATCGGCGCCGGGTGGTACGAGCACGAGTGGCGGGCGTACGGCTACGGGTTCCCCACGGCAGGCGAGCGGCTGGGCATGCTCGACGAGGGCGTACGCATCATGGCCGAGGCATGGTCCGACGGCGTGGTGTCCATTGACGGCGAGCACTTCCGCGTCGACGGGGCGATCGTGCAGCCGAGGCCCGTGCAGGAGGGTGGCATCCCCATGTGGGTCGCGGGCGGCGGCGAACGCAAGACCCTCCGGACCGCAGCCCGGTATGCCGACTACACCAACTTCGACGGCACAGCCGAGGGTTTCGCCCATAAGTCAGAGGTCCTGCGCAGGCATTGTGAAGATATCGGTCGTGACCCGGCGGAGATCACTAGGAGCGCGAACTACAACGTGGCGATCGGGCAGACCGAGAAGGATGTGACTGACCGGCTGGCGTTCCTCCGGGATCGGATGTCCACTCACGTCGGTCCCGATGAGGCAGAACGCGAGCTCGGTGCATATCGCGGACTTCCGGCGGTGGGAACACCCGAGCAGGTCGTAGAGAAACTGTCAGCGCTCAAGAGGTTGGGAATGGAGTACGGCATCTTCTACTTTCCCGAGATCGCCACCGACACATCAGGGCTGGAACTTTTTGAACGCGAGGTCATCCCTGCACTGGCCTGAGGGCTCCGAGATGAGCCCAGAATCCGGGTCGACGAGAGCAGGGAACAGGTATGAGAAACGCCGAGTACGCGGAGAGCCCGGCCGAGGCGGTCCTCGATCACATCACGCCGGGGATGCACGTGATCGTGCCCCTCCAGAACGCGGCCCCACCGGCGTTGCTGCGCGCGTTGGATTCCGGCGCCGCCGGGCTGGAGGACGTCACGATCCACCACATGGATCCGTGGGAGTCCCTGCCGTTCATGGAGGGTGCGTATCCCGGCAAGCTCCGGCATGTCGACTACTTCCTGGGGCCGGGGTCACGGGAGAACTTCCACCGAGGCCACTGTGATCTGATCCCGGTCGACTTCGCCCAGATCCCGGCGACGATGCGTGAGTTCTCGCCCCCTGGGCTGGCGATCACGACGGTCTCCGAGATGGACGAGCACGGATTTTTCTCGATGGGCACCAACGCCGACTACGTGGCGTCGTTCATCGGGCAGGTGCCCTTCTTTGTCGAGGTCAATTCCCGCATGCCCCGCACCTTCGGGCGCAACCACATCCACATCTCTCAGGTCGTGGGTATTACGCGTAACGACACTCCGATGATCACCATGGAGGTTCCGTCGCCGGGGACGACCGACGATGCGATCGCGGACCTCATCGCCGAGCGGGTCCCCGACGGGGCCTGCCTCCAGTTGGGGGTCGGCAAGTTACCGAACGCGTTCCTATCCCGTCTGTCCGATCACCGACATCTGGGTATCCACACCGAGGCGCTGTCCGACGGGGTGATGAACCTCGTCGAGTCCGGCGTGATCGACGGCTCGAGGAAGACGGGGCGGCCGTTCAAACACGTCACCACGTTCGCACTTGGCTCGCAGCGCCTCATGGACTGGCTTCACAACAACCCGTCGGTGGCGATGCTGCCCGTGGACATCGTCAATGACCCGCGGGTAATCGGCCAGGAACACAACCTCTACTCGGTCAACGCGACCAGCGAGGTGGACCTGTTCGGACAGGCGGCGTCGGAGACCATCGGCGGCCGCTATTGGTCGGGAGCCGGGGGACAGGCGGACTTCGCGAGAGGCTGCACGTTCTCGCCCGGTGGGCACGGGTTCATCGTCACCCCGTCGCAGACCTCCAAGGGCATCAGCCGCATTTCCCTCTCGCTCACGCCGGGCAGCCCGGTCACCACCCACAAGAACATCATCGAGAACGTCGTCACCGAATACGGCATAGCTGAGCTGAGGGGCAAGTCGGTGGCGGGCCGGGCCGCTGCGTTGATCGCGATCGCGCACCCCGACCACCGTGAGCGACTCAGTCGCGAGGCGCGGGAGGCGGGCCTGCTCCCGCGGGTGCTGCACTAGGCGGGCGTTGGGCCGGACGAGCACGGCGGCAGCGCGGCGACCGGTGGCAGCGGGTGGGGGCCGGGGTTACGTTCCAGAGGAACTCGACCCCGGAAAAAAGGAGGCAACTGTGGACCCCATGGTCTGGATCGTGATCGGGGTGGTCGCGCTGATTATCGTCATCGCGCTCATCGCCCTGGTAGCCAGGAACAGTAACCGCAGGAAGCTCACCGAGGCCGCAGAACTGAGGCGGAGCGCGCGTGAGCGCGAGCAGCATCTCGCGCAACAGGATGCCGTCGCACGTGAGCACGAGCATCGAGCGGGCGCGGCAGAGCAGGAGGCTCGTGCCAAGGCCGCGGAAGCCGACAAGCTCCGAGCGCAGGCCGAACACCATCGCGGCACCCTCGATGAACAAGAACGCGACGTCCGCCGTATGGAACAGACCGCCGAGAAACTCGATCCCAGGCACCGCGCCGACGATCTCGACCGAGACTTCGGTCGCGATCGCGACCGTGTCCCCGGCCGTGATCATGACCGGGGTGCGTCGCATGGCGACCGAGTGGTCGATGAGGGACGGGGCCGGCCTGACCATCAGAGTGGCGTGACCGAGCCCGGGACAGGCGCCCGGACCGAACCAGGGATGGATCCGGGACCCGGTGCAGGACCGGCCACCGCATCCGGCACCGGGATCGACACCGGGGCCACGGCCCGCCAGGGAGTGGGGAGCGAGTCCACGGCCCGCCCGGGAGTGGCCCCCGAGGCCGCGGGGGTGTCCGAGACCGGCACGGCTGGCACCGGTGGCCGTCACGCCAGGGTCGACGATCCTCTGGGCCCCGAGGCTGACGGAGAGACAGGGCGGACGACCGGGACACCCGGGAAATCTGCCCATCCCACCACTCGCCCGGACGATCAGCCGGGGGCGGTCGACAAGCTGCTGGGCCGGACACGCCGTGGTGAACCCAGGCGCTGACCGTACGGCCGGAACGACGGAGGGCCCGTTGGAGATCTGCTTCTCCAACGGGCCCTCGTTACTGGCAGGGGACTGTCCGCGTTGTTCCGGCCGTCAGGTCGGGAGAACCTTTGTGCGTCCACCGAAAAGCGGGCCGTAGAGAATTCCGGCGATGACGGCGCCGGCTATCGGTGCAACCCAGAACAGCCATAGCTGGCTCGGTGCGCCGGCGCCGTTATAGAACGCCACTGCTGTAGATCGCGCCGGGTTGACCGAGGTGTTGGTGATGGGGATGGCGATGAGATGGATGATCGTCAGGGTGAGGCCGATTGCCGCGGGCGCGAAGCCGGCAGGCGCCCGGAGATCCGTGGCGCCAAGGATGACCCACACGAAGACGGCGGTGAGGACGATCTCAATGATGAGCGCGGACAGGAGTCCGTAGCCATCGGGCGAGTGGGCACCGTAGCCGTTGGCGGCCATGCTGCCGGTGGCCTCGAATCCGTCCTTTCCTTTTGCCACCACAAGGATGAGTCCACCTGCGATCAGGCCGCCGACGACCTGGCTCACTATGTAGACGGGGGTCTTGGCCCAGGGGAGGCGCCCGGCGATCGCGGCTCCTATGGTCACCGCCGGGTTGAAGTGCCCGCCCGAGATGTGGCCGAACGCGTAGGCGCCGGTGAGCACGGTCAGGCCGAAGGCGAGAGCGACGCCGAGGTATCCGACACCCACCGGGACGTCTCCTGTATCGGCGGTGGCGACCTGGACTGCTGCGAACACTGCAGTACCACAGCCGCCGAGAACGAGCCAGAAGGTGCCGATCAGCTCGGCCGCGACGACCGCAGTTAAGGCTGGGGTGACGGCTGTGGACGTATCGGACACGGTGTGACCTCCGGGACTGACTCTGGCGAGTAAGGAACAACGGGAACGTTGTGAGAGGGGCTCGATTCAGACACGCTAGCCCGCTCCACGAGCCCCTGCGGTCGCTCCGGGGATTTACGGAGTGGTTGAACCGAGGCAGCCAGGTAATCAGGGGTGAAGGAGCGCGGGCAGGGCCTGTCCAGCGGTGGCTCGCACGTAGACCGACACGTCGGATCCGAGTCCGGACGGGCCTGGATTCACCTCTACCACCGGAATCCGGGCGTCGACGGCGAGGCCGGGAAGCGATGCCGCTGGATGGACAAGTCCGGATGTGCCGACGACGAGCACCACCGCGGCCGAAGTGACCGCGTCGACCGCCGCATTCCAAGGCTGGCTCGGGAGCATCTCACCGAACCACACCACGCCCGGACGTGACCACCCGCCGCACCTGCCGCAGACCGGTGGAGTGAGGCGATCGATCGGCTCTGCGGGGGGAGGGCCGACGTCCATGGACGCACCGCATGTGTCGCAACGGTGGGCGAACAGACTCCCGTGGACGTGGTGCACGCTGCCAGACCCCGCGCGCTCGTGCAGGTCGTCGACGTTCTGAGTGACCACTACGACGTCGCGGTCTGCCTGGGCACGCGCGACCGCGAGGTGGCCAGGGTTCGGTTCCGCGCCTGAGACTAGGTGCTCTCTCCACCGGTACCAGGCCCAGACCGTGTCCCGGTCGCGTGCCCACGCCTCGGGAGTGGCAAGGGCGGCGGGGTCGTACCGTTGCCACAGGCCGGTATGGGCGTCCCGGAAGGTGGGCACGCCACTCTCGGCGCTCATCCCGGCACCCGTGAGAACGACCAGAGGCCCGTCGCCGGAAAGGGCGAGACGAGCCTCGGTCAGGTCCTGCGGGGAAACGGGGCGCGAGTGCTGGGGCCCGCTACCGTCGCCGCCAGTCACCGGACAAACGCGGTCCCCACGGTGGGGAAGGCGACGCAGTTCGCGGTACCGCCCCCCTCCAGATTCGTGGTGACCCCGCCCTGCAGGAGCATGAGTACCTGGCCCGGGCCGGTGTCTGCCACGCCGTTCACCGTGGCCGGCCCGCCCTCGTTGATGCCGTTGTAGCCGAGGACGGTGGTGCCGCGACGACCGTTGTTGATGTTGAACCAGTCGACGGTCATGGGCTGGGCCTGCTGGGCCGCCACGCCCTCGGTGCCCAGGGCAGTGAAGATGAATCCGAGATGGCCTGGGGCGATGCCGGGCAGCGGGAGATCCGCCGGTCCTGGCACCGCGGTGGCCGCGCCGACGGCCGTTTGGTCGCCACCGATGCAATTCTGCATGATTGTGGGGTAGGCGAACTGTGCGATGACTGGGCCGTTCTCGGGCAGTGGGGTACCGGGCTCGCCGGTGCCGCGGAAGAATCCCACCAAGCGGGCGATGGTGCCCCGCGTTTCCTCCGGAATCCACTGCTGCTCGGCAAGATTCTCGATCGCCTGCAGTACGGGTTCGGTCGGGCGTCCCAACTCATCGAGCGACTGCGCGCTGGCGGTGACGGGTGCTGCGAGACCGATCGCGACGGCGGCTGCCGCCCCGAGGCCGATGGTCCGGAACGAGGTCCTGAGCGAAAGGCGGATCACTGGCGAGTCCATTCTTCGGATGGGCGGACGGACCGGCGGGCGGGCCAACCGGTCGACCGCTAGATGTTCTCATAAGTGTCCCGAGTCACGGGCATCGGGACTCCGGGAGAAGTGCGAGCTGATGCTAATGTTACAGAAGTTATCGGTGATGTAAATAACACTCGGGGCCCCTCGTTGTAGGGGGCATCTCACGATAAGGGAATCGCCCGGGGCAGCAGGTAATGTGGATACGCACGCGCGCTCGAACGGACGCGCCTGCGAATCGCGGCTGACAAGCGCCGCTGATTCCCATTACGCGCCCGGCGGCTCCCGAGTCGCCCAGGGCGCGCTAAGCCTCCGAGGGAGAACCCAGCGTATGGCCTTGACCGAGTTCCGCAACGTCGCCATCGTGGCGCACGTCGATCACGGGAAGACGACACTCGTCGACGCGATGCTGCGTCAATCCGGCGCGTTCGACGAACGCGCCGAGCTCGTTGATCGCGTGATGGACTCGGGGGATCTCGAGCGGGAAAAGGGCATCACCATCCTCGCCAAGAACACCGCCGTACGGCGCCCCGGCGCCGGGGCGGGCGGTGCCGACCTGGTCCTCAACATCATCGACACCCCCGGGCACGCCGACTTCGGCGGTGAGGTCGAGCGCGGCCTCAACATGGTCGACGGCGTGGTCCTTCTCATCGACTCCTCCGAGGGGCCGCTGCCGCAGACCCGCTTCGTGCTGCGCAAGGCGCTCGGTGCGTCGCTGCCGGTGATCATCGTGGTGAACAAGACCGACCGTCCGGACGCCCGGATCGACGAGGTAGTGGAGGAAGCACAGGACCTGCTCCTCGACCTCGCGGCCGACCTCGAGGACCCGAGCGCCCAGGCCGCGGCAGAGCACGCCCTCGAGCTACCCGTGGTGTTCGCCTCCGGCCGTGCGGGCAAGGCCTCCACGACCCAGCCGGCCAACGGGCAGGAGCCGGAGGGGGAAAACCTCGACGAGCTGTTCGCCCTGCTCTACGACGTGATCCCCGCCCCCCGTGGGAACGCCGACGCCCCGCTGCAGGCGCACGTCACCAACCTCGACGCCTCCAACTTCCTCGGCCGGATCGGTCTGGTGCGCATCCACAACGGTCGGCTGCGCAAGGGCCAGCAGGTCGCATGGATCCATAATCTGCCGGACGGTGAGCAGGTGACAAAGTCCGTCAAGATCTCGGAGCTGCTCAAGACCGACGGTGTCGAGCGCGTTCCCACCGATGAGGCGGTGGCCGGCGACATCGTCGCGGTCGCGGGGATCAGCGACATCATGATCGGTGACACCCTGGCCGATCCGGAAAACCCGGTCGCACTGCCCGCGATCACGGTCGACGAACCCGCTATCTCTATGACCATCGGCGTCAACACCTCGCCCCTGGCCGGCCGGAACGGCGGTTCCAAGCTCACAGCCCGCATGGTCAAGGCCCGCCTCGATCAGGAGCTCGTCGGCAACGTCTCGCTCAAGGTCCTCGACACCGAGAGGCCCGACGACTGGGAGGTCCAGGGCCGCGGAGAGATGGCGCTGTCCGTGCTGGTCGAAACCATGCGACGCGAAGGCTTCGAGCTCACCGTCGGCAAGCCGCAGGTAGTCACCAGGACCATCGACGGCAAGCTCCACGAGCCGTTCGAGCACATGACCATCGACGTCCCCGAGGAGCACCTCGGCGCGGTCACCCAGCTCATGGCGGCACGCAAGGGTCGCATGGACCAGATGAGCAACCACGGCTCCGGCTGGGTGCGCATGGAGTTCACGGTCCCCGCGCGCGGACTCATCGGCTTCCGAACCACCTTCATGACCGAAACGCGAGGCTCCGGCATCGCCAACTCCGAGTCCGCGGGTTACGAGCCTTGGGCCGGGGAGATCCGGGCCCGGCACACCGGGTCGCTCGTCGCCGATCGCGCGGGCAAGGCCACCACATTCGCGCTGCTCGGACTCGCCGACCGTGGTGACTTCTTCATCGAGCCCGGCTCTGAGGTGTACGAGGGAGTCGTCGTGGGCGAGAACCCGCGCGCCGAAGACATGGACGTCAACATCACCAAGGAGAAGAAGCTCACCAACATGCGTGCAGCCTCCTCCGATGCGACCGAGACGCTGTCTAAGCACAAGAACCTCACGCTTGAGGAGGCCATGGAGTTCTGTGCTGTCGACGAATGCGTCGAGGTGGCGCCGGACGTGATCCGTGTGCGCAAGGTTCTGCTCACAGCAACTGAGCGAGCCAAGGCACGCAGCCGGTCCAAGACGCGCGACCAGCAGACGGTCGGCTAGATCGGTAGTCGATGGCGACGAGGGGGGCGTCGGTGCGCCGACGGGGTGCCGTCGCGGTGTGCACCGCGCTCGCCCTTGTCGTCGTTTCCGGATGTGTCGCTGACCCGCCGCCGCCAGCGGTGGTGGGTCAGGACCGCACAGATGGGGCGTCGGTCAGTCTCACGTCCGGCGGAATCCTGTTGGCGCTGGACCGGGTCGAGGCCGGGTTCAACCCGCATCTCCTAGCCGACCAGGGCGTGGACACCGACCTCGTCGCCTCGCTTCTGCTTCCCAGTGCGTTCGTCCCGGGCGTGGACGGTGGGCCGGTACTCAACCGGGACCTGCTCGAATCGGCGGAGCGGGTGCCGGGTGCGCCCTCGACCATCCGGTACAGGATCGACCAGCAGGCCCAGTGGTCCGATGGCGTCCCCGTTGCGGCCGAAGACTTCGAGTACCTCTGGCGGCAGATGATCAGTCAGCCCGGTGTGGTCGACCCGGCTGGCTACGAGAGGATCGTCGAGGTCCGCTCCGGAGCCGGGGGCAAGGTCGTCGACGTGGTATTCGACTCGGTACCGGATTACTGGCGAAGCCTGTTCACACACCTGCTGCCCGGACACATCCTCAAAGGCGCGCCCGACGGTTTCCAGGGCGCCATGCAACGCCTGCCCGCGACGAGCGCCGGACCGTTCATGATCCGCGCCGCCGACATCGGCCGCGGTGAAATCGAGTTCGTCCGAAACGACAGGTACTGGGCCCGCGCCCCCGAGGTCGACCAGATCGTCGTGCGCCGCGCCACGGGAGCCGCCCAACTCGGGGCCGCACTGAGGGGCGGCCCCGGAGCAATGGCGCTGGTCTCGGCGACCCCCGTGGCAGAGGACGTCTCCGCCACGATCCCGGGTGTCACCGCCGCCCCGCTGGTGAGCGCGGCGCAACTGGAACTGGGACTCAATACGATCGCTCCAGCGGTGTCCGACCCCGCGGTCCGGCGCGCTGTCGCCGCGGCGATCGACCCGGAGGTGGTCGGCCGGATCGTGACGGGGGAGTCCGAGCCCAGGGTCTCGTCATTCCCGTTCCCTGCGCGGGCGGCCGTCACCGTCACCAATGACGCCGATCTCGTCGAGCGTGCGCTGACCGATGCGGGGTTCACGCGCACCGGCTCCCGGTGGCTCCGCCAAGGGACTGCGCTCTCCGTGACGATGGGAGTCGAGGCCGCGGACGACCGGGCGGTCACCGCCGCGTACACCGTCGCCGATCAACTGCGCAGCGCAGGAATCGGCGCCAGGGTGTGGGAACTCGACCCGGTCGCCCTGTACGCCGATGCGTTACCACACGGCCTCATCGACGGGGTGGTGGGTTGGCAACGGACCGACGGGCAACCGGGGTCCGCCGCAGTGTCCCGCTTCGCCTGCGGGGCCCCGGCGGACGTCACCACGTCGACGACAGGATCCCCGGTGCGCCCACCGACCACGGTGACGAGCCTGATCCCTCCCGAGCCGGACACCGGGGAATCGAGCGAGCCACTTACCGATGTCACGGCCACCGTCCCCTCCACGCCCACCACGCCGCCCCGCACGTTAGGTCGAGACGCACCCGCACGAGGCGGTGACGTCACCGGGGTCTGCGACCCGGAGCTCGACCGAGCGCTCGGCGTGGAAAAGCAGGCGGAAAGGCTCGGTCGGGTCACCCCGCCTGACCCGGCCGAGGGGAGCGATCCGACCGGCGGGGCGGGGTTGGCGCGTAGTACCGACCTGGCCGCCGCGGGCGACCGGGTAGCCGAGCTGGCCCTCCGCGTGCCGCTGGTGCGCCCGTCGTTCCTACTGTCCGCTGACGGGGTCGACGTGGGAGGGGTAGCCCCCGCTAGTCCCGGCCGTGGAGAGCAGGACCCGGGTCGGGTCTCCGACGCGTTCGACACCGCACCCACCTGGAGGAGGACCGGATGACACCGACCATCGCGACCCCGTCGGCGGAGGGCGTGCGCGCGCTGTTCGTGCACGCCCACCCCGACGACGAGGCGATCACTACCGGCGGCACGATCGCTGCGCTGGTGGCCGCCGGTGCCGACGTGCGCGTCATCACCTGCACCCTCGGCGAGGAGGGCGAGGTGCTCGGCGAGGAACTGGCCGGGCTCGCCGCCGGCCGCGCCGACCAACTTGGTGGATACCGGATCGGTGAACTGTCCGCTGCCCTGCGCGCCCTCGGGGTGAACTACACCCGGTTCCTCGGCGGAGCCGGCCGGTGGCGGGACTCCGGCATGGCCGGCACCCCTTCGGCCGATCACCCACGGGCGTTCGTGAGGTCCGGCACAGAGGCGGTGGACGAACTGGTGTCCGTCCTCGACGACTTCCGCCCCCATCTCGTGGTGACCTACGATCCGCGGGGCGGCTACGGCCACCCGGATCACATCCGCGCCCACGAGGTGGTGCACGCCGCGATCGAGAAGTCCACCCATCGGCCCGACCGCGTCGCGTGGACTGTCACTGCCCGCTCGGATATCGGCCGGATCCACCCTGCACCACCCGAACACCTGCGCCACCCCAAGGACGACGAGCTCCCGTCGATTCCGGACTCCCGACTCACGCACCGCGTTCCGCTGGACGACGCCAATTACGCCGCCAAGCTGGAAGCACTCACCGGTCACGCCACTCAGCTGGAGTTGGTGCCCGGGCCCGAGGGGGAACCCTGGTTCCTCGCCCTGACAAACGGTGTCCTGCAATGCGTTCCCCAGGTGGAGTGGTACATCGCCCACGACCGCGCCGCCGATGACGGCCCGTACGTCAAGTGCCCGCCCGGTTCCGCGCATCTGTTCGACGGGGTCGGCGGGGAGCGGATGTGACCGCCGAATACCCAGGGGGACGATCGGCAAGCGTTGTCGAGCTAGCGCTCGCCCTGGTGCTCCTCGCGATCGGCGCCGTGGCCGGCTGCATCCTCGCCGCCGCGTGGCTGACCATGTACGTCGGTCCCGTGCCCTTTCCAGTCAGCATCCTCGCCGCCGGGGCGTGGTCGCTGTTCCTGGTGCGGGTCGCCTCGATGTGGTCGAGTAGGGGGTTCGTCGCGGCGTTTCCCGCCCTCGTGTGGATCCTCACGCTGATCGCGATCAACCTCGGCCCCGGAGGCGACATGCCCGTGCCGATCGGCCTGCGCGGCCTCGCTCTGCTCGCCCTCGGCGGCCTGGTCCCGCTGTGGGCGGCGACCCTCCGCCCGTCAGCTTCGCGGGACGCCCATCGACGGTGACACCCGACCAGGGTCGTCGCCCTGGTGGTTCCACACGTCGGTGATCCCGGGCGTCAGCGCCTCGGCCAGCGACCACGCCTCGCCGGCGTCGATATCGATCACCGAATAGACGCCGGTGCCAGCCGGGGTGGCCGCGGATACCGTCGCCACGCCCGCCGACCGTTGGAACACCGACTGTGTGACGGTCCAGCCGATGATCCCGTCGGCCTCGAGCACCGACCGCTTGGCGGTCCACGACCCGCTCGAGGTCACCAGTGTGTCCGGCAACAGGGCGTGCCCGAGCATGCGGATGCGGTCCGCCGACAGCAGCAGAAAAAGCAGCAACGCGGCGGGGATCCCCCAGACCACCCAGATGTCCGCCGACGGACCGGTATCGATCCGGACGAGGACGAGTATCCCGGCGACGATCCAGAAGGGGAGGAGTCCGCGGGTGATCCTCCGGCGGGCCGCCTTCCACGGATGCCGCCGTAGTGGGACCGTCACCGGCGTCGCGTCGCCGAGGATACGAATGGCCACCCGCCGCATGTCCTTGATCGGCGCCTGCGGCAGCAGGGTTGACGCGGTGGAACCCTTCTTGGTGCCCGTCATGATGGGCTCCAACCGGCCTCCACCGACCATCCGCAGATAGACCGGCAGCCGCATTTCCACGCCGCGAAGCCGGGCCTTGTCAAGGGCCTGGTGCTTCCGTCTGAGGATGCCGTTCTGCACGTACAGCAACTGCCCACGCTCGGTCAGCGCGTATTTGCCGTACCGGATGGCGTAGGTGATGACCGCCAACACCCCGGCGACCAGCCAGATCGCAATGCCCTTGCCCACCAACGCCCACGGCTGGCCCAAGGAATCCAGCCAGGCGATCGTCCCCTCGACCACGGCTAAATCCATGATCCGGTCGTGCATGTCGCCCATCTGCCACGTGATGAGCCAGAGGGAAAACAGCACGCCGAAGCCGATGAACGAGAACGGCGCGAATCGCGACCAGGTGACCTTCCACCGGGCAATGTCCTCGCCGTACTTCGACCCCCACTGGTCCTCGTCTTCCACGTCGAGTGACGGGTCCAGCGCACGCCGGTGCTTGAGCAACTCATCGCGGAGCGACTCCACCAGTGTGGTGTCGATGGCGTCAAGGCGGAACCGCTCGGCGTCCGACTTGCCCGAGTCGGCCCGCCCGGTGCCCACCTCGACGATCGAGACCTTGAGGACCCGGTGGAACAGGTCGGATTCGAAATCCACGCTCCGGATCCGCTGGCGGGCGACCGTGACCACCTGGCGACTGAAGAAGCCCTTCTTCAAGATGATGTGCGTGCGGCCGATCTGATAGCTGGTCGACAGCCACCGCAGCACACTACCGACGACCACGAGCGATACCACGATGATCTCGAACCAGTAGTTGCTGCGATTCGACCCCAGCCATAAGGAAATGACGAACAGCGGGAGCAACCGGGTCAGCATCCCCAGTGGGTGCACGAGCAGCATCCGCCAGGAAAGGCGATCCCAGGGTGCCTCCGGGTCGACTCTTTCGGCGACTTCGGGCTCGTCGGCCGACAGGACCTCCTCCGCCGGTTCAGCCCCCGGGGCCAGTGTGGTGTCGACGGAGGCGCCACCCTCGTCGTCGTGCTCGGGTGCCCGCGCCGCTCCGGGCGCGGTCTCCGGCCCGGTCACGTGCCATCCTCCGGATCCAGGTTTGCGATCGCGATGAGGTGCTGGGCCAGCGCTTCGGCATCCGCCAGGTTCAATCCCCGGATCTCCACCGTCCCCTGCGCTGACGCGGTGGACGCGTGTACCGTCGCCAATCCGAGCCACCGCTCGAACAGGGTGCGCGTGGTGTACACGGTCTGCAGACGGGCCAGCGGCGCGATCCGGAACTGTGTGGTCCACCACCCCTTGCGCGAGCACACGGCGGAGTCCGAGACGTCCCACCGGGCCACGATGTAGCGCCACCACGGTGCCACCACGATCCCCATGAACGCGAAGGGGATGGTCACGGCCAGCGCGACCCAGTTCCAGAACCCCATGACGTTCTCGCCCCAGAAGAACCAGGCAATCTGCAGACCCGCGAGGATCGCCCAAGACCAGATTCCCTCGATCACGAACAAGAATGGGGTGCGCTTCTCGATCCGGTGCCGCGGCGCCGTCACCAGGACCCGGTTCGACGTGAGCAGCGCATCACCGGTGTCCGGCACGTCGCCGCCTGCGTCGTGGTCGAGCACGGTAGGACGCTGCTCGCGGAGCGCGTGGGCGCCCCCCTCGCCGGGGGCCGGGCTGGATACCAGGGGATCCCCGTTCGTGCGGAGGGGTACTGCGTGATCGGGCATGCCGGTCACTCTAGTGGGAGGCAGCACACAGTAAGGCCCTGACCACCCATGGAGCACCGCCGCTCTCGCCGCGCGTGCGAGGTGGGGCATCATCACGGGCATGGATCATGCACCGACCCCCGCCGATCCCGAGCCCACGGCGTCGGCCATGCGGCGCGCCCTGCGCCGGGCCTCCGACGGTCTCACCCTGGACGTCACCGAGGCGGCGGTACTGCTCGCAGCCCGGGGTGGTGACCTGGTGCGCCTGACCTCCCTCTCCGCCGCTCGCCGGGACGCCCGCCTGACTGACGAGGGCCGCCCAGGGGTGGTGACCTACTCGCGCAAGGTCTTCGTCCCGCTGACGCGACTGTGCCGGGACCGCTGCCACTACTGCACGTTTGTCACCGTGCCGGGCAAGCTCCGCGCCGCGGGCGAGGGAATGTTCCTCGACCCCGACGAGGTCATCGAGCTGTGCCGGCGTGGCGCGGAGGCCGGGTGTAAGGAGGCGCTGTTCACGCTAGGCGACCGGCCCGAGGACCGTTGGCCCGAAGCGCAGGAATGGCTCGAGTCCCGCGGCTACTCATCGACGCTGGACTACGTGCGCGCCATGGCCATCCGCGTGCTGGAGGAGACCGGGCTACTTCCGCACCTCAACCCCGGGGTGATGAGCTGGGCCGAACTGTCCACGCTCAAGCCGGTCGCCCCGTCGATGGGGATGATGCTCGAGACCACCGCCACGCGGCTGTTCACCACCCCGGGCGAGTGCCACTACGGCAGCCCGGACAAGGACCCGGCCGTGCGGTTGCGCACCCTCACCGACGCCGGGCGCCTCGCCGTGCCGTTCACCACCGGGATTCTGGTCGGGATCGGGGAGAGCCGCACCGAGCGTGCGCAGAGTCTGCTCGCGCTGGCCGGACTCGCCCGCGAGTTCGGACACCTGCAGGAGGTGATCGTCCAGAACTTTCGCGCCAAGCCCGACACTGCCATGCGTGCGGCGGACGACGCGGACACCGACGAGTTCCTCGCCGCGATCGCCGTCGCGCGCCTGGTGCTCGACTCGCGCGTGGCCGTGCAGGCCCCGCCCAACCTGGTCGACCGCCGCGACGTTGTGGCACTCATCGATGCCGGGGTGGACGACCTGGGGGGGATCTCGCCGCTCACCCCGGACCACGTCAACCCCGAGCGGCCGTGGCCGCACCTGGACGAACTCCGCGCCGACCTTGCCGCGCGCGGGTGGACGCTCACCGAACGCCTCACCGCGCACCCCCGCTACGTCGGTGCGGGCGACGCATGGATCGACCCCAGGGTGGCGGGCCACGTCCGCGCATTGGCGGACCCGTCGACCGGGCTCGCTGCGGTGGGGGACGACGACGAAGTGCTGCAGCCACAGGGACGACCCTGGCAGGAACCCGACGACGACTGGGACTCGAGCGGACGGACCGATCTGCACACCGCGATCGACTCTGTGGGCCGCAACACCGACACCCGGTCGGACATCGGCGAGGCCTTCGGCAACTGGGACGTCATCCGGGCCCGCGCGGCGGAATTAGGGGCGGCCGCTCTGACGCCGGAACGTGCGGACTCCGACGTGGTGGCTGCGCTGCGGGCCGCGGAATCCGATCCAGCCGCGCTCACCGATGAGCAGTACCTCGCGCTGGCCACCGCCACCGGAGACGGGCTGGCGGCCGTGGCGGGGCTTGCCGACCGGCTCCGCGCCGACGTGGTGGGGGAGACGGTGACCTACGTGGTCAACCGCAACATCAACTTCTCGAACATCTGTTACACCGGCTGTCGATTCTGTGCATTCGCCCAGCGCAAGGGCGATGCGGACGCGTTTTCGCTCTCCGCCGCGGAGGTCGCCGACCGTGCCTACGAGGCGTACGTGTCCGGTGCATCCGAGGTGTGCATGCAGGGAGGCATCGATCCGGACCTCCCGGTGTCCGGGTACGCCGACCTCGTCCGCGCGGTCAAGGAGCGGGTCCCGTCCATGCACGTGCACGCGTTCAGCCCGATGGAGATCTCCAATGGCGCGTCGCGGTCCGGTGTCGGCGTCCGGGAATGGCTCACGGAGCTCCGCGCGGCGGGACTGGACACCATTCCCGGCACCGCCGCGGAGATCCTCGACGACGAGGTCCGCTGGGTCTTGACCAAGGGAAAACTGCCGGCCGCCGAGTGGATCGACATCGTCACCACCGCCCACGAGGTGGGCCTACGGTCAAGTTCTACGATGATGTACGGCCATGTCGACACCCCGCAGCACTGGGTGGCGCACCTGCGGACCCTTCGCGGGATCCAGGATCGGACCGGCGGGTTCACCGAGTTCGTCCCGCTGCCGTTCGTGCACCGCAGCGCGCCCCTGTACCTTGCCGGTGCATCCCGTCCCGGACCGACCCGTGAGGAGAACGTCGCCGTCCACGCTCTGGCCCGGATCATGCTCCATGGCTCGATTGACCACGTGCAGACCAGCTGGGTCAAACTCGGGGTTGCAGGGACACGGACGATGCTGAGTTCCGGTGCCGATGATCTGGGCGGAACCCTGATGGAGGAGACCATCTCGCGGATGGCCGGCGCGGAGAACGGCTCCGCGAAAACGCCGGAGGAGATCGAGGAGATCGCCACCGGGATCGGGCGGCCCGTCCGTCGACGCAACACCGTCTACGGATCCGCGCCCCGACCCATCGGAGTGACTGTCGTCACATAGTCGGATCCCCTCGTGGGGCGGCGTCCGTATCCGCGTGCCCTGTGACATACGATGCAATCCATACCGCTACGAGGAAGGTGGCTGACGTGACCTACACGATCGCCGAGCCGTGCGTCGACGTGATGGACAAGTCCTGCGTCGAGGAATGTCCTGTCGACTGCATCTACGAGGGTGGGCGGATGCTGTACATCCACCCTGACGAGTGTGTCGACTGTGGAGCGTGTGAGCCTGTCTGTCCCGTGGAGGCCATCTTCTACGAGGACGACGTCCCGGATGAGTGGACCGAGTACAACGCCGCGAACGCCGACTTCTTCGTCGAGCTGGGATCGCCGGGCGGAGCGGCGAAGGTCGGCAAGGTCGACTACGACGTGCCGATGGTCAAGGCGCTCCCGCCCATGAACCAGGAGTGATCCCGGTGGTGTCGCGCCCGGAGCGTCGACCGCCCGGGCGCGCGCTCCCGGTGTTCCCCTGGGACACCCTCGTCGATGCGCGCGCCCGCGCCACGGCGCACTCGGATGGTCTCGTCGACCTCACCGTCGGAACGCCCGTCGACCCCGTCGCCCCCGTCATCCGCGAAGCGCTCGCCGCCGTTTCCGCCGAACCCGGATATCCCACGACAGTCGGTACGCCAGCCCTACGGCGGGCCGTGGTCGACGCGCTTGAGCGCCGGTACGGGATCACCGGTCTGACACCCGACGCCGTCCTGCCGGCGATAGGGACCAAGGAGCTCATCGCGGGGCTGCCCGCCCAGCTCGGATTCGGGCCGGGCCACACCGTCGTCGTGCCGGAGGTCGCCTACCCGACCTACGAGGTCGGCGCGCTGCTGGCGGGAGCGACCGTGGTCCGTGCCGACTCGCTCACGCAACTCGGCCCCTCCTCGCCGGCCCTGCTCTACCTCAACTCGCCGTCGAACCCGAGCGGCAAGGTTCTCGGCGTGGACCACCTGCGCAAGGTCGTCGGTTGGGCCCGCGATCGCGGCGTGATCGTGGCATCCGACGAGTGCTACCTCGGCCTGGTCTGGGAGGGCGAGGCGCCCTCGATCCTCGACCCCCGAGTGTCCGACGGCGATCACACTGGACTCCTGGCACTGCACTCTCTGTCCAAGACCTCCAACCTCGCGTCCTACCGCGCCGGGTTCGTCGCCGGCGACCCGGGCTTGGTCGCCGATTTGCTCGCTGTGCGTAAGCACTCCGGGATGATGATGCCGCTGCCCGTCCAATCGGCCATGACGGCTGCGCTGGGCGACGATGCACACGAGGCCGAGCAGCGGGAGCGCTACCGGGCCCGGCGGGAGCGTCTGCTGCCCGCTGTCGAGGCTGCAGGCTTCCGGATCGACTACTCCGAGGCCGGGCTATATCTGTGGGCCACCCGGGACGAACCCTGCCGGGACACCGTCGATTGGTTCGCGGCGCGCGGCGTGCTGGTGGCGCCCGGCGAGTTCTACGGGCCTGCCGGGGCGCGACACGTTCGCATCGCGCTCACCGCGACCGACGCCACGGTGGACGAAGCTGTGCGGCGGCTGGGCTGAGCCGCAGCCGGGGCGACGACGACCCCGGACCCGGACCCGGAAGCCCCCGTCTAGCGGGCCTGCCCGTCATTTCGAGGCATGGAGTCACCGAGTCCTGCTCGAGGGGTTGAGATCCTGGGGGCTCGCTGCACGGAGTGACTCGACTCGTTCGCGAGCCAGCCAGGACGGCGTGTGCCGCCCCGGGGAACGGGGCGGCACACGCCTATGACCAGGGCGCGCGTCGCGTTGGCGTCGTCAGTCGTTGGCGTGCAGGTCCGCGTTGAGCTCGACGCCTTCTCGCTTCCACGGCACCGCTTCGACGGCACCGGACAGGGAGTTGCGCCGGAACAGCAGGTTGTCCATGCCCGAGAGCTGGCCGGCCTTCACGGGCTCCCGCTCCGCCCAGGCACCCGCCCGGACGTCCACCTTGGTGCCGGCGGTGACGTACAGCCCGGCCTCGACCACGCAGTCGTCGCCGAGGGAGATCCCCACGCCCGAGTTTGCGCCAAGCAGGCAGCGCTCGCCGATCGAGATGGTTTCCTTACCGCCGCCGGAGAGTGTGCCCATGATCGAGGCGCCGCCACCGACATCGGAATCGGCGCCGACGACGACGCCCGCGGAGATGCGGCCCTCGACCATCGACGCGCCCAAGGTGCCCGCGTTGAAGTTGACGAACCCCTCGTGCATGACCGTGGTGCCCTCGGCGAGGTGTGCGCCCAGGCGGACGCGATCGGCGTCGGCGATGCGCACGCCCGACGGGACGACGTAGTCCACCATTCGGGGGAACTTGTCCACGCCGTACACGGTGACCGGGCCGCGGGCGCGCAGTTTCGCACGCACAAGTTCGAAACCCTGGACCGCGCACGGCCCGAAGTTCGTCCACACGACATTGCTCAACTTTCCGAACAGGCCATCCATGTTCGCGAAGTGCGGCTTGATGAGGCGATGGCTGATCAGGTGGAGTCGGAGGTAGGCGTCGTAGGCGTCAGCCGGCGGTTCGGTCAGGTCCTCGATCTCCACCCGGACAGCCACCTTGTCGACCCCTCGATCGGTGTCCGGACCGGCCAGCGGCGCCAGCTCGGCTGGCACCTCGTCGCCGGACAGGACCCGGTGACCGCTGGCGGATGCGGCGCCCAGCTCCGGCTCGGGGTACCACACGTCGAGAACGGTGTGGTCAGACGTCAGTGTGGCGATCCCGGTGGCCACGGCTCCATGTGCACTCATGGCCCCGATGTTAGCGGTCGCCCCCGACGTGCACGGGCCACGGGCAACTAAGGTGTATACCGTGACCGCTGCCCTCGATCTGACCGCAGACCCGGTCGACCTCACCCGCGCCCTGGTCGACATCCCCAGTCCCTCCCGGGAGGAGGACGCTATCGCCTCCGCGGTGCACGAGGCGCTCGCCACGACCGTCGCGGGGTTCATCGGGCCCGCCGCGGGCCGGGCCGAGGTCGTGCGGGACGGCAACCGGGTGCTCGCGCGGACCACACGCGGATTGCCGACCAGGGTCGTGCTCGCCGGACATCTCGACACGGTCCCGCTGGCCGACAATGTCCCGTGCCGGGTCACCGGCGAGGGGGCGGACATGGTCCTCCACGGATGCGGGACCGTGGACATGAAGTCCGGGGACGCAGTGTTCCTGCACCTGTTCGCGGCCCTGGCGGACTCCGAGGACCTGGCCCACGACCTCACGTTGGTCTTCTACGACTGCGAGGAGATCGAGGCCACGGCCAACGGTCTCGGTGTCCTCGAGCGCACTCACCGCGACTGGCTGGCGGGCGACGTGGCGATCCTCGGGGAGCCGACCGGCGGGCTCATTGAAGCCGGTTGCCAGGGGACCCTCCGGATCCGGGTCCACGCCCGGGGAGTGCGAGCCCACTCCGCGCGGAGTTGGCTGGGCGACAACGCCGTCCACCGGCTGGCTCCGGTGCTCGCCGCACTCGGCGCCTACGAGGCCCGGTCGGTGGACATCGACGGGTGCGTCTACCGTGAGGGCCTGCAGGCGGTACGGATGTCTGCAGGTGTCGCCGGAAACACGGTCCCGGACGAGGCGTGGCTCGATGTGAACTTCCGTTCAGCCCCGGACCGGGACACCGAGGCGGCACTCGGGCGCGCCCTCGACGCACTGGGCCTGAGCGGGGTCCCGCGAGTGGGAACCGGCGAAGAGCCACCCGCCGAGCCTGGCCTGTACTGGGAGCTCACAGACCTCTCACCGGGGGCACTGCCCGGCCTCGCGGCACCCGCTGCGCTGGAGCTGGTCCGCGCGGCCGGCGGGCGGGTCCGTGCGAAATACGGGTGGACCGATGTGTCCCGTTTCGCCGCCTTGGGGATCCCTGCGGTCAACCTCGGACCTGGCGACCCCGGTATGGCCCACAAGCGCGATGAGCACTGTCCCGCCGGTCAGATCACGGAGGTCGCCCGAGTGCTTCGTTCGTACCTCACCGGATAGGGCTGAGGCCGCCCGGGATCGATTTCATCCACGATCCGGTTACCACAGCCTCACTCTCACACCACAAAAGGAGTACCCCGGCCCATGGCCCCCAACGACCCCGTCCACATGCGAGGCCCAGTCCTCGTGCGTCGTGAGAAAGGTGGCGAGCGCACCACCACCGATCAGCGCCTACTGGACAAGAACCAGGACACTGATTGGCTGCACACCGACCCGTGGCGGGTCCTTCGCATACAAAGCGAATTCGTCAACGGCTTTGGCGCGTTGGCGGAGATGCCGGACGCGGTCAGTGTGTTCGGTTCAGCCCGCACCCGTCCCGGGGATCCCGCGTACGAGCAGGCGGTAGAGCTCGGCCGAGCGCTGACGGAGGCCGGCTATGCGGTGGTCACCGGTGGCGGGCCCGGCCAGATGGAGGCGGCCAACAAGGGTGCGTGGGAAGCCAATGGACGGTCAGTCGGCCTGGGCATCGAACTGCCCGAGGAACAGGGCCTCAACCGGTGGGTGGACTTGGGTCTGCACTTCCGCTACTTCTTCATCCGCAAGACGATGTTCGTCAAGTACACCCAGGCATTCGTGTGCACGCCAGGCGGGTTCGGCACCCTCGACGAGTTCTTCGAGGCGATCACTCTGGTACAGACGGACAAGATCACCCGATTCCCGATCGTGCTGCTGGGAGTGGACTTCTGGGCCCCGCTTGCCGACTGGATCCGCGGAACGCTCGCCGAGCAGGGGATGATCTCGGCATCCGATCTCGACTTGTTCCTCGTGACCGACTCCGTATCGGAGGCCGTGGAGTACATCTGCGAAGCCCACCACCGGGCGGCGCAGACGGCGGAGGATCGTGAGGACCTGTACGGCGAGGAGCACCGCGGGGTCGAACGCTGATGGCCCCGGTCCCTGGCCGTCGCGTGTGTGTCTACTGCGCCTCTTCCACCACCGATCCGGAGCTCCTGGCCATCGCCACCGACGTGGGAGGAGCCATCGCCCGACGCGGATGGTCGCTCGTGTCCGGAGGTGGGAACATCTCGATGATGGGCGCGCTCGCCGAGGCGGTCCGCACGGGCGGTGCACGCACCGTCGGAGTCATCCCCGAAGGTCTGCGAGTCCGGGAGGTCGCCGACACGGCGGCCGATGAGCTCGTCGTCGTCACCTCCATGCGTGAACGCAAGCGCGAGATGGAGGAGCGCTCCGACGCCTTCCTCACGTTGCCCGGCGGTATCGGCACCTTGGAGGAGATGTTCGAAATGTGGACCTCGGCCTCCTTGGGTTTCCATCACAAACCGGTGGTCCTTTACGACCCCATCGGGTTCTACCGCCCTCTGCTCGACTGGGTCGGGGAGCTTGCAGAGCGCGGGCTGGTCAAGCACGAGGCCCTGGAGAGTCTGGTGGTGCGCGACGACCTCGATGCCGCGCTGGACGCCTGTGGCGGCCGCCGGTGAACACCACCGGAGGCGGCGCCGGCCCGGCGCCCACGCTGTGTGGCCGCCCGGTGCCAGTGGACCGGCCTCTCGTGATGGCGATCGTCAACCGCACACCGGACTCCTTCTACGACCGTGGGGCGACGTACACCGACACCGCTGCGATGACCCGGGTAGAGGAAGTGGTGGCGGCAGGGGCGGACGTCCTCGACATCGGCGGCGTCAAGGCCGGTCCCGGCGACCCGGTGGACGCCGACGAGGAGACCCGCAGGGTCGTGCCGTTCGTGGAGGCGGTGCGCGACCGCCACCCGGATGTCGTGATCTCGATCGACACCTGGCGAGGTGAGGTCGCCAGGCGCGCGTTGGCGGCCGGGGCGGACATGGTCAACGACACGTGGGCGGGTTACGATCCCGGGGTCCTCGCCGCGGCCGCCGAGGCGGGCGCCGGGTTCGTCTGCTCCCACACGGGGGGCGCAGTGCCGCGGACAAGGCCGTTCCGCGTGGGGTATGACGACGTCGTCCGTGATGTCGTCACCGAACTCACGGCCGCCGCCGAAAGTGCCCTCGCGGCGGGAGTCCCGGCGGACGGCGTCCTCATCGACCCCACCCACGACTTTGGGAAGAACACCTTTCACGGCCTCGAGTTACTCCGGCGGATGGACGAGATCGTGGCTATCGGGCACCCCGTCCTCATGGCTCTGAGCAACAAGGACTTCATCGGCGAGACCTTGGACGCAGGTGTCGACGACCGGGCGGAGGGCACGTTCGCGGCCACCGCGGTCGCTGCCTACCTTGGTGCGCGGGTATTCCGCACTCACGATGTTCCGGGGACGATGCGCGTCCTCGAGATGGTGGCCTCGATCGTGGGGACCCGCCGACCTGCCCGAACCGTCCGCGGGCTGGCTTGACTCGCCACGCCGCCGCGCGCGGCCCGTGTGCCACACTGATCTCGGCGGTCATCACTACAGGAGGGGAGCCCGGGCATGCTCACCATCGTCGTCTACGTGGTCGTCACCCTGCTCGTGGCTGCGGGACTGTTCGCGTTGTCGCTCGTGGTGTTCGGCCGTTCTGAGGTGCTGCCACCCGTGTCGCGGGGCCATACGGTCACGCATCTCCCCGCGGGGCCGCTGACCGGGGAGGATTTCCGTTCAGTGCGCTTCGGGATGTCCGCCCGCGGCTACACCATGGCGGAGGTCGACTGGGCACTGGAGCAGGCTGCGGTCGAGATCGACCGGTTGCGTGCTCTCGTGGGTGGGGATCTCCCCGCGGGAGAGGGGAATGCGGCAAATGAGGCAGGGGCCGTGATGGACGGTCGTTCCGCTACGGCATCCGGACACGGCCGAACACGCTAGAATCGTAATCATCCACTCAGCAGTACCGATCGTGGATCCGGCGCCCTATGAGTGCGCCGGACCGCGGACAAGGACGAAGGGAAACGACTCGATGGCGGCTATGAAGCCCAGGACCGGTGACGGACCGATGGAAGCGGCCAAGGAAGGCCGTGGGATCGTCATGCGCGTCCCGCTGGAGGGTGGCGGACGCCTCGTCGTCGAGCTGACCCCCGACGAGGCGAAGTCGCTCAGCGAGGAGCTGTCGCAGGCCATCTCCTGATCGATTATCTCACTGATGCTGGCGCATCCGACCCTCGTGGCGGATGCGCCGCCTCATTTCTTGGAAGGCCTCCCCGATGTCCGTCGTTCCCAGTCGTCCACTGCCAGCGGTCCGTGTCGTCACCGGTCTGGCACCTGATGGGGCCATGCCGGTCGTGACGCGGCCCCCCGAGCCCGGGCGCACGCCACGCGGGCTCGCCGTCGAGGCGCGGGTGTCCGTGCGCGACGGGAGGCCGGTGGTGGAGGTCGAACTGGATGCCTCCGCGCCTCGTGCGGGCTGGGCGGGCGCAGTGGATCACGGTCTGGGCTACCGGCGGGCCGGCGCCGCGGTGGCCCGGCACCTGCGCGACTCGCGGGTCGAGGGGCCGGTGACCCTCGCCGTTCCCGGTGCGGTGCCGCTCGACAGGGTGGGCGAGTTGGTCCTGGGGTACCTCGTCGGTGCGCGCGGGCAGGACGTTTTCGCCGCCGACCCCGCCTCGGTCGTACCGGATCTGGTCGTTCAGGTGGCGCCCGGTACGGGAGGCGTTGACGACGACGAGGGTGCCGTCGCCCGTGCGGTGGCGACTGCCGAGGAGGCAGCCCGGGCGACCGCGGTGGCCCGCGATCTCGCCGGGGCGCCCTCGGATCTGAAGACGCCCGAGTGGCTGGTGTCCCGGATGGCCGAGGCGTTAGGCGCGGCGGGGATGCAGACCGAGGTCATCGAGGGCGAGGGGCTCGTCTCCGGCGGCTTCGGCGGCGTGCTGGCGGTGGGCACGGGATCGGCGGCCGATCCGCGCGTGCTGGTCGCCCGCCGGCGCGGTTCCGGCCCGCGGGTGCTGCTGGTAGGCAAGGGCATCACCTTCGACACCGGGGGTATCTCGGTCAAGCCAGCCGACGGGATGCATCTCATGCGCACGGACATGGCGGGGTCGGCCGCGGTCGTGGCGGCGGCCGCGGCGTTCTGCGCGGACGACTCGCCCGGGTACGCCGATCTTGATCTCACCGTCGTGGTGCCGTCGGCCGAGAACATGCTGTCGGGCTCCGCCTACCGACCGGGCGATGTCGTCACCCACGTAGGTGGCACGACCTCAGAGGTCACCAACACCGATGCGGAGGGCCGGATGGTCCTCGCCGACGCGCTCGCCCACGGCATCTCCGAGTGCGACCCAGAGGTCGTGGTGGACGTGGCCACCCTCACCGGGGCGATGAAGATTGCGCTGGGGATGCGGACCGGCGCGGTGATGGCGAATGACGACGATCTGGCGCAGAGGATCGCCGCAGCGGGCGCCGCGGCGGGGGAGCGTTGGTGGCGACTGCCACTATCCGAAGACCTGCGCCCGGCGGTACGGTCGGACATCGCCGACCGCCGCCAGGCTCCCAAGGGGCCCGGTGCCATCACCGCAGCCTTGTTCCTCGAGGGCTTCGTCGACGGTCGCCCCTGGGCGCATCTCGACATCGCCGGGCCCGCTCGCTCACCCGACGAGATCGACGAGGTGGGGCCGGTGGCGACCGGGTTCGCAACCCGGACGCTGCTCGTGTTTCTCCGCAACCTCGCGGACCGGCCCCGCCGGGGATCCACGGGCGGGCCGCAGCAGTGAGCCACGGGCGGGCTGCTCTCGAGCGGGTCGTCCCCTTGTTGCGCTGCCCCGTTTGCGGGCAGAGCATGCAGTCTTCCGGGCTGACGGTCGAGTGCACCGGCGGGCACTCGTTTGATCGGGCCCGCCAGGGGCACCTCAGTCTTTTTGGCCCCCGTGGCCGGCGGTTCCCGGGCGACGGGACGGACCAGGTGGCGGCTCGTGACCGAGTCCTCCGGTCGGGGCTGTTCGATCCGCTGGCCGCAGCGCTCGCCGGTGTCGCCCGAGAGGCGCTGTCGCGCACGACTGACCATTCCCGCACGGGTCCGCTGCGGCCGGTGGTGCTCGAGCCCGGCGCCGGTACCGGCTTTTACCTCGCGGCGGTCGTCGAGGCGGTGAAGCGCGCCGGTGGCGATACCGAGAAGAGGACGGGCGACGGTCTCGCTGCGAGAGAGGAGAGCGGGCCGGACGCCCCCGGGTCCGACGCCCCAAGGTCGGCCGTCCTCAAGTCGGACGTCCTCGGGATCGGCACCGAGATCTCCACCGCGGCAGCGCGTCGGCTCGCCAGGGTCCACGAAGACGTGGCGGCGCTGGTGGCGGACACCTGGGACGGGCTCCCGCTCGTGGATGCCTGCGTTGACCTGGTGCAGGTGGTGTTCGCCCCCAGGAACCCGGCCGAATTCGCGCGGGTACTGCGCCCGGGTGGGACGTTGGTCGTTGCCGTTCCCGGGCCGGGCCACCTCGAGCCGCTTCGCTCTGCCGGGGGCCTGCTTGAACCGGCCCCGGGCAAGGGGGACCGTCTGGACGCCGATTTGTCTGGGCTCTTCGGGCCGGATGCAGTGCGCACCGTTGACGTGCGCACCGAGGTTCCCGCGTCCGTTGCCGTGGATCTGGCGCTCATGGGGCCGAGCGGAGTGCATCTCGAGAGGGCCCGTCTCGAGGAGCGGCTCGGGCCCGCGGATCGTCCGGTCAGGCTGCAGGTCGAGGTGCGGACATACACGCTCCTGCCGACTGGGGGACCGCTACAGCAGTGAGGCGTACATCCGGTGGGTCTGCTCGGCGATCGCCTGCCACGAGAACCGGGTCCCGGCCCGCTCCTTGCCCGCCCGACCCATCCGGGCGGCTTTGGCCGGGTCCGCCACGAGGTCGTTGACCGCCGCCGCGATTCCGGCCTCGAACGCTTCGATCGCGGATTCGTCGTAGTGGACGAGGAGGCCGGTCTCGCCGTCGACGACCACCTCCGGTATCCCGCCGACATCGGATGCCACGACTGCCGCGTCGCACGCCATGGCCTCGAGATTGACGATGCCGAGCGGTTCGTAGACAGACGGGCAGACGAAGACGGACGCGGCCGAGAGGATCTCGATGACCTCTTCTCGCGGCAACATGTCACGCAGCCAGAAGACCCCGTCGCGAATGGATTGCAGATCCGCCACGAGTGATTCCATCTCGGCCGCGATCTCGGGGGTGTCCGGGGCGCCTGCGCACAGCACCAGCTGGGCATCCGGGTGGAAGTCCCGGGCGGCACGGACCAGGTGGGGGACCCCCTTCTGGCGTGTGATCCGGCCGACGAACGCCACGATCGGCCGGTCCGGGTCCACTCCGTTCCTGCGCAGCACCGAGTCCTCGCCGCCGAAGGTCTCGACGGGGGACCACACCGAGGTGTCGATGCCGTTGAGGATCACGTGGATGCGGTCCGGATCGATCTCCGGGTAGACGCGCAGGATCTCGTCCTTCATCCGCGAGCTCACCGCCACCACGGCGTCGGCGTGCGCAAAGGCGTTGCGCTCCGACCACGACGAGACCCGGTACCCCCCGCCGAGCTGCTCGGCCTTCCAGGGCCGACTGGGCTCGAGGGAATGGGCGGACACGACGTGAGGGATACCGTAGAGCTGCGCTGCGAGGTGCCCGGCCAGACCCGTGTACCAGGTGTGCGAATGGACGATGTCCGCCGCTTCGGCCGCGATGCTCATGCGCAGTCCGGCGGAGAGGGTCTGGATCGCGGGGTTGGCGTCCGCGCCCAGTTCGGGATCCGGCCGGAAGGCCCGGGCGGTGTCGCGGTCCTCACCCATGCACAGCACGTCCACCTCGCACAGGGGCCGCAGGTTGGCCACCAGTTCGGTCACGTGCACGCCAGCCCCGCCGTAGACCTCAGGCGGGTATTCCCTCGTCATCATCGCTACTCGCACACCAGCCAACGTAGTCGTTCGGGCTGTTGCCCGAGGCGTGCCCGGTGAACACAGCCCATCCCCGGGGTGGAGACTTCGTGCGTGTCGGGGGCAAACCCCGCGATGAGCTCTGCCGGGATGCTCGGAGTAGTTACGGTGGGGGAGTGAGGAATCAGCCGCACGTCCTAGCAATCGTCCTCGCCGGTGGCGAGGGCAAGCGACTCTTCCCGCTTACGGCGGATCGCGCGAAACCTGCGGTGCCGTTCGGGGGGTCTTATCGTCTCATCGACTTCGTGTTGAGCAACCTGGTCAATGCGGGGTTCATGCGGATCTGTGTCCTCACGCAATACAAGTCCCATTCGCTCGACCGCCACATCGCTCAGGTGTGGCACATGCGCGGGATGGGTGGCGAGTACGTCGCGCCGGTCCCGGCCCAGCAACGTCTCGGACCACGCTGGTACACCGGTTCGGCCGACGCGATACTGCAGTCGCTCAACCTGGTATACGACGAGAAGCCGGACCACATCGTCGTGTTCGGCGCCGACCACGTGTACCGGATGGATCCCAGGCAGATGCTGGACCACCACATCTCCACCGGCGCCGCGGTGACCGTCGCAGGAATCCGGGTCCCGCGCAGTGAGGCGTTCGCGTTCGGCTGCATCGACGCAGGGGAGGACGACCTGATCCGAGGCTGGGTGGAGAAGCCCACCGACCCCCCGGGGACGCCGGACGATCCGGACGCGACCTTCGCGTCCATGGGCAACTACATCTTCACCACCGAGGCGCTCATCGAGGCGCTCAAGGCGGACGCGGAGAAACCCGATTCCACCCACGACATGGGCGGCGACATCATCCCCGCCCTCGTGGAGCAGGAGCGAGCCTACGTCTACGACTTCGCCCTGAACCATGTGCCAGGGGAGACCGAGCGCGACGCTGGATACTGGCGCGACGTCGGCACCATCGACGCGTTCTATGACGCCCACATGGACCTGGTGTCCGTGCACCCGGTGTTCAACCTTTACAACTCTCTGTGGCCCATCCGGACCCAGCAGGACAACCTGCCCCCCGCGAAGTTCGTCAACGGCGGTATGTCGCAGGAGTCCATGGTCGGTTCGGGGACGATCGTTTCCGCCGCCACCGTTCGCAACTCGGTGCTCTCCAACAACGTGATCGTTGAGGACGGAGCGGTCGTTGAGGGAAGCGTCATCATGCCCGGTGTACGCATTGGTCGGGGGGCGGTGGTTCGCAAGGCGATCGTCGACAAGAACTGTCACATCGGCGACGGGGACCTCATCGGCGTGGACCACGAACGCGACCGCAGTCGGTTCCCGGTGAGCGCGGGGGGAGTGGTGAGCGTGGCGAAGAATACCGTCACCACGCTGCCGGGCTGACTCCTCCCAGGGCGACCACTCAGCGGGCGACGTCGTCGAGGGTAACTTGTCGAAGGAAGACTCCTCAGAGGGTGACGACGGTGAGGCCGGTCCCCACCGGCAGCACCGTGATGTGCGCGCTCCCGGGCAGGTCCGCGTCCTCGGGCAGTGGCGCATGTTCGCCGATCAGGACCAGTGCGCCGCCTGCACGAAGGAGTTGGTGGGATCGCGAAATCACGCGCGGCACCGAGTGCGCCGGTACATCGGCGACCACGAGGTCGTAGGCCCCGTCCGCCAGCTTGTCCGCCACCTCGAGCGGTCGGGCGGCGATGTACCGAGCGGAGGAGGAGGGGTAACCCGCCCCACGGACCGCCGCCCGCGCCGCGTCGAGGTGATGTGGGTCGTCGGTGATGCAAGTGACCACCGCTCCGGAGCCAGGCCCCGCCGCGGCGAGGATAGCCAGTGCGGGGACGCCGGGCGCTGGGGTGATGCAGACGGCGGCGCGGGTGCCGTTCAGCTTGGCGATGAGGCGGATGGCATCCGCGGTCAGAGCGCCCGGCGATGCGGCGCCGAGCTCCTCGGCCTCGGCCCGTGCGGACGCGTACAGGGAGTCGTCGACGAGGGCGGCGCTACGGCGAGCCACCGCGTCGAGGCCGGAGCTATCGGTGGTGGGGACGTCAGAAGAATCGGACACCTGGCCAGCGTATCGCCGTCAGGGGTGCGAACGGTGACCAACGCGCGGTGATCGGATCGGTATCAGACTCTCAGCTATGTATCAGTTCGTGTCTATCGTGAGGCAAGCCCCATGGTGCAGGGTGGGGTAACGCTGCGCCACGAGGGCGCGGCGCACCACCGCGCGGGCTCCGGTCCGGGCCGGAAGGCGGCGGCAGCGTATGTATTCAAGAACCGTGTACGGGACGATGATCGCTCCGGTCGCCACCGAGGAGCACCTCGGGACCGCACGCTTCGATGCCACCGGCGACGCCGCAGACATGCCGTCCTGGTCGCAACTCGTCGCGCAGCACGGCGACCGTGTGTACCGGCTGGCGTATCGACTATGCGGGAACGCCCACGACGCTGAGGACATCACGCAGGAGGCGTTCATCAGGGTGTTCCGCTCGTTGGACCGCTACAAGCCGGGAACCTTCGAGGGCTGGATGCACCGCATCGTCACGAACCTCTTCCTCGACTCCGCACGCCGTCGCGGCCGCATCCGCTTCGAGGCGCTGCCCGACGACGCCGAACGCGTGCCCGGTCGTGAACGAAGCCCCGAGCAGGTGTTGTCGGAGGAGACGTTCGACCCCGTCCTGCAGACCGCACTGGCCAACTTGTCGCCGGAGTTCCGCGCAGCCGTGGTTCTCAGCGACATCGAAGACCTCAGCTACGAGGAGGTCGGCCGGATCTTGGGCGTCAAGATGGGCACCGTCCGGAGCCGGATCCACCGAGGCCGCGCCGCGTTGCGGGCCGAACTCGAGGCCGCAGGGGTGACCAGCGCCCACCAGCGCATCGACTGATCGCACGCTGCCGGTCGACCGAATCGACCCCGCGGAGACTGAGCGCGTGCGGGCCGGGAACTCGTCAGGGGTGCCGGACGTTGATCACCTCGACGGGGTCGCCGGCGCACCGGCGTGACGACCGGAGAGGGGGCAGGGGCGTGGACGGACACCGCTATAGGCGCGGGCGGGACCGCGGCCCCCGACCCGGGCCCGAGTTCACATTGTCGTACGACTCAGCTCGGGAAGTGGTCGGCTCGACCGGCCCGCCCCGCTCCAGGGAGAGCTTCCTATCCACCGATCACCTGTCCATAGAAGCTGCCGCGGCCTATGTCGACGGGCAACTTCCCGCCGCCGGGCAGGCGCGCGCAGATGCCCACCTTGCCCGGTGTGAGCTCTGTCGCCAGGAAGTCGACGATCAGCGCGAGGCACGTCGCGTCCTGCGCGGCTCCGGCCCCATACAGATGCCCCCCGAACTCCTCGAACGGCTGCGATCGCTCGAGGGCACACCCGATCCCGCCGGGCCACCCCCTCGCGTGTTCGCTGCCGGGAACGACGGTCACGTCGACCGGCGCGTCGACTGGGCGAGACTGCTGCGCCGGTTGTGGCGCCGCGGCCACTAGGGTGGTCCGAGTGGAGGACGACATAGGCGTGCCCGGGCACGCGACGCGGGACGGGGAACCCGACCGCCCGCTTCGTGAACCCGCTCCGATCCATCGGCCTGACATAGATGAGGACGTCGTCGCTCGGTTCTCCCGGCCCGTCGGGGTCACGGGTGGATTTGATCCATCCCGAGAGAGCGACGTCGGCGACTACCGCCCCTCCCCCCTGCGGGACGCCGACCCGGTCTTGGCCCAGGCCTTCGCCCCCGGCCCGGGGACCGCCCGGGGTATCGAGCGCCATCCGACGTGGCAGGACGACTCCGACACCCTGCCCCCGCCCACACCAGACCCGTGGCGAGACCCGAACGCCCCGGTCGGTTACGGCGTCCCCGCGATGCCCACGACGCAGGAGCCCGGCACGGTCGATCTGTCCGGCGCGAACGAGGCCCCGGCTCCGAAGCTGTCGCTGTCCGAAGCACTGTACGACCGTCGACTGAGCCGGCAGTCCCTGGCTGGGGCAGTCGCCGCCGTCGCAGTCGTCGCACTGGTAGGCGGCGCCGTCGGCGCCATCGTCGCGGACTCCGCCCGCGTCCTGACAACCTCCACCGTCCGGATCGCCGACGCACCGGAGAAGGTCCTGCGTCCCGACAACCTGGTCGGTGAGGTTGCACAGCGGGTCCAACCGGCTGTGGTCAATATCCAGGTGTCGACCCCGTCCGCACGAGGCGAGGGATCGGGGATCGTTATCGACCCGCAGGGCTACATCGTCACGAACAACCACGTCGTCACCATGGATGGCGCCGCCGACCGCGCGGACATCGACGTCATCTTTCCCGACGGCTCCAGAGCCCCCGCCGAGATGGTCGGGCGTGACCCGGCCACGGACCTCGCGGTTCTCAAGGTTAAGGACATCCAGAACCTCACCGTCGCCACGCTGGGCGACTCGGACAACGTCGAGGTGGGGGAGCAGGTCATCGCCATCGGTTCGCCGCTCGGGCTCGCGCGGACGGTCACCGAGGGCATCGTCTCCGCGACGCAGCGGCCGATCGCCCTCGGGGAGTCCACCTCCGACGAGGACGTCGTGATCGACGCGATCCAGACCGACGCTGCGATCAACCCGGGAAACTCCGGAGGTCCGCTCATCGACGGTGCCGGTGCGGTCATCGGTATCAACACCTCCATCTTCACCCAGTCCGGAGGCTCCATCGGGCTCGGGTTCGCCATCCCGGTCAACGACGTGCGCGACATAGCGACGTCCCTGATGACCGAAGGCACCGCCCGCCACGCCACCATCGGCGTCAACGCTCGCAAGGCGGACAACGGGGCCGTCGAGGGCGCAGAGATCGTCAACGTCCGAGACGGGTCTCCCGCGCAGGAGAGTGGTCTGCGCGAAGGAGACGTGGTGACCCGGGTCGGCGAGCGGCGTGTGCGTTCTTCGGACGAACTGGTGGTTGCCGTCCGCCGTGCCGGAGCCGACGATGACGTCCCGGTCGAGGTCATCCGCGGCGGGACACGGGTCGAATTGACCGTGCATCCGACCCTGGGCTGACCGCAGTGGGGGATCGGCAACAGATCGGGCTCCCGCCCGTGGGCCTGGCCACGTATCCTGGGCAGCGATGTTCACAAACGTGGGGTGGTCCGAGCTCCTGGTGCTCGGCGTGGTGGCGTTGGTCGTTCTTGGACCCGAGCGTCTACCCGAGGCTGCCCGCTGGCTGGCCTCGGCGATCCGGAAGGTCCGTGAATTCGCCAGTAGCGCGCAACAGCAGCTCAAGGACGACTATGGGACGGAGTTCGAGGAGTTTCGCGAGCCCCTCAAGCAACTCAACGACCTGCGCGGTCTGAGTCCGCGGGCGATGGTCACCAAGCACCTGCTGGACGGTGACGACTCCCTGTTCTCGGGGGACTTCGGGGCTGCTGCGCCGGCGGGAAGCCCAGCTGCGGAACCGCGCCGGTCGACTGCGCCGCGCCCGGCTGAATCCACACCTGTGGGAGACGAGCCCGCGCCGACTCCGTCTTCCGGTCCCATCTGGGACAGCGACGCGACATAGATCTTCTGCGCTTCCACCCGAGGTAGCCCCCGCAGAACAGAGCACCGTGCTGGTGCCCTGGGTGCCCGCGGAGCGGCCGGAAGGCTGAACCCCGGCCGCTCCGTGACTCAGAGGTGTCGAGTGGTGTCGATCCCGAGGTTCATGCCGGCCAGGCCCCGCGGCCGCACGGCCAAGCCGTCAGCGATCTCGCGGTATGCGCGTCCGGACGGAGAGTCCGGCTCGGCGAGGACGATCGGCGTGCCCTCATCCCCGTGCTCGCGCACGGCCTGCTCCAATGGAATCTGGCCCAGCAACGAGACGGGTGCACCAACCGAGCGGGAAAGGTTGGCCGCCACCTCGGCGCCGCCACCCGTGCCGAAGACGTCCATCCTCGTTCCGTCGGGCAGTTCGAGCCACGACATGTTCTCGATGACACCGGCGATGCGCTGGCGGGTCTGGAGTGCGATCGAGCCGGCTCGCTCGGCCACTTCCGCGGCGGCCTGTTGCGGCGTGGTGACCACAAGGATCTCTGCGGATGGGATGAGTTGGGCGATCGAGATGGCCACGTCGCCGGTACCCGGGGGCAGGTCCATAAGGAGGACGTCGAGGTCCCCCCAGTACACGTCGGCGAGGAACTGCTGGAGTGCACGGTGCAGCATGGGCCCGCGCCACACCACAGGCGTGTTGCCCTTGGTGAACTGTGCGATCGAGATGACCTTCACCTCGTGCGCGACGGGCGGCAGGATCATCTGCTCCACCTGGGTCGGCCGAGCGTCGGTACCCAGCATCCGCGGAATCGAGTGACCGTAGATGTCGGCGTCAAGTACACCCACGGACAGGCCGCGTGACGCGAGGGCCGTCGCGAGGTTGACTGTCGCGGTGGACTTGCCCACCCCGCCCTTGCCGGAGGCGACCGCGTAGACGCGGGTCAGGTTGCCGGGTTGGGCGAACGGGATGACCGGCTCGGCGGCGTCGCCCCGCAGATGCTTTCGCAGTTCGGTGCGCTGCTCGTCGCTCATCACGTCGAGTTCGACTTTCACCTCACCTACGCCCGGGACATCGGAGACCGCGGAGCGGACGCGGTCGGTGATGGTGTCGCGCATCGGACATGTCGCGACGGTCAGGTAGATGCCGACGTCGACCCGGCCGGTAGCGGGGTCAACCTCGACGCCCTTGACCATGCCGAGTTCCGTGAGCGGCTTGCGGATCTCCGGGTCATCGACCTTCGCCAGAGCGGCGCGGATCAGTTCTTCGCTGGGTGCACTCATGATGCCCCGAGTCTAGGCGTCACGGCATCCCGTGACGATTCAGGCGGGGGGCGGTGGCGCACAGAAGGGAGGGATACAGGGCAACTCGAACACGGGCAGACCCGGCGGGGCAGGAACCGCAGGCGCTGCCGCGGGAGGAGCCTCGTGTCCCGGCGTAGGCGTAGGCGTAGGCGAGGTGCTGGGTGCCGGCGGCGCAGCCGGGGGAGTGACTTCCGAGCAACCGGGCACCGGGAGTTGGGGCTCACCCGGCGCGGCCGGCTCGGGTGCGGCGGTGGGTTTGCCCTCCCAACCGTCCGGGCATCGCTCGGGCAGCTTCGGAGGTTCGATGGTGGGTTCGGGCCGGTGGATTTCCGGCAGATCAGACGGTAGCGGGAACGCATTGACCGCGTAGCCGTGGGCCCAGGCGTTCACGTTGGCAACATAGGCCAGGGAGTTGTTGTAGGCCAGGACCGCGCGGGTGCGGGCCGCCGGATCCGCCATCGACCCTCCCTGGCCACACAGCAGAGTCGCTGCCGCCAGTGCACCGTCGTAGATGTTGTTCGGGTCGGCCACTCCGTCATCATTTCCGTCGCGACCAAGCAGGGCCCACGTGGAGGGGATGAACTGCACGGGGCCGACCGCGCGGTCGAATTCCGGATCACCGTCGAACCGACCACCGTCGGTGTCAGTGATGACGGCTGTGCCCGGAACGCTCCCGTCGAGGCGAGGGCCGAGGATGCGACCGATGGTGTTGCCGTGGACGTCGAACTGGCCGCGACCCTGGTTGGACTCGACCTGGCCGATCCCGGCCAGGAGTGTCCAATCCATCTCACAGGCGGGATTCGCGGCGTTGAGACGATCCGTCGCCCGGTGATAGGCGTCGAGTGCGATGCCCGGGATCCCCAACGGCCCGTCCGGGATGGTCGCGGGCTCGATGTGGAGTGCACCGGAATCCTCCGGTGCGGCGGGCTCAGCTTCCGGGGTCGATTCGGCAGTGAGTGGAGACTCGGTCACCGTCGGCGTGCTGGGGGAGGATTCGGCCAGCGGCGCGATGTCCGGTGGCGCAGATCGGCTGGTGTCCATGGTCAGTCCCACAGTCGCGAGCACGGCGATTGCGCTCGCGGTGACAGCGGCACTGGTCAGAACCCGACGATCGGCTGTGTGCGCGAAGTGGCGCAAAACTATCCCCCTACGACTTCCCGGGCTGCGCAGCGAGTGCTGCGCCCCGCGATGATGCGGCCTCGCCGAGACTACCCCCGGCCCCTGTCGTCTGAATCGCTTTAACGGTCATCGGCGTTACTTTCGCCGGATCCGAGTCCGACGAGGAGGGCCTCGATCCGTTCGACGGAATCACGAAGGTCGTCGAGTTCGCGCCTCAGGTAATCGCGGGTGACCGTGTCTCCGACAGAAATCCGGACGGACGCGAGTTCGCGGGCGAGGAACTCGGTGTCCGCCTTGGTCTGGGTGGCGCGCAGGCGGTCCTCCGTCACGGACGCCTTGTCGCGATCTTCCTGCCGGTTCTGCGCGAGCAGGATGAGCGGGGCGGCATAGGCGGCCTGGGTGGAAAACGCGAGATTGAGCAGGATGAACGGATAGGGGTCGAAGCGCAGTGCGACCACCGCGACGTTAATGATGATCCAGACGATCACCACACATGTCTGGATGAGCAGGTAGGTACCGGTTCCGAAGAATCTCGCGACGGACTCGCTGTAGCGTCCGACTGCGTCGGAGTCGAAGCTGATCCGCGGTCGGCGCGAGGTCACCGGGGTCGAGAGGGGTGACCGGGTGGTTGGTTCGGTCATCTGAGCGTCTCCCCGTCGTCGTGCAGGTCCATGTCACGCCAGTCCTCCGGCAGGACATGGTCCAAGAGGTCGTCGACCGCCACGGCGCCGAGCAGGTGCCCCTCGTCGTCGACGACCGGTCCACACACCAGGTTGTAGGTGGCGAAGAATCTGGTCACGGAGTCCACCGAGTCAGTGGGACGCAAGGTGGACAGGCTGGTGTCGACGGTCTCGGCCACCATCGTCGACGGCAACTCCCGCAGTAGTGCCTGGATGTGAACACACCCGAGATACTTACCTGTCGGTGTTGCGGTGGGTGGCCGGACGACAAAGACCAGGCTCGCGAGCGCGGGACTGAGGTCGGGGTTTCGGCAGTGGGCCAGTGCCTCGGCGACCGTCGTCTGTGGCGGCAGGATGATCGGCTCGGGGGTCATGAGCCCGCCAGCGGTGTCCGCGTCGAACGAGAGGAGACGCCGGACGGGAGCGGAATCTTCGGGGTTCATCCGCTCCAGGAACGACTCGGCGTCCTTCTCGGGCAGCTCACCCAGCAGATCGGCCACGTCATCGGGATCCATCGCCTCGAGCACATCAGCGGCACGCTCCAGCTCCAGCCGGGTGACGATCTCGGTCTGCTCGTCGTGGGGCAACTCCTGAAGGATGTCGGCCAGTCGCTCGTCGTCCAGGGTCCGGGCGACCTCCAGCCGACGAACCTCCGGCAGTTCGCGCAGCGCGTGCGCCACGTCGGCCGGGCGGAGGTCGGCGTACCGCTCGACCAGGCTCGCTGCGCTGTGCTCCGGGGTGCCGATGGCGTCGTCGTCGAGGCCTCGGACCCGGCTCCACGGGTGGATCGACACCTCGCCGCGGCGGCCGAGTGAGGTGCGCCCGCGCCGCGCGCGTACCGCGAGCCGGGACACGAGCCAGTCCCGTGAGCGTTGACGTTCGATCTCGACGTCCACGACCTGGTAGCGGACATCCTTCTTCTCGTGGTCCGACTGATCGGGCCCGACCTGATCCTTCTCGATCCCGATCACGGATTCCACCAGCGTCCCGAGTACCAGGTTCTCCCCGGGTCGCGATTGGAACCGGTGCAGATTGATGGTGCCTGAGACCAGGGAGACAGAACGAGGATCTATCGAGGCGACTCTGAGCATCGGCACGAAGATTCGTCGACGTGTAGGCAGCTCGACCACAAGGCCGATGACCCGGGGGGGCTTGTGCCGGGATCGCATCGTCACCACGACATCCCGGATCCGCCCGATGTCGTCCCCGTCAGGGCCGATCACCGGCAGTCCGGCTAGCCTAGCGACGAAGGCCTTATTGAGGTTCGTCATGACGAACAGGTTAGTCACCGGTGGGCGGCGGCCGCCCGCCATACCGGACGTAAGGGAGTGCTACCCACGATGACCGCAGCCCCCCACGCGACGCCCGCACCGTCGGAGGATGCCGCCGCGGCGATCTCCGCACTCCGCGCACGTCCACGACGAACGGTTCTCGCTGTACCTGGCAGCAGTACAAAGATGATCGATAAGGCCCGGGGCCTACCGGTGGACGAGGTCTTCCTTGACCTTGAGGACGCCGTGGCAGGCCCCGCCAAGGAAGACGCCCGTCAGAACGTGGTGGCAGCCCTGAACGGTGGCGACTTCTCTGCACCCACCGTGGTGGTACGCGTCAACGCGTGGGATACCGAGTACACCGTGCGAGACGTCACCGAGGTAGTTGGTCAGGCCGGCGCCCGGATCGACGCGCTGCTGCTGCCCAAGGCACGGTCCGCAGCGGAGGTTGTCGCCCTGGACCTGGTTCTGACCCAGGTCGAGAAGGCGGCGGGTCTGCCGGTCGGTCATATCGGGATTGAGCCCCAGATCGAAGACGCCCTGGGGCTGACCAACATCAACCAGATCGCGACGGCGAGTCCGCGCGTGGTGACCCTGGTATTCGGCCCAGCCGACTTCATGGCCTCCATCGGTATGCGCACGCTGACCGTGGGCGAGCAACCGGAGGGCTATGCCCCCGGCGACGCCTACCACCACGTGCTCATGGCGATCCTCGTCGCGGCCCGGGCCCACGGACTCCAGGCGATTGACGGTCCGTACCTCAAAGTGCGGGACGAGGAGGGGTTCCGTCGCGCAGCTGCCCGCACCGCAGCGCTCGGCTTCGACGGCAAGTGGGTGCTGCACCCGGCTCAGGTCGACGCGGGCAACGAAGTATTCAGCCCCCGCCAGGAAGAGTTCGACAAGGCCGAGGCCATCCTCGCGGCCTACGCCCGGTCGACGTCTGTCGAGGGCGGGGCTCGGGGCGCGGTGATGTTCGGCGACGAGATGCTCGACGAAGCCAGCCGTAAGATGGCACTGGTCGTCTCCGCGCGGGGCCGTGCGGCCGGGATGGACATATCGGACCAGGCCGGTACAGAAACGGACTCGGAAGGACGTAGGGAATGAGCTCTCCAGTAAACCCCGCAGGCGGGAGGGCCCGGGCTGGACAGACGCCAGGGCTGCCCACGCCACCGACCGGTTGGGTGGTCGGCTCGTACCCCACCTACGCTCAGGCCCAGGCTGCGGTCGACCACCTCGCGGATGAGGAGTTCCCCGTCCACGAGGTCACCATCGTGGGAGTCGATCTCATGCAGGTGGAGCGGGTGACCGGCCGGCTCACCTGGCCCAAGGTACTGCTCGGCGGTCTGGCTACGGGTGCATGGCTCGGGCTCTTCATCGGCTTGTTGCTGGGAATCTTCACACAGCCCATGTGGGGAGTCGTGTTAACCGGCCTGGTCGGTGGCTCTGTGTTCGGCGTGGTCTCGGCGTCCCTTTCCTATGCCGCCACCAGGGGGAAGCGCGATTTCGCGTCCACGTCTCAACTGGTCGCGGGGCGGTACGACGTCCTGTGCGAGCCCGCCAACGCGGAGCGGGTGCGCGACGAGCTCGCGCGTCTCGGGCTCAAATAGTGCTGACCGGTGGTCCGGCCGGTGCCCCGGACGTCCTCGCCGCCGTCCGCGCTCACCTGATCGAGCACTACGGACCGGAGCCACAGGAGGCGTCGGTGACGTTCCTCGGGGCTCCGCCGATCAGGATCCTACGGTTCGTGGACGTCGAGTCGGGCGTGGTGCGGTACATCTCGCTCGGGTGTTCCGCCGAACCGATGGGGGACCCTTCCGCTCTCGTTCCTGACCCCACCGCCCCGCGTGCGGAGCTGAGTCTCGTCCTGCGCGGTGGCGTGGACGGTCTTGTCCGCGCGCTGGCGGTGCTTGCCGCTGCCCCCGCCGTCGAGGGATTGGTGCTGTCAGAGGGGGCGCTGATCGACTTGGGCGAGCCGCTCTGGCCCGGTGCGGCCTTCACCGCTGTCGTTCTGCGTGCTCCCGAGATCCCGGACGTCCCTCTACCCGGTGACATCGCGCCGGTCACGGTGTTCCGGGCTATACCGGTCACCCACACGGAGGCGGCGTGGGTGCGGATGAAGGGTGCGGCGGAACTCGAGGAGGCGTGGGATGAGGCCGGCATCGACGTCACCGATCCGGGCCGGTCGGCCGTCAATCCAGGGTTGACCCACTGATCAGAGCCAGCGGTTCTTGCGGAAGAGTAGGAAGAGTCCGGTACACATCGCGACCATGACCCCGAGCACCACGTAGTACCCGTACCGTGTGTCAAGCTCGGGCATGTGTCGGAAGTTCATTCCGTAGATGCCCGCGATCATCGTCGGTACGGCGGCGATGGCAACCCAGGCGGAGATCTTGCGCATGTCGGTGTTCTGTTGCACCCCGACGATGGTCATCGCTGCACCCACGAGGGAGGTGCTCCGTTCGTCCAACGTCGTGACCTCCGCTGCCGCCAGGGCGTGATGGTCCTGGACGTCGCGGAAGTAATGACGGATCTCCGGGGGGACCAGATCGAGGTGATCGACTGCCAGGCGTCGCAGGGGCAGGGTCAGTGGCCCGATAACGTGTTTGAGCTCGAGAAGTTCACGCTTGAGGACGTAGAGCTGTTCGATGTCCACCGCGGTACGCGGCGCGAAGAGTGCCGATTCCAGTTCGTCGAAGTCGGCTGTCATCCCCTCGGTGGCTACGAGGTAGTGGTCGACCACTCGGTCGGCCACGGCGTGCATCACCGCCGCCGGCCCCTGGGCGAGCCATTTCGAGGAGAGATCGAGCCCGGAGCGGATGTCGGCCAGCCCGATCTGGTCGCCGTGTCGGACGGTTACCACGAAATTCAGACCCAGGACAACCATTACCTCGCCGGTGGAGACAATGTCGCTGACCTGGGTGACCGAATCGTGGGCTATGTACTCCGCTGTCGACATGTTGAGCACCAGGGTGTCGGCGTATGCCTCCAGTTTGGATCGCTCCTGTCCGTTTGCGGCGTCTTCGGTGATGAGTGCGTGCAGTCCTAGCTCCCGGGATAGATCCTCCATCAGGTCGGGATCCGGGGCGACGAGGTCGATCCAGACGAAGCCGCGACCGATGTCGCGAACCCGACGGATCGCCTCGCTGTATGTGACGCGGTGGCGGTCGCGGATCCCGTCTATGTAGACGGCGCAGTCCACCATCGCCACCTCGGTGGGCCGGGTCGACGTGATCGGTCCGGCCGGGCGGGATGGTGTGGCGTCCGGTTCTGGGGGGGTCGGACGTTGTGGTGGGATCGCGGGCACGCAGCCCCCCTTCCTCGTCTCGTCTGAGACTATCCGTCGGGCGGGACCTCGGGGTTACGACTGGCGAGCGGGGCTGGGAGACTGTCCCAGGAGATCTCCGCGTTATCTGGCGCGGCCGGTGTGAGGAAGGGTGTGGTCGGGTGCAGCGGTCGAGGGAGCGAATCGGGCGGGGCGTGGTGGTGCTCGTGGGAGTCGTGACGATGGCGTTGTCCGGCTGCCAGGCGCAGTCATCGATCGTCCCTGCGCACCGGGACGAGCCGGTGGTGGTGGTCGAGACAGCCTCATTCGGTGAGGCCGAGATCGTCGGTCATATCTACGGCAACGCTCTCGTGCGCTCCGGCTGGCGGGTAACCGCACGCCCGCAATCGGGGACCGAGGACGAGGTCATCGAGTCAGTGGTGGCGGGGGAGTCGACTTTCACGGTCGGGTTCACCGGTGAGTTGCTCAGGACGTTCGATCGGAATTCCACCGCGGTCGCGGCCGACGAGGTGTACGCAGCGATGATGGCTGCGCTCCCAGAGGGTGTGACCGCCGCGGATCCTGCGCCGGCCGAGGACGCCCCAGTGTATGTGGTCACCCGGCATACATCGGCGTCGCGAGGTATTCGGACGATGTCGGATCTTGCCGGGAGGTGCGGTGAGTTCGTCCTCGGGGCGCGGGAGGAGGCTCTGGCGGACCGAGAGCTGGCCTCCGCCGTCGGTGCCACGTATGACTGTGGTTTCGGCCGTCGCGTGACGATCGGCCCGAACCCCCGCGCAGTGTTCGAGGCACTGCGGGCAGGGGAGATCGGGGTGGGATTAGTCCAGTCGGCCGACCCAATCCTGCATCCGGAGGACATCGTGACTCTGGACGACGACGACGACGCTGTTCTCGCCCAGAACCTGGTTCCGATCTTCCGCAAGGGCTCGCTCTCGGAGGACCAGCTCGCCCTGATCAACAGGATCAGTGGTGAGCTCACCACCGATGACATCCGAGACCTGCTGCTGGGAATCGAATTCGGTTCCGCAACCCCCGTTTCGCTGGCGAACTATTGGTTGGACTCGCACGGGTACTGACTCTCCCCGCGGGTAATCGCTGACTGAGCGCGAGAATTGACGGTCGCAGGAGGTGAGACTGAGAAGGGCCCGACCGCTCAGCGGTCGGGCCCTTCTCAGTCTCATCGGGTCAGGCGAAAGCTTCGTCCACCAGAGCCTTCTGCTCCACTGCATGGACCTTGCTCAGGCCCGTCGACGTGGCGGCCATCGCCCGACGCGACACCCGCTTGAGGGGCGGGAAGTCGTCGATGCGCTCCGGCAGCTCCAATGCGAGGAAGCTCCACGCGCCTTGATTGCGCGGTTCCTCCTGCACCCACCGGACCTCGGTGAGGTTCGGGTAGTGGTCAAGCGCCTCGCGGATACGGCGGTGCGGGACTGGGTGCAGCTGCTCGAGCCGTACGATCGCGATGTCGTCACGCCCGTCCTTCTCCTGGCGGGCTGCGAGCTCGTAGTAGAGCTTCCCGGACACCATCAGCATGGTCTTGACCTTGCTCGCGTCCTTCGAACCGTCTGCGAACGTGGGGTCGTCGAGAACCGACCGGAATTTGCCGTTGGTGAAGTCCGAGAGCGCACTCACGGCCTTCTTGTTCCGCAGCATCGACTTAGGCGTGAAGACCACCTGCGGACGCTTGATGCCGTCGGTGGCATGACGACGCATGAGGTGGAAGTAGTTGGCCGGAGTGGATGGCTGGGAGACGGTCATCGATCCCTCCGCGCACAGTTGCAGGAACCGCTCGATGCGACCGGACGTGTGGTCCGGCCCCATTCCTTCGTGACCGTGCGGTAGGAGCAGGGTGACGGAGGACTTCTGTCCCCACTTGGCCTCACCGGAGGAGATGTACTCGTCGATGATGGTCTGCGCACCATTGACGAAGTCACCGAACTGCGCCTCCCACAGCACGAGCGCTTCGGGATCGCCCACCGAGTAGCCGTACTCAAACCCGACGCCCGCATACTCAGTGAGCGCCGAGTTCCAGACCTCGAAACGCCCTTCGGCGTCCTCGAGGTTCTGCAGCGGAGAGTAGGTTTCCGATGTGGTCTTGTCGACGACCATCGCGTGGCGTTGCGTGAAGGTGCCGCGTTGAGAGTCCTGCCCGGCCAGACGCACCGTCCGGCCTTCCCTGACGAGGGAACCGATCGCTAGTAGTTCGGCGAACGCCCAGTCGATGTTGCCGTTGTAGGCCATCTTCTGCCGAGCCTCGTAGACCGGCTTGACACGCGGGTGGATGTGGAAGTCTTCGGGCATGTTGCCGAAGGCGTCGCCGATGGCGTGGATGATCGACTCGTCCACCGCCGTCACCAGCCGCTTGGGCAGTGGCTGGTTGGGCAGGATCGACTCGGAGGCCTTCACCGGGTGCTTTTCCAGTTCACGGACTTCATTGAAGACCCGCTCGAGCTGGCCCTGGAAGTCACGGAGAGCGTTCTCAGCTTCCTTCTCGGTGATGTCGCCACGACCGACCAGATCCTCGGTGTAGGACTGGCGGACGCTCTTCTTGCCGTCGATCACCTCGTACATCCGCGGCTGCGTCATCGACGGGTCGTCGGCCTCGTTGTGTCCGCGACGGCGGTAACAGACGAGGTCGATCACGACATCCTTCTTGAACTGCTGACGGAAGTCCATCGCCAGCCGTGCCACTCGCACACACGCCTCGGGATCGTCGCCGTTGACGTGGAAGATCGGCGAGCCGATCATCTTGGCGACATCCGTGGAGTACTGACTCGAGCGACCGGCCTCGGGTGCCGTGGTGAAACCGATCTGGTTGTTGACGACGATGTGGATCGTGCCGCCCGTGCGGTACCCCTCGATCTGGGAGAGATTCAGCGTTTCCGCGACAACGCCCTGGCCGGCGAACGCGGCGTCACCGTGCAGCATGAGTGGCACGACCGGGTACTCGGCGCGCCACTCTGGGTCCTCGATGAGGTCCTGCTTGGCGCGAACGATGCCCTCCAGGACGGGGTCGACAGCCTCGAGGTGGGAGGGGTTGGCGGTCAGAGAGACCTTGATCTCGTTCTCACCGAACATCTGGTATTGGATGCCCTCGGCACCCAGGTGGTACTTGACGTCTCCTGAGCCGTGCGCGGCCGAGGGGTCCATGTTGCCCTCGAACTCGGTGAAGATCTGACGGTAGGGCTTGCCCACGATGTTGGCGAGGACGTTGAGCCGCCCGCGGTGTGGCATGCCGATCACGACCTCGTCCAGACCGAATTCTGCGGCCTCGTCGATGACGGCATCCATCATGGGGATGACCGACTCGGCGCCCTCGAGGGAGAAGCGCTTCTGGCCGACGTACTTGGTCTGAAGGAAGGTCTCGAACGCCTCGGCGGCGTTCACCTTGGACAGGATGTATTTCTGCTCGGCGACGGTCGGCTTGTCGTCGACCCCCTCGAGACGATCCTGGATCCACTGGCGCTGCTCGATCTCGAGGATGTGCGTGTACTCGATACCGATCTTGCGGCAGTAAGCAGAACGCAGAGCGGACAGCACGTCACGCAGCCGCATCTTGTCCTTGCCGACGAAGCCGCCGACAGAGAATTTACGATCGAGGTCCCACAGGGTGAGTTCGTGCGAATTGACGTCGAGGTCCGGGTGGAAAGTCCGGCGTCGCTGTGCGTGCTTCCCGTCGAGCGGGTCGATATCGGCCATGAGGTGACCGCGGTTACGGTATGCGGCGATCAGTTCGAGGACGCGGGCATCCTTGTCGACCCGGGGGTCCGTGATGTCCTGACGCCACCGGACCGGCTCGTAGGGTATTCCGAGGACGTCGAAGATCTCGTCGTAGAACTCGTCGGCTAGCAGCAGCCGGTGAATCTCCCGTAGGAACTCGCCCGACTCGGCGCCCTGGATGATCCGGTGGTCGTAGGTAGAGGTGAGAGTGGTGATCTTGCCGATGGCGTTCTCCGCCAGCTGCTCCTCGCTCGCGCCCTGGAACTCAGCCGGGTACTCCATCGCGCCCACGCCGAGAATGGCGCCCTGGCCCACGGTCAGGCGTGGGACCGAGTGCACGGTACCGATGCCGCCAGGGTTGGTCAGTGAGATCGTGACGCCGGAGAAGTCGTCCATCGTCAGCTTGCCCTCACGGGCGCGGACGACGATGTCCTCGTAGGCATCGAGGAACCCGCTGAAGTCCATCGTCTCGCAGTTGCGAATCGCGGCCACGACCAGCGACCGCCCGGCCTTGGTCTTCATGTCGATCGCGAGGCCGAGGTTGATCCCCGTCGGGGTGACGACGTTCGGCTTGCCGTCGACCTCCGCGAAATGGTTGTTCATGTTCGGGTAGGCCTTCACGGCCTGGACCATCGCGTAGCCGATGAGGTGGGTGAAGGAGACCTTGCCGCCGTGCGTGCGCTTGAGATGGTTGTTGATGACCACCCGGTTGTCGATCATCAGCTTTGCCGGGATCGCACGAACGGAGGTGGCGGTGGGCAGGGTCAGCGACGCGTTCATGTTCTTGACGATCGCGTTGGCCGCGCCCCGGATAACCTTGCTCTCCTGTTCCGCGGGAGGCTCGTACGCGGGGCGTGACGGCTTCTTCGTCGCCGCGGTATCGGACTTCTTCCGCGTCTCCGACTTGTGCTCTGGGGCGGGCACCCCTTCGCCGCGGGCCTTGCGCTTGGGCGAGGCGTCGGCAGCGGGCTTGGCCGCGATGTCCTTCGCGGACGCCTGGGGGGTGGAATCGTCGACGGTGATCTCGGACGGCTTCTTGTCGGACGTGACCGATTTCCCGCTGCCCCCACCTCCCGATCGGGGCCGGCTGCTCTCGCCGGATTTCCCGCCCGAACTGCCGGGGGAGGTGCCGTTGGTCGAGTCACCACCGGAAGAGGAGGCGGCCTCCGGGTTGGCGTCGAAGAACTCGTGCCAGGACTTGTCCACGGAGGACGGGTCCTTGGCGAACCGCGCGTACATCTCGTCTACTAGCCACTGGTTCTGTCCGAACTGTGAGACGTTGTTGCTCACGATCTCTAGGTGCCTCTCTGGTTCTGTGGTGGGTTTCACACGTCAATGGATCCAGGCTAGACCTTCTGCCCATGGCGGGCTCTCCGATCTCACCTGACAGGGGGATGCCGTCGCTCGTCACCGGCCCCTCATGCGGCGGGCCACGAGTCCGGGGGCGCGCCGAACGCGGCATCTGCGGTCTCCACGACCGTCCGCCCCAGCTTCCTATTGCCCCACCCACCCACAGCGGCGCCGAGCCCCGCGGGTGCCAGTTTGCCCACGGCGAGCCCTGCCCGCTTCACGGCGAATTTCCTGATGAAACGGCTCATCATCCGGCGGTTGATCTCGGTCAACCCGGGTACGCGGAGTGCTCGGCCGGCCAGCGACACTCCTGCCGCCGATCGGCCCGACGAGCCAACGGCGTCGGCCAGGATTGCTGTGCCAGAGGCCCCCAGCATGACTGTCATGACCAGCAGTTCCTCGTGTCGATCGTGACGGACGTCGACGCCCTGCACCTCGGCCACGGCGATCGTGTAGAACGCGGCGGCCTCGAGAAAAAGTAGCGACTCCGCACCGATTGCTCCGAAGGCAAGGACTGTGCCGATACCCGGCACGGCGGCCGTGGCGCCCACTGCGGCCCCGGAAGCGGTGACCGCTGCCAGAAATCGGCTGTCGAGACGCTTGCGGAGCTGAGCCGGGCTCTCGTCGGGGTGATTCTCCCGCACCTTGCGGACATAGGTGCGAGCAGCACCGGACTGGCTCCGGATTGCCCGGCGGAGAGCGGCGACGACCACCCCCGCAGCCGGACCGGAGAAGTCGGATTTAGCGGGCACTCGATCGGTCACTGGGGACTCCTGGAGGTCAGGGCGGCGGAGGCTGCGGCCGGGCTCGAACCTCTACCGTACGTAAGTTGCGCGGGGCCATGCGCTATGGGAGCACCCGCTCGGTGTAGTCGTTGCCGAACACCCGATCCGGGTCGAGACTGTCACGAACAAGGACGAAGTCGTCGAAACGGTCCACCATCGCGGACAGGTCCTCCGCGGTGCGGGTGTGCATCTTCCCCCAGTGTGGGCGCCCGTCGGCGGCGAGGAAAATCGCCTCGGCCAGACGGAAGAGTTCGGTGTGGTCCATCAGGTGGTACTGATGGACGGCGATGTAGCAGACCTCGCGGCCGTACGCGGTGGACATCCATACGTCGTCCGCAGCGGCGAACCGGACCTCGACGGGGAACGGTGTGACAATGCCGGAACGGTCGATGGTGTCCCGAAGATCCCTCAGCACTCCCGCCGCGGCCTCGACGGGTACCGCGTACTCCATCTCGCGGAAGCGGACCCGCCGCGGCGAGGCGAAGACCCGGTAGCTCCGGTCGGTGTATTCGCGGGCGGACAGCGCCCGTGAAGCGATCCGATTGAGCCGGGGGGTCAGCGCAGGCCGCCAGGTGGCGGCCCGGCACGACAGGTCGAATGCCTCGTTGGAGAGGAACTCGTCGTTGAACAGCTCGCGGATGCGGCCCACTGGACGCAGGTCGGCGTCTCTGGTCAACCGGGTGTTTCGCTTGATGTTGATCGCGTCGGTATGGGGGAACCAGAAGAACTCGACGTGCTCTGCTGACCGCGCGAAGCCCTCCAAGTCGGTCAACGCGGCGGACAGGGTCCACGGACGCTCTTCGGCTCTCAGGACGAACGCCGGGACACAGCGGATGGTCATCTTGGTGATAATTCCCAGCGCACCGATAGCGAGGCGGGCCGACTCGAACACGTCCGGGTTGGACTCGCGGGAACAGGTGAGGACCGTCCCGTCGGCGGTGACGAGTTGCAGTCCCACGACGGTGGCGGGGAGTCCCTGCGCTGCGCATCCCGTGCCGTGGGTCCCCGTCGACACAGCGCCGGCGAGGGACTGCTCCGCAAAATCACCGAGATTCGGTTGTGCCAGTCCCAGCTCCCACAGGAGCGGGCCAAGACGGTGCAACCGCGTGCCCGCCCACACGGTGACATCCGCCCCATTGACCTGGCCGTCGGCACCCAGGGTCGGGACGATCGACTCCACTCCGGCCAGATCGTCCAACGACACGAGCACGCCGTCCGTCGCAGCCGCTGGCGTGAAGGAATGGCCCGCGCCCACGCACTTGACCCTGGTGCCCTGTTCGGCCGCTCGAGTGACCACCTCGCTGACCTCCCCGACGGTGGTCGGGACCGAACGGCCCGACGGGGAAGCCAGCACATTGCCGGCCCAGTTCTGCCAGGGGGCTACCGAGGACGTCATGGCAGGAAAGATTACCCGCCCGGGGTGAGATGGGAGGCAGTCCTGGACCATTGACCTGGTGTGCCGGGCGCTGACGAGAAGCGGCAGGGGAATGGTCGCTGTGAACGGTGTGCACGTCCAGTTCGTCGTCGTACGATGGTCACGTGACCAAACGACTTCCTGCCGATCAGCGCCGCGCGCAGCTCCTCCAGGCCGCCCTCGACATCGCCGAACACGATGGACTGGGTGCGGTGACTGTCCGCGGGGTGGCCGAGCGCGCGGGCGTGTCACTGGGAGTCGTTCACTACTGCTATACGGATAAAGAAGAACTTCTCCGTGAAGTTATCGGGGCGGTGAACTCGGAGGTCCACCAGGCCGCGCGCGCGTTCGTGAGCGTCGACTTCGACTCGGGGATCAGCGGCACCGAGGGATTGCGACGACGGCTGTACGAGGCGATCGACCTGATCTGGGCGGTGATCTCCGCCTCTCCCGACCGACAGTTGCTCACCTACGAGATCGTGTCGTACTCACTGAGGACCCACGGGCTGCCCGAGGTCGGTCTGGCCCGCGACCAGCAGGAATCCAACGAGGCTATTGTCCGATCGGTGCTTCAACGCACGGCGCAGTCCGCCGACGTGCGGTGGGCGATGGGCCTTGACGACATGGTGCGCGTCGTCCTGTCGATCATCACTGGCATCAGCCTGCGCTGGCAGATCTACCGCAACGACGATGAGGCCAACGATCTCCTCCATCGGGCGGTCGACCTCGTCGTACGTGACGCCCGGCCGGTGGACGGTGCTTAGTCCGACGGGCGGAGTGCCCTCGACGGCCGTCGACGCGCTCGAGGACGCGACCGCGGATCTCGACGCGCCGTTTGCGGCGCTGCACCTGCCCAGCCTGCGGGCGAACCTGAACGACCTGAAACGCCGGTCCGGGGGCAAGAGGATCCGTATAGCCAGCAAGTCCGTGAGGTCCCGCGGGGTGCTGCGTGAGGTTCTGGGCGACGGCCTGCGCGGCGACGAATCCGTCCGCGGGATCATGGCCTACTCGCTGGCCGAGGCGTTGTGGTTGGTGGAATCGGGGTGTGACGACGTCCTGATGGGATACCCGATAGTCGACCGCTCGGCGCTACGACGTCTCGGCACCGACCCGCAGGCGCTGGAGTCCGTAACGCTTATGGTCGACCACCCGCGGCAGTTGGAGATCGCCCGTGAGGCAGGGGTCTCCGGCGCGCGGGTGTGCATCGACGTCGACTCCTCGTTGCGGCTGGGCCCAGTTCACCTGGGCGTACGCCGCTCCCCGTTGCGCGGACCGGACGAAGTGGAGCCGCTGGTACGGCGCGCCGTCGATGCGGGTTTCCGGGTGGTGGGTGCGATGTTCTACGAGGCGCAGGTTGCCGGGGTGCCCGATGATGTGCCGGGGATCGGCGTCGTGAAGCGGCTGTCGATGCGTCGACTGGTCGGGGTGAGACAGGCGGTGGCGTCCACGATTGAAGAGATCACGGGGCAGCGGCCGGAGATCATCAACTCAGGCGGCTCGGGGTCGGTGGCGGAGAGCGCGGCTGCTCCCGCCGTCACCGAGGTCACTGCGGGATCGGGCTTGTACGTCCCGGCACTCTTCGACGCTTATCGGACTTTCACCCCCCGGCCGGCCCTGTTGTTCGCCCTGCCCGCCGTGCGGACGCCAGCGCGAGGGCTTACGACGTTCCTGTACGGGGGATATGTCGCGTCAGGGGTCCCGGGCCGGGACAGGCTTCCGGTTCCCACCGCGCCGGCGGGGTTGCGATACCTCGGCAGAGAGGGGGCCGGGGAGGTCCAGACACCCGTGCGCGGTGAGGTGCCCATCGGTGAGCGCGCATGGTGGAGGCACGCCAAGGCCGGGGAATTGTGCGAGCGGTTCGACACACTCCACGTGGTGGACGAGACTGCACACGGGCCCGCCGTGGTGGGCCGCTGGCCCACGTACCGTGGTGAAGGGATGTGTTTCGGATGACCGACGCCCAGCAGATCTCCGAGCAGGCGCGGCAGCGTATGCACGACGAGGCCGTCTCGATCACGGCGGATCTGGTGTCTATCGACTCGACCAACACCGGAGACCCGGCGACGATCGGGGATGGTGAGACAAGGGTCTGCCGCAGGATCGCGGACTATCTCGACGAAGTCGGAATTGCCAGCGAGCTCGTGGAATCGGTTCCAGGGCGAGGGAGCCTGTTCGCGCGGGTCGACGGAAGCGACCCCGACGCGGGCGGCTTGGTCGTGCACGGACATGTCGACGTGGTCCCAGCGGTTGCCGAGGACTGGACCGTCCCGCCGTTCGCGGGCGAGATCCGGGACGGTTGGCTGTACGGACGAGGCACCGTCGACATGAAGAACATGATCGGCATGATGCTCGCGGTGATCCGGCACTATAAGCGTGAGGGCATCGTGCCGCGGCGTCCCCTACTGCTCGCGTTCTTCGCAGACGAAGAGGCCGCCGGGATCATGGGCGCCAAGTGGGTGGTCCGTGAGCGACCTGAGATCTTCGACGGGATGACCCAGGCGCTCAGCGAGGTCGGCGGCTGGTCAGTCCCCGTGGCCGGGCGTCGGCTCTACCCGATCGCTGTCGCAGAGAAAGGTGTTGCCTGGGCCAGGGTGACAGCGCACGGGACCGCCGCCCACGCATCGCGGCCGACACGGGACAACGCCGTGGCCGCGATCGCGGGCGCCGTGCACCGGGTGGCCGGACTCGACTTTCCAGTGGAGCCGACCGAGGCAAACACCGCGCTCGCCTCGGCGGTCGGCCGGATCGCCGGACGCAGCGGCGAGGTCGCCGACCTGCCGGACCAACTCGAGGTTCTCGGGCACTTCGGGCCCCTGGTGGCAGCTTCGCTGTCCCACACTGCTTCCCCGACGGTGCTGTCTGCCGGGTACAAGACCAATGTCATCCCTACCGAGGCGCACGCGGAGATCGACTGCCGTGTGCTCCCCGGCGGCGAGGACACCTTCCGTGCCGATATTGAACGTGTACTCGGACCCGACGTCGGGGTGGAGTGGATCTGGGAGCCTCCGATCGCTGCGCCGGCCGACGCCCCGCTGATCGAGGTGATCCGGGCCGCGGTTCGCGAATCGGACCCCGGCGCCCTCGTGGTGCCTTATCTCCTCCCCGCGAGCACGGACAACAAACACCTCGCCCCATTGGGGATCGACGGCTACGGCTTCGTGCCGCTGCGTGTTCCCGATGAGTTCGACGTCTTCGGTCATTTCCACGCCGTCGACGAGCGGGTACCGGTCGACGCCCTACACTTCGGGGCCGACGTGCTCGCCCACGTGCTCCGTTCCGCGTGAGGGGCGCGCTTACCGGCAGCCCAAACCCGGAGCCCCGCACCCGCCTGCCCGCAGACGTCTGGGTCCTGGTCGCGGCCGCTTTCGCCGTAGCGATCGGCTACGGGCTCGTCGCTCCCGTCCTACCCCAGTTCGCCCGTAGCTTTGATGTCTCGGTGACGGCGGCGTCGGTCATCGTCAGCGCGTTCGCGTTCTTCCGGCTGGTGTTCGCGCCCGCCGGTGGATTCCTCGTCGACAAGCTGGGGGAGCGCTGGGTCTACATGACCGGCCTGCTGATCGTGGTGGTGTCCACGTTGGCAACGGGTTTGGCGCAGAACTATTGGCAGTTGCTGGTATTCCGTGGGCTCGGTGGGCTTGGGTCGACCATGTTCACGATCTCCGCCATGGCCCTACTCACGAGGCTGTCACCGCCCGGCGCTCGGGGCCGGATCGCCGGGCTGTATGCCACCGCATTCCTCATCGGCAATATCGGAGGACCGGTGCTGGGTGGGTTGTTGGCGGGGTTCGGCATGCGAATACCGTTCTTCGTCTACGCGGGCACACTGTTGGTCGCGACCGGCGTGGTGGCGGTCTTCCTCAGAGGTGGCCGTCGACCTTCTCCCGAGGACGGGGCCTCCGAGCAGAAGCCTTTACTCGTGGGTGAGGCGTTACGCCACAGCGGGTACCGCGCCGCGCTCATCTCCAGTTTTGTCAACGGGTGGGCCTCGTTCGGCGTCCGGGTCGCGATCATCCCGCTGTTCGCCGCGGCCACCTTCGATGCAGGCGCCGGAATCGCGGGTACCGCGCTCGCCTCGTTTGCGGTGGGTACCGCATCGGTGATCTCCTTCGCGGGATGGCTGTCGGACCGCTACGGGCGACGCCCGATGGTGATCCTCGGCCTGACCATCTCCGGCACCACCACCCTCATCCTGGGTTGGTGTGACACCGTTCCGCTATTGGTGGCGGCCTCGATCATCGCTGGTGCAGGCGCGGGCATCCTCAACCCGTCGCAGCAGGCTGCGGTCGCGGATGTGATCGGTGCCGACCGGGCGGGCGGAAAGGTCCTCGCCACCTTCCAGATGGCCAGCGACTCCGGTGCGATCCTCGGTCCGGTGATCGTGGGTCTCGTGGTGGACCTGATGAGCTACAAGGCGGGCTTCGCGGTGTCAGGCGCGCTACTCCTGATGGCTACCGTCCCGTGGATAGTCGCCAAGGAGACCCACGAGTCCACGAACCGCGCGACCGTGGGGGAGTGACCAGTGCAAGCCGTGTCGCTCATCAGCACACCTACGCCGTAGAATGTAAAACCTCATGGACAACAACGACGAGGACCGTACCGCCACTGCCGGCGACGAGGTCGACACCGACGCCAGCACGCCCGAGCCAGCCGCCAGCACTCCCGAGCCAGCTGCCCCCGCTCCGGAACCTGCTACTCCCGCTCCGGAACACACCGGCACCGCCGCGTCCACGGACAGTGGCGAGGACGAGCCCGACGTGACCTTCGCCGACATGGGGCTCGCCCCAGCCGTCGCGCAGGCGGTCAGGGACGTGGGGTACGAGGTCCCCTCCGCCATCCAGGCCGCGACGATCCCCCTGGTCCTCGAGGGCCGTGACGTGGTCGGGCTGGCGCAGACCGGTACGGGTAAAACGGCTGCGTTCGCGCTTCCCATCCTCTCCCTGATCGACCCGTCGCTGAAGAAGCCACAGGCTCTCATCCTGGCTCCGACCCGTGAACTCGCCCTCCAGGTGGCGGAGGCCTGTGTCACGTACTCGGCTAACATGCCCCAAGTGAACGTGCTGCCCATCTACGGCGGGCAGGCCTACGGCATCCAGTTGTCGGGGCTCCGGCGCGGGGCACAGATCATCGTCGGCACCCCCGGCCGTGTGATCGACCACCTCAAGAAGGGCACGCTCGACCTATCGGGCCTGCGGCACCTCGTCCTGGACGAGGCCGACGAGATGCTCGCGATGGGATTCCAGGAGGATGTCGAACGGATCCTGTCCGACACCCCGGAGACGACTCAGGTCGCCCTGTTCTCCGCCACGATGCCCGCCGCGATCCGTAGGATCTCGCAGAAGTACCTCACCAACCCGACAGAGGTGAAGGTCGCATCAAAGACGTCGACGGCGCCAACAATTCAGCAGCGTTACGTTCTGGTCAACCATCGTGACAAGCTCGACGCGCTGACGCGGATCTTCGAGGTTGAGGACTTCGACGCGATGATCCTGTTCGTTCGCACCAAATCCGCGACCGAAGAATTGGCGGAGCGACTCCGTGCCCGGGGGTTCTCTGCGGCGCCAATCAACGGCGACATCCCGCAGAACCTTCGTGAACGCACGATCGAGGCGCTGAAGGACGGTCGCACGGACATCCTGGTAGCGACCGACGTCGCCGCCCGGGGTCTCGACGTCCCGCGGATCAGCCACGTCGTCAACTACGACATCCCGCACGACACGGAGTCGTACATCCACCGCATCGGCCGTACCGGTCGTGCCGGCAGGAGTGGTCAGGCCCTACTTTTCGTCACCCCGCGCGAGCGCCGACTCCTCTCACAGATCGAGCGCGCCACCCGTCAGCCGCTTACCGAGATCCAGCTCCCGAGTGTGGACGACGTCAACGAGATGCGGATGGCGAAGTTCGCCCAGTCGATCACCGAGAGTCTCGACGACCCGAGCATCGCGCTGTTCCGCCGGCTGGTGGAGGAGTATGCCTCCGAGCATTCGGTCTCGATGGCCGATATCGCGGCCGCACTGGCGACCCAGTCGCGGAACTCGGACGACTTTCTCATGCGCGAACCCGAGCGCCCGCAGCGCCGCGACGACCGCAGAGACGATCGCCGGGAACGCCCGTCGAGGGACTTCTCCGACGGGCCCCGCCCGTCGCGCTCGGGGAAGAACATGTCCCAATACCGGATCGCCGTCGGTAAGCGGAACAACGTCAAGCCCGGGTCGATAATGGGCGCTCTGGCCAATGAGGCCGGGCTCCGCGGCGGCGATATCGGGCGCATTTCGATCCGGTTCGACCACTCGATCGTCGAATTGCCAGCGGATCTCCCCGCGGACCAGCTCAACTCGATGAAGGGAATCCGGGTGGGTGGTTCCGAGATCGACATCCGTCCCGATTCGGGTGCACCATCGGGTCGTCCGTCGTCTTTCCGAGATGATCGGGGCGGCAAGCCGCGCGGTGGAGGGCATCGTCGCGAGGACCGCGGTGACCGTGGCGACCGTGGAGACCGGTTCAACGACAGGGGGCGCGGTGACCATCGCGACGACAGGCGTGACGACCGCGGAAGCTTCCGTCGTGAGGACGACGACCGTCGCGGTGGCGGGTTCCGCGGTCGCTCCGGTGGGGGTTCGGACCGTCACTGATCAGCGGCCCTGGGGTCCAGACGGACACCGCCGTGCCGCGCCTGCGAGCACCTCGTGATCGGCCCTGGTCACGGGCAGGCCGTAAGCGACGGCGGCGGTCAGGTACCGGGAAGCGTAGAAGCAGTGACGACGGGGGTCCGGAGGTAACCAGTCCGCCGGCGTCGAGTCACTCTTGCCGGTGTTGACCGCGGCGCTGACGGCGAGGAGATTGCGATCGACGTCGTTGGCGAACGCCGCACGGCGCCACGCAGGCCACGCCCACGCCCCGAGATCCCACGCCGCCGACAGCGGGTAGACGTGGTCGACGTGGATACTGCGCAACCCCGCGGTGCCCGCGTCAATCACCTTGCCGGTATACGGGTCGGTCAGGATTCCGCCGGACACCTCGCACGCGCCCCCGGGCGCCCGCGTGCCGCCGGCAAGGTCGCGGGCCAGGACATCGTGGCGGGTCGAGCACCCGTTCCCTGACCCAGGGGCACCGGTGGCGTCACTCCAGGCTGGCCCAAACACGCAGGCGGACGCGCCCGAGCAATCCCGCTCGTATCCCGGAGCGGGGTTTCGATAGTCCACCACGTCGACTGCGTCGAGCAGAGCGACTACCGCCCCCCGCGGTGGGCTGCCTGGTACCGAACCACGAGGGTGTCCCAGCCACACCACGCCGGCCAGCACCACGAGCACGGTCGACATCAGCGCGAGTGCACGAGGAGCGATAGGGGGCACGACGCGGCTTACCGCTGGGGCGCACAACCGGACGCGGGGTATGCGGATCACGGATTGAGTCTGAACGCCGGGAGCGCCGAGGCCCACCCGTAGCGGCGTCGTCGCGACGCGACTGTGGAGAGGCACGCCCCTGTGGATAGCGACGCAGTCCTCGGACGGGGGACGCCCGGCCTACTGTCGGACCGGCGTGCTTACATGTGGGCGTGACCCCGACTGCCGAACCCCGACTGCACGCCGTGTGGCAATCCGGGGTCGTCGGACTCTGGTGTGAGACGGGACTGCGCAGGCCGGGTTCGATCGCTCCGGCTGCCTCCGTCACAGCTGTGGGGCGTGCGGGAGCTCCACCGGACGTGGTCCGGTCACTCGAGCAGTACTCACTGACGCACCGGATCGGAGTCCGTGTCCCGGTGGAGGGCAGGGTTCGGGCGGCGACCGTGCCCGGTATCCGGGTCTCGGTCGGAGCCGCGGTCGACCTGTGCGGGATGCTCGACACTGATGATCACTGGGTCGGGCCCGGGTTGCGTGCATTTGCGGTTCTCTCGTTAGGTGTGGCCGCTTTCGTACGCGCCGGCCACGTCGTGCCTCTCGTCGGTCGTTCCGAGGGCGGGTGGGAAGCGTCCTGGGCCCTCGCGCGGTCGCCTGTGGTGTCCGCATGGATCGCCGAGAGCCTGTCTCGGTGTCACGGACTGGTGGCGAGCCGTGAGGACCTCGACAGGCTTATCGCCGCGTTGGCCGATTGCCACGCCCGGATGGCCCTCGCATCTCTTGCAGGGGATAGGCGGAGCGAACTGGGCACCGCGCTGATCAGCGGCGGGGTCGTGGCATCGGGAGGTCAGGCTTTGGCTGACGCCGTCAACGAGTTCGGCCGAGCGGCGGCGGCGCGGGACGTCGAGGTGGTGTTCCGGATCGTCGAGCCGTCGGGCGATGACGGAGTCGGTCGGAGTGATATCTACGACGAGACCGGGAGTGGCGCGGCCGGGGAGAGTCTGTGGCGGTTGGAGGTCCTCGTGCGCACTGGTACCGATTCGCTTCGGCCATTCACCGAACTGCCCGATTCGTCCGCCGTCGGTGACGCCGTGCGCGATGTCGTCGACAGGGCGGTCCGATCGTGGTCACCGCTCGGGCGCGCCGTTACTTTCGCTGAGAGCCCGGACCTGCTGCTGCCCACCGAGCTGGTGGTCCAGTTGGTCGACGAGGGCGTGGAGTCTCTGCGGGGCAGGGGAATCGAGGTCCTGCTGCCGAGAGCGTGGACCAGGGTGAGGACCGCGGTGCGGCTCGCGGTGAGGGAACCCGGCACGGAGAACATCGACTCCGGTCGCCGCCTGGGCCTCGACCAACTGGCGGATGTGGACTGGGAGATGGTCGTTGACGACATCCCAATTGACGCAGCAGAGGCACAAATGCTTCTCGATGCGGCTTCCGACCTGGTCAAGCTCCGAGGGCAATGGGTTCGGGCGGATCCGGGAGCGCTCCGTCGGGCTGCCCGCTTCCTCGCCGCGAGGCGGGGAGGTCGGGTCACGGCCCCCAGCCTCGTCGCCGCCCTGATGTCCGAAGAGGGGGAGGGAGTAGAAATCGAGGCTCCCACGACTCTCGACTGGGTGCCGTCGTCGTCGATCCGGGTCGACCTGCCATCCTGGTTCGGCGCCACGCTACGTCCCTATCAAGTGGAGGGGGTGCGTTGGCTGGCCGCGCTGTCCAGCGCGGATGTCGGTGCCGTTCTGGCAGATGATATGGGCCTCGGCAAGACTATGCAGGTGCTCGCACTGACCGCCTCCGAGTACTCGCGGGGCCGGACCGGCCCCACCTTGGTCGTAGCTCCGCTGACCCTGGTAGCCACCTGGGCACGGGAGTCGGCGACGTTCGCCCCGGAATTGCGGGTCCACGTCCACCACGGCCCGGAACGGGAACGGGGCGCCGACGCGGTCGCACTACTCGGAGCTGCCGATCTCGTCCTGACCTCGTACGGCACCGCGACCCGGGACGCCGAGCTCCTTGCACAGGTGGCATGGCGACGCCTAGTCGCTGACGAGGCACAGACTGTCAAGAATCCCACCACCTCGGTGGCGCGGGCGGTGTCGGCGATCCCGGCAGACCACCGGATTGCGCTGACCGGGACACCGGTCGAGAACCGACTGGACGAACTGCGAGCAGTGCTGGACTTCGCCAATCCGGGGATGATGGGCTCGGCGAGCACGTTCCGCGCGCGGTTCGCGGTTCCCATCGAGTCCCACCGCGACGAGGCTGCGGCCTCGAGGTTGCGGGCATTGGCGGCCCCGTTCGTACTTCGCCGCCTCAAGTCCGACCCCAGGGTCGTCGCCGATCTGCCGGAGAAGCAGCACATCAGGGTGGATGCGCCCCTGACCCGTGAGCAGGCGACCCTGTACCGGGCGGTCGTCGAGGACATGATGGAGCAGGTCAAGGAATCCGAGGGAGCCGCCCGTAAGGGCGCCATCCTATCGGGACTGACCGCCCTGAAACAGGTGTGCAACCATCCCGCCCACTACCTCGGGGACGGCTCGGCACTCCTTCGCGGCGGCCGCCACCGCTCAGGCAAGCTCGCCGCTCTGGACGAGGTCCTCACTGAGATCATCGACGCGGGGGAGAAGGTCCTGCTGTTCACCCAGTACCGGGCGTTCGGCGATCTCATCCTGCCGCTACTCGAGCGGCGCGCTGCCACAGCGGTGCCGTTCCTCCACGGCGGTGTCACGGCCGCCGGGCGTGCACAGATGGTCGAGGAGTTCCAAGCACCGCACGGCCCTCCGGTGATGCTTGCGTCGCTACGCGCGGGTGGGACCGGCCTGACCCTTACCCAGGCGAACCATGTGGTTCACCTGGATCGCTGGTGGAACCCGGCAGTGGAGAACCAGGCGACCGATCGGGTCCACCGCATCGGCCAGACGCGGGTGGTGCAGGTGCGTACGTTGGTCGCTCCGGGGACGGTCGAAGACCGAATCGACGAACTTCTCGAGGCCAAGCGGGATCTCGCCGAGCTGACCCTGGGCCCGATGGCCGGCGCGCTGACCGAGTTGGCGGACGCAGACCTCGCCGCGCTCGTCGAGCTCACCGACGAGGGGCGGGACGAACTATGAGCGGCTCGACCGGAATCCCGGCCAGGTCGCGGGCCGGCCAGTTCGGCTCGCACATGTGGAGCAGGCGGTGGGCGAGTGACATCGAGTCCGGCATCTCCCGTGGTGACGTATACATGGCCCGCAAGGAGGCCCGTAACCACAAGGTTCTCTCCCTGGACCACTCGGGGCGGTCGGTCAGGTGTGACGTCGCCGGGAGCAGGCCCGCGCCCTTTACAGTCGAGTTCACGTTCGCACCGCTCGACGGCACGGATTCGGATGCCTTGCGGACCGCTCTCAGGCGGGAGGAGCACGGAGTTCTCGGTGCCTTGGCAGGGGACTTCTCCGACACCGTCGGATTTCTGCTGTTGCCGGCAGTCCATGGTGCGACCGCTTTTTCCTGCCACTGTCCGGTCCAGCCAGGCCCCTGCCGACACGTTCTGGCGGCGGCCTACATCATGGTCGAGTGGTGGGACGCCCGGCCGGAGGTGATGTTCGCGCTGCGGGGCCTGCGGCCCGAACAACTCGGCGCCGTCCTCCGCGGCGACGGCGACGACGACGAGATGTCCGTTGACGTGGAGGAGGCACTGTGGGGTCGGGACCCGATCCTGCCGGCCTTGCCGTCCCCTGTGCCAGCGGGTCTCGAGGACCTGCTGGACGCGCCCGTCACCCGGAGATTCGCTGCCGCGGCGACGAACGACCCGCTCGAACAACTGCGGGTGGTAGCGGACCTCGAGGACTTCCTCGACGCATTTAGCAGGTACCGACCGAGATGAGTCGCACCTCCGCTGGGGAACGTGTCGGACCCGCGACCTACGATGCGGCCATGACCAACCCACGGGACGAGGAGACCATCCGATTCCTCCACTCGGCCGACTGGCAGCTCGGGATGACCCGGCGGTTCCTCGGCGATGAATCCCAGGCCGTCTTCACTGCCGATAGGCTCGCGGCCGTAGACGCGCTCGGTAAGCTCGCCGAGCGGCACGGCACGCAGTTCGTGGTGGTCGCGGGTGACGTCTTCGAGGACAACGCGGTACCCCGATCGGTGGTACTTCGAGCAGTGGAAGCCTTGGCTGCCTTCCCGGTGCCGGTACTGGTGCTGCCGGGCAACCACGACCCATTGGACGTGTCCTCGGTATTCCGGTGCAGGGACTTTTCTCCGGCACTCGAAGGCGGTGCAGTCGTTGTCCTCGACGGTTCGGGCCCGGTCGAGGTCGTTCCCGGCGTCGAGGTGGTCGGCGTCCCCTGGACCTCCAAACGGCCCGACCCCTCACGATTGCCAGCACTACTGGCCTCGCTCGATCCCACTGACGGGGTTCGCATCCTCGTTGCGCACGGTGGCACCGACGAGATTTATGGAGGGCACTCACCGTCGGTGGAGGCGATCGCCGTGTCCACGTTGGAGGAGGCTATCGACTCCGAGCGTCTGGACTATGTGGCCCTCGGGGACCGGCACTCGGTCACCCGGGTGGGCACCGGCGGGAGGATCTGGTTCTCGGGAAGTCCGGAGACCACTGACTTCGACGACGTCGAAAAGGACTCCGGGAATGTCCTGCTCGTCGAACTCGATCGACGTGCCGCATCCGGGCACAGGGGCTCCTGTGAGGTCACGCCCTTGCGGACCGGACGATGGTCCTTCCTTGCCGTGGACGCGCAAATCGACACGGACGGTGACCTCGATTCCCTCGCCGAGAGAATCGAGACCGTGCAGGACAAGCCGCGCACCGTGCTCAAACTCGGGCTCACCGGAACCGTGGGGGTGGCCTTGCGCGCGAGGATCGACGATCTGCTGGAGACCTGGGACGCCGTGTTCGCATCCGCATACCTGCGCGAGTCCCGCACCCACCTCGTCGTGCGAGCCGACGACTCCGACTTCACAAACCTCGTGGACGGGTACGCGGGGCGCGCGGTGGGCGACCTCGTCGATATGGCAGCCACCGGCGGGGCCGATGCCGAGGACGCCGGGCACGCCCTCAGCCTGTTATATCGGCTCGTGGACGGGGGATGAGATGATTTTGCACCGACTGAAGATCGAGGACTTCCGCGGGGTGGTGCGGGAGGAGGTGGACCTGCCGCCACGAGGGGTGCTCGTGATCGAGGGGCCCAACGAGTCGGGAAAAACCAGCCTGATGGACGCATTGGAGATGCTGCTTGAGCACAAAGCCTCGTCCGGGCGAGCCGAGATCAAGGCTGCCAGCCCAGTGGGCAGGGACGTGCCCGTGGTGGTGGAGGCGGAGTTCACCGTCGACGGTGAACGAATGCGGTATCGCAAGGAGTTCGTCCGAGGTAAACGGACCTCCCTCGAGTTCCCGGGCTCGGCGCGTACGGCGTTGGCGGGCGACGACGCCCATGACTATGTCCGCGACGTGCTGGACCGCCAGGTTGACCGCTCGCTGTGGCGGGCCCTACGCATAGCCCAGGACGAGCCGCTGGGTCAGGTCGACGCATCCAAGGGGATGGACTCCCTCCGGCGCGCGCTGGACGCGGCGGCCGGCGGTGAGGACCCCACCGGTGACGACTCGCTGGTGGAGCGCGTCGCTGAGGAGCGTAATCGTTATCTGACGTCGCGACGGGGTGAACCCACCGGCGATCTGGCGCGTTCAGAAGCTCGTCTCACCGAGGCCCGGGCTGCGCTCTCCGACGCGCGAGCGCGGCACGCAGAACTCGATGCAGCTGTGGCGGACCATGAGGTCCAGTCGTCTGTCCACCGCGCAAGGCTGGAGTCGCTGGATTCACTTGATGCGGAAGTCACGAGGCTCGAGGCCGCGGGTCGTGCCGTTGCAGAACTCCGGGGCGCCTGTGCTTCCGCGGACGCCGAGGTCGACCGCGCGGTAGCCGCTCACGACGCAGTGCTCCGCGAACAGCGGGAGCGCCGCGGCCTTGTCGACAGGGCGTCGACCGAACAGCGGAGAGAGTCGGATCTGCGGGCGGAGGCGACGATGGCCGCCGAGAGACTCGAGCCGGCCCAGGAGCGGGCCAGGCGCTCGCGGACCGAACTGGACGCCGCAGAGGAGCGCGTCACTCGGGCGCGTATGCAGCTTGATGCCTTACGCGCGGTTGAGGAGCGCGACCGCAGGCGTGCGGACCTCGAGCATTTGGATCGACTCCTGGAGACTCTGACCTCGGTGGGTGAGGAGCTCCGCCGTAAGGAGGCGGAGCTCTCCGAGGTCGACGTCGCCGACGGCGCGGCCGAGGTCATCCGTCGCGCGGACGATGCGCTACGGGAAGCCGTCGTCCGGTCCGCGGCCAGCGCACCACGGGTAGAGATCGCCGGCGAGGGCGAGTTCCGGGTAGGTGGGGAAGGCCTCGATGCCTCTACCGGGTGGACGCAGGAGATTATCGAAGACACGGTCTTCGAAGTTGGAACGGTGACTCTGACCGTTGTCCCAGCAGGTGACACTGATGCCGTCCGTCGCGAGGAGAAGGCCGCGCGCGCCCATTTGGACCACCTACTCGCGGCACTGGGCGTGGAGTCATCCGCCGACGCCGAGCGCCGCGCCCGTCGTGCGGAAGCGCTGCGTGCCGAGATCGAGGCCTTGCGTCGCCGTCGAGCGGACCTGCTCGGCGATGACACCGCCGAGGACCTCTACGCGAGGCGGGACGACCTTCGCTCCTCGACCCTGGCCGAGGACTCCCCGTTTCGGCGGGAGGAAGAAGGCGGGGCGGACGAGGCCCCCCATGAGGGACCGGCAGATCCGGCGAGCGAAGCCGCCTCAGCGGAAGCCGCACTCGTCCGCTGCCGGGCGGAAGACCGCGCCGCGTCCGCCGAGGCAGAGACACTCCGGACGGAATACGCGACTCGCATTGCGCTGGCGGACGAGGCGGCCCACCGACTCAGCGAGTGCAATGCGGCGCTGACGGCCGCGCGAGATGCCGTGCCTGACCTCAAGCTGGATGAGTCGCTGGAGCAGGCGCGTGTCCGGGCCGAGGCCGCCCGCGAGAAGGCACGACAGGCGAAGACGAGGCTGGGCGAGGCGCTCGCTGACGCCCCGCCCAGCCTGCTGGAGAACGCTCGGGCTTCGCATGCTGCGTTGGCCGCCGAGGAACGCGAGTCGGCGGCAGCCGTCGCCACTGCGTTGGGCAGGGTCAACGCGATTGGCGACCAAGGGCGGCTCGACGGCGTCGCTGCCGCCGAGCGTGAACTGGAGGCGGCAGAGAGGGAGAACGCAGCGCTGTGGCGCCGTGCCCGTGCGGCGGATCTGCTTTACCGAACCCTCGCGGCCCGTCGATCGGAAGCCCTGCTTGCCTACCAGGCACCGTTCCACCGCGCGGTCGTCGAACTCGGCTCTCTCGTCTACGGACGTGACTTCGACGTCCGTCTCGGGGAGGACCTGACCATCCTGTCGAGGCGGGTCGGTGACGTCACCGTAGATTACGAATCGCTGTCCGGCGGTGCCAGGGAGCAGTTGGCGGTGATAGTGAGGATCGCGTGTGCGCGGCTTGTCGGCGACAACGGCGTTCCGGTATTCCTCGACGACACGATGGGGTACACCGACCCGTCCCGCCGACTCACCATGGGCGCAGTCATCGCAGCTGCGGCTGCAACGTCACAGGTGATCGTTCTCACCTGCGATCGCGCACGGTTCGCGGGCATCGGAGGCGCCCACACTCACGTCATGCAGAGAACCGGTGCGGGCCGAGAGTGAACAACGTCAACGGCAGAAGGTCTTCGCGCGGTGGTGGAGGAGGGGCTGAAAAAGGCGTCGTGCTGTAATAGCACCATGACAGAGACACGCTGGTTGAGCGATGACGAGCAGCGCATGTGGCGGCGGTATCGGGATGTCAACCAACTTCTCGAACTCGCGATGGAACGCCAGCTTCAGCGAGACGCCTCGATGTCTCAGTCCGATTACTCAGTTCTGGTGAGCCTCAGTGAGGCTGACCGCGCTGGATTGCGGGCTCGCGAACTCGGCGCAGACCTCGGCTGGGACCGGAGTCGGGTATCACATCAGGTCAGACGTATGGAGGGCCGCGGTCTCGTGGCCAAGGGGGAGTGCCCGGAAGACGGCCGTGGAACCGTTGTCACCCTGACAGAGGCGGGTGCCCAGGCGATCGCGGCAGTGGCCCCGAAGCACGTGGAAAAGGTGCGAGAGTTGTTCATCGACGTGCTCACCGAGCATGAAGTGCACATGCTGACGGACATCTACGAGCGGATCGTCGACCGCATCGGGGCGGTGGACGGAATCACCCGGCCGAGTTGACCCGGCGACCGAAATACGAGAAGGGCCCAGGCATTCGCCCGGGCCCTTCTCGTATATCTAGTGCCCCCGAAGGGAATCGAACCCCTGACCTTTGGTACCGGAAACCAACGCTCTATCCCCTGAGCTACGAGGGCGGGATACCGACCCCAGGGGCCGGAGGCCGGTCCAACAATAGCCACGCGTAAGCGGGCTCCGTTCGAACAGCGAGACTGATCGTAGCATCGGCTGTCGGGTGGGACCGCATCGGGCCCGAGGGTGCCCGCGCAGACCGCTTCGGCAGACGTCCGATTCCCCCCTCGACGTGCCGACACCTAGGATACGAAGACGTGACTCCCGCCGATCTCGCCGTCGTTATCCGCGCAGCCCTCATCTCCGTTCTCGCCGAGCGCGGGGCCGACACATCGGTCGTTCCGGAGACGGTGACGGTCGAGCGACCCCGCAACCCCGAACACGGGGACTACGCGACGAATATCGCCCTCCAGCTGGCCAAGAAGGTCGGCTTGGCGCCCCGCGACCTGGCGCAGGATCTCGCGACCGCATTGAGCGCTGGCCCGGGAGTGGCATCGGCGGAGATCGCCGGACCGGGATTCCTCAATATCCGTCTCGACTCAGGAGCCCAGGGGTCGCTGGTTGCGACGGTGCTGAACAGTGGCGAGACATATGGCACCGGGGACGCGATGGCCGGGCGCCGGGTGAATCTCGAGTTCGTCTCCGCGAACCCCACCGGCCCGATCCACCTGGGGGGCACCCGTTGGGCGGCGGTCGGTGACGCGCTGGGCCGGGTGCTCGAAGCCTCCGGGGCTCAGGTCACCCGCGAGTACTACTTCAACGACCACGGCTCGCAGATCGACCGCTTTAGTCGCTCGCTGGTCGCAGCGGCCCGCGGAGAGGTGACGCCGGAGGACGGGTACGCCGGGGCGTACATCCAGGACATCGCGTCGAACGTGCTCGCCGATCATCCAGACGTTTTGGACAAACCGGAGGCCGAGGCCCTGGAGACGTTCCGATCTGCCGGCGTGGATCTGATGTTCACTCACATCAAGAACTCGCTAGCCGAGTTCGGGACCGTCTTCGACGTCTACACCCACGAGAACTCGATGTTCACGTCCGGCGCGGTGGACCGTGCGATCGAGACGCTGAAGGGGAACGGGAACCTGTACGAGTCCGACGGCGCCTGGTGGCTCCGATCCACTGCGTTCGGGGACGACAAGGACCGCGTCGTGCTCAAGTCTGATGGTGACGCTGCCTACATCGCCGGGGACATCGCCTACTTCCTCGATAAACGCGAGCGCGGATTCGATCTGTGTATCTACATGTTGGGTGCAGATCACCACGGATACATCGCCCGGCTCAAGGCGGCGGCAGCCGCCCTGGGCGACGACCCGGCGACGATCGAGGTCCTGATCGGTCAGATGGTCAACCTCGTCCGGGACGGCGCTCCGATCAAGATGAGCAAGCGAGCGGGCACAGTCATCACTCTCGATGATCTCGTCGACGCGATCGGAGTGGACGCCGCACGGTACGCGTTGATCCGGTCCTCGGTCGACCAGACCATGGACATCGACCTGGAACTGTGGACGTCGGCGACAAACGATAATCCCGTCTTCTACGTGCAGTACGCGCACGCGCGCCTCTGCTCCTTGGCCCGCAACGCTGCAGACCTGGGGGTCACCACAGAGGGGGCGGACCTTTCCCTGCTCATCGAGGACAGGGAGGGTGCGCTGATCCGCACCATCGGCGAGTTCCCTCGAGTTGTCGCCAGCGCCGCGGACTTGCGCGAGCCCCACCGGGTCGCGCGGTACCTCGAGGAACTAGCCGCCGCCTACCACCGCTTCTATGACACTTGTCGGGTCCTCCCGATGGGCGATGAGGAGCCGGGCCCGCTGCACGCGGCCCGACTCGCGCTGAGCACGGCAACCCGGCAGACCCTCGCCAACGGCCTGCGCATGATCGGCGTCACCGCACCGGAGAAGATGTGAGCGCGCACCCCGCCGGGGCTCGCCACGAGGTCGCGCACGCGCCGGGTATCGGTGAACAGCCCGTCGACGCTGACGACATGATGGCCCTGGCCCCGTCCGTGTGGCCCCGGGGTGCCGAGCGCCGCGACGACGGTGTGGTCGAGTTCGCTGGCGTGACCGCGAGTGAACTCGCATCGCAGTTCGGGACTCCACTGTTCGTGATCGATGAGGACGATTTCCGCTCTCGCTGCCGCGAGATGGCGGCGGCGTTCGGTGCGGCGGAGCGAGTCCACTACGCGTCCAAGGCTTTCCTGAGCACGGAAATCGCTCGCTGGGTCGCCGAGGAGGGATTGGGTTTGGACGTCGCCTCGGGCGGTGAACTCGCGATCGCTCTGAAGGCCGGGTTCCCGACCGAGCGGATCACTGTCCACGGCAACAACAAGTCGGCGGACGAGCTGCGACTCGCCGTGCGCAGTGGCGTCGCGCACATAGTGATCGATGCGATGTCGGAGATTGAGCTGCTCGACAGGATCGCCGGCGAGGAGGGCGTCGTCCAGGATGTCTTCATCCGGGTCACGGTGGGCGTCGAAGCTCACACCCACGAGTTCATCGCGACCGCCCACGAGGACCAGAAGTTCGGCTTCTCGCTCGCGGGAGGCGCGGCGATGCAGGCAGTGCACGCGGTGTTTAACGCGCCGAACATCCGGCTGACCGGACTGCATAGCCACATCGGCTCCCAGATCTTCGATATCGACGGGTTCGAACTCGCTGCGCGCCGGGTGATCGGTCTCCTGCGAGACATCGTCGACGAGTTCGGGACTGAGCGAACCGCCCAACTCGACCACCTCGATCTCGGAGGCGGTCTCGGCATCAGCTACGTTCCGTCGGACGATCCACCGCCGGTGGCCCAACTGGCGGCGGCACTCAGGGAGATCGTTGAGGGGTTCGCCAGGGACGCCGGGCTCGTACCTCCGACCCTCGTTGTCGAACCTGGTCGCGCCATCGCCGGCCCGGGAACGGTGACCCTGTACGAGGTGGGCGTGGTCAAGGACGTCCAGCTGGCGGGCGGGGAGAGCAGGCGCTACGTCAGCGTCGACGGGGGGATGAGCGACAACATTCGTACGGCTCTGTACGACGCCGTCTATGACGCCCGACTCGTAGGACGCTCCTCGGGCGCCGACCCGGTTCTGTCCAGGTTGGTCGGTAAGCACTGCGAGAGCGGCGACGTCGTCGTCCGAGACTTGTGGATGCCGGAGGACATCGGCGGCGGCGACCTGGTGGCCGTTGCGGCGACGGGAGCGTACTGCTATTCCATGTCGAGTCGCTACAACATGATCGGGCGCCCCGCCGTGGTGGCAGTGCGCGACGGGCGGGCACGATTGGTGCTGCGCCGTGAGACCCTGGACGATCTGACGAGCCTGGAGGTGGGACAGTGAGCGACGCATCCGCGTCAGGCGTGCGACCCGTGGGGGTGGCGGTGCTCGGGATGGGTACCGTCGGAACCGAGGTCATCCGCTATATGACAGAGAACGCCGACGCACTGGCGGCCCGCATCGGCGCGCCACTGGCACTGCGTGGTGTGGCGGTCCGCGATCTCAGCCGGGATCGCGGGCTCGACCCGGACCTGCTCACCGCCGACCCGTCGTCATTGGTGTCCCGCGACGACGTCGATATCGTCGTGGAACTCATGGGCGGAATCGATGTACCGCGTCCACTCCTGCTCGAAGCACTGCGCCACGGTAAGGCCGTGGTGACGGCCAACAAGGCCCTACTGGCGGAGTACACGGACGAGCTGGCGGCGATGGCCGACTCAACCCACACCGACCTGTATTTCGAGGCGGCGGTGGCCGGTGCGATCCCGGTGATCGGCCCGCTGCGACGATCGATGGCCGGGGACCAAGTGGAACGCGTGGTGGGTATCGTCAACGGCACCACCAACTACATCCTGTCCGAGATGGGGTCGACCGGCGCCGACTACTCGGAGACCCTCGCCGAGGCGTCTCGTCTCGGGTACGCCGAGGCCGATCCCACGGCTGATGTCGAGGGATACGACGCCGCCGCCAAGGCTGCGATCCTCGCCTCCATCGCGTTCCACAGCCGGGTCACGGCCGGGGACGTGTACCGCGAGGGGATCTCGCGGATCTCACCGGACGATTTCGAGTCCGCTCGCGATATGGACTGCACTATCAAGTTGCTGGCGATCTGCGAGAAGCTCACCCAGTCCGACGGGACCGAGGCCGTCTCCGCGCGCGTCTACCCGGCACTGTTGCCCACCAGCCACCCGTTGGCGACGGTGAACGGGGCGTTCAACGCCGTCGTCGTCGAGGCGGAGGCCGCCGGACGACTCATGTTCTACGGGCAAGGCGCCGGGGGATCACCGACCGCGTCCGCGGTACTGGGAGACATGGTCGCCGCCGCCCGAAACAAGGTCGGTGCCGGCCGCGCTCCGGGTGAGTCCACGTACGCCGCCCTGCCGGTGGCGTCGATGGATGAGATCTCCACGCGGTACCACGTGCGCATGCGGGTCGCCGACAAGCCGGGCGTCCTCGCAATGGTCGCCGCCGAGTTCTCGCGACACGGCGTGTCCATCGCGCAGGTCCGACAGACCGAGGTCGAGGTACCGGAGTCCGAGCTAGACGATGTGGAGCCCACCGCCGAGCTCACGGTACTGACCCACCGCGCTTCCGAACGCGCTCTCTCCGACACCGTGGCCGCGCTGTCGGACCAGGACGCCGTCACGGCCATCACCAGCGTCATCCGTCTCGAGGGAGTAGACACCGAATGAGCAACACCCACCAGCCCGTGCATATCAGGTGGCCAGGCCTAATCGAGGCCTACCGGGACCGTCTCCCGATCGGTGACGACTGGGAGCCGGTCACGCTCTACGAGGGCGGGACCCCGCTCATTCGCGCGACGCACCTCTCCGCGGTCACCGGTTGTGAGGTGTACCTCAAGGTCGAGGGCCTCAACCCGACCGGTTCTTTCAAGGACCGCGGCATGACCATGGCGGTAACGGACGCGAAGGCGCGTGGCCAGAAGGCCGTCCTCTGCGCCTCCACCGGCAACACGTCGGCCTCGGCTGCCGCCTATGCCACCCGGGCCGGTATGGGCTGCGCAGTGCTCATCCCGCAGGGCAAGATCGCCGCCGGCAAGCTCGCCCAGGCCGTGATGCACGGAGCCACCATCATTCAGGTCGACGGCAACTTCGACGACTGCCTGGAGTTGGCGCGAAAGACCACCGCCACCTACGGCGAGATCGGATTGGTCAACTCGGTCAACCCGGTACGGATCGAGGGCCAGAAAACCGCGGCGTTCGAGATCGTCGACGTTCTCGGCCGTGCACCCGACCTGCACTTCCTACCCGTCGGCAATGCAGGCAACATCACCGCCTACTGGAAGGGCTACACCGAGTACCACGCCGACGGCGTCATCTCGTCCCGACCGCGGATGATGGGCGTGCAGGCCGCCGGCGCCGCACCGCTCGTCGACGGCGCTCCCGTCAAGAACCCCGAGACCATCGCCACCGCCATCCGAATCGGTGCCCCGGCCTCGTGGGACGGCGCGATGACCGCCCGCGACGAGTCCGGTGGGACGATCCGCAAACGCACCGACGACCAGATTCTCGAGGCATACCGAACGGTCGCGGGTAAGGACGGCGTCTACGTTGAGCCCGCTTCAGCGGCGTCCGTGGCGGGGCTGCTCGACGCGCATGCCAATGGCGAGCTCGAGGCCGGACAGACCATCGTCTGCACGGTGACCGGTAATGGCCTGAAGGACCCGGACACCGCCCTGCTCGGGATGCCCGAGATCGAGCCGATCCCGGTGGATCCGTCGGCGGTCGCAGGCGCCCTCGGCCTCCAGTGAGCGACGTGAACGGACCCGGCCCGGAGGTCTTCGGCAGTTCCGGCGGGCGCATCCTGCCGGTGGGGCGCACGGTCACGGTCGAGGTGCCGGCGTCGAGCGCCAACCTGGGGCCGGGTTTCGACGCCCTTGGTGTTGCACTTGGCCTGTACGACTCCATCACTGTGACCACTATCGAGTCCGGCCTCGAGCTCGAGGTGTCGGGGGAGGGCGCCGGTCAGGTACCCGAGGACGCCTCGCACCTGGTCGCCAAGGCGGTCGAGGCCGGGCTACGGGCCGGCGGTGTGGGGGTGCCCGGCGTGCGGATCTCCTGCCGCAACGCCATCCCGCACTCGCGGGGTCTCGGATCGTCGGCGTCCGCCGCGGTAGGGGGATTGGTCGCCGCGAACGGGCTGATGGGCGGGGTGCTGTCCGATGAGCACCTGGTCCAGCTGTCGAGCGAGTTCGAGGGACACCCGGACAATGCCGCGGCAAGCGTCCTCGGCGGTGTCGTGGTGTCGTGGACGGAACGTTCGGAAACCGGCGTGCACTACCACGGGGTTCGTATGAAGGTGGATCCCGCGATCGTCGCCACAGTATTGGTACCGTCCGAGACGTCGTCCACCGCGCAGACGCGGGGTTTGCTCCCGGCCACGGTTCCGCACGAGGATGCGGCCTTCAACGCCAGCCGGGCTGCACTGATGTCGGTCGCGCTGGCGGCTCACCCCGAGTACCTTCTGGCTGCGACCGAGGATCGGCTGCACCAGTCCTATAGGGCCCCGGCCCTGGTGGCCACGACCGAGTGGGTCACCCGTCTGCGAGAGCTGGGGCTGGCGGCGACGGTCTCCGGAGCCGGCCCGACCGTGCTGGTGTTGGGTACCGACGGTTTGCCGGCGGACCTGCGCGGGCACGCAGAGGAGCAGGGGTGGACGGTGCTAGATCTGCATATCGCGGACGGCGCCCGAGTTGTGGCGATGGACTGACCTCCGGGTCGTGACTGACGCCACCTGGACTTTCTGGGCCGCGTATCGTCTGCCCGCGCCGCGCCGAGGGGTCAGCCCGGCGCACCGGGGGCGATAGTCGTGACCTCGTAGTCGCCCGCGGCGTGGCGGGCACGGATCGTGATCTTGTCGAACTTGCCTACCGTGGTCTGGGGGACGTGGTCGACGAACGCCCAGTGGTCCGGGCGTTTCCAGGTGTCCACGATGCCCTCCAAGCCTTCCCAGAGCGCGCGGGCGGTCACGGTCGTCCCGGTCTTGAGCTGAACCAGCACCAGCGGTCGGTTTCCCCAGCGTTCGTCCGGCACGCCCACCACAGCCGCGTCCGCGACGCGGTCGTCGAGCAGGATCGCGTGTTCGAGTTCCACTGTGGAGATCAGCTCGCCCCCGGAGGCGATAATGTCGTCTACCCGGTCCACCACGTCGAGATAACCCTTGGGGGAGATGCTCGCCACATCACCGGTACGCAGCCAGCCGTCGACGAACCGATCGGAGGCCTCGTCGCCAAGGTACCGGGCGGTCACCCATGGACCCCGTATCTGTAGTTCTCCGACGGACCACCCGTCGTTGGGCTGGACTCGTACGCCGTCGATGATGCGGGCCTCCACTCCGGCGGGGAATCGTCCCTGGCCGAGGATCTGCGCGCGCCGGCGGGTGGCCGAGGAGTGGGGGTCGGGGCGCGCGTACGCCGCGATGGGACTGGACTCGGTGAGCCCGTATGCCTGCATGATGGTGACCCCGTGGCGCTCGACGAATGCGTCGAACAGGGCCTCCGAGACGGGGGAGCCTCCGACGAGCACCTCGCTGAGATGGCTGATCGGCTGTGGGTGACTCTCCAGGTGCCGAAGGAGTCGTTGAAGGGTGGCCGGAGTGGTGGCCAGCTTGTTAGGTCGATACGTGCGGAGGAGTTCGGCCATGTCGTGCCCGGTGCTCATGACGCGACCCGGGCGAGGTCGGGCCGTGATGAGGCTGGCACCGGTCATTAACGCGGCGTAGGGCAGACCCCAGGCCATGACGTGGTACATCGGCACGGTCGTCAGGACGGTGTCGCCGCTGCGTAGGGCGGCGCTCTCGGCCATGGCCATCTGCATCGAGTGGAGCCAGATGGAGCGGTGGGTGTATGCCACGCCCTTGGAGGCGCCGGTGGTGCCGGAGGTATAGGCGATCACCGCGGCGGAACGTTCGTCGAGTGCTGGCCACGGGTAGGTGGTGGGCCGGGCGTCAAGGATGGATTCGAGTGCGTGGACCTCGGCGTCGATGTCGACGAGGTCGGGGACCAGCTGACTGTCGATGACGACGAGATGGCGCAGTGAATCGACCTGTGCGACCACAGGGAGCACGGAGGGGAGTAGTTCGGGGTCCACCAACGCGACGCGCACCCGGTTCTCGCTCAACACCGTGATCATGAACTCCGGTGAACGGAGGGTGTTGACCGGCAGGGCCACGGCGCCCATCGCGGGGATGGCGAACATCGCCTCGACGACCTCGGTGCGACTGCCCGAAAGGATGCCTACGACGTCACCGGCCCGCACCCCGAGCTCGGCGAGCGCGTGCGCGGTTGCCGCCGCACGCGAGGCCACGACGTCGTACCGTGCGGGTCTGGGTTCCATGTCGCCGACGAACCCGGTGATGGTGGAATCGCCGTGTCGTTCGGCCGCGTGCTCGAGGATCCTGGACACGAGAAGTGGCGTGTCCAGCATTGTTCCGAACACGGTCACCTCCGGGGTCGAGTGGGCCCTTGTCGTGGGGTGTACGTTACCGCCCGCGCTCAGCGCGGCGGGCGACAGTCGCGACTCGCGGTAGGGGAACTGCGCGAGATCGGCCACCTGGTAGTATGGTGTCACTTAGCCACGGGCGCCCGGTCGTCCCATCATTCCGTGTTCTTGCGCGAAGCCCCCTCTGTAGTAGGTCGGTGTCGCGGGAGTCGGTTTCGTTGGGAGCGGTCCAACGGTGAGTGGCGTACAGGGATCCCCCTGTTGAGCGGTTTTTCCCTCACGAGGATCCCCCTCAGACGAAAGATCCGTGTCCGGCCCGGTTGCCGCCACGGAAGGCCGTAGCGGCCACCCCGGGACGCCGAGTCCGCTTCCCGGACACCTGCTCGATGCGAGGCGGCGTAGACCGCCCCGGCCCCGGGCCCAGAAAGGATCCCCGTGACCTCGACGGACACCACTTCCACGCCAGCGCAGGGCGCCTCGCTCTCCGCGATGCGCCTGACCGATCTCAAGTCGCTTGCCCAGCAGATGGGCCTCAAAGGCCTTTCAGGCAAGCGAAAGGGCGATCTCGTCGCGATGATCGAGGGCGCCCGGGGCGGCCGGGCCGCTCCGGCACGTGAAGCCGCCCCGAAATCAGAACTTTCGGGGCAGAGTGCGCCTGCGGCGAAGTCAGAGTCGGCGGGGCGCACCGAGGCCGACCAGAAGACGGAGCCGGCTCCCCAGAACGAGCCGGCTCCCCAGAACGAGCCGGCCTCGCGAGAGGCGTCCGGACGAAGCGGCGAGACTGCCCCACACCGCGGGTCCGGCCGACGGGTCAGCGACGACACTGTGGGCGCTGACAGGCCACGCGACGGTGCGGACAAGCCTCGTGGGGGGGCCGACGACTCCAACCCGGACCGGTCCGGCGGCGACGATGGTTCGCGGGACGACGGGCGCGGCCAGGGGGACCGGTCGCGCCGCGATGACGGTAACGGTGGTGGACAGCGCCAGGGTCGTAACCAGCAGGGGCGCGATCAGCAGGGCGGTCGCAGCCGTGAACAGCAGGGTGGCCGCAACGATCAAGGCAACCAGGGCGGCCGCAACCAGGGCGGCCGTGACGACCAGGGCAACCAGGGCGGCCGCAACCAGGGCGGCCGTGACGACCAGGGCAACCAGGGCGGCCGCAACCAGGGCGGCCGTGACGATCAGGGCGACGGCGGCGACAGCGGTCCCCGCGGTGACGGCCAGAACCGGGATGACGACGGCGGCGGTCGCGGTCGTCGCAGCCGACGCCGTCGCGAGCGCAACCGCGGTGGGGGCCGACCAGTCGAAGGCGAGACCGAGGTGCGGGAGGACGACGTCCTTCAGCCGGTCGCGGGCATTCTCGACGTTCTGGACAACTACGCGTTCGTCCGCACGTCCGGCTACCTGGCGGGGACCAACGATGTCTACGTTTCGATGAACATGATCCGTCGACACGGCCTGCGTCGTGGAGACGCTGTCACCGGCGCGGTGAAGATGCCCCGCGACGGTCAGAGCGACGGCCAGGGCGGCGGGCAGGGTGGTGGCCAGGGCGGCGGCAAGAATCGCCAGAAGTTCAACCCTCTGGTCCGCATCGACACGGTCAACGGCGGTCCGGTGGACCAGTTGCGTAACCGTCCGGACTTCTCCAAGCTCACCCCGCTCTACCCCAATCAGCGACTGCGGCTCGAGACCGAGAAGAACATCATCTCCACCCGCGTGATCGATCTCATCATGCCGATCGGCAAGGGACAGCGCGCCCTCATCGTGTCGCCGCCCAAGGCCGGTAAGACCACGATCCTGCAGAACATCGCGAACGCCATCGCGATCAACAACCCGGAATGCCACCTCATGGTCGTCCTCGTCGACGAGCGGCCGGAGGAGGTCACCGATATGCAGAGATCGGTGAAGGGGGAGGTCATCGCCTCGACCTTCGACCGCCCGCCGTCAGACCACACGCAGGTCGCCGAGCTGGCCATCGAGCGCGCCAAGCGACTGGTCGAGATGGGGCAGGACGTCGTCGTCCTCCTCGACTCCATCACGCGACTAGGTCGCGCATACAACAACTCTTCGCCTGCGTCAGGGCGGATCCTGTCCGGCGGTGTTGACTCGACGGCCCTGTATCCGCCCAAGAGATTCCTCGGAGCAGCCCGCAACATCGAGAACGGCGGCTCGCTGACGATCATCGCCACGGCGATGGTCGAAACCGGTTCAGCCGGTGACACGGTGATCTTCGAGGAGTTCAAGGGCACCGGCAACGCCGAACTCAAACTGGACCGACGCATCGCCGAGCGGCGCGTCTTCCCAGCAGTCGACGTGGGACCGTCCGGCACCCGAAAGGAAGAGCTACTCATGAGCCCCGAAGAGGCGGGCATCATGCACAAGCTCCGTCGAGTCCTGTCGGGACTGGACTCGCACCAGGCCATCGACCTGCTCATGTCGCAGTTGCGCAAGACCAATACCAACTACGAATTCCTGCTGCAGGTGGCGAAGACGACGCCCACTCTGCCTCAGGACGAGGAGTGAGCGGGAGCGCCGGACGTTCGCCGTCATCGATCGACGACGTCCTCGCCGAGTACGCAGGCCTCGAGGCGCAATTGTCTGACCCGGCGCTGCACGAGGACGCCGCTGCTGCCAGGCGGGTCGGCAAGAGGTTCGCTGAACTCACCCCGATCGTGCAGTGCCATCGCGCGCTCGTCTCCACCCGCGATGACGCCGCCGCGGCCGAGGAGTTGGCCGACGACGACTCTTCGTTCGCGCAGGAGGCAGAGCGATTGGAAATCCAGGCCGCCGAACTCGAAACCCGCCTCGCGGACCTTCTGGCGCCGCGCGATCCACACGACGCTGACGACGTCGTCATGGAGATCAAGTCGGGGGAGGGCGGCGAGGAATCAGCCCTGTTCGCCGCCGACCTGGCCCGCATGTACACCCGATACGCAGAGAAGCACGGGTGGGTCGTCGAGGTCCTCGGTCTGACCGAGTCCGACCTCGGCGGATATAAGGATGCCTCGTTCTCCATCCGCTCCCGCCAGCCGTCCCGCGACGGGGTGTGGTCCCGCCTCAAGTTCGAGGGCGGGGTCCACCGGGTCCAGCGGGTGCCGGTCACCGAGTCTCAGGGCCGTGTACACACCTCGGCAGCCGGCGTACTCGTCTACCCCGAGCCCGAGGACGTGGGCCCGATCCAGATCGATGATTCCGACCTGCGCATCGACGTCTACCGGTCGTCAGGAAAAGGCGGGCAGGGCGTAAACACCACCGACTCGGCGGTGCGGATCACCCACCTGCCCACGGGCACGGTCGTCACGTGTCAGAACGAGCGCAGTCAGTTGCAGAACAAGCAACGCGCGATGCAGGTCCTGGCGGCTCGGCTCCAGGCCGCCGCCGAGGAAGCGGCCAGCGCGGAGGCGTCGGAGGGCCGCGCGACCCAGGTGCGGACCGTCGACCGCTCGGAACGCATCCGCACGTACAACTTTCCCGAGAACCGCATCGCAGACCACCGGGTGGGTTTCAAGGCGCACAACCTCGACTCGGTTCTCGATGGGGACCTCGACGCGGTGCTGGAGGCGCTCGCCGCAGAAGAACGACGGCGCCGCATGGAAGAGGCGTAGGCCGTGAACCCGCGCCCGGTCCCCGTCGCGGGGGTCGTACGCTCGGCCGCCCGGACGCTGAGCGCGGCGGGCGTGGATTCCGCGCACGTCGAGGCCCAACTCGTCTGCGCCCATGTTCTCGGTATCGACCGCAGCCGACTCATGTTCGCCGATGACGTCGACGCCGCCGCGGTGTCCGAGATCGAACAGCTCGTCGCCGCACGCGCCCGCGACCGGACGCCGCTCCAATACCTGCTCGGGAGGGCGGTGACGGGGCGGCTCGAGTTGGCTGTGGGGCCCGGCGTGTTCATCCCACGGCCGGAGACCGAATTGCTCGCCGAGTGGATACTCGCGGCCCTGCCCGCGCCCGGCGACGGGCCCGGCCCAGTCGTGGTAGACCTCTGCGCCGGAAGCGGCACCCTCGCGCTGGAGATTGCCCACGCCCGACCCGACGCCCACGTCCACGCAGTGGAATTGCATGACGCCGCGCTGAGCTGGCTGCGTCGCAACGCCGACGAGCGCGCCGCCGCGGGGGACACCCCGATCGAGGTTCACCACACCGACGCCACTGACCCCCGAGCGCTCCCACACCTGCGGGATCGGGCTGCCGCCGTGGTATCGAATCCGCCATACATCCCGTTCACTGATGATCTGCCCGCCGACGTGCTCATGCACGAGCCGGCCACCGCGTTGTTCGGTGGTGGTGACGGTCTCGCCGTCGTCACCCCCCTCGTCGACGTCGCCGCGGCACTCCTCGCCCCGGGGGGTCACCTCGCCGTCGAGCACGACGACACCACCGGCCCTGCGGTCGCCGCGGTCGTGTCGGCGCAAGGGGCCTTCGGTACCGTGGAGCAGCACACCGACCTCGCCGGCCGACCACGGTTCGTCACCGCGACCCGATTCGACGCGGGCCACGGTGACGACGACGGCGAGGTCGTCACGACAGCCCGGAAGGGGATCACCCGGTGACCATCACCTACGACTGCACCGAGGACACCGGCCGCGAGGTCGGCCTCAGCTCCGCGGCCGGCGCACTGCGCGCGGGACGGCTGGTCGTGACCCCCACGGACACGCTCTACGGCATCGCCGCCGATGCGTTCGACCCGGACGCTGTTAACCTCCTGCTCTCCGCCAAGCGCCGCGGCCCCGATATGCCGGTGCCGGTCCTGGTGGGGTCGTGGGAGACCATCGACGGCCTGGTCGTGAGCACCCCGGCCGCCGGTCGCGACCTCATCCGTGCCTTCTGGCCGGGCGGGCTGAGCCTCATCGTCCACCAGGCGCCGTCTCTGGGGTGGAACCTCGGCCACACCCAGGGAACGGTGATGCTCCGCATGCCGCTCCACCCCGTCGCCATCGAGCTCCTGCGGGACGTCGGGCCGCTCGCGGTCTCGAGCGCCAACGTCTCCGGCCAGTCGCCCGCCACGACGGCCGCCCAGGCTCGCGAGCAGCTCGGAGATTCGGTGGCGGTCTACCTCGACGGCGGGCCCTGTGCGATCGGGCAGCCCTCGACGATCGTCGACCTCACCGGTCCCGGCCCGCGCATCGTCCGCGAGGGAGCGGTGACCGCCGAGCGCGTCGGAGAGGTCCTCGGCGTCGAGCCCGCGGCCCTGCGAGGCTGAGCTGTGGGCGTCGGGATCCCGTTCCGGGAGCTCCTGCTCATCGCAGTCACCGCCGGCCTCGTCACCTTCGTCGTCACCGGGCTGGTCAGGGGAGTGGCACCCGCGATCGGCGGGTTGGCATATCCGCGTGAGCGAGACGTTCACGTGGTCCCCACCCCTCGGCTTGGCGGGGTGGGCATCTTCACCGGGATGCTCGTCGCCGTCTACCTGGCCGCCCAGCTGCCAGCACTGAACCGAGCCTTCCCGCCCTTCGCCCCCGACGTCGAGGCCACCATCGTCGCCGGCGGCGTCATCGTGCTGGTCGGGATCGTCGACGACATCCTCGGGCTCGGAGCGGTCACCAAACTCGCCGGTCAGGCAGCAGCGGCTGGCGTCCTGGTGGCCATGGGCGTGTCCTGGACCTTGCTGTACATCCCATTCGGGGACGGCAACATCCTCGTGCTCGACCAGCTTCAGGCGGGACTGCTGACCGTGGTCTTCACGCTGACGATCGTCAACGCGATGAACTTCGTGGACGGACTCGACGGCCTCGCGGCCGGGCTGGGAACAATCGCCGCCACGGCGATCTGTGTGTTCTCCGTGGGGATCATGCTCGACCAGGGTGGGACCGTCGGGGCATACCCACCGGCCCTGGTCACCGCGGTCCTTGCCGGCGCTCTCATCGGCTTCCTACCCCACAACTTCCAGCCCGCCCGGATTTTCATGGGCGACTCGGGGTCGATGCTCATCGGGCTGGTGCTCGCGGCCGCCTCGACCAGCGCATCAGGAAAAATCTCGCAGAGCCTCTACGGGCCCCAGGACATGATCGTCCTGCTCTCGCCCGTGATCGTGGTCGCGGCGGCGATGTTCGTGCCGATGCTCGACCTGGTCATGGCCGTGGTCCGTCGCGTCGGGGCTGGCCGAAGCCCTTTCGCCCCCGACAAGATGCACCTGCACCACCGTCTCCTCGCGTTGGGACACTCCCACCGGAGGGTCGCATTGGTCATCTACGCGTGGGTCTCCCTCATTGCGTTCGGGGCAGTCGGAGCGACGATGCTGCCCACCGAGGTGATCGTCCCCCTGGTCGGGGCGGGCCTCATCTCCGTCCTGGCCGCGACGCTCGTGCCCCGGTTGCGTAACTCCCGGGCCGAGGACCACTCGGGGGAAAAACGGAGCCCCCGCTAGGCTGCACGGCATGACCGATGCTCCCACCCCCACAGACCAGACCGCCGAGAGTCCGCACACCGCAGCGCTCCGCAGGGCCGTCCGACTCGGCACCCTGGTACTCGCGATGCTCGCGGTGGTCAGCGCGGTGGTGTGGATCCTCATCGATGGCGTGCCGGGCCTGTGGGGAGCACTCATGGGTGCCGCGATCGGTGGAGCGTTCGTCCTCACGACGGCGATAGTCGTGATCGCCACCGCGCGCTCGGCGCCCCAGACCACCGCAGCGGTCCTGTTGGGGACCTGGTTGCTCAAGCTGGTCGTGGCGATCGGCGTGGTCGCCGCGTTGGACCGATTCGACTTCTACTCCCGACCGGCCCTGGCGGTCACCATCATCGCCGCGCTCATCGTGGTCTTGGCAGGGGAGACGTGGGCGATCCTCAAGACAAGGGCCCCCTATGTGGAACCCACCACGCCCTGATTGGTCCCCCTGCCGTGGCGTACCGAGACCGGGGTGTTATCCTCTAGGACGGTGAGACGAGCACGTCACCGGGCTGCCACGTGGCTTGATGGTGATCGCGCACTGACCCGATCCGGCCGCGACATCCGGGCCAATTCGTACCGAACGCGCTGGGGCGCCTGACGCCCGACACGACCAGGGGAGAACACACTGAGTACCACGCTTCTGGCCTTCAAAGGCGAGTTCCATCCCCCGAACATCGATAGGGAGTTCTTCCCTACCACCCAGTGGTTGACGGGCTTCGCCGGTGACGGCTTCGTGCTTGACCGACTGATGCTCGTCCGTCTGCTCATGTCGGTCGTGCTCCTGGCCTTCTTCGTCATCGCGATGCGGAACCCGAAACTGGTACCGCGCGGGGTGCAGAATGTTGCCGAGATCTGCCTCGACTTCGTCCGGGTCCACGTCTCGGAGGAGATCCTCGGCAAGGAGCAGGGACGACGCTTCCTGCCGATCATCGCCACGATCTTCTTCGCGGTGCTGGCGATGAACCTGCCCACCGTCATTCCGGGTCTGAACGTCTCACCGAACGCACGGATCGGTTTCCCGCTGGTCCTCGCTCTGCTGGGATATGTGACCTTCATCTATGCCGGTTCCCGCCGTTACGGTTTCGCCCGGTTCATCAAGGCGAGCGTCGTGATCCCCAATCTGCCGCCGGCCCTGCACCTGCTCGTGGTGCCGATCGAACTGGTCTCGACCTTCATCCTCCGCCCGGCCACGCTGACAATCCGTCTCATGGCCAACATGCTCGCTGGCCACCTGATCATCGTTCTTCTCTTCAGTGCGTCGAACTTCTTCTTCTGGCAGCTGAACGGCTGGACCATCCTGTCCGCCGGCATCTCCGCGCTGTCGATCGTGTTCACGCTGTTCGAGCTCCTGGTGATCTTCTTGCAGGCATACATCTTCGCTTTGCTGGTCGCCGTCTACATCGACAGTGCGCTCCACGCGGAGAACCACTAGAACCCGGGCCTTCCGGCCTGACACGACCACCTGTCAACCAGACAACCCACGTCCGACCGGTGCGGAATCACCCGCGCCGGCCATCTGAAAGGGAAACCCCATGGACATCGTCACTCTCGCCCAGGCCACCGAGCAGACCGTGAGCGGCTACGGCGCGATCGGCTACGGCCTCGCCGCCATCGGCCCCGGCATCGGCATCGGCATCCTCGTCGGTAAGACGGTCGAGGGCATGGCCCGTCAGCCCGAGATGGCCGGCACCCTGCGTACCACGATGTTCCTCGGCATCGCCTTCACCGAGGCGCTCGCCCTGATCGGTATCGTCGCCGGCTTCCTGTTCTGATCGCGACACACCGACCTCTTAGGGACGCACCATGAACAACGTCATCGCCTTCTTGGCGGCCGAGGGGGAGTCACTCCCCTTGGAGGACAGCCCCAACCCGCTCATTCCTCCGCTGTATGACATCGTCTGGTCGCTCATCCCGCTCGCCGTCATCCTGTGGCTGTTCTGGAAGTTCATCCTTCCGAAGTTCCAGCAGGTTCTCGATGAGCGAGAGGAGCGAATCGAGGGTGGTCTGCGACGTGCCGAGCAGACCCAGGCCGAGGCGAAGGAAGAGCTCGCCAAGTACAAGGCGCAGCTCGCCGAGGCGCGCAGCGAAGCGGCCAAGATCCGCGACGACGCGCGAGCCCAGGGCCAGCAGATCCTCGCGGACATGAAGGCCGAGGCCCAGTCGGAGAGCGACCGGATCGTCGCTGCGGGCAGCCAGCAACTGGCGGCCCAGCGTCAGCAGATCATCACCGAGCTCCGCAGTGATCTCGGTCGGCAGTCCGTCGACCTGGCCGAGCGGCTCATGGGTGAGCAGCTGTCGGATTCGGTCCGCCGTTCCGGCACCATCGACCGCTTTCTGGCAGACCTCGACCGGGTCCCCGGCGCGGGCAAGAACTAAAGGGAAGTGGAGTCCATGCACGCAGCGAGTCGCGACGCGCTCGACCAGACCCGTGACGACCTGAAGTCTGCGCTGGCCGCCAACCCGGCTGGTGGCGCCACCGGCGCCAAGGTGGGCCAGGAACTCTTTCAGATCGTCGACGTCCTCGAGGACAACCGGTCACTCCGGGTCGCCGTGGCCGATACGTCGGCCTCGGTGGAAGCCCGGCAGGATCTGGTCCGCGGGGTATTCGGGTGGAAGGTCGATCAGGCCACGCTCGACCTGCTACTCGCTGCGGTGGGCCGGGATTGGTCGAATCCGCGCGAGCTGCGGCAGGGACTGATCCTGCTCGGCCGTGAGGCGCTCCTGCGCTCGGCTGAGGAGCAGGGTCAACTCCAGACAGTCGAGGACGAACTGTTTCGGCTTGGCCGCATCATCGCAGGTAACCCGGAGTTCGAGCAGGCCTTGGCCGACCGGAACTCCGAGTCCAGCGCCAAGCGCGGACTGCTCGCCCAGGTGCTCTACGGCAAGGTCACCGCGGTGACCGAGGCCCTGGCGTCGCAGACCATCGGCCGGCCTGCCGGTATGCCGGCGGACGACATCATGGAGATCTCCCGCCAGGCTGCGGAACTTCGCGGTCGCGCTGTAGCCGTGGTGACGAGCGCAGAGACGCTCTCCGAACAGCAGGCCCGCGAGCTGCGTGACCGACTCGCGTCGATCTACGGTCGCGAGATCGCCATCCACAACGACGTCGATCCCGGCCTTCTCGGCGGGGTCGTGGTCCGAGTGGGCGACGAGGTCATCGACGGCAGCGTGGCGGGACGGTTGGACGCGATGCGTCGCACCCTCCGCTGACCGGTCCCACCGGTCGTACGATGAGCTGCGACTCGGCCGTGTTCCAGCGGTAGTGGCTCACTCACACACCTATAAAGCACATCCCGACTTTGAGAGCAGGAATGACATGGCGGAGTTGACGATCTCCTCCGATGAGATCCGCAGCGCGATTGCGAACTACACCTCAACTGTTTCGACCGACGCGACCAAGGAAGAAGTCGGCCACGTCGTCGACACCAGTGACGGTATCGCGCACGTCAGTGGCCTTCCTTCGGCGATGGCGAACGAGTTGCTGGAGTTCCCGGGCGGCATCCTCGGCGTGGCACTGAACCTTGAGGACCGGGAGATCGGCGCCGTTATCCTCGGAAACTTCGAGGAGATCGCGCAAGGCCAGGAAGTCCGCCGCACAGGCGACGTTCTCTCTGTGCCCGTCGGTGACGGCTTCCTCGGCCGCGTCGTCAACCCGCTCGGCCAGCCGATCGACGGTCTCGGCGACATCGAGCCCGAGGGGACCCGCGCTCTCGAGTTGCAGGCGCCCTCCGTCCTCGAACGCCAGCCCGTCGAGGAGCCGATGCAGACCGGCATCAAGGCGATCGACGCGATGACGCCGATCGGCCGCGGTCAGCGTCAGTTGATCATCGGTGACCGCAAGACGGGCAAGACCGCCGTCTGCATTGACGCCATCCTCAACCAGAAGGCCAACTGGGAGTCGGGTGACAAGACCAAGCAACTGCGGTGCATCTACGTCGCCATCGGACAGAAGGGCTCCACGATCGCGGGTGTCAAGGCCACCCTCGAGGAGCACGGCGCGATGGAATACACCACCATCGTCGCGGCGCCTGCCTCCGATTCCGCCGGCTTCAAGTGGCTCGCGCCGTTCACCGGTTCGGCCATCGGCCAGCACTGGATGTACCAAGGGAACCACGTGCTGGTGGTCTTCGACGACCTGTCAAAGCAGGCCGACGCGTACCGTGCGATCTCCCTCCTGCTGCGTCGTCCGCCGGGCCGCGAGGCCTACCCGGGTGACGTCTTCTACCTGCACTCCCGGCTGCTCGAGCGGTGCGCCAAGCTCTCTGACGAAATGGGCGGTGGTTCATTGACCGGACTGCCGATCATCGAGACCAAGGCGAACGACGTCTCCGCGTTTATCCCCACCAACGTCATCTCCATTACCGACGGACAGGTCTTCCTCGAGTCCGACCTGTTCAACCGTGGTGTGCGTCCCGCCGTCAACGTCGGTATCTCGGTCTCCCGAGTCGGCGGCGCCGCCCAGACCAAGGGTATGAAAAAGGTCTCCGGTTCGCTGCGTCTGGACCTTGCCGCCTACCGCGACCTCGAGTCGTTCGCGACCTTCGCCTCGGACCTGGACGCCGCGTCGAAGGCCCAGCTCGAGCGCGGGCAGCGCCTGGTCGAGATCCTCAAGCAGGACCAGAACTCGCCGGTCGCCGTGGAGGACCAGATCGTCTCGATCTACCTCGCGGGTGAGGGCTACTACGACACCGTCCCGGTGGAGGACGTCCGCCGCTTCGAGAATGAGCTCCTCGAGCACCTGCACCACGCCGCGTCGGACGTGTTCTCGCAGATCGCCGGGGGTGGCGCGCTCTCGGACGAATCAAAGTCCACCCTCGAGACCAAGACCAACGAGTTCAAGGAGGGCTTCGTGACCTCCGATGGCTCCAGCGTGGTCAACGAGCCCGCGCCCGAGCCGCTCTCCGAGGACGAGATCGATCGGGAGACACTCACGGTCACCAAGAAGAAGAAGGCCTGAGGCCTGCGATGACAGCCATCCGACACTCGGGCGAGAGGAGCGTGATCTGAGACCATGGCGAATTTGCGTGAATTGCGCGACCGCATCAAGTCCGTCAACTCGACCAAGAAGATCACCAAGGCCCAGGAGCTCATCGCGACGTCGCAGATCTCCAAAGCACAGGCGCGGGTCGCGGCGGCCAAACCCTTCGCGGACCAGATCACCGCGATTCTGACCGACCTGGCTAGCGCGTCGTCGATCCAGCACCGCATGCTCAACGAGCCCGAGGACGCCAAGCGTTCCGCGGTGCTTGTCGTGACCTCCGACCGCGGTATGGCCGGCGGGTACAACCACAACGTCCTCAAGGAAGCCGCGGAACTTATCGCTTTCCTCGAGGGTGAGGGCCGTGAGGTCGACATCTACGTCCTGGGCAACAAGGGCATCGTGTACTACACGTTCCGTGAGATCGCCCTCGCCGGTTCTTGGCATGGGCACTCCCAGAAGCCCGACTACCAGGAGGCCCGTCCGGCGTTCCATTTGCTGTCGACCGCATTCGCTGTCGGCGGGGAGGGGACGTTCGACGCTGCCGAATTCCTCGGTGAGAACTACGAGGGCGACACCACACGTCACGGCGTGGATGAGGTGCACATCGTCTACACCCAGTTCGTGTCCATGCTGACCCAGACACCGAGGGCACGCCGTCTGGCACCGATCGAGACCCAGGTCGAGATCGAAGAGCTGGACCTTGGCGAGGACATGCTCGACACCTCGAAGACGGATTTCAAGCCCGAGGTCACATTCGAGCCCGACGCGGATACCCTGCTCGACAACCTCCTCCCGAGGTACATGTCGACTCGGGCGTTCGCTGCGCTGCTCGAATCGGCGGCATCGGAATCGGCGGCGCGTCGTACGGCCATGAAGTCCGCGACGGACAACGCGACCGAATTGGTAGAGGGCCTTAGCCGTGAGGCGAATCAGGCCCGCCAGGCACAGATCACCCAGGAAATCAGCGAGATCGTCGGCGGCGCCGGTGCGCTCGCCGCGAGCGCAGGAAGTGACTAGACAATGACCACAGCTGTAACCGATCAGAGCACGACGGGCACGGCCGGTCTTACCGGCCGGGTCTCCCGTGTCCTGGGCGCGGTCGTCGACGTGGAGTTCCCGCGCGGCGCCCTCCCGGCCCTCTACAACGCCCTTACCGCCGAGATCGCTCTCGCGGCCGTCGCGAAGACGGTGACCTTCGAGGTAGCCCAGCACCTGGGCGACAACATGGTGCGCTGCATCTCGATGCAGTCCACCGACGGACTCGTCCGGGGTACCGAGGTCGTCGACTCCGGTAAGCCGATCTCGGTTCCGGTCGGCGACGTCGTGAAGGGCCACGTTTTCAACGCCCTCGGCGACTGCCTCGACGCTCCCGGCACGGGCCGGGACGGGGAGCAGTGGGGCATCCACCGCGAGCCGCCCGCCTTCGACCAGCTCGAGGGCAAAACGGAGATCCTCGAGACCGGTGTGAAGGTCATCGACCTTCTGACCCCGTACGTCAAGGGCGGCAAGATCGGTCTCTTCGGCGGTGCCGGTGTCGGCAAGACTGTCCTCATCCAGGAGATGATCACCCGTATCGCGCGCGAGTTCTCCGGGACCTCGGTGTTCGCCGGCGTCGGTGAGCGCACCCGTGAGGGCACGGACCTCTTCCTCGAGATGGAGGAGATGGGCGTCCTCCAAGACACCGCGCTGGTGTTCGGCCAGATGGACGAGCCGCCGGGGACGCGTATGCGCGTCGCACTGTCGGCCCTGACGATGGCCGAATACTTCCGCGACGTACAGGGCCAGGACGTCCTGCTGTTCATCGACAACATCTTCCGCTTCACTCAGGCCGGTTCCGAGGTCTCGACGCTTCTTGGTCGGATGCCATCCGCCGTGGGTTACCAGCCGACCCTTGCGGACGAGATGGGTCAGCTCCAGGAGCGGATCACCTCGACCCGCGGTCGCTCGATCACCTCGCTGCAGGCGATCTACGTGCCCGCGGACGACTACACCGACCCCGCACCGGCGACCACGTTCGCTCACCTCGACGCCACGACGGAGCTTTCGCGTTCCATCGCGTCGAAGGGCATCTACCCGGCCGTCGACCCGCTCACGTCCACCTCGCGGATCCTCGAGCCCGGCATCGTCGGCGAGGAGCACTACCGCGTTGCGCAAGAAGTCATCCGGATCCTCCAGAAGTACAAGGAGCTCCAGGACATCATCGCGATCCTCGGTATGGACGAGCTGTCCGAGGAGGACAAGGTCACCGTCCAGCGGGCCCGTCGTCTCGAGCGCTTCCTTGGTCAGAACTTCCTCGTCGCCGAGAAGTTCACCGGCCAGGTCGGTTCTGTCGTGCCGCTGTCCGAGACCATCGAGGCCTTCGACAAGCTGTGCAAGGGCGAGCTGGACCACCTGCCCGAGCAGGCGTTCAACGGTATCGGCGGTCTGGACGACGTCGAGCAGGCCGCTAAGAAGCTCGCGGGGAAGTGACCGTAGACAATGGCTGACATCGAAGTCGAGTTCGTCACGGTCGAACAACGATTCTGGTCGGGTACCGCGTCGATGGTGGTCGCCAAGACCACCGAGGGCGAGATCGGTATCCAGGCCGGTCACGAACCGCTGCTCGGAGAACTGGACACCGGTGGAACCGTGACCGTCTACACCGACGAGGGCAAGAAGGTTGCCGCAGTCCGGGGTGGCTTTATCTCGGTAACGGCGAAAAAGGTGAGTATCCTGGGCGAAGCTGCGGAATGGTCGGATGTCATCGACCGCGCCGCAGCCGAACGCGCGCTGTCTGAGGCCGGCGACGACGTCCGTGCTGCGGCCACCGCACGCGGCCGCCTCCGGGCTATCGAGAAGGCCGGCGCCTAGCACGACCACGGTCCGCGCGTCATCCACGCCGCGGCCGCCGGAAGGGGTTGAGCAGATTGACGGCTCCCATCGGGATCATTCTCGGTGTCGTCATCGTGCTTGTCCTCGTTCCGGTGGCCGCGGCCGTGGTGTATCGGCTGGTTTTTGTCCGTCGGAATTCCACCTCCGTTCTCCTTCGCAGAGGGGGCGAGAGCACGTGGGACTACGGCGCCGTCCGCTACTCGGAGACCGAGGTGGCCTTCTATCGGCTACTGAGCGTGAAGTTCGGTGCGGACCTGCGCTTGGACCGACGCGGACTGATCCTGGGCCCAAGGCGGCAGCCGACGGGCGCGGAACTCGACGTCGCCGAGGAGGGGGAGGTGATCGTGACGTTTCGTGGGCACGATCGCCGTAACCGGCCGGTCGAAGGAGAACTCTGCGTCGCACCCGCCAAACTCACCGGGATGCTCGCCTGGGTGGAGGCCTGCTCAACCGAGCAGATCCGCCCCCGGCGCCCCCACCGCTGACTCCCGGGACACCGTGCCGGGCCAGCGCCCTATCCAGGAGGAACCCGTTGCGTCTCGTCGTTGCCACGTGCCAGGTGGACTACGTGGGCCGCCTCACGGCGCACCTGCCGATGGCCCCGCGGCTGTTGCTGGTCAAGGCTGATGGCTCGGTCAGCGTCCACGCTGATGACCGGGCCTACAAGCCACTGAACTGGATGACCCCGCCCTGTTCGCTGACCGAGCAGGATCATCCGGAGAACCCGGGCCAGCGGCTCTGGGTCGTGGAGAACAAGGCGGGCGAGCAGCTCCGGATCACCGTCGCCGAGGTCCACCACGACAGCCACCACGAGCTGGGAGTCGACCCGGGCCTGGTGAAGGACGGCGTCGAGGCTCACCTGCAGGAGCTACTCGCTGAACACATCGAGACACTCGGCCAGGGCTACAGCCTCGTCCGGCGGGAGTACATGACCGCGATCGGCCCGGTCGACATCCTGGGGCGTGACGCGGAGGGTACGACCGTCGCGGTCGAGATCAAACGCCGCGGAGAGATCGACGGCGTCGAGCAATTGACCCGATACCTGGAACTGTTGAACCGAGATCCCCTACTCGCGCCGGTCAGCGGAATCTTCGCCGCACAGATCATCAAACCCCAGGCGCGCACCCTCGCCGAGGACCGGGGTATCCGCTGCGTGACGCTGGACTATGACTCGTTGCGCGGTATCGAATCCACCGATCTCCGACTTTTCTGACGGCGGTTCCCGATGCCCAGACGACACCGACGAGGGGAGCAGAGAAGCCCGCTGCCGCGGCGCGACGGGCTCGGGGGATCGACGCTTGAATCGGGGCCCGCCGGCGACTCCGACTCTTACCACGTAAGGAGGATCCCCGCCGCCAGGGCGAACAGGGATTACCGGTGTCCGGGGTGCGACCACCCCGTGATGGCAGGAACCGCGCATGTCGTCGCGTGGCCAGATCGGCCACGCGGCGAGGAGGAGCGCCGTCACTGGCACGCCGGATGCTGGTCCGGTCGTAGACGCCGCGGTCTCACCCGTCGGTGGAGCTGAGATCCGGTTCCTCCGGCAGGTCGAAGCTCTCGTCCTCGTGACGCCCCGGGAGTGGTTCGAGCCTCGCCCGCGTGGCAGCGAGATCGTCGAGCACACGCTCGCGTAGCGCCCGCAATTCGGTTACGTGCGTCCGAGCCCTAAAAATCAGGCGATCCGCGCGGACGCGGGCGTCGTCCACTATCTGACGTGCGCTCTCCGCTGCCTCCCGGCGGGTGGACTCCGCTGCGGTCAAAGACGCCTCGCGCCGCTCGGCCTCCTCCTGTAGCGCCGCGTTCCGGCGCAGATTCGAGGCGAGCCGGTGGTCTTCGTCGATCTGGCTGCGTCGGCGCTCGGCTTGACTGTCCAAACTCTCGGCCGCGCGTTCGGCTGCGAGGACGATCTCCCGTGCCCGGGCGCGGGCGGCGGACAGCACGGACTCGCGTTCGGAGCGGATCGCTTCGGCACGACTGCGAACCCCGCTCAACTCCGTCGCAGCGGACTCCCGTAACCGCCATGCCTCCTCCTCCGCCTCGGCGCGGATCCGGTCGGCGGCGGCATGCGCGGAATCGCGGATGGACTCGGCTTCGGCAGTAGCCAGCGCGAGCATCGTCGACAGCCTGTCGGACATCTGTTCGCTGGTGACGGGCGCTCGACCGAGGTCGGCGACCCTGGTCTCAAGCTCGGCCACCCGCGAGCGTTCCCGGTCTGCTTCCGCAGTGGCCCGCTCGGCCCGCTCGACGGCGGCGTCCCTGTCTGCCCGCAGCAGCCCCGTCTCCGTCTCGAGACGCGTGAGGGCGTCCATCACCTGCTCACGGTCGAATCCCCTGCGCACCACCGCGAACGGTTCGGCGGCGTTGGATGAGATGTGCATGCTCGACATGTCCTCACCCTAGCGGCGTACGCCGGACGCGCGACTAGGCCTGAGCGTCGGAGGGTTCGACCAACTCTAGGAGTACGCCGCCCGCGTCCTTGGGATGGACGAAGTTGATTCGAGAGTTCGCGGTGCCCGTCTTGGGAGCCGGGTAGAGAACCCTGACGCCCCGGCCGGTGAGGTGAGCGACGATCGCATCGATGTCGGTGACGCGGACGGCCATCTGCTGGATGCCAGGGCCGTTGCGGTCGATGAACTTAGCGATGGTGGAGGACTCGTCGAGGGGCGCGAGAACCTGGAGGAGAGCGCTACCCTCCGGGCGGCCGGGGGAGCCGAGCATGGCCTCGCGGACGCCCTGTTCCTCATTGACCTCCTCGTGGAGGTTCTCCATTCCCAGGTTGTCCCGGTACCACGCGATCGCGGCGTCGAAGTCAGGGACCGCGACTCCGACGTGGTCGATCGCCACGACGAGTTCGGAGGGCAGAAGGGGCTGGCCGGCTGGGGTAGTGGTCATGCCTACCACGCTAGTCGGTCCGCTCGCGCGGTAGTTTGGCGAGTACTGTCTTATCCCCTCCATTGGAAGGTGTCTCATGACCGCCGACCCCACCCGTACCGTCATCGTCTCCGGTGCCCGCACCCCCTTCGGCCGCCTGCAGGGCGGGTTGTCCTCACTGACCGCTCCGGAGCTGGGCGGCATCGCGATCCGTGGAGCCCTCGAACGGGGAGGGGTGTCCCCGGAGGCTGTCGACCAGGTGATCATGGGGCAGGTGCTCGCGGCCGGGAACGGCCAGATGCCCGCCCGTCAGGCTTCGCTGGCCGGCGGGATCCCGGCGCGCGTCGACGCGCTGAGCATCAACAAGATGTGCCTGTCCGGGATGACCGCGATCGCATTGGCGGATCAGGCTATCCGCTCCGGGTACTCCGAGGTCGTCGTCGCCGGCGGTCAGGAGTCGATGTCCCAGGCTCCCCACCTGTTGCCCAAGAGCCGTGCCGGGTATAAGTACGGCTCGATCGAGGTCCTTGACCACATGGCGTACGACGGCCTCCACGATGTTCCGACCGACCAGCCGATGGGTGCGCTCACCGAGGCGCGCAACGTTGAACTGGAGATCACCCGTGAGCACCAGGACGAGTTCGCGGCAACCTCGCACCAGCGGGCGGCGGCCGCCGCCGCAGAGGGGCGTTTTGCCGACGAGATCGTGCCCGTGACGGTCAAGGGCCGCAAGGGCGACACCGTCGTGGAGAACGACGAGGGCGTGCGCGCCGACTCGACCCCCGAGTCAATGGCGAAGCTGAAGCCGGCGTTCGCCAAGAACGGGACCATCACCGCCGGATCCTCGTCCCAGATCTCCGACGGCGCATCCGCCGTCATCGTCACCTCCGCCGCGCGCGCCGAGGCAGAGGGCTGGCCGGTGCTCGCTGAGATCGTCGCGTACGGCACTGTCGCCGGCCCGGATTCGACGCTGCAGCACCAGCCCGCCGATGCGGTGCTGGACGCATGCAAGCGGGCGGGCGTCGAGGTTTCCGACATCGACCTGTTCGAGTTCAACGAGGCATTCGCCTCGGTCGGGCTGCATTCGACCCGCATGCTCGGCCTGAGCCCGGACAAGGTCAACGTCAACGGTGGCGCGATCTCGATCGGACACCCGATCGGGGTGTCCGGCACCCGAGTCGTTCTGACCCTGGCCCTCGAGCTCGCGCGCCGTGGCGGAGGACTCGGAGCGGCCGCACTCTGTGGTGGTGGCGGTCAGGGCGACGCCATGATCATCCGGGTGCCCGCAGCCGGCTGACACCCCGGCTCGCCTGTCGTGGCAGGATCGGAGTCGTGACAAGACCAGGTAACCGACCCCCGTCCGCCGCCGAGCAGAAACTCGCCGCGTCGCTCGCAGGCGCCGTCGATCTGTCCGGTCTGAAGAACCGTGCAGAGACCCGCCGGGGCGCGACCGACACCGGTCGCGCCCCGGGGCAGGGTGGCCCACCGCCCGGCGGCAGCCCGGCGGTCCTGGTGGAGGTGGACGAGGCCTCCTTCGAGCAGGAGGTCCTGGTGCGGTCTGGCCAGGTTCCGGTGCTCCTCGAGCTGACCTCGAAGCGGGCTCCGACCGCGTTGACGAGCCTGCTGGATGCGTTGGCCATGGAGGCCGGTGGGCAGTGGGTCCATGCGACGGTGGACGTGGACGCCTCCCCGGGCATCGCGCAGGCGCTCCAAGCGCGCGCGGTACCGACCGTCTATGCCGTTGCGGCGGGCCGCCCGCTCGCCGACTTCGAGGGTGAGCAGCCGGAGGAGGCGCTCCGTCAGTGGATCGCAGCAGTGCTCCGGGCGACTGAGGGAAAGCTGAGCGGCCCCGAACCGGAGGCTGGCGACGCAGACCCGGAGGAGCCATCTGACCTCGAGCGCGACGCAGCCGAGGACGCGCTCGCCGAGGGTGATCTGGCGTCCGCCGAAGAGCGTTTCACCGCGCTCGTGGAATCCCGACCTGGAGAGCACTCCTTGGTGGAGGCACTGCGCTACGTCGAAGCCGCCCGCCGCGTGTCGGAGGCGACCGATCTTGGCGACGGGTCCGTCCCCGAGGCGTTGCGGGCGGCCGACGGCGCCCTCGTGGGCGGGGAACACGAAGCCGCGTACATGACTCTCATTGACGCGGTCCGGGCCCACAGCGGCGATGACCGCGCTACCCTCCGGGCTCGGCTTCTCGAGCTGCTCGAGGCGCTACCAGTGGACGACCCGCGGGTCCTGGCCGCCCGCCGGGATCTCGCGAGCGCGCTGTACTGAGTCATTCCGGCGCCCACGAGAGGCGCCCGATGCCTCAGTGTTCCGTCAACGCGTCTCCACCGTCTGGTCCGCGTCCGTCTGCCGGAACCAGACGGTGGCGCGGGGGCCGACCGTGATCGCCGCCGAGTAGGGCCGCCCGTGGTGGGGGACCGGCTCAGCGTGCAGGCCGCCGAGGTTGCCCATACCCGACCCCTCGTACACCTCGGCGTCGGTGTTGAGGATCTCTTCCCAGTAACCGTCCCCGGGGAGCCCGATCCGGTAGTCGCCGAGGGCGGCACCGGAGAAGTTCACCACGCACGCCACGGTGTTTCCGGCGTGGTCCGTTCGGAGGAACGACAGCGTGTTGTGGGCGGCGTCGTTGGCATCGATCCACGAAAAGCCGGACGGATCGTCATCGAGCGACCACAGGCCTGGATTGTCGGCGTATCGCGCGTTGAGGTCCCGCACGCAGGCGAGAATGCCGCGGTGGTACTCGCCCTCCCAGCCTTCGAGATTTTCCCATGTGACGCCCTTGTCGGCGTCCCACTCGGTGGTCTGCCCAAACTCCATTCCCTGGAAGAGAAGTTTCTTTCCGGGGTGCGCCCACATGTAGGCGTACAGGCTGCGTATGCCGGCTGCCCGGTCCCACGAGGAGCCAGGCATACGTTCCCACATCGAGCCCTTGCCGTGGACCACCTCGTCGTGGCTCAGTGGCAGGACGAAACGCTCGCTCCACGCGTACATCATCGAGAAAGTGATCTCGCCGTGGTGGAACCCGCGGTAGATCGGATCGAGGCCCACGTAGCGCAGCGTGTCGTTCATCCAGCCCATGTTCCACTTCATGGAAAAGCCGAGGCCACCGGTGTAGGTGGGCGCGGTGACACCGCCCCATGACGTGGACTCCTCGGCCACTGTGAGGAATCCGGGGTGCTCGCGACGCACGGTCGCGTTGACCTCCTGGAGGAACGAGATGGCCTCGAGGTTCTCTCGCCCGCCGTGAATGTTGGGGGTCCACTGGCCCTCCTCGCGGGAGTAGTCCAGGTAGAGCATCGAGGCCACGGCGTCCACGCGGAGGCCGTCGACGTGGAACTCCTCGGCCCAGTACAGGGCATTGGCGACGAGGAAGTTGCGAACCTCGTGACGGCCGAAGTCGAAGACATACGTGCCCCAGTCGGGCTGCTCCCCCCGGCGGGGGTCGGCGTGCTCGTAGAGCGGGGTGCCGTCGAAGCGGCCGAGGGACCACTCGTCCTTGGGGAAGTGCGCGGGTACCCAGTCCACCAGGACGGCGATGCCGCGCGAGTGCAGGTGATCGATCACATAGCGCAGGTCGTCCGGGGAGCCGAATCGGCTGGTCGGAGCGAAATAGGAGGAGACCTGGTAACCCCAGGAGCCGCCGAAGGGATGCTCGGCGACGGGCATCAACTCCACATGCGTGAATCCGGTCTCGGTGATGTAGTCGGCGAGCTGGTGTGCGAACTCGCGGTAGTCGAGTCCTGGCCGCCAGGAACCGACGTGGACCTCGAGGACTGTCATCGGGGAGCGCGAGTGGTCCCGGGTCGCGCGGGCGGCGATCCACTCGTCGTCGTTCCACTCGTAGCCGGAAGTAAACACCTTGGACCCGGTAGCGGGGGGCACCTCGGTGGCCACCGCCATCGGGTCCGCGTGGTCGATGGTCCGGCCGTCGGCGCCTCGGACGCAGTACTTGTACACGGAACCGTCGCCGACGCCGGGGACGAACAGTTCCCAGACCCCGGATGAACCGATCGAGCGCATGGGCAGCGCGATGGGGTTCCATCCACAGAAATCGCCGACGACGCTCATTCCGCGGGCGTTGGGCGCCCATACCGCGAAGGAGGTGCCCGTCACCGGGCCGCCGGGGGTGTCGTAGGTGCGCACGTGGGCGCCGAGCACGTCCCACAGGCGTTCGTGGCGGCCCTCGCCGATGAGGTGTAGGTCAACCTCGCCGAGGGTGGGTAGGAAGCGGTAGCCGTCCGCGACGGTGCGGGTATGACCGTCGGGGTAGCGGACGAGGTAGCGGTAGTCCGGCACGTCCGCCTCGGGTACCGCGGCGTGGAAAAGTCCGTCACCGAGGGGGCTCATCGGTACGGTGCGTTCCCCGAACATGATCTCGACGCCCACTGCGCCCGGCTGGACGGTTCGCACGACGGATCCGTCACCGTCGCGGTGCGCACCGTAGACGGAGTGCGGGTCGTGGTGGGTCCCCGACCTGAGCTGGCCGAGTACGTCGTGGGGGATCGGCGTGGGTTCCGACTGGTCGGGTTCCGGGTCCGAAGTGGGGGCCGGTATCGATGACGACGGCGACGACGACGAGGTTTGCTCCGGCCGGGGCCGGTCTGTTGAGCGGTCCTTCTTCTTGTGCTTTGCCATGGCCGTTCGCCTCATTCCACGGTGTGCGTGCGGTAGGACAGTTCGACCCTACGTGCTTCGTCGCACGGCGGGATGGCGATGATGTGGGCGACGGCGGTCCACGGCTCGAGCCGGACGTAGTTGCTCGACCCCCAGTGGAACTCCGATCCCGACACCTCGTCGCGCACGCTGAATCGGGCGTCGTCGTCGTAGCCGAGGGCCGCCATGTCGAGACGGAGGGTGCCCTCCTGGACGCCGAGGGAGTCCAGGGAGACCACCGTGAGGACGCAGTCTCCGCTAGCCGGGTCGATTTTCGAATAGGCGATGATCTGGTCGTTGTCCACGTCGTGGAACTGCAGGGTGCGCAGTTGTTGCAGCGCGGGGTGCTCGCGGCGGATCCGGTTGAGGGTGCGGAGCCAGGGAGCAAGCGACTGGCCGGCGGCCTCCGCGGCGGCGAAGTCGCGGGGGCGGAGCTCATACTTCTCCGAGTCGAGGTACTCCTCACTGCCGTCGGCGACGGGCTGCCACTCGTAGAGTTCGAAGCCGGAGTACACGCCCCATGAGGGGGAGAGCGTCGCGGCGAGGACCGCCCGGATCGCGAACATCGCGGGCCCGCCACGTTGGAGCGACTCGTGAAGAATATCCGGGGTGTTGGTGAACATGTTGGGTCGAGCCTCGTCGACGTGGGCCAGCAGTTGCTCGCAGAATTCCACCAGCTCGGCCTTCGTGGTTTTCCACGTGAAGTAGGTGTACGACTGCGAGAAGCCCCGCTTGGCCAAGCCGAACAGTCGGGCCGGTCGGGTGAAGGCCTCGGCGAGGAACAACACGTCCGGTTCGGTCCGCTTGACCTCGCTGATGAGGCGGTTCCAGAAGTCGGCCGGCTTGGTGTGCGGATTGTCCACCCGGAAGATCCGCACCCCGAGCGACGTCCACAGTCGGACGACGCGCAGCACCTCGGCGTAGATGCCCTCTGGGTCGTTGTCGAAGTTGACCGGGTAGATGTCCTGGTACTTCTTGGGCGGGTTCTCGGCGTAGGCGATGTGTCCGTCGGGCAGCACGGTGAACCACTCGGGGTGCTCGGCGGCCCACGGATGGTCGGGAGCGCACTGCAGCGCGAGATCCAGCGCGACCTCGACGCCGCGCGTGTTCGCGTAAGCCACCAGGTCGTGGAAATCTTCGACGGTGCCGAGGTCGGGGTGAACCGCGTCGTGTCCGCCCTCGGCCGATCCGATCGCCCACGGGGAGCCGACATCGCCGGGTTCGGGGGTGAGCGTGTTGTTCCGGCCCTTGCGGTTGATTTTGCCGATGGGGTGGATCGGGGGGAGGTACACCACGTCGAACCCGAGGTCCGCCGCGTGGTCGACATAGGAGCGGGAGGTCTCGAACGTGCCGTGGACGGGGCGGCCGTCCTCCCCCCATCCACCCGTGGAACGAGGGAAGAACTCGTACCAGGAACTGAACTGCGCCTCGCGTCGGTCCACCCACACGCGGTGTGTCTGGCCGACGGTCACCATTTCGCGCACGGGGTCGGCTGCCAGCGCTGCGGCGACCTCGTCCGACAGCGCCGGGGAGGTCCGGACGGTCGCGTCGCCGGAGCCGCGCAACGCGGCGGCGGCTGCGGTCAGCAGTTCGGCTCTGTCGACGGCGCCGGCGACGGCCGCCCGGGCGACCGCGGCGTCGAACACTCTGGCGCCCAGCTCGAACTCGTTGCCCAGCTCACCTGAGTCCTGGCCTGCAGCCATCTTCTTGACTATCCCGCTCCGCCAGGTCGCGAAGGGGTCGGACCACGCCTCCACTCGGAACGACCACATTCCGGACACGTCGGTGGGGAGCAGCGCGTGGAAGGTATCCGGCTCGATGCCGGGCACCATCGTCGCCCGGGAGGAGGCGCCGCCGGGCCGGCGGACCACCAGGCTCACGGACAGGGCGTCGTGGCCCTCGCGCCACACGATCGCGGAGACGGGCAGGATTTCCCCGACAACGGACTTGGACGGGAACCTCCCGCAGGAGACGAGGGGGCGGACCTCATCGATGGCCAGACGGTCGTTCACGTCGGTGCTCCTCTCGGCGGGTGGACACCGCGGTGGTGGCGTCACCCCCACGACGCTAGCGAAAACGGGCCGATCCTTCAGGCTCGACGCCTCCCGTTCACCTGCGCGGCCGTGTTCCTCTCCACCCGCCACCGCGATACGCGGTTAGATGGGCGCCGTGAGCACCCTGATCGACAGCGACCCCGACCTCGTCCTCGACCTCCGAGATGTCTCGCTCCGGCGTGACGGCAAGACCCTCGTGGGGCCACTCACCTGGCAGGTGGAATTGGATGAGAGGTGGGTGGTGCTCGGCCCCAACGGCGCTGGTAAGACCTCGTTGCTGCGGATCGCCTCGGCGTTGGAGTACCCGAGCACCGGGACTGCCGTGGTCCTCGGAGAGCAGCTGGGGCGGACGGAGGTGACCGAACTGCGCAGCCGGGTGGGTCTGTCGTCGGTCGCCGTCGCCGGCCGCATTCCCGGTGACGAGGTGGTGCAGGACCTGGTCATCTCCGCCGGGTACGCAGTGCTCGGGCGGTGGCGAGAGAAGTACGACCCGCAGGATTTCGAGCGTGCCGCCGACACCCTCGAGTCGATCGGTGCCGAGCACCTGGCCGAGCGCACGTGGGGAACTCTCTCCGAGGGGGAACGCAAACGTGTGCTCATCGCGCGCGCCATGATGACCGACCCAGAGTTGCTATTGCTGGACGAGCCGGGCGCAGGATTGGACCTGGGCGGCCGGGAGGACCTCGTCGCCCGCCTCGAGGACATGGCTATGGACCCGGATGCTCCCGCAACGGTCTTGGTGACCCACCATGTGGAGGAGATCCCCCCGGGTTTCACCCACGCCATGCTGCTGGCGGAGGGCGAGGTCGCCGCGATGGGGCTAATCGACGAGGTGATCACCTCCGACAACCTCAGCAGCGCCTTCGCCCAGTCGATCGTGGTGGACTCCATCGATGGACGCTTTTTCGCACGCCGTGCCCGCCGCCCCGGCCGGCACCGGCGGGCCGCACGGGCATGACCGGTACGCCGGGGCGCGAGGCTCCCGCGACGACCCCGCCGGAGACCGTGCCGGTCCGCGAGGCCGCCACGGTCGCCCTCATCCGCGACGCGCGGGTCGGAGGTGGAGTCGAGGTTTTCCTGCAGCACCGGGTGTCGACCATGCAGTTCGCCCCCGGCATGTCGGTTTTTCCCGGCGGCGGCGTCGAGCCGCGGGACTACCACGCCACCCGCTTCTGGCGCGGGCCCGCGCCGGAGTGGTGGGCTGAGCGGTTCGGCGTCGACCCCGATCGCGCCGCCGCGGCCGTGCGCGGTGTCGCGCGCGAACTGTTCGAGGAGACCGGGGTGTTGCTCGCCGAGCCGGAGGCCGGGTCGAGAGCCCGGACCGTCACCACCGCAGGTGTTACACCGGTTGATCTGCCGGGTCCGGACGAGCGGCGGGCGCTCGATGCGGGGGAGGGGGACCTGGACTCGTTGCTCACCGCGCACGACTTGGTGTTGTCCGCGCATCTGCTCCGCCCGTGGGACCGATGGACCACCCCGGTCGGGCCCCCTCGCCGCTACGACACCCTGTTTTTCGTCGCGGCCCTACCCGACGGAATGGAACCGGACGGTGGGACGACCGAGGCGCGCGCGACGGAGTGGATTCGCGCCGATGACGCCGCACAGGCCGGGATCCTCGGCCGGCTGGGGATGCTGCGCCCGACCCTCGACGTGCTGTCCGACCTTGCGGGAGCCGCCGATGTCGCCGAGGTCCTCGACACCGCCCGGGCAATCACCCCAGGCGGCAACTAGCGTGACGGCGTGACTCTCGACGACCTGGAGTTCCTGTGCACCGACGCCGGACGCGACCTGCTCGACCTCGCCGCCGGCCTGGACTGGTCGCGAGCGCACCAGGTGGCCTCGACCGCGGCCGTCCGCCGGGCCGACCCCGTGCACGCCGCGGCGGCGATCGACGTGGTCACCGCCCGGGCCCGCGCCCGCGGCCGGATCCGCGGCGGCGAGGCAATGCTGCTCACCGACGAGGCGGTCCAGCAGGCCACCGCGTGGCCGGTCGCGGCGCTGCGCGCGCAGCGGCTGTCCGGCCGCGCCGTCCACGATGTCACCTGCTCCGTAGGCGCCGACCTGGGCGAGCTGGTGCGCACCGCAGATCGGGTGATCGGGTCGGACCTCGACCCGCTGCGCGCGCGGATGGCCGCGCTCAACGTGCCGGACGCGCTCGTATGCGTGGCCGACGCGCTCGCCCCGCCCAGTCGCGACGCCGTCCTGGTGGCCGATCCGGCGCGCCGCACCGGCGGCCGCCGCGTCCACGACCCGGCCCGGCTCAGCCCGCCGCTACCCGATCTGCTCGCCACCGCCACCGACCGGGATCACGTCATCAAGTGCGCCCCCGGCCTCGACACCTCGGTGCTCGCGCACTCCGGAGAGGTGGAGCTTGTCTCGCTGGACGGGTCGGTACGGGAGGCGTGCCTGTGGTCGTCGGGCTTGTCCGCGGGGGTGCGCCGCCGCGCCACTGTGGTGCGAACGACCACCGATGACAGGCCCGGACCGTGGGGTCCGCCGCGACTGGTCTCCGACGGCGTCGCGGTACACGTGGAAGAGGTGACCGACGGCGACGACGATGAGGTCGACGCCCACGGGGAGCCGGACCGATTCATCGTGGATCCCGACGGGGCGGTCGTCCGGGCCGGGCTGGTGCGGCACTGGGCCCTCCGGCACGGGCTTCGTCAGCTCGACCCGCGGATCGCCCACCTGACTGGCCCGCGGATACCGGATGGCTACACCGGGTTCGAAGTGCTGGAGAGGTGCCGACTCGACCGCAAGCAGCTGCGCCGGGCCCTGCGCCAGCGCGACTGCGGATCGCTGGAGATCCTCGTCCGCGGCGTCGACACCGACCCCGACGTGCTGCGGCGCTCACTCGCGCTCAGCGGGTCACAGCCGCTCGCCCTGGTCGTCACCCGCATCGGAAGCTCCGCGGCGGTGTTCGTGTGCGGGCCGCGCACCGGCCGCACGGATACCGAGCACCTCACTACTGCTCACTCGAAGACATAGACCGCGCCCACCGCGGTCGTCAGCGTGATCCTGCCGTCCGAGTCGACGCTGAGCCCCGAGACCGGTCCCGTCGCCCCGGGCACCTCGACTCGGTGCAGGGTGGAACCGTCGGTGCCATCGAGCAGGTGGACAGCGATCCCGTGTTCGTTCGCCGGGTCGCCCGATCGAACCGCCACGAGCACCCGCCCGTCCGGGGTCGCGGCGGGGTTGGTGAGCTGCTGCAGGTCGTCCCGGCGCCAGACCACCCGGCCGGTTCCGTCCCCCGAGGCCACGGCCACGACGGGCGCCGGGCCGGAGTCGTCGTCGTGCTCGTCGTCGGGGCCCCTCCACACGGTCGTCGTGCGACCGCCGCTGACCAGGGTGCCGTCGGGCAGCAGAGCGGGGGGAGTGTCCGGTCGGAAGCCAATCGGTGCGGACCACAGGTCCGCACCGTCGGACGTGGAGTACGCGTTCAGGGTGCCGTCCTCGGCGTGGACGTACACCTCGTCGTGGTCGTTCGACAGCACCACCGGCACGCCCGACCTTCCGCCCGGCAGGGGCGCGCGCCACAGCACCTCCAGCGCGGTGAACTCACCGGGGTTCAGGTGTATCGCGACCAACTCCGGGTCGTCGACACCCGGCGTCCACGCCGTGAGGTAGGCGGTGGCCGTGTCGGTGTCCACGGCGGCTGGGGCGGGCACAGGGCACCCGCGCTCGCCGATTGCGCACCACGGGATCCCGTACGCCGGGTCGTCAGTGTTGACGTCCCCGGCGATCCGAAGTTCTGGCGTCACGTCCAGACCGGTGTGGGCGTTGACCACCCGCGCCACCCCCAGGTGCGACACGAGTAGGAGGTTGCGCTCGTCGAGCAACGTCACGGTGGTGGGGACCCCGCGGGTCGCGGCGGACCACCGGGTCTCGCCGTCGGCTGATAGCGCCCCGACCCCGCCGTGCATCGGCACGAACAGTGACCCGCGCCCGTCGACAGTCGCGGTGATCCGGGGGCCGTCTGTCGCCAGGCGCAAGCACCAACGCTTGCGGCCGTCGTCGGCCGTCAGCGCGAAGAGATTGCACCCGCGCTCGGAAATTGTCGCCTGGAAGGAGGAACCTATGCCGTCCGAGGAGGCCACACCTACGGCGGGCGCTCCCAATGATCGCGACCACAACAGCTCCGGGGCGTCCGTGACCGTGGAGTGCGCGCGCCCGGAGTTCGGTGGGCCACCCGCGACCGAGGACCAGCTCGCGGCCTGGCCCAATCGGGCGTCGCCGCTCTCGGTGGCCGAGGCGCACCCGACGAGCACCCCCGCCGCGAGCGCGACGGCGACCAGGGTCCGCGCGGTGCGCGGAGTCGATGCCGGTGCCACAGGTACCCCCGTCGAGTCGAAACAGTCTGCACAGAGAGTAGTCGGAGGCGCGCTGCTGCCCGGACGGGCAGTGCTCTGGAGCCCACGGGCAGCAGGGGTACGGACGGGGGAACGACAGGTCGCGGAGTGCACTCCGCCGCTAGCGTGACGGCCATCACCCTTGGCCACGAGAGGCGGACACACTTCCGATGACAGCGAACTCCGGACTCGACACCGCGCTCACCCCGCTGAGCTTCCTCGAGAAAGCCGCCCGAGTTTCACCCGAGGCGACCGCGGTCGTCGACGGTCCGCGCCGCCAGACCTACGCAGAGTTCGCGGACCGGGCCACTCGGTTGGCCGCCCTGCTGAAAGTGCGCGGCGTCGCTCGCGGCGACCGCGTGGGCGTGTTGGCGCCCAACTCGGCCGAGGCGTTGCTCGCGCAGTTCGCCGTTCCGCTCGCCGGTGGCGCCGTGGTTGCCCTCAACACCCGACTGGCGCCGGCGGAGATCGCCTACATCGTCGAGCACGCCGGGATCGCGGTGCTCATCGCCGACGCCGAACTCCTGGCAGGGTTGGGCGACGAGGTCCCCGAGGCGCTGCAGCTCATCCTGGTCGCCCCCGACGCGGACGGCACCCAGCCCGACCCGGCGAGGTTCGGCCCGCGCGCCGAGGCCCTCGAGGAGGGCCTTGCGTCCGCCTCCCCGCAGCCAGTGCGGTGGACCGTCGACGACGAGGACGCCGTCATCGCGGTCAACTACACGTCCGGCACCACCGGCAGGCCCAAGGGCGTCATGTACACGCACCGGGGCGCTTATCTCAACGCCTTCGGCGAGATCATCACGCAGGGACTGGACGCCGACTCGAAGTACCTGTGGACGCTCCCAATGTTCCACTGCAACGGCTGGTGCACCACCTGGGCCCTGACCGGTGCCAGGGGGACCCACGTGTGCCTGCGCGCCGTCCGTGGGGACGAGATCTGGAGACTGTTCGACGACGAGGGGATCAATCGGCTGGCCGGTGCACCCGCCGTGCTGTCCACCATCGCGGATGACCCGGCAGCCCGGCCGATCGAAGGGATCCGCATGGTCACCGCCGGGGCCCCGCCCTCGCCGACCATCCTTCGTCGCTTCGAGGACCTTGGCATCGACGTTACCCAGGTGTACGGACTGACCGAGACCTACGGTCCGTTTACCGTATGCACCCCGCAGCCGAGGTGGGCCGAACTAGATCCTGACGAGCGGGCCGCGCTCAAGTCGCGCCAGGGCGTGGCGATGCTACACGCCGACACCGTCCGTGTCGTCGAACGCACTTCGCCCGGCGAGACCCAACTCATCGACGTCCCCGCCGACGGCGTGACCATGGGCGAGGTCGTGATGACAGGCAATGGCGTGATGAAGGGCTACTTCGGCGACCCGGAAGCCACGGCCACCGCGTTCGCCGGGGGCTGGTTCCACTCGGGCGACTTGGGAGTAATGCACTCAGACGGCTACGTGCAACTGCTCGACCGGGCCAAGGATGTGGTGGTCTCCGGCGGCGAGAACATCTCCACAATCGAGGTCGAGCAGGCGATCGCCTCCCACCCTGACGTGGTGGACTGCGCCGTGGTCTCCATGCCGGATGAGAAGTGGGGCGAGAGACCCAAAGCGTACGTGGTGGTCAGGCCGGGCTCCGAGCTCGATGAGCAGGGCGTGATCGAACACTGCCGTACCAAGATCGCCCGGTACAAGGTTCCGGGCGCCGTCGAGCTGACCGAGGCGCTGCCACGGACATCGACGGGGAAGGTGCGCAAGAACGAACTTCGCGACGCGGCGTGGTCCGGCTGGGACAAGCGCATCAACTGACTGCCGACCGCCCCGCCACCGTCACCGCGGTCACGGCCACGTTATTGTGTGTGGCAGGACCACAATCCGGTGCGCCCGGTCTTGACGGGAGCGCACCCCGCCCCGACTCGCAGGAGGTCGACGCAGGCCCATGACGAACATCGTCGTACTGATCAAGCAGGTTCCCGACACCTATTCCGAGCGCAAGCTCTCGGACGGGGACTACACCCTGGACCGCGAGGCCGCGGACGCGGTACTGGACGAGATCAACGAAAAGGCCGTCGAGCAGGCACTCCAGATCAAGGAGGCAGGCGGTGGCGAGGTGACCGTCCTGTGTGCCGGTCCGGACCGCGCCACCGAGGCCATCCGCAAGGCACTGTCCATGGGCGCCGACAAGGCCGTCCACCTCAACGACGAGGCCCTCCACGGCTCCGACGTCGTCCAGACCTCGTGGGCCCTTGCCAACGTCCTGGGCACCATCGAGGGCACCGAGCTGGTCATCGCCGGCAACGAGGCCACCGACGGCCGCATGGGGGCGGTCCCGGCCATCATCGCCGAGTACCTCGGTCTTCCCCAGCTGACGCATATGCGCACCCTGGAGGTCGTCGACGGCGTCGCTAAGGGCGAGCGCGAGACCGACGAAGGCATCTTCGAGGTCGAGGCCCCGCTGCCGTGCGTCGTCTCCGTCGGCGAGAAGATCAACGAGCCGCGCTTCCCGTCCTTCAAGGGCATCATGGCCGCCAAGAAGAAGCCGGTCGAGACGCTCACGCTGGCCGATGCGAACGTCGAGCCCGCCCAGGTGGGCAAGGACAACGCCGCCTCCACCGTGACCGCCTCCAGCCCCAAGCCGCCGCGCGCCGCCGGCGAGAAGGTCGTCGACGAGGGAGAGGGCGGCAACGACGTCGCCAAGTACCTCGTGGCGCAGAAGCTCATCTGACGCGAGCTCACCCCGACCGACTCATTCCAGTCTTTTTCAAGGAGAATCCACCATGGCTGAAGTCCTCGTCGCGGTCGAGCACGTCGACGGCGAACTCAAGAAGGTTTCCCTCGAGCTGCTGACCGCCGCTCGAGCGCTCGGCGAGCCCTCCGCCGTCGTGTTCGGTGACACCGGCACCGCCGCTGCGCTCACCGACGCACTCAAGGAGGGCGGCGCGGAGAAGATCTACGTCGCCGAGGGCGACGCGGTCCAGAATTACCTCGTCACCCCCAAGGTCGACGTGTTGGCCGGCCTGGCGGAGCAGGGGGCGGCCGCAATCGTTCTGGCCGCCACGTTCGAAGGTAAGGAGGTGGCGGGCCGTCTCGCGGCCCGCACCGGCTCCGGCGTGCTGTGCGACGTCATCGAGATCCGCCAGGACGGCTCGGCTGTCCACTCGATCTTCGGTGGCGCCTTCACTGTCGACGCGACCGTCTCCGGCGACACCCCGATCTACACGCTGCGTCCGGGCTCCGTCGAGGCCGCCCCGACCGCCGGCGCAGGTGAGGTCGTCGAGGTTCAGGTGCCCGAGCCCGAGAACGCGGCCAAGGTCATCTCGCGCAACCCGATCGTCGGTGGTGATCGCCCCGAGCTCACCGAGGCGACCGTCGTCGTCGCCGGTGGCCGCGGTGTCGGCTCGGCCGAGAAGTTCGAGGAGGTCGTCGAGCCCCTCGCCGACTCGCTCAAGGGTGCCGTCGGCGCGTCGCGCGCGGCCGTCGACTCGGGTTACTACCCGGGGCAGTTCCAGGTCGGCCAGACCGGGAAGACCGTGTCGCCGCAGCTGTACATCGCCCTGGGCATTTCGGGCGCTATCCAGCACCGCGCCGGAATGCAGACGTCCAAGACCATCGTGGCGGTGAACAAGGACGAGGAAGCCCCGATCTTCGAGATCGCGGACTACGGCATTGTCGGCGACCTGTTCAACGTCGCCCCGCAGCTCACCGAGGCCATCAACGCCCGTAAATGAGTCCGGACGCCCCCGCGTCCACCAGCATTTCCCGGACCCCGGCACCCCTGCGGTGCCGGGGTCCGGCACGTTCGGGCGTATCCTTGGTTGCGATATGCCCACCACCCGCTCCGTGCACTATCTGGACCACGCCGCGACCACCCCGATGCGTGCGGCGGCCGTAGCCGCCTACACCGAGGCGGCCTCCGCGGTCGGCAACGCGTCCTCGCTCCACGGCTCCGGGCGCCGCGCCCGCCGCCGCGTCGAGGAAGCCCGCGAATCACTCGCGCACCATCTCGGCTGCCGGCCGTCCGAGGTGGTGTTCACCTCCGGCGGAACGGAATCCGACAACCTCGCGGTACTCGGGCAAGCGGGTGCCTCGAGCGGGAAAGTGGTGGCCGTCGGCGCGACCGAACACCACTCCGTCCTCGACGCGGCGGCGCACCTGGCCACCGATGGAGGAGGGCGAAAGGACGTCCGAGTCCTACCTGTGGATTCGCGCGGCGCCGTAACCGCAGGCACGGTTCGAGACCTCGCCGACGAACTCGGCTCGCGACTTGCCCTCGTCGCGACCATGCTCGGCAACAACGAGATCGGCACCCTCACTGACGTCGCGGGGGTGGCAGCACCCGCCCGGTCCGTCGGGGCGGCCGTTCATACCGACGCGGTCCAGGCCGTCGGGCACGTCACCGTCGATTTCTCCGCGCTCGGGGTGACCTCCCTCAGCCTCTCCGCCCACAAGTTTGGCGGGCCGCTCGGTGTGGGCGCCCTGCTTCTCGATCGGGGTGCAGCCTGCCTGCCGATCGGGTACGGCGGCGGGCAGGAGCGCGACCTCCGATCCGGCTCCGTGGACGTACCCGGGGTAGTCGCGATGGCCGCCGCACTGGAGGAGGCGGTCCGTGACATGGAGTCCGAGGCCCTCCGCCTGAGCCGGCTGCGCGACCGGCTCGTGGCCGGTGTATTGGCAGAGGTTCCCGGCGCGATTGCGAACGGCGGTGGGGAGCGACTGCCCGGGATAGCCAACCTCACGTTCCCCGGATGTTCCGGGGAGTCGCTCATCCTGTTGCTCGACGCCGCCGGGATCGAATGCTCTACCGGGTCGGCCTGCACCGCGGGCGTCGCCGAGCCAAGCCATGTCCTGTTGGCCCTCGGTGCCGACGAGGCCGCCGCCAGGAGCAGCCTGCGACTCAGCCTGGGCCACACCACGACCGAGGCCGACGTCGACGCCGCCATCGCCGCTCTCGGGCCCGCGGCCGACCGTGCCCGCGTCGCCGGTCTCGGACTGGTCCGAACCGGGGTGGCCGCGTCATGAGGGTCCTCGCCGCCATGAGCGGGGGAGTGGATTCCGCCGTCGCGGCCGCCCGGGCGGTCGCTGCCGGTCATGACGTCGTGGGTGTTCACCTCGCTCTCAGCGCCGACCCGGCAACTCTCCGCACCGGCTCACGGGGATGCTGCTCGCGGGAGGACGCGGGGGATGCCCGTCGTGTCGCGGACCTGCTGGGCATCCCGTTCTACGTCTGGGATTTTGCCGAACGTTTCCGGGCCGATGTGATCGACGATTTCGTCGAGTCCTACGCCCGCGGCGAGACACCCAACCCCTGCCTGCGGTGCAATGAGCGCATCAAATTCGAGGCACTCCTTGAGCGGGGCATGGCGCTCGGTTTCGATGCTGTCGCCACCGGCCACTACGCGCGGTTGTCAACGGAGGAACTGTTCGATGGCTCCCGCCGGCCAGTCCTGCGTCGCGCAGTGGACGCCGCCAAGGACCAGTCGTATGTGCTCGGCGTGCTGACCCCTCAGCAGCTCGCGCACTCGATGTTCCCGCTAGGCGATTCACTTAAATCACAGATCCGCGCTGAAGCAGAGGCCGCCGGACTGCCGGTTGCCTCCAAACCGGACAGTCACGACATCTGCTTCATCCCCTCGGGCGACACTCGTGCATTTCTCGGCGCACGTATCGGCATGCGTCCCGGAGCGGTCGTCGACGCCGACACGGGTGACGAGGTCGGGCGCCACGAGGGCGTCCACGGGTTCACCATCGGGCAGCGGAAGGGCCTGGGAGTCCAGGGCCCCGCCGCGGACGGCCGCCCCCGCTACGTCACCGCGATCGACGCCGACTCCGGCACTGTGACGGTCGGTGGCGAGGACCATCTGTATTCGAGTGCGATAACCGCCACCTCGCCCTATTGGCTCGTCGACGATGACATCCGCGACACCGACTGCCTAGTGCAGATCCGCGCTCACGGTGAGGCGACCCCGGGCCACGTCCGCCGTCTCGGCGACGGACCGGACTCCCGACTCGAGATCACGCTCGACGAGCCGATTCGCGGCGTCGCCCCGGGGCAGGCCGCCGTGCTGTACCGGCGCGAACTGGATGGCGACCGCGTACTGGGCAGCGGCACCATCTCCGCGTCCCGTCCGGCCGCCGAGACCGCGTGACGCCGGTGGGGCCGTCCAGTACCGGTCCCGGTCCCATGCCGGGCACCGACCCACGCGAAGCGGCGCGGGTGGTCATGGGGGAATGCCACGCCCTGCCGTTCCTGCCCGAGTTGCCGGATCGCGGCACCGGAGCGGACCAGATCGGCCGCACGCTGGCGATGCTCGCGGACCTGCCGGTCGACGTTTCGCCGCGGGGTTGGCGACTCGCAGACTCCCCGGGGCGCCTAGCCCGTCGGGCCGCCGACTTCCTCGACCGAGACGGGGACGCCCTCGAGGAGGCCAACGAGCAGGCCCGGGATCCCGAGGTGGATCGCACTACTGGCTCTCGTCGGCTGCAGGTCCGTGTCGTTGGCCCGTGGTCGCTCGCCGCCGGGGTCGAGCTCCCCGGCGGGTTTCCCGTCCTCAGCGACCGCGGCGCCCGGCGAGACCTGGCCGCGTCCCTTGCGGAGGGCGCGAGCGCGCGAGCCGGGCGGCTGTCGGGTCGGATGGGAGCAAGCGCTCGCATCCTGCTGGACGAGCCCCTGCTCTGGCACGTCGCGGCCGGGACTATCCACTCGCCCAGTCGCCTCGACCCGATCGCAGCCGTCCCGCCTGATCAACTCGCCCTGTCGCTCTGCCGGTTCGGCGATGCGCTCCGCGACGCTGGCGCCGCCGAGGTCCTGATTCGGGTCCCGGTCACATCCGACCCCGGGGCGCCCCCGGTCTGGTCGGTCGTCGCCGACACCCCGCGCGGCGAGACGCCCGTCGATGGGGTGTGCCTGGAGGCCGCGCCGCTGCACTTGGCACAGTCTCACGCTGCACTCGATGCTGCCGGGACCGTGCTCGGCGACGGCCGGATCCTCCATCTGGAGGGACTGCCCGGCACCGAACGCCCGCCGCGCACCGTGACGGAGGCGGAGCACGCCGCTGTCGGTGTGCTGGCACTGCTCGACCGGCTGAGCGCGCCCAGGTATTCGAGCTTGGACCGGGTGGTTCTCTCGCCGACCATCGAGCAGACCGTCTCCGGTGCGCCCCAGGCCACCGCCGCCCTCCGCGGTGCCCGGCTCGTGGGCGAGACCGCTCCGCGGATAGCCGAGTAGCCGGCGGCGCCGCGCTATAGCGCCGCCATCGGCCACAGCGTATTGACGTCGGACGAGTCCTTTCCGCATCGCTCGAGGTAGGCGACGAAGTCACGCTGGCGCGTCTCGTGCCAGCGCGCTTGCTGTGCGTTGACCTCACGCCAGTCCGGGCCCGAGAGATCGTGGTTTCCGCCGAGCATCTTCCACGCGAGTCGCGCGGCCGCGAGCGCGTCCGCCGAAGCCTCGTGGGCGCTCTCGAGTCGCACGCCGTGGAGGTCGCACAACGCCGCGAGTGTGCGCTTTCCCTTGCGGTACGGATCAACGGCGCGGTCCACGACATAGGGGTCGATCACGGGCCCGAGGATCTCGAAAGACGGGTCCCACCTTCGCAGGATCGTCAGGTCATAACACGCGTTGAACACGACGAGTGTGAGTCCCTCACGCCACCCCCGGCGGATCGCCTCCACCGTCTCGGCGATCACGTCGGCGTGTGGGCGACCGTTCTCACGCGCGTGGGCGGTGGTGATGCCGTGGACCGCGGTTGCCCCCTCGGGAATTGGTATCCCCGGGTCGGCGAGCCAGTTCCGCTCCTTCTTGGTCGGCCCGTCTATCGAGATGATCGCGGAGGAGACGACGTGGGCGGTCCGAGGATCGGGGCCCGTGGTCTCGAGGTCGAACGCGAGCAGTCGGTTACGGTCGATGGCGGCGGGGAGTTGCATATCGGTGGTCATGGTCTCACCGTAGGGCAGCGCTCCGACATCGAGTTCCCGCTCGGGATTACGCTGTCCTCGTGAGCCTTCCCGATGACAGCAGCGAGCCCGTCGGCACCGGGGACATCCCGCCGGAGGTGCGGCAGGAGTGGGCCGAACTCGCGGAGACCGTTCGCGACCACCAGTTCCGCTACTACGTCAAAGACGCGCCCATCGTGTCTGACGCCGAATTCGACCGGCTCTTCGGTGCGTTACAGGCGCTGGAGGAGAAGTATTCGGGACTGCGGAGCGCGGATTCGCCCACGCAGTTGGTCGGTGGCGGGTTCTCGACGGACTTCGCACCGGTGGAGCACCTCGAGCGGATGACGAGTCTGGACAACGTCTTTTCCGAGGAGGAGTTGCGGGACTGGGTCGCCTCCGCCGTCGAGCAGGCGAATGTGCCCGAGCACCGCCTGCAGTTCCTCTGCGAGGTGAAGATCGACGGCGTGGCGCTGGATCTGGTCTACCGCGATGGCAAGTTGATCAGCGCTGCGACCCGAGGGGACGGACGCACGGGCGAGGACGTGACGCTCAACGCGCGGACCATCGAGGACATCCCGGTCACCCTCACCCCATCGGATGATCGGCCGGTGCCGACTCTCCTCGAGGTCCGAGGCGAAGTCTTCTTCCGACTCAAGGACTTCGCCGAACTCAACGCCCGTTTGGTGGCGGAGGGCAAGGCTCCGTTCGCTAACCCCCGCAATAGTGCGGCGGGGTCGCTGAGACAGAAGAACCCCGCCATCACGGCCCAACGTCGTCTCGGCATGTACTGCCACGGGCTGGGTGTGGTCGAGGGTGCGACCTTCGAGAGCCTCCACGACGTGTACCTGGCGCTCGCGGACTGGGGTCTGCCGGTCTCACCGCACACCGCTCCAGCGACGGGGGTGGAAGAGGTCGTCGAGCGAATGCGGTTCTGGGGTGACCACCGCGGCGACCCGGAGCACGAGATCGACGGGCTCGTAGTGAAGATTGACGACCGCACGGTGCAGCGTCGACTCGGTCAGACCTCCCGTGCACCGCGGTGGGCGATCGCCTACAAGTACCCTCCCGAGGAGGTAATGACGGAATTGCTCGACATCCGGGTCTCCGTCGGGCGCACCGGCCGGGTCACCCCGTTCGCCTACATGGAGCCAGTGACGGTCGCCGGGTCGACGGTCTCGTTGGCCACCTTGCACAATCAAACCGAGGTGATCCGGAAGGGTGTCCTCATCGGCGACACGGTGGTAATCCGCAAAGCCGGTGACGTGATTCCGGAGGTCCTCGGCCCGGTGGTCGATCGACGCGACGGCACCGAGCGTGAATTCGTCTTCCCCGAACGCTGTCCCGAGTGCGATACGGTCCTGGCCCCGGCCAAGGAGGGCGATGCGGACTGGCGCTGCCCCAATCAGCGTTCCTGCCCTGCCCAGCTGCGGGAGCGGCTGTTCTACCTGGCCTCCCGTAACGCCCTGGACATTGAGGCGCTCGGCTATGAAGGCGCCTCGGACCTGCTCGTCAGTGGCGTTCTAGAGAACGAATCGGGACTGTTCAACCTCACCGAATCCGACCTCCTTCGGACCACCCTGTATACCCGGGTCGACAAGGCCACCCGCAAGCAGATCGAGGCGGGAGCCGATCCCGAGCGCACGGTGCTTAACGAGAACGGTCGCAAGCTGCTGACGAACCTCGTCAGCGCGCGGGACCGGCCGCTGTGGCGGGTCCTCGTCGCCCTGTCGATCCGGCACGTGGGACCCACGGCCGCGCGCGCCCTGGCAACCCGGTTCGGGACGATGGAAGCCATCCGCGCCGCTTCCGAGGAGGAGCTGGCGGATACGGACGGGGTGGGGTCGACCATCGCGGACTCGGTGGTCGAGTGGTTCGACGTCGACTGGCACCGCGAGATCGTTGACCGCTGGACCGCAGCTGGTGTCTCGATGGCCGACGAGCGTGACGAGTCGATCCCTCGGACGCTCGAGGGCGTGACGATCGTCGCGACAGGCTCTCTCGAGGGGTTCACCCGCGACGGCATCAAGGAAGCGATCATCGCCCGCGGCGGCAAAGCATCCGGTTCGGTGTCCAAGAAGACCAACTACGTTGTGGTCGGCGACAATCCCGGCTCGAAGGCGGCCAAGGCCGAAGAACTGGGATTGACCATCCTTGACGAGGCCGGTTTCGTGGAGCTGATGGAGAACGGGCCCGCCGGACTCGGGCACGCGGACGCGGTCGCGGAGGAGACTGACCGATGACGCCCATGGTCCAGTTCCCTTGGCCGTTGAACGTCTGAGGTGGTGTCGGTCTGGCGCTCACGGTCGGGGTCTCCCTTCGCAGTCTGCTCAGGAGTCCGTTGGAACCCCGCGACAGCGTTGCTCTCCGGGCTGGCCGCCGTATGGTCGCGGAGGAGTGGGCCCCGGCGCTGACCGTCACCGGATCCGGGGCGTGTACCGGGGTGAGGGAAGGGGGCGGCGGATCAGCTTGCGTGGAGGGAGCGCAGGATCCCGGTGAGGTACCCGATCCGGGCGATCTCGGACGGTCGGAACGAGGGACCTCCCGGGCGGCCCACCACGAGGACGTGCCCCGAGCTCAACGGCGCGGCCGCGAGAGCGGTGTCCATGGAAATCCATTCCGCCGGCACGTCGTCGTCGTCATCCAGTGCGGTGGCCCGGTCGAGGCCGCGCAGGACGCTCACCTCGCCGCCTTCCCACATCGGCGCAGATTCGCCACGCGCGACCAACCGACACCCCGCGTCCCCGGTCGCTTCCACCACCAAGGCCCAACCGACACGTAACACGGCGGGGAGCTCGTCGGCGAGCATCCGTGCGGCCCGGGCTCCCGCGCCAGCGGCGGCGACGGCGTCGATGAGCTCGAGCTCCCGGTGGGCGTCGAGGATCCCGCCGAACGGGCGCAGCGAGTCGACGACGACTCCGTCCAGCTTCTCGGCGGCGGTGATGAGGGCGTCCGGGAAAGTGCCGTGGGGGACCTCCACCACGATGTCGTCCACGGCCACGCCGTCGAAACGGTCGACCACATCGAGACTGACGATGTCCGCGTCTACTGTCCCCAGCGCCACGGCGAGGGACCCGAGACTGCCCGGGCGGTCGGGCAGCATGACACGGAGCAGATAAGACATGACGCCCATTGTGCCGCACCCATTCGTGCTGACTAGGCTGAGCCGGTACTGACCACGTCACGGAAAGGGGCAGGCACGTGACCTCGATCTCACGCGGGGACGTCGCGCATCTGGCCAGGCTCTCCCGCCTGGAACTGAGCGACTCCGAGCTGGATTCGTTCGCACAGCAGCTCACCGACATCCTCGACCACGTGCAGGCGGTGTCGGAGGTCGCCGCAGAGGACGTGCCGGCGATGACCCACCCCACCGCGATCACCAACGTGTACCGGGAGGACGTGGTCACCCCGGGACTCACTCCGGAGCAGGCGCTTGACCAGGCCCCGGCGGCCGACGCGCAGCGATTCGAGGTTCCGCAGATCCTGGGGGAGGACGCATGACCGAGCTCACCACCGCCACCGCAGCCGAGTTGGCCGGCCGGATCGCCGCGCGGGAGGTGTCCTCGGAGGAGGTCACCCAGGCGCACCTGAACCGGATCGACGAGGTCGACGGCGAGATCAACGCTTTCCTCCACGTGGGTGCCGACGAGGCACTTCGAGCGGCCCGGGATGTCGACTCCCGACTGGCTGCCGGCGAGGAGCTCGGCCCGCTGGCCGGCGTTCCGATCGCCCTCAAGGACGTCTTCACCACCACGGACGCGCCCACTACCTGCGGTTCCCGGATACTCGAGGGCTACCGCTCCCCGTATGACGCGACGGTCACGGCGAGGCTGCGTGAGGCGGGCATCCCGATCCTCGGCAAAACCAACATGGACGAGTTCGCCATGGGGTCCTCGACCGAGAACTCCGCCTACGGCCCCACCCGCAACCCGTGGGACCCGAGCCGGACGCCCGGTGGATCCGGGGGTGGATCGGCAGCGGCTCTGGCGTCGCACCAGGCCCCGATCGCCATCGGCACCGACACCGGCGGTTCGATCCGCCAGCCCGCCGCGCTCACGGCGACGGTCGGAGTCAAGCCGACCTACGGGACCGTCTCGCGCTACGGACTCGTCGCCTGCGCGTCGTCCCTCGATCAGGGCGGGCCCTGTGGCCGCACCGTCGAGGACACCGCGCTGCTGCACCAGGTGATCGCCGGCCACGACCCGCGCGACTCCACCAGCCTCGACGTGCCGATGCCCGACGTCGTCGCCGCGGCACGTGATGGCGCGAAAGGCGATCTGACGGGATTGCGGGTCGGCGTGGTTACCGAATTCTCCGGCGAGGGTTACCAGCCCGGCGTCGAGGAGTCGTTCCGCGCCGCTGTGGACACCCTGCGTGACCTGGGTGCCGAGATCGTCGAGGTCTCGTGCCCCACCTTCCGCTACGCGTTGCCAGCCTATTACCTCATCCTGCCGTCCGAAGTCTCGAGCAACCTCGCGCGCTTCGATGCGATGCGCTATGGCCTTCGGACGGGCAATGGATCTGCCGACCAGGTCATGGCAGCCAGTCGTGAGGCTGGCTTCGGCTCCGAGGTCAAGCGGCGGATCATGCTTGGCACCTACGCACTGTCTGCCGGGTACTACGACGAGTTCTACGGTCAGGCGCAGAAGGTGCGCACACTTATCGCGCGCGACTTCGAGGCGGCCTACGAGAAGGTCGACGTCCTCGTCTCGCCGACCACCCCGACAACCGCGTTCCCGCTCGGGTCGAAGGTCGAGGACCCGGTCGCGATGTACCAGTTCGATCTGTGCACGCTCCCGCTCAACCTCGCCGGGCACTGCGGGATGTCCGTTCCTTCCGGGCTCGTCGATGGTCTGCCCGCCGGTCTGCAGATCATGGCCCCGGCGCTCGCCGACGACCGTCTGTACCGGGTCGGGGCGGCTTACGAGGTTGCGAGAGGTGCGATAGCGTGACGGACGTCCCCGAGCGGGACTCGTGGAAGGCCCTCGCGGCCCTTGTCGTCGGGTTCTTCATGATCCTGGTGGACCAGACGATCGTCGCGGTTGCCACCGAGGCCTTTGTCACCCAACTCGGCGCAACGACCAACCAGGTCATCTGGGTGACCAGCGCGTATCTGCTGGCCTACGTCGTACCATTGTTATTCACTGGCCGGCTGGGTGACCAGATCGGTCCCCGCACGGTGGCGATCGCCGGGCTTGTGGTGTTCACCGGTGCCTCACTGTGGTGCGGGTTGGCCCCCAACATTGAGATGCTCATCGTTGCGCGGGTGTTCCAGGGGTTCGGTGCGGCGTTACTCACCCCGCAGTCGCTCAGTGTCATCACCCGCGTGTTCGCTCCCGCGCGTCGAGGCGCGGCTATGGGCGTCTGGGGGGCGGTCGCCGGCATCGCCTCCGTTGTCGGGCCGGTTTTCGGCGGAGTGTTGATCGACGCGTTCAACTGGCGCTGGATCTTCTTCGTCAACATCCCGTTCGGCATCCTCGCAGTGGTCCTGGTGTGGCTCTGGGTGCCGGTGCTCGAGACCAGGTCCCGTTCTTACGACATTCCTGGGATCGTCCTGTCGGCACTCGGAATGTTCCTGCTGGTGTTCGGGATCCAACAGGGCGAAGAACACGGTTGGGGCGGCATCACCGCCGTGTTGATCGTGGCAGGCGTGGTGGGGCTTACCGTGTTCGTGTGGTGGCAATCGCGCGTACGCACCGAACCGCTCGTACCCCTACGACTGTTCCGTGACCGCAACTTCTCGATCGGTAACTTCGGTGTCTCGACGATCGGCTTCGTCACCGCCGGCACGATGGTCCCGCTCATGTTCTATCTTCAGGGTGTCAAGGAGCTCAACCCGACCCGCGCGGGACTGATGCTGCTGCCGATGGCCCTGATCGGCGGGCTCCTGGCGCCCGTGGTGGGTCGCTGGGCAGATCGTCTCGACCCACGGATCTTCACCGGAGTCGGCTACTTCTCGTTCGCTATCTCCCTGTTCTGGTTGGCCTTGGTGATGGACTCCCACACCTCCATCCCGGTTCTGTTGGGACCGATCGCCCTCATGGGTGTCGCGAACGGGTGTGTGTGGGCACCAACCTCATCGACGGCGATGAGACGCTTGGAGCTGGCGTCGGCGGGCGCGGGGTCCGGTGTCTACAACACGACCCGTCAGGTCGGTGCGGTCCTCGGGTCTGCAGCGATCGGCGCTCTCATGCAAGCTCGGTTGGTCGCCCACGGTGACATCGGTCAGGCGGTGGCGGACGCGATGTTCCTGCCCGCCGCAGTCGTCCTGCTGGGTGGTCTGGCCACGATGGCGTTCCGTACCGATGAACAGTCGGTTACTCCGGCGCGGTGAACTGCGTGGTGCACGGCGTGCGGACCTAGACTGCGGAAGAACCGAGAGGAGCTCGACGTGCGTATTGGAGTTCTCACCGCTGGCGGTGACTGCCCAGGCCTCAACGCGGCCATCCGCGCGTTGGTCCGGACCGCCAGTTCGGAGTACGACTCACCCGTTCTGGGGTTCCAGGACGGGTGGTCTGGGTTGGTGAACGACCGTGCGGTGCCACTGTTCGACGACGAGAGTATTGATCGCATCCTGCTCCGCGGCGGCACGATCCTCGGCACCGGCCGACTGAACCCCGACATTCTGACTGCCAGCCTGCCGGAAATCCGGCGCACCCTCGAACGACACGCTCTGGACGCGTTGGTGGCGATCGGAGGTGATGGGACGCTCAAGGCGGCCCGGTGGTTGACAGAGAACGGCGTCCCCGTGGTCGGCGTGCCGAAGACGATTGACAACGACGTCGGGGGGACCGACTACACGTTCGGCTTCGACACGGCCGTCTCGATCGCCTCCGATGCCATCGACCGGTTGCACACGACGGCAGAGTCCCACGAGCGGGTCATGCTCGTCGAGGTGATGGGTCGGCACGCCGGGTGGATTGCCCTACACGCCGGGCTGGCGTCCGGCGCACACATGATCGTGATCCCCGAGGTGCCTTTCGACATCGACCACGTATGCAAATTGATGAAGCGTCGGTTCCAGATGGGGGAGGCCTACGGCATCTGCGTTGTCGCTGAGGGCGCCACGCCCGTTGAGGGATCGGGGATGACGCTGCGCGAGGGCGGCATCGACCAGTTCGGGCACGAAGTGTTCACCGGAGTAGCCGACCAGATGGGCACGGCGATCAAAGAACGCATGAACCGCGACGTCCGAACCACAGTGCTGGGGCACATCCAGCGTGGCGGAACTCCAACCGCGTACGACCGGGTTCTGGCGACGCGGTTCGGGGTTCATGCGGCGCGCGCCGTGCACCGCGGGGACTTCGGTCAGATCGTCGCGCTGCGCGGCGAGTCGATAGAGATGGTGCCGGTCGAGGACGCCGTCGCGGTGCTCAAGACCGTTCCGGAGGACCGCTACCGCGAGGCCTCCTGCCTCTTCGGCTAGATTGTTCCGCATGGAGTTCACCGAGGTCGTGTCACGTTTCGATCCCGTCATGGGCATGGAGGTGCACGTTGAGTTGCACACCAACACCAAAATGTTCTGCGGATGCCCCACCGCGTTCGGTGCGGATCCCAACACCCAGGTGTGTCCAGTGTGCATCGGCCTGCCAGGCGCGTTGCCGGTGGCCAATCGCCAGGCGGTGGAGTGGGCGATCAAGATCGGTCTGGCGCTGAACTGCTCGATCGCGCCGTACAGCAGGTTCGCTCGGAAGAACTACTTCTACCCAGACCAGCCGAAGAATTACCAGATCTCGCAGTACGACGAACCGATCGCTCACGACGGGTACCTCGACGTCCTGCTCGAGGACGGCACCACGTGGCGCGTCGACATCGAGCGCGCGCACATGGAGGAGGACACGGGCAAGTCCACCCACGTCGGATCCGCCAGCGGCCGCATCCACGGCGCCACTCACTCACTTCTCGACTTCAACCGCGCCGGGGTTCCACTCATCGAGATCGTCTCCAAGCCGATTGTCGGAGCGGGGGAGCGTGCGCCGGAGATCGCCCGAGCCTATGTCTCCGCTCTTCGTGATCTGCTCAGAAGCCTCGACGTCTCCGACGTCCGGATGGACCAGGGTTCGATGCGGTGCGATGCGAACGTCTCGCTGATGCCGAAGGGGGCCACCGAATTCGGTACCCGCACCGAGACCAAGAACGTCAACTCCCTGCGTAGCGTCGAGATCGCGGTCCGTCACGAGATGTGCCGGCAGGCCGACGTCCTCGCGGCGGGAGACGAGGTCGTACTCGAGACACGGCACTTCCAAGAGTCCGACGGCACCACGACCTCCGGGCGTCCGAAGGAGTCGGCGGAGGACTACCGCTACTTCCCAGAACCGGATCTCGCGCCCGTCGAGCCCACCGCGGAGCTCATCGAGGAGATCCGCAGTTCCCTGCCCGAATTGCCGTGGGTGCGCCGTGCACGCGTGCAGGCAGACTGGGGCGTTTCGGACGAGGAGATGCGTGACCTCGTCAACGCCGGGGCTCTGGATCTGATCCTCGCGACGGTCGACGCCGGTGCACCGGCCGCCGAGGCCCGTTCGTGGTGGGTGTCGTACTTGACCCAGCAGTCCAACAAGCGCGGCGTCGATCTGCCCGCGTTGCCGATCTCTCCCGACCAGTTGGCGCGGGTGATCGAATTGGTCGCGGAGGGCAAGTTGACCAACAAGCTCGGCCGTCAGGTCGTGGACGCGGTCCTCGACGGCGAGGGGGAGCCGGACCAGATTGTCGCAGACAGGGGACTCGAGGTGGTCCGGGACGATTCGGCGCTTCAGAAGGCCGTTGATGACGCGCTGGCAGCCCAGCCCGACATCGCGGAGAAGATCCGATCCGGCAAGGTACAAGCCGCCGGTGCGATCGTCGGTGCGGTCATGAAGGCGACTCGCGGTCAGGCCGACCCGGCGCGTGTAAAGGAACTGGTCATCGCGGCCTGCAATTGAGTAGGTTTATCGCCGTCGTCCATCGAGGTCGGGGATTCTCTGCGCACGGCGACGGGCGGGCCGGTGTTGTCACCATTGGTGGTCGAGGCTCCGGTCGCGGGCCGGGTCGGTAGGCGCAGTGGCCGAAGGCTTTCTCGCGGTGGTGCGAGAGCGGCGTTGATCGCTTCGATTGGGTCGGACTTCTGCCGGTTCGAACCCAAATTTAAGTCCTAGCGTCGCCGCCGCCTCCGGTCTGGGGGAGGATGACCGCGCGGTCGTCAGTAGCGACGGGCGACCCCCCGGCCTTGTTGCCGGTTCCCGCCAACAGAACACCGTCGCCGACAACGGCTAGCCCGGTCAGGCGGCCATACCGGCCCTCCGCCTGCGGGTCGGGCTGACCGCGCGCCGCGCCCCCGGCGGTCTCAAGCGTGTCGACCCGCTCGGCGTCCGGCAGCGCGATGGCGAGAGTGTCCTCTGTCGCGGCGCACCCGCCAGCCGAGCGTTGGTCCGGCCACGTCCACACCATGCGGCCGGGGGTCCGGATCGCGGCGCCTCGATCGGTGACCGTGGATAGGAATAGGTCCCCGCCGAGGGGGCACAGGGCCTGGATTCGCCCCAGGTCGCGGCCGACCACTTCGGGCGCCGTCGCGCGGCCGATGCCGGTGAACCCCGGGAACCTGACAATCTCAGATCCGACGCCGACGGTGAGGACGTCGTCGACAAAGGCAAGGCCTCCACTGTCTGCGGGCGCGAGTTCCGCGACCGTACGAGGAGCGTCGCCGCGCGCGAGGCGTTCGACGCGCGTGGGTCCGTCGCCGACGACGAGGAGATACACCAGCCGATCCTGAGCAAACTCCGGGGATGGCGCGACGGCAGCTACCCGACCCTCCCCCGGATCCACGCGGCCGAACTCCTCGGGCGGGGCGTCGGGTGACACGATCTTCACGGCCCCGGTGAGCTCCGCGACCAGGCCGCGCTCACCGAGTCCCGCCACCGCGACCGCCGGCTCGAGGCAGGTCGCGATGACAGCGGGATCCGGATCGACGCACGGGCCGGTCTCGGGCGGGGGCTCCGACTCGCTGGAACTCCGGGTCGGCGGCGGGGGCGGCGTGCCTGGTGTGCTCGGTGGAGCGGAGTCACCCATCCCGGGTCCGGGAGCCGGCGTGAACGGGGCTTCGAGGCGATCGTCGAACCTCGCGCAGCCGGACATGGCGACGGCCAGTGCCAACAGCAGCGAGAGCGATCTCATGCCGACAAGACTACGGCGCGCCGTGTCCTCGATGCCCAGGCACCGGCATCGGCCTACAGTCGAACCGTGACTTCCTCAAAGCCCGGTGACGACCCCGCCCGTACCGAGATCCTCCACGATGTGGACTACCCACTCGACGTTCCCGATGCCCCGGGGCGCGAGGGCGGGTCAGGCGGCGCGGGAGACACCGCCACCACAGCGTTTCCAGCGGCCGGACCCACCGACTACTCACAATTCGCCGAGTCCGGTGGGTACGACATGTCGGCACCGCTGCCGTTCGGTGACCAACCCGCCACTATCGAGCCCGCGACACGCGACACGATCGGCCGACGGGGCACGATTGATCTCGGGCTATTCGTCCTGCGGGTGACGGTCGGCATCCTGCTGGCGATGCGCGGACTCCAGAAGCTGTTCGGCATGTTCGGTGGGCCCGGGATCGACGGATTCACCCAGACACTCACCGATTCTGGATTCGACCACGCTCGCATCCTGGCGATTGCCGGCGGCGCCGTAGAACTCGTCGCCGGTGTGATGCTCGTAGTGGGATTGGCCACCCCGGTGGCCGCGGCAGGTCTACTCGGGCTCGTCGGTCTGGGGATCGCGGTCAGGCTGACAGGGACCGACCCCGTCCCGGTGTTGAGCGACACCACCCGGGGGCTCGAACCCTCGATTCTCTACGCCGCAGCGATGGTGGCCCTCCTGTTCTCCGGACCGGGCCGCTGGTCGGCAGACCGCAAGTGGGGATGGTCCCACCGCCCACGCTTCTCCGGAGTCGTGTGGCTGGTGATCGTCGCGGTCATCGCAGCTCTGGCGTGGTATTTTCTCAATGGCACCAACCCGTTGAGCTCCACAGCCGACAGCGCCCCGGTCACCGCAGGCTGAGCCCGGGCGCCGGGGCGCGACATCCTGGCGGAGGATCAGTCGGGCAGGATCCGCACCGCGCCCTTGTCCGCCGAGGACGCCATCGACGCGTACGCCCGCAACGCGGCGGAGACCTTCCGGTTCCTGTTTGTCGGACGCCACGGCAGGGGGCCCTTCTCCGCCCGTCGTCGCGCCAACTCGTCGTCGTCGACATCCACTGAGATGGACCGCGTGGCCACGTCGATCGTCACGATGTCACCATCCCGCACAAGTCCGATCGGGCCGCCCGCCGCGGCCTCCGGGGCGATATGACCGATGGACAGGCCGGACGACCCGCCCGAGAAGCGACCGTCAGTGATGAGCGCGCACTTTGTGCCGAGGCCCGCGCCCTTGATGAAGGCCGTCGGGTGCAGCATCTCCTGCATCCCTGGACCACCTGCAGGGCCCTCATAGAGCACCACAAGGACCTCACCGGCCTGCAGAGTCTTGCGCAGGATCACCGACACGGCCTCCTCCTGGGACTCGACCACCCGCGCCGGGCCGGAGAAGTGGAAGTTCTCCTCCGACACCCCCGCCGTCTTGAACACCGACCCGTCAGGCGCGATGTTGCCCCGCAGAACAGCGAGCCCCCCCTCCGCGGTCGCCGGGTGCTCGACCGAGTGGATGCAGCCGTTCACGGCGTCCGTGTCCAGGGACTCCCAGCGGTTGTCCGTCGAGAACGGCTCGATTGTCCGGACCCCGCCTGGGGCAGCGTGGAACAACTCGATCGCCTTCTCGGTGGCGGTCCCGCTGCGGATATCCCAATCCGCGACGTACTGCTCGAGCGAAGGGGAGTGAACCGAATGAACGTCCGTCTCCAACAACCCGCCCCGGTACAGCTCGCCGAGGATCGCGGGGATGCCACCGGCCCGGTGGACGTGCTCCATGTAGTAGTCCGAGTTCGGAGCGACCTTGGCAAGGCAGGGGATCCGGCGGGAGATTTGCTCGATGTCGTTCAGGTCGAAGTCGACCTCACCCTCCTGCGCCGCGGCGAGGATATGCAGGACGGTGTTGGTGGAACCACCCATCGCGACGTCCAACGCCATGGCGTTGGTGAAGGCCGACTTGGTGGCCACCGAACGGGGAAGGACCGAGTCGTCCCCGTCGCGGTAATAGCGGGTGCACAGGTCGACGATGAGCCGGCCGGCCTCGGCGAACAACTCACGCCGAGCACCGTGTGTGGCCAGCGTTGACCCATTGCCGGGCAGGGACAGGCCCAGGGCTTCGGTGAGACAGTTCATCGAGTTCGCCGTGAACATGCCGGAACAAGACCCGCAGGTCGGGCAGGCTGAGCGCTCGATGGCGTCCAGGCCCACCTCGTCGACGGCCGAGTTGGCCGAGGCGGAGATCGCCGTGATGAGGTCCGAGCCGGCTTTGACCACGCCGTCGACGACAACTGAGAAACCGGATTCCATCGGGCCGCCGGAGACGAACACGGTGGGGATGTCCAGGCGCATTGCGGCGTTGAGCATTCCCGGAGTGATCTTGTCGCAGTTCGAGATACACACCAGGGCGTCCGCGGTGTGAGCATTGACCATGTACTCCACCGAGTCGGCGATGATCTCCCGGCTGGGCAGCGAGTAGAGCATGCCGGCGTGGCCCATCGCGATACCGTCGTCGACCGCGATGGTGTGGAACTCGCGGGCGACGCCGCCGGCGGCCGCGATCTGCTCGGCCACAATCTCGCCGACGTTCTTCAGGTGCACGTGACCCGGCACGAACTGCGTGTACGAGTTGGCGATCGCGATGATCGGCTTGCCGAAGTCCGAGTCCGTCATACCGGTCGCTCGCCATAGGGCCCGGGCCCCCGCGGCGTTGCGTCCGGCAGTACTGGTTCGTGACCTGAGGGGCGGCATGGGACCTCGCTCCGAATCGTAAGGGGAGGGCGCGAATCGGAGTGCCGCTATGGGCGTGGTCGCGCAGACCGCGCGCCCGCGGCGACCCCCGAATGCGCCGTGACCACTCCACAATACGCCCACGTGTGGGTCTACTCTTCTCACGGTCGGCCGACCGGCCGACCCGACAGTGAGGGTGATGGGAATGGACATGACCGACTCCGGACATACGGGCAGCTTTCGCGAGTTCGCCTCCCATTCGGTCGGGGCGGTGGTCCTCGTCTGCGGACTGTTCTTCCTGTTGTCGTTCATGTACCTGGGTGGCACCGCGGATCCACAATCCAGCGCCAGACACATTCCAGTAGCAGTGATCGACCAGGATCGCGGCGCGACGCTGGAGACGCCGATCGGGCCGCGCGGCGTGGACGTGGGCTCGCAGATCACCGCAGGTCTGCTCCAAAACAACGACTGGGAGAAAATTCGTCTGCACGTCGTTGACCCAGAGGCTGCCGAGGAGGGACTCCGGGACGGGACGTACTTCGGTGCCGTTCGCATCCCCGCCGAGCTCAGTCAACGAGTGGTCGACTTGGTCACGGCCGCGGCTACCGATGCGGGGGATCGCGGGCAGGCTCCCGAACGCGCCGGCGTGACTCTCGAATACTCGCCCCGAGTCTCCATCGTGTCCTCGCAGGTCATGAACACCATGGCGGACGCGATGCGGGACTCGTTCCGGGAGCGGATGGGCGCCAGGCTGCTCTCCGACTCCGAATTATTGGCGGAGGCCGAGGGGCGGAGCATCGGTGCGGCGGCCGCGCTCGCTCTGGAGGATCCCGTAAGCATCGACGTGGTCGAGTGGAACCCGCTGCCGGTAGGAGTCTCCAACGCGTCGCTCCCGATGTTCTATGCGCTGATCGTGATTCTGGCGGGGTTCACCGGGGCGATGATCATCTCCGCGCTCCTGGACGCACGACTCGGATTCATCCCGCTAGAGATCGGGCCCCTCGCGCTCCACGTGCATGTGGCGCCATTCGGACGGCTCCAGACGCTGGCGCGGAAGTGGGTCGTGACAGTGATAACGGCTCCGCTGGTGTCAGGGCTGTGTCTAGTCGTTGCCGACATCATCGGCGTGACCGGCTTCGACCCCTGGCACATTTTCTGGTTCTCGAACCTGGTCATCGTCGCAGTCGGGGTGTGTGCCCACACCATCATCGCCGCAATCGGTAATGCCGGTCTTCTGGTCAATCTGGTGGTGTTCGTGGTGCTGGGCATCCCCACGTCGGGCGGGGCGACGCCCACCCAGATGCTGCCCCAGGTATTCGTCGCCATCGGCACGCTACAGCCGATGCACCAGGCCTACCTCGGGCTGCGCTCGATCATGTTCTTCGACTCGAGCTGGGGTGCTGGTCTGGGGCACGCGGTCTGGGTCCTCGGCGGCTGGGCGGCCGCCGGGTTGGCGGTGGGGGTCGCGGTCACGCTGGTCTACGAACGGATGGGCATGCGTCGCCAGGCCGTCGCCGAGCGGGTGCCGGCGGGCCGGCGGTCGAACGGATCCGGGTCAGGAGGTGCTGTTGGGCCCCGGCGCGGTGTACGGGTCGCGGATACGGCCACGGCTGGCGCTGGACAGTCGCGGAAGATCGTGGAATGACACCCCGCCCATCGGGAGTGACGCGTCGGAGGTGGTCACGAGACGGGCGAATCCTCGCTTCGGGAACATCACACCCTTCACCTCGTCCCACTGCACGGAGCGTCGCGTGCGCCAGGAGGACAGCTGGACGCCGTCCTCATCCAGGCGGGTCCACGTCCGGGCCACCCACCAGCCGAACGCGAGGGGGAGCAGTACCAGCCAGCCCAAAGCCAGCGGGTAGGCCGTGACAGGCCAAAGTATCGCCAGGACGAAGATGGCGATGACGATGTACGACATTGGGTTGACCCGGAAGAGGGCGCGGTCGCGGGGGTTCGACTCCGGGACGGGGGATCTGAATGGGGCGCTCATGATGCGTCCAGTCTCGCATGGTCCATATAGTGGGATTGGTGGTCCACGAGTTGACGCTGCCGTCGTCCACGGCTTAGTCTGGCCCTCGTGAACACCTGGAACGGTCTCGTACTCGGCCGGCGCGTCGGCGCCTGAGCCTCTACCTGGCTTTCCGTCGACGCGCACCCTCGCCGGCCTCCGTGGCCGACGGGGGTTTTTTGTTGCCGGGTCAGACCGCGGTCAGAAATCGAAGAACACGGCCGGCGACGATCCACAGCTCCACGACCAGCATGAAGGACAGTTCAAGTGAGCGCACCAACGGCACAGCCCGGACCTCGTCCGGGTGCAGAGCAGAAGGCCCGGTCCGCGGCCCCAGAGCGGATGACCGGGGCCCAGGCGGTCGTCCGGTCCCTGGAGGAGATCGGCACTGAAGTCGTCTTCGGAATCCCCGGCGGGGCGATCCTGCCGGTGTATGACCCGCTCTACGACTCTGAGAAGGTCCGGCACGTCCTGGTCCGGCACGAGCAGGGTGCAGGGCATGCTGCGACCGGTTACGCCCAGGCGACCGGCAAGGTCGGAGTCTGTATGGCTACGTCCGGGCCCGGCGCCACCAACCTGGTCACTCCGCTCGCCGACGCTCAGATGGATTCGGTTCCGATCGTGGCGATCACCGGGCAGGTCGGGACCGCACTCATTGGTACCGACGGCTTCCAGGAAGCTGACATCTCCGGTATCACCATGCCGATCACCAAGCACAACTTCCTGGTGGCCCACGGTGACGACATCCCGCGGATGATCGCCGAGGCGTTCCACATCGCCCAGACCGGTCGCCCCGGCGCCGTGCTCGTGGACATCCCCAAGGATGTCCTTCAAGCCGAGATGACCTTCTCGTGGCCGCCGGAGATGAAGCTGCCCGGCTATCGGCCAGTCACCAAGCCGCACGGCAAGCAGATCCGCGAGGCCGCGCGGATGATGGCCAAGGCCAAGCGTCCGGTGCTGTACGTCGGCGGTGGCGTCATCAAGGCCGACGCCTCGGCGGAACTCCTGGCACTGGCCGAGCTGACGGGTATCCCCGTGGTCACCACACTCATGGCGCGCGGGGCGTTCCCGGACTCGCACCGTCTGCACTACGGGATGCCCGGGATGCACGGGACAGTCGCGGCCGTCGCGGCTCTGCAGCGCTCCGACTTGCTCGTGACCCTCGGTGCCCGCTTCGACGACCGGGTCACCGGCCGCCTCGACACCTTCGCCCCGGACGCCAAGGTGATCCACGCCGACATCGACCCGGCCGAGATCGGCAAGAACCGCGTCGTCGATGTGCCGATCGTCGGTGACATCAAGGAGGTGCTCATCGAGCTCGTCGAGACGCTGCGAGGTGAGCGCGACTCCGGCACGTTGAACGCGCCGGCAGTGTGGGTCGGTGAGCTGGACGAGATCCGCAGCGAGTACCCGCTGGGCTACGGCCCGCAGTCGGATGGATCCTTGTCGCCCGAGTACGTCATCGAGCGGTTGAGCGCCGCCGCCGGCCCGGATGCGGTGTACTGCGCCGGCGTCGGCCAGCACCAGATGTGGGCGGCGCAGTTCGTCCAGTACGAGAAGCCGCGGACGTGGCTGAACTCGGGCGGTCTGGGGACGATGGGGTACGCCGTGCCCGCGGCGATGGGGGCCAAGTTCGGACGCCAGGACGCCGAAGTGTGGGCCATCGACGGCGACGGCTGCTTCCAGATGACCAATCAGGAGTTGGCCACCTGCGCCATTGAGGGCGCGCCCATCAAGGTGGCGCTCATCAACAACGGCAACCTCGGGATGGTCCGGCAGTGGCAGACGCTGTTCTACGAGAAGCGCTACTCGCAGACGGACTTGTCGACGCATTCGATGCACATCCCCGACTTCGTCAAGCTCGGCGAGGCACTGGGCTGCGCGGCGCTGCGTTGTGAGCGCGCCGAGGACGTGGACGACGTGATCGCTCAGGCTCGCGCAATCAACGACCGCCCGGTGCTCATCGACTTCATCGTGGGCAAGGACGCCCAGGTGTGGCCGATGGTCGCGGCGGGCACGTCCAATGACGAGATCATGGCGGCCCGGGACATCCGGCCGCTGTTCGACGACACCGATTCCGTGGCGGACGACGCCGCGGACATCCACGAGGCGACCGAGCGGATCGATGCCGCGGTGCTCGCCGCCCAGGAGGAGGACCAGTGAGCGCTCGTTCCCACACCCTGAGCGTGCTGGTGGAGGACAAGCCAGGCGTGCTGGCGCGCGTTTCATCGCTGTTCTCCCGGCGCGGGTTCAACATCGAGTCGCTGGCCGTCGGGCCCACCGAGACCGACGGGCTCTCGCGCATGACGATCGTCGTGAACGTCGCGGAGTTCCCTCTCGAGCAGGTGACCAAGCAGCTCAACAAGCTGGTCAACGTCATCAAAATCGTCGAGCAGGACCCGGCCGGTTCGGTGGCCCGCGAGCTCACTCTCGTCAAGGTCCGTGCCGACGCGACGAACCGCGGTCAGATCGTCGAGATCGCGAGCCTGTTCCGCGCGCACATCGTGGACGTCTCCCCGGAATCGCTCACGCTCGAAGCCACCGGTACCCCCGACAAGCTCGATGCGCTGTTGCGGATGCTCGACGGCTACGGCATCCGCGAAATCGTGCAGTCCGGCATGGTCGCGCTCGGACGCGGCCCCAAGTCCATCAACACCACTCGATAGTCTCGACTCTCGCACGAGTTTCGACTACACGAACCAACACGAAGGGAAATCCACCATGGCAGTGGAGATGTTCTACGACGACTCGGCGGATCTGTCGCTGATCCAGGGCCGCAAGGTCGCCGTCATCGGATACGGCTCGCAGGGGCATGCGCACTCGCTGAGCCTGCGCGATTCCGGTGTCGAGGTCGTGATCGGTCTGCGCGAGGGCTCGAAGTCCCGTGAGAAGGCCGAAGAAGCAGGGCTGAAGGTCATGACCGCCGCCGAGGCGAGCAAGTGGGCCGACGTCGTCATGCTCCTCGCCCCCGACACCTCACAGGCGAAGATCTTCACCGAGGACATCGAGCCAAACCTGAACGACGGCGACGCGCTGTTCTTTGGCCACGGCCTCAACATCCACTTCGGCCTCATCAAGCCCGCCAAGAACGTCACCATCGCGATGGTTGCGCCCAAGGGCCCCGGTCACCTGGTGCGGCGTCAGTTCGTCGACGGCAAGGGCGTGCCCGCGCTCATCGCCGTCGAGCAGGATCCCAAGGGCGAGGGCCAGGCTCTCGCGCTCTCCTACGCCAAGGCGATCGGTGGCACCCGCGCGGGTGTCATCAAGACGACCTTCAAGGACGAGACCGAGACCGACCTCTTCGGTGAGCAGGCCGTGCTCTGCGGCGGCACCGAGGAGCTCGTCAAGACGGGCTTCGAGGTCATGGTCGAGGCCGGTTACGAGCCCGAGCTCGCCTACTTCGAGGTGCTCCACGAGCTCAAGCTGATCGTCGACCTCATGTACGAGGGTGGCATTGCCCGCATGAACTACTCGGTGTCCGACACCGCGGAGTTCGGCGGCTACCTCTCCGGCCCGCGAGTGATTGACGCCGGGACTAAGGAGCGCATGAAGGAGATCCTGTCCGACATCCAGGACGGCACCTTCACCAAGCGTCTCGTGGCCAATGTGGAGGGCGGCAACAAGGAGCTCGAGCAGCTGCGCAAGGAAAACGCCGAGCACCCGATCGAGGTCACCGGTCAGAAGCTGCGCGACCTTATGAGCTGGGTCGACCGGCCCATCACGGAGACGGCCTGAGGGTTGAGGGGCCGGCCCTGGTGAGACCCCGGTAGGGTCCACCGGGATCGATGACCGTCTCTTTTCAGGAGGACCGCCGTGCGCTGCTTCAACCGGGGAGTGGGTGCGGCGGTCCTCGCCATTTCCCTGCTGGGAACGACGGTTGCGTGTACCTCTGACTCCGGCGCCGGCCCGGGCGTCGGAGTCACCCCCGTAGAAGGCACGCGGGTGGCCGCCGATGTGGACGGATCCGGTGTGGAGACCACCCGGCTGCTGGTCGAGTCCGCCCCGGTCGTCGTGGTGTCGGCCCCGGATGACGCCGCCCAGGCGCGGGCCGCCTCGGTCGCCGTCGGCTTGCGCGCACCGATGCTCACCGCGGTGAGCGGCGCGGAGGGGGCGCTGACCGAGGAGTTGACGCGGCTCGGCGCCCAGCGGGTGTTGCGCGTCGGTCGAGTGGCGTTCGCGTACGACGACGGCGAGGTTGTCGACGCCCCGGGAGGTCGTTCGGAGCTCGAGGAACTGACCGGGCTCACATTCAGCTCCGAGATCGAGGTCCCGCAGGGGCGGGTCGACGATGTGACCGTGCATCTGGCGCCAGGTGCGCCGTCGCTCATGACTACAGGGCAGTTCACCGCCGGCGGCGACGCTGACGAGAGGGCGGAGCCGTTCAAACGTGGTGAACCCGCATGGGACGGCGAGGGCGCACCGAGCGTGCTCGTCCACGATGAGACACCGGTCTCCTCGATCGCCACGGCCGTAGCGGTGGGGGCCGCAGTGTCGCACCTGCGCGCCCCGGATCCGCGAGTTGACGGTGGATCGGTGGACGCTGTACGTGACGCCGAGGCCGTGTACGCCCTCGGGTCCGGATGGGGCACCGAAGAGGAGCTCGAGGAGCGTGTAGAGGAGGCGCGGACAGTTCCCGAGCTGCCCGGCGGGGGGCAATTAATGTTCCCGGGACGACGGTTCGTGGCGGCTTACGGCTCACCGATCACCCCTGTACTGGGCATCCTCGGTGAGCAGGGGCCAGATGAAAGTGTGGCGCGGGTGCAGAGACTGGTCGAGGAGTATCAGCCGCACTCCCCGGAACCGGTGATCCCGGCGTTCGAAATCATCGGGTCCGTCGCCGCGGGCGGTCCGGGGGCGGACGGAAACTTCACCAATGAGTGGGACCCGGAGGTCTTTGTCCCCCTCGTCGATGCGATCACCGACGCGGGCGGCTACGCCGTGATTGACCTGCAGCCCGGAATGGCGGACATGCTCGACCAGGCGAAGATCTTCACCGAACTTCTCAAGCGCCCCGGGGTGGGCCTGGCACTGGATCCCGAGTGGAAGCTCGAGCCGGGTCAACAGCCGGGAGCGCAGATCGGCTCCGTCGATGCGGAGGAGATCAACCGGGTATCCGACTGGCTGGCCGATCTCACCCGCGACAGCGGCGGGCCGCAGAAGCTACTGATCCTCCATCAGTTCAGCATGGACATGATCACCAACCGGGACAAGATCGACACCTCTCGGCCCGAGGTGGCGATCTCCCTGCACGCGGACGGGCACGGCACCCCAGACCTGAAAATGGAGACGTGGGACGTCCTACGACAGGGACTCTCGCCAAATATTTGGATGGCGTGGAAGAACTTCTACGACGAGGACACCCCCACGTTCACGCCCGAGCAGACAATGGCGGTGCAACCCCGGCCGTGGTTCGTGTCCTACCAGTGAGCGGGTAGCCCACCGAGGATCCGCTCCGCCACGTGCTGGCCGGCCATGCCGTGCACGCCCGGTCCGGGCGGCGTCGAGCCGGAGGCGTGCCAGATCCCCGGCACCGAGGTCGCGAACGGATCCACCCGCGGCACCGGTCGAGCGATGAGTCCCCACAGGTTCACTCGTCCAGCCGCAATGTCCCCACCGGCGTTGTTGGCGTTGTGCTCGGCCATCCGAGACGCGGGTGTGCAGTGGGCTGCCACGACCACGTCCCGCACACCAGGCGCAACCTCCTCTAGCGCCGTGAGCACCTGCTCGGTCTGGTCGCGATCGGAGTACGCCGGCACATGGGCGTACGTCCACAGCGGACGCCGACCATCCAGCGCGATACGGCCCGGGTCGGTCACCCACGGCTGGGAGACCAGGATCATCGGTCTGTCCGCGTGGCGGCCGGCGGCGACCTCGCGTTCTGCGGTCGCGATCGCCTGGGAGTCCCCGCCCAGGTGGATTGTTCCGGCGCCAGCGAGCCGGGAGTCGCGCCACGGAACCGGGCCCGACAGGACGAGGTCGACTTTCGCTGCGGCCCCGCCGACCGGGGCCTCCACCAGTTTGCGCGCGCCTCGGGCGACCCCTGCCGACGGTGAGGAGGCCAGAAGGATCTCGCCGAGGATCCGCGACGAGGTGTTGAACACAACGTCTCGGGCATCGAGCTGGGACAGGGAGCGCACCCGGACTCCGGTTCGGAGTTCGCCGCCGGCCTCCCGGATCGCCTCCGCGAGGGCGGCGGTGATCGCGCCGCTACCGCCGACGGGCAGAGCCCAACCGAGGGGCGAGTGAAGCAATGAGCCCAGGACCAGTCCGACGCCCGTCGCGGCCGGGGAGGACAGCGGCGTGATCGCGTGAGACGAGATGCCGGATAGTAGCGTGCGGCCGTCCGGGCCGAGGGGGTCGCCGAGCTCGCCTCGGGGGTGGGCGCGGACAAACGACGCGCCCAGTGCCGCTGTCGCGGCGATCGGCGGAATCGAGCGTTGATCGGACAGGGCCGTGGCGACGACGTCCTCCGCCCTGCGGCCCAGGGGGCCCATGAGACTCCACCATCGGTCGGCCTCGGCTCGCGACCCCAAGCCCTCGGCGAGGGCGGCGGGGGAGGGGGCCGCGGGCACCACGATCGCGTCGCGGCCCGGCAGTGCGTGAGCCAGTTGAACGGGGGGTGTGACCATCTCGACCCCGTGGGCCGGGAGGTCGAACCCACGGAAGAACGGGGAGGCCCCCGCCATGGGATGCACCGCTGAACACGGATCCACCAGCAGCCCGTCCGCGAGGTTCTCCGGGATGCCGGTCGCGATATCGCTCATCGGCAGGGTCCGGCTCCCGCCGCCGATCGTCTCCTGGGCCTCCAACACGACCACCCGGCGCCCGGCCCTCGCACACAGCAGCGCGGCAGCGAGGCCGTTGGGCCCGGAACCCACCACGATGACGTCCGCACGCACGGTCCCTGCCGCGCTCACTCGAAGACCGCCAGACCGTAGGTGCGCCGCAACTGCTCCAGCAGTTCCTCCTGTGACCGGGCCTGGTCGGCCAGTCCCAGTAGCAGCCGGCCGGTGTCGGGACCGCCGGTCTCGTTGTCGTCGTCGTTGTCGTCGGGTTCCCCACCGGACCTCCCGGCAGCGGACGCCGGGCCGTCCGCGACCCACGACGCGGCGAGCAACTCCCACATCGAACGCTTGGCCACCACCAGCGTGCGCAGCGCCTCGAGGACGGCGAGCCGGGCCAGCGGATCGCGCAACACCGGGCCGACCGGCAGCGCAGTCAGAGTGACCGCGGCCGACAACCGCACCAGACGACGACCCGGGGTCCCCAACGGTGACAGCACCGCCAACAGTCGGGAGGCGGTGTCGATCTCTTCCTCAAACTCCGCGCGCAGCGGAACCAGCCGGACCCGGTCCTCCGGATCGACCGCACTGATGCAGCGGTCCAGGACGCTCCGGCCCACCGCGGCGCCGTACAGGTGGGCCCGCAGATACATCGCCACCGCCGTCGGGCCCCGTGCCGGGGCCAGCACGGGCAGCCAGGGGTCGGGGAAACGGACCGGCGGCTTGCCAGACCGGGGAGTGCGGGGCATCGGTGCTCCGTTCGTCGCGCGGCGGTGGTCACGTCGGGTCGCCGACCCTCGTCACGGTAGGCGTCCGGGCGCGTACCGGCCACTGCTCGACGCCGGTGACAGGTGCCCTAGACTGGCTGTGCCCGAAATGACACTGAGGAGAACCCACTGTGACAGCATCCGGACGGCCCGTCGTCCTCATCGCCGACAAGCTCGCCCAGTCGACCGTCGACGCGCTCGGCGACGCCGTGGAGGTCCGTTGGGTGGACGGCCCGGATCGTCCCAAGCTCCTCGAGGCGGTCGCCGACGCTGACGCACTGCTCGTGCGCTCGGCCACCACTGTCGACGCCGAGGTGCTCGCCGCCGCGCCGAACCTCAAGATCATCGGTCGTGCGGGTGTCGGACTGGACAACGTCGAGATCCCCGCCGCCACCGAGCGTGGGGTCATGGTGGTCAACGCACCCACCTCCAACATCCACTCCGCGGCCGAACACGCCGTCGCGCTGCTCATGGCCGCCTGCCGTCAGATCCCGGCCGCCGACGGCACCCTGCGCGAGCACACCTGGAAGCGAAGCTCCTTCAACGGTGTCGAGCTGCTCGGTAAGACCGTCGGCGTCGTGGGGCTGGGCCGCATCGGCCAGCTCGTGGCCCAGCGACTGGCTGCCTTCGAGACGAATCTCATCGCCTACGACCCCTACCTGCCGGCGGCCCGCGCCGCACAACTTGGTATCGAGCTGGTCGACATCGACGAGCTGGTCTCTCGCGCCGACATCATCACGATGCACCTCCCCAAGACCAAGGAGACCGCCGGACTCTTCGACGCGGAACGGCTGGCCCGGGCCAAGGACGGCGTCGTGATCGTCAACGCTGCCCGCGGCGGCCTGATCGTCGAGGACGCCCTCGTCGACGCCCTGAAGTCCGGCAAGGTTCGTGCCGCGGCGCTCGACGTTTTCGACTCTGAGCCCTGCACCGACTCGCCGCTGTTCGAACTCGAGAACACCGTGGTGACCCCGCACCTGGGCGCATCCACCAGCGAGGCCCAGGACCGGGCCGGCACCGACGTGGCCCGCAGCGTACTGCTCGCCCTGCGCGGCGAGTTCGTCCCCGACGCGGTCAACGTCTCCGGCGGCCCCGTCGGCGACGAGGTCGCGCCCTGGCTCGACCTGGTCCGAAAGGTCGGCCTCATCGCCGGACACCTGTGCCCGGGCGTGCCCACCACCGTCAACGTCGAGGTCGCGGGCGAGCTGGCCGCCGAGCAGGTAGACGTCCTCGGGCTGGCAGCACTACGTGGACTGTTCTCCGCGATCACCGACGAGCCGGCCACGTTCGTCAATGTCGGGCAGATGGCAGAGCAGCGCGGTGTCACCCACTCGGTTGAGACCCGCAGCGAGTCCAAGTCCTACCGCAGCACCGTCACCGTCACGGCTGTGGCCGCAGACGGTGCGACGGGCAGCGTCACCGGAACCCTCTCCGGACTGGAGAAGGTCCAGAAGATCGTGCGGATCAACGAGCGCGGTTTCGACCTGCGCGCCGAGGGACAGAACTTGTTCGTGCACTACTCCGACCGGCCGGGCGTGCTCGGCAAGGTGGGCTCGATTCTCGGCGGCGAGGGCATCGACATCCAGGCTGCGGCCCTGAGCCAGGATGCCACCGGCGAGGGTGCGTCGCTGATCCTCCGGGTCGACCGCGCGGTCGCCGAGCCGACCGTCGACCGGATCGTCTCCGAACTCGGAGCCTCCGCCACCCAGATCAACCTGGACTGACGAGAAGGAACCCACATCACAATGAAGCTCGCAGTCATCCCCGGCGACGGAATCGGTGTCGAGGTCACGGTCGAGGCGCTCAGAGTGCTCGACGCCCTGGTGCCCGGTGTCGAGAAGACCGAGTACGACCTCGGCGCGCGCCGCTATCTCCGTAACGGTGAGACCCTCACCGACGCCGACATCGATAGCCTCAAGACGCACGACGCCATTCTGCTGGGCGCGATCGGCGATCCCCGGTCCGTGCCGGCTGGCGTGCTCGAGCGGGGCATGCTGCTGCCGCTGCGGTTCGCCCTCGACCATCACGTCAACCTGCGGCCGTCCCGGCTCTTCCCCGGTTCGGCAACCCCGCTCAAAGACCCGGGCGCGATCGACTTCGTCGTAGTCCGAGAGGGTACCGAGGGCCTGTACACCGGCAATGGTGGGGCGATCCGGGTGGGTACGCCGCATGAGATCGGCACCGAGACGTCGGTCAACACCCGGTTCGGGGTCGAGCGCGTCGTGCGCGATGCGTTCAAGCGTGCGCAGTCGCGGCGTCGCAAGCTCACGCTGGTTCACAAGACCAATGTCCTGGTCAATGCCGGCGGGCTCTGGCAGCGCACCGTCGACGAGGTGGCACCGGAGTTCCCCGGTGTCGAGGTGGACTACTGCCACATTGACGCGGCGACCATCTACATGGTCACCGACCCGTCACGTTTCGACGTGATCGTCACCGACAACCTCTTCGGGGACATCATTACCGACCTCGCGGCCGCAGTCACCGGGGGCATAGGCACCGCGGCGTCGGGCAACATCGACGCCTCCGGCACGAACCCGTCGATGTTCGAGCCAGTCCACGGCTCAGCCCCGGACATCGCCGGTCAGGGTAAGGCAGACCCGACCGCCGCCATCCTGTCGGTGGCGCTGCTACTTCGTCACGTCGGCAAGTCGGTGGAGGCCGACCGTGTTGAGGCTGCCGTGGAGGCCGACCTCGGGTCGCGTGGCGACGGCCCCGTCGTCACCTCCGAGGTGGGCGACCGTATCGTCGCGGCGGTCAGCGCCTAGATCCGCACCGAACCGGTCCCGCGGCCCGCGGGTGTGAATCGCATGAAGTGATCACGCCGCGGGCCGTCGGCGTCCACAGTGGGAGGATGGACGTCGAACTTGCCGAGGTGAGGGATTTTCTCGCGCGCTGCGCACCCTTCGACGAACTTCCGGAAGTCGTACTCGACCGATTGCCCGCGACTCTCAGTCTGCGCTACCACCGTCGCGGGACCGTCATCCTCGAAGCGGGAGCTGCGAACGACACGCTCCACATCATCCGCACAGGAGCGGTCGAGGTGAGCGACCCGGACGGCACCCTTCTCGATGCTCGCGACGAGGGGGACTGCTTCGGCTACTCGACACTGACCCACCCCAGCCCCTCGCGGTATCGCATGGAGGCGGTCGCGGACACCCTGTTGCTGGAGATGCCGCGAGAGGTCTTCGACGAACTTGCGGCCGGGCACCCCGAGGTCCGGGATTTCTTCGGGGAACGGAGCGATCGGATCCGCCAGGACCTCGCCTCCGTCCGGCTCGCCGCGGCCGGGGGGGATCCCCTGAACACCCCGGTGGGGGACCTGCTGGTCCGGGATGCGGTGACGACGAGTCCCGCGACCACCATTCTCGAGGCCGCGCAGATCATGTCGCGGGAACGAGTCTCGGCGTTGCTCGTGGTGCTTGACGGGCAGGTCGTGGGAATCTTCACAGACCGAGATCTGCGCGCGAAGGTCGTCGCGGTCGGAGGCGACACAGCTGAGCCCGTGTCAACGATCATGACCCCGGACCCGGTCTCGGTCGACGTCCGAACCCGCGCATTCGACGCGACCCTGCTCCAGATCGACCGCAGCGTCCACCACCTACCGGTGTGTGAGGACGGTGCTCCCGTAGGGATGGTCACCAGCGGAGACCTGTTGCGTCTTTCGCAGGCAGACCCGGTCTACCTGGCTGCGCGAATCTCCCGCGCCCCGGACGCCGACACGGTGGCGACGTTGTCCGCGCGTCTGCTGCCGCTGGTCGGCGAGTTCGTCCGCCGCGGAACTGCACCCCGGGACATCGGGCGGGTCGTCACCGCCACCGCTGACGCGGCGACTCGGCGGTTGATCGCGCTCGCAGAGGCCGAACTCGGGCCGCCGCCGGTGCCGTACTGCTGGGTGGGTCTCGGCTCGCAGGCCCGGGGCGAACTCGGCGTGGCGAGCGATCAGGACAATGCGCTGATCCTCGACGACGCTGCCGACGCGGTCCCCGACGCCGACGACTACTTCGCAGCTCTCGCCGACCGGGTGTGTTCGGGGCTCGACCGCGCCGGCTTTCCGTTCTGCCCCGGCGAGGTGATGGCCAGGAATCCCCAATGGCGGCGGACATGCTCGGCATGGGAGCAGCGGGTGCGGGATTGGGTGGGTGCACCCGAGGCCGACGCGGTGTTGAACAGCCAGGTCTTCTTTGACATCAGGGCCGTCCACGGCGAGACCGCATTGGTGGATCGGGTCCAACGCGAGATGCTCGAGCGATCCCGGGGAAGCCAGCGATTCCTCGCTCATTTGGCCCGCATCGCCTGCGACTGGCAACCCCCGCTGGGGTTCCTCCGCGGCCTCGTCGTGGCGCGCCGAGGTGAATACCGCAACACACTGGACCTCAAAGCGGGAGGAATCGCGCCCGTCGTCCAGATCGCCCGACTGCACGCCTTGTCGGCGGGGCTGTCCGAGGTGTCGACCCGCGAACGCCTCGACGCCGCAGCGACCGCCGGGGTGATCGCCCGATCGGATGCCGAGAACCTGATCGAGGCGTTTCGACTCCTGCGTGGCCTGGCGTTGAAACACCACGCGCGTCAGGTAAGCGAGGGGAAGGAACTCGACAACAATGTGGATCCCTCGACCCTCGGCACAAAGGACCGGCATCGCCTGCGGGCGGCATTTCGCATCATCGCGAGCGCACAGGGTGCACTGGCGATCACCTACCGGGTGGGGCAGATGTGACCGCGTTGGAGTGGCTGTCCGCAGCCGGCCGTCGACGACGAGCTGCCCGCCGGGCCCCTGACGGGCCACTGCGGCGGCTGCTGGAGACGCCACCGCCGGATCCGACCACGCCGCTCGCGGAGTTGCCCCTACTGGCGGTGGACGTCGAGACGACGGGCCTCGATCCCCGCCACGACCGGGTGCTGGCCGTGGGGTTCGTACCCGTCGACGGAGACCGGATCGTCTTGGGCGGCGCCGGGTCGGTGCTGTTACGCCCTGATCACCGCCCGGGTGACGACGACGGGGTGGGGCAGAGCGCCACCGTCCACGGACTCACGGACGACCGAATGACCGCCGGGGCCGATGTCGAGGACGTGCTTAACACGGTCCTCACCGCCCTGACCGGTCGGATTTTAGTCGCTCACTTCAGCCAGATAGAGGTCGATTTTCTCGGCGTGCTGTGCCGGCGGACGTTCGGCGTGCGCCCGCCTTTGGACTCCGTCGACACCCTGGAGCTGCATCGCCGTGTCCTGGGTACGGGCCTCGAGATGGGATTCACCGCAGACCCGTCGCCCGAGCAGCTGCGACTCTGGGGCGCGCGCGAGCGGTACGGCCTCCCGCTCTATCGGGCGCACGACCCGCTGATCGACGCGCTCGCGTGTGCGGAACTGTACCTCGCGCAGGTCGCCGAACTAGGGGTCCGCGGGGCGCGCACATTGCGCGACCTACGGACCGCCTAGGATCGCGGGTATGCGTCTCGCCCGTATCGCCCATCCGCAGGGTTTCGCCTTTGTCGAGGTCCGCGGGGACATCTCCGACCCGTCGTCGTTGACCTGCGCCGAGATCTCCGAGCACCCTTTCGGCACCCCCGAATTCACGGGTCGGGAATGGCCCTTGGCCGATGTGCGCCTGCTCGCCCCGATCCTGGCTTCCAAGATCGTGTGCGTCGGCAAGAACTACGCCGACCACGCCGAGGAGATGGGCTCGCAGGCCCCAACGGAGCCCCTGATCTTCCTCAAACCCAACACCTCGGTCGTCGGACCCGAGGCAGCGATCGCCTATCCGCCGAGCTCCGAGCGAGTCGATCACGAGGGCGAGCTCGCCGTCGTGATCGGGCAGCCGTGCCGGGACGTCGCCGCCTCGCGCGCCCACGAGGTAATCCTCGGCTACACCTGCGCTAACGATGTCACCGCCCGGGACCAGCAGCTCTCGGACGGCCAATGGACACGAGGCAAGGGCTATGACTCGTTCTGCCCGCTGGGCCCGTGGATCGTCACTGACCTGGACCCCAACGGATTGGACGTACGAGTCACTCTCACCCACTCCGACGGCACGTCCGAGCTGCGACAGGACGGCAACACCTCGCAGTTCATGCATACAGTCGGCGAGATCATCGAGTACATCAGCAGGGTCATGACCCTGCTGCCGGGCGACGTGATCCTCACGGGCACCCCGGCAGGAGTCGGCCCCATGTTGCCCGGTGACCGTGTGACGGTCGAGATCGAGGGCATCGGTTCACTTACCAATCCCGTGATCGACAGGTAGCCCGCGGGCCGGGCACCCCGGCGGCGGTGTGGGGAGCGGCGGCCTAGAAAGCGCCGAATGCCCGTAGCACGGTGCGGAGTTTGGCGCCGGTTTCGGCCACCTCGTCGTCGGGCTCCGAGTCCGCGACCAGGCCGCCGCCTGCCCAGGCGACCGCCCCGTATCGGTCCGCGTCTATCTCGGCGCACCGGATGGTGACCATCCAATCGCCGTCGCCACTGGAGTCGGACCATCCCACTGCCCCGGCGTAGAACCCCCGGTTTCCCTCGATCGCCGCGATCAGCCTCCGGGCCTCGTCCGTCGGCGTCCCGCACACCGCCGGCGTCGGGTGGACCGCGAGGGCGAGGTCGAGTGACGTCGTGCGGGGATCGGCGATACGCCCGCGGATACGAGTGCCGAGGTGCCACATCTCTCTAGTGGAGGTGAGGGTCGGCTGGTCGGGGATCTCCAGTTCCGTGCAGAGTGGTCCGAGTGCCCGTGCCAGCGATTCCACCACGAAGGCGTGCTCGGAGGCATCCTTTCCCGAGGCCCGTAGCGCGCGGGCGGCCGCCTGGTCGGTCGCGGGGTCGGTGGATCGGGGTGCGGAGCCCGCGAGTGGATGGCACTCCACCAGATCTCCGCGGCGACGGACCAGCAGCTCGGGGCTCGAGCCCACGAGGACCCGGCCGACATGGGCGCCACCGGCGGGGGAGAGGTCAACCAGGTATCCGTCCGCTGCCGGGCTGGAGTCGATGAGGGCCGCACACACCGCGTGGGGGTCGATCGGCTCGTCGGAGGCCAGACGGACCGCCCTGGCCAGTACTACCTTGTCGATGCCGCCGGAGCGGACACTCGCGATCGCGGTCGAGACCCTGGTGCGATGCTCCCGGGCCGTAGGGATTTCCTCGACCACTCGGGCTCTCGTCCGCATCCCACGGAAGTAGGCGGGGGGCTCTAGTGGGCCGTCGACGCGCACCACGACGTCGGGTTCCACGAGGGCGGCGGGAGCGTCGGGTTCGAAACCGAACGCCCCCACGACTAGCCCACTGGCCCCCGACCGGAGTGCCAGGGCCGCGTCTGCTGGATCCCTGAACGAGTTGACCGCGCCCTGGGTGCGCAACGATCCGGTCGGTCGGGACAACAGGAAGTCCGGTGCGGTCACCGGGCGCGCGACGTCAGGGTGGGGCCCAGACGCCACGGCACGCCTCCCTCCACTCGGACTCCAGCGTGGATCACGCCCATACGATGGCGGCCACGGCTACCAGCCGATCCTAGGCTGGTGCTGCCCGGGGGTGTGAGCCGGGATCGTCACTAGGATGGTCCACATGACTGCCTCGAACGTTCGCGTCCGCTTCTGTCCGTCACCCACCGGAACCCCTCATGTGGGGCTTGTCCGCACGGCCCTATTCAACTGGGCTCACGCCCGGCATACCGGCGGTGCTTTCGTCTTCCGCATCGAAGACACCGACGCCGCCCGAGATTCGGAGGAGTCGTACCAGGCTCTCCTCGACGCGCTTCGGTGGCTCGGCCTGGACTGGGATGAGGGACCCGAGGTGGGTGGTCCGTTCGCGCCGTACCGGCAGTCTGAGCGACGCGAACTGCACCTGGATGTCGTGCGCAGGCTCGTCGAGGCAGGCGAGGCGTACGAGTCGTTCTCTACCCCGGAAGAGGTCGAGGCCCGCCACCGGGCCGCAGGGCGCGATCCCAAGCTCGGCTATGACGGCTACGACCGCGACCTCACGGAGGAGCAGAAGCAGGCATTCCGTGACGAGGGACGTGGCGCGGTGATCCGACTACGGATGCCGGACGAGGACTTGTCGTGGGATGACTTGGTCCGCGGTAAGACCGTGTTCAGGGCGGGAACCGTCCCGGACTTCGCGCTCACGCGCGCAAACGGGATCCCGCTCTACACGTTGGTGAACCCGGTCGACGATGCGCTGATGAAGATCACACACGTCCTTCGGGGAGAGGACTTGCTCAGCTCCACCCCGCGACAGATCGCGCTGTACCACGCCCTGATCCGTATCGGCGTGGCGGACGAGGTGCCGGAGTTCGGGCATCTGCCATTCGTGATGGGCGACGGCAACAAGAAGCTGTCCAAGCGAGACCCCGAGTCGGACCTGTTCCTCCACCGCGATCGCGGCATGCTGCCGGAGGGGCTGCTCAACTACCTGGCTCTGCTCGGGTGGGGGCTGTCTGAGGACCGCGATGTGTTCTCTCTTCAGGAGATGGTCGACGCTTTTGACATCCGCCAAGTCAATGCCAACCCGGCTCGCTTCGACCAGAAGAAGGCCGACGCCATCAATGCCGAGCATATCCGGCAACTGCCGGCGGAGGAGTTCGCCCGCCGCCTGCGCGAGTACCTCGTGGCGCATCCCGCCGAGGACGGCCTGACCATCCCGGAGGATTTCGACGGGCAGCGGTGGGCGATGGTCGCCGACCTGCTTCAGACCCGCATCGTGGTTCTATCCGACGCGTGGAAGCTCATCCGGTTCCTTCTCGTGGAGGAATCGGCGTTCACGGTCGACGCCCAGTCGGCGGCAAAGAACCTCAAGGCCGAGTCCCGGGAGGTTGTTGACGCGGCGATAGCTGCCCTCGACGTGCTCGAGGAGTGGACCACGCCGGCCATTGAGGCCGCGCTGTCGGGCGCGCTGGTGGAGAACCTGGGCATTAAGCCGCGCAAGGCCTACGGCCCGGTCAGGGTGGCGGTCACGGGTTCGCACATCTCGCCGCCGTTGTTCGAGTCGCTCGAGTTGCTCGGCCGCGAGGTCACACTGTCTCGTCTACGGTCCGCGCCCGTCGCCGACTGACCGCGAGATCGTTGAATCAGGCGGTTTGACCAGGCGATTTGCTATTCACCCCCGTAACTTTGGTACTCTCTTCGAGGTCGCCAAAGAGCGGCGGAGAAGTGAATACAGTGGCCTATGGTGTAATTGGCAACACAGCTGATTCTGGTTCAGTCGTTCTAGGTTCGAGTCCTGGTAGGCCAGCTGAGCATTCTTCGGAATGCTTGCAGAGCGGATCCCCCGCGGATCCGCGTCCGGCCCCCGTCGTCTAGCGGCCTAGGACGCCGCCCTCTCACGGCGGTAGCGTGGGTTCGAATCCCATCGGGGGTACAAGAGAAGGCGCCCGGAGCACATCGCTCCGGGCGCCTTTTTTGCGTCGGCCATCACAGGGTGCGGTCCACGTCCCGCGCGTTCGTGGCGGGGAGATTGCCTCGCGTAAGGACCCCGGGTGGCACAACGCACCCCTGCGTCATCGGCCGATGACCGGGGACGCAGGGGTGGAGGAGTGAGTGTCAGTCCACTGTCTCCTTGAGTGTGTCCTCGCGAACGAACAGCAACAACACGGTGGCGACCAGGATGAGCGGCACCATGACGTGGTAAATCGGCACGAGTGCGTCGTTGTAGGATCCGACGATCGCATCGTGAAGGGGACCCGGCAGTCCGGAGAGGATCTCGGGGCTCATCGAGTTGGCGGCCCCCGAGCCGTTGGAGAATGTCTCGGCAACCGCAGCGCCCTCGGCGCCGAGCTCGGCCGCGGCGGCGGGCACCCGCTCGCCCATGAGGCCGGCGAGCCGGCTGACGAAGAGTGACCCCACGATCGCCGAACCCATGGTTCCGCCGATCTGGCGGAAGAAGTTGTTCGATGCGGTGGCGGTGCCGACCATGCTGATCGGGAAGGTGTTCTGGACGATCAGCACGAGTAGCTGCATGGCCAGGCCGAGCCCGAATCCGAACACGAACAGCACCACGCCCAGATGGACCAGTGAGTCCCCGGCTTCCAGTGAGCCGACGAGCCACAGCCCCACGGCCATGATCACGGTGCCGACCACCGGGTACCACTTGTATCGGCCGGTGCGGCTGACAATGTTGCCCACGACGATGGAGGTTCCCATCATGCCGGCCATCATTGGTGTCATCATCAGGCCGGCGGCAGTGGGGCCGAGGCCGTGGACCATCTGGATGTAGGTGGGCAGGTACGCCATGCAGCCGAACATCGCGACACCTACGAGGAGTCCGGCCCCGGTGGCCACCGAGAAGTTTCGCTGGGCGAAGAGCGTCATCGGGATCAGCGGGTGCTCCGAGCGCAACTCGACCAGGACGAACGCGATTGCGCAGGCGAGGAACAGTGCGCCCATGGCGAGGATGATCGGGTCCGCCCAGTCATAGCGATTGCCGCCCCACGAGGAGAGGAGGATCAGGGCAGTGGTGCCCGTAGCCATGAGAATCGTGCCGGGCCAGTCGGTGCGGCGCCCGCTGCCGCGTTTGGGCAGTCGTAGCCAGATGACGGCCACGGCGAGCGCGATCAGGCAAACAGGGAGGTTGAACCACAACGCCCAGCGCCATCCGGGGCCCTCGGTGAAGAATCCGCCGAGCAGGGGGCCGAGGACTGAAGACAGTCCGAAGACCGCGCCCATGATGCCCATGTACCGGCCACGCCGGCGGGCGGGGACGACGTCGGCAACGATCGCCTGGGAGAGCACCATCAGTCCACCACCGCCGAGTCCCTGCACGGCCCGGGCCGCGATCAGGATCTCGATGTTCCAGGCCAGCGCTCCGAGAAGCGAACCGGCCGAGAACAACAGGATCGCGGTCACAAAGAGGGGTTTGCGCCCGATCTGGTCCCCGAGCTTGCCGTAGACGGGCAGGCCGATCGTCATAGTGAGCAGGTAGGCGGTGATAACCCAGCTCATCCGGTCCACGCCACCGAGGTCGGCAACGATCGTCGGTAACGCGGTCGCGAAGATCATCTGCCCTAAGGAGACGACGAGCATCCCCAGGAGTAGGGAGGTGAATACCAGCGGCACGTTGTGAGTTGTCTGGGACGGGGCGGGGTCTGGTGTGGGACCTGGCGGCGCGATTGTGGTGCGAGTGTCGGTTTGGCTCATGCGGGTCTCCCGGTGAAGTTTGAGGTGGAGTTAGCGGTGCGGGACGAAGAGGCGGTGGATTGGTCCGTAGTGGGCGGGGGGATGGTCGTCGTTGCGGTGGCGAGCAGCGCGAGCTGTCGCAGTGCGGCCGCGCAATCGTCGTCGAGGTCGGAGAATGTGGCCGACTCACGGTCCAGCCAGATGGACAGGCCAAGGCTGGCCGACGCGGCGACCAGTGCCATGCACGCGCGGGCCTCGGCTTCGGGGGGCACCCCGGGAAGCCGACGCAGTGCAGGATTGCGCTCGAGGTGCGCCGTGACGAGATCCACCATGCGGAGTTGCAGTCGGGACGAGGCGGTCATCCGGGCGGCGCCGAGGTCGGGTTCCGCGCGGTAGATGGCGCGCCTGCGTTGGATCAGCGTGGCGGTTTGGTCCGTGTTCGCAGTGCGTGCCGCAGCGAACGTCGAGAGGTAGAGGCGGAGCAGGCCCTCCAGGACGTCCTGCTGGGTGCGGGCGAGGAAGGCGGCGCGGTCTTCATCGGGGACGTCCTCGGGGGTGGCACCGATGACGGCCGCCTCCTTGGTGGGGACGTAGTTGAAGAACGTCCGTTTGGAGACCTCGGCGGCGGCGCAGATCTGGTCGACCGTCACCGCGTCGAAACCGTGCTCGAGGACGAGGGAGGTAGCCGCGTTCTCGATGGACACCATCGTGGCGCGGCGCTTCCGATCGCGCAACGAGTCGAGCTCCGGGGAAGTCATGATGAGATCCTAGCGAATAAGTGCACCCAGTGCATGTTTGCACTAGGTGCACCAGGCTGGCGTCTGATTTGTCGTGTCATCCGCCTTCCGGATATGCTTGTTCGGTGCCAAGCCCCCGTCGTCTAGTGGCCTAGGACGCCGCCCTCTCACGGCGGTAACGTGGGTTCGAATCCCATCGGGGGTACAGGAGATGTCCCGGTTCATCATTCTCGATGAGCCGGGACATCGCGCATTTGTGGCCGTGGCAGGATCGGCGCAGTGACCACTCGTCGTGACCTCCTCCGCCTGGCGTTCAGCGGCGGATTGTCCCTCGCCGGCCTCGCAGCGTGCGGTGCCGACGGGAGGTCGACGACGAGCCCGACCAGCACGTCGAGTGGCCCGCTGACACCGCCCAGCCCTATCCGTACGCCCACCCCGGACGTACCACCACGCCGTCTCGTCGCCCTCTCCTCGGCGGACCTCGACGTCCTACGGGTGCTCGACCTGGAGCCCACCGCCGCCTGGGCGGTCGACGGGACAGGTCCGCGTCCGTGGCGTGACCGGCCCGCGCCCCCATCGCCGGACTGGGACGGGCCCGGGGCGCCGAGTCTGAAGTCGCTCCTGCCGTTCGGAGTCGACGCCTTCGTCATGGCCGCGGCGGATGCCACTGGGCCCGAGCTCCGTGCGTACGAGCGCCTGGCCACCGTCATTGTCGACGCTCATGGGCGGCCCGGGTGGCGGGAGCATCTCGACCTGGTGGCTCGCGCCGTCGACCGCGATCCCTCGTCCGCCGCCGAACGGACCGGGAGCGCGCTCGAGCAGTGGGCTGGGGCGCAGCGTCGCATTGGAGTGGACGCCCTCGTCGTCGTCATCGGCACCGGTGCCCGGCCCGACACCCCGGTGGCCACCCTCGCAGCCCGGTCGCCATTCGGCGCCGAGATCCGGGCACTCGGTTTCGATGTGGACGACCGCCCCGAACCGGTCGCGTACCGGGACCTACGGAGGCCAGGGGTGCAGGTGGTCCGGGTGGACCCTCGCGACGGCGACGTGGTGGCGGCGGTACGTCAACCCAGCGTGAGCAGTCTGCCGTGGGTGCTCGAGCGGCTCGTCCGTGGGCGCAGGCCCGCCTAGGTTCTCGATCGGAGGTTCGGCCCCGGCGCCGGGGCCGCCCGCCTTGTGCGGGCGCCGGTTAGAGCCGCTTGTGGATTGCGTCGGCGGCGGCGAGAAGATCGGCGGCCCATTTCGTGCCGGGGCGACGGCCGATGCGGTCGACCGGGCCGGACACGGAGATCGCGGCGACGACGGTCCCGGTGGAATCCCGGATGGGTGCCGAGATGGAGGCGACGCCCGCCTCACGCTCGGCCACTGATTGTGCCCAGCCGCGACGCCGGACCTCGGCGAGCTGGCGTTCGGTGTAGGTCGCGTCCGTGAGTAGCGTGCGCTGGGTCGCGGGGTCCGCCCAGGCTGCCAGTACCTTGGCTCCCGATCCCCCCGTCATGGGCAGGACCGCGCCGACCGGGACCGTGTCTCGCAGGCCCGTCGGGGGCTCGGCCGAGGCCACGCAGATGCGTCGGTCGCCGTCCCGGCGGTACACCTGGACACTCTCCTCGGTGGCCTCGCGCAAGCGGGGCAAGACGGAGGATGCAGCCTCGGCCAGGGAGTCGGATGCGTGGGCGGCGAGTTTAGCCAGTCCGGGCCCCAGACTCCATACCCCGGCGTCGTCGCGAGAGAGGAGCTGGTGGATCTCCATTCCCACCGCGAGCCGGTGGGCGGTCGCGCGCGGCAGGCCCGTCCTCTCGCAGAGTTCGGACAGCACGCAAGGCTGCTCGGCCACGGCGTCGAGCATCGTCATCGCTTTGTCGAGGACTCCGATCCCGCTATACTGTCTCACAGTTCGACTATATCGTCCTACATGGTGAGAATCCATCGGATCCCATGAGGGCGTGGACTGGAGGCGTGATGAGTGAGACCGAGCCCGCGGGTGCGCGGCCCCGGACCCTAGCGGAGAAGGTCTGGGACGACCACGTGGTGGTCAAAGGTGAGGGCGACGGGGAGTCCCGCGGGCCCGACCTGCTGTTCATCGATCTCCACCTCGTGCACGAGGTCACGAGCCCGCAGGCCTTCGATGGTCTCCGGCTGGCCGGTCGACAGCTCCGCCGCCCGGACCTGACCCTGGCGACCGAGGACCACAACGTGCCTACCGACATCGTCGGTGGCGCGGTCAACCTCATCGCCGACCAGACCTCCCGCATCCAGATCGAGACGCTGCGTCGCAACTGCGAGGAGTTCGGTGTCCGGCTGTACCCGATGGGCGACCTCGAGCAGGGGATCGTCCACGTGGTGGGGCCGCAGCTCGGGCTGACCCAGCCCGGTATGACAGTGGTTTGCGGCGACTCCCACACCTCGACCCACGGGGCGTTCGGCTCCATCGCGATGGGCATCGGAACCTCCGAGGTCGAACACGTCATGGCTACCCAGACGCTGGCACTGCGCCCGTTCAAGACCATGGCCGTCACCGTCACCGGCGAATTGCAGCCCGGCGTCACCGCCAAGGATCTCATTCTGGCCGTCATCGCCCAGATCGGCACCGGCGGCGGACAGGGGTACATCCTCGAGTACCGCGGCGAGGCCATCGAGAAGCTCTCGATGGAAGCCCGGATGACCATCTGCAACATGAGTATTGAGGCCGGCGCCCGGGCCGGCATGATTGCTCCGGATCAGACGACCTACGACTATCTGCAGGGGCGGCCCCACGCGCCGATCGGCGCGGAGTGGGACGAGGCGGTGCGGTACTGGGACAGTCTCCGGACCGACGACGACGCGGTGTTTGACACCGAGGTCGTGATCGACGGCTCCGCCCTCACGCCCTTCGTCACCTGGGGGACCAACCCAGGCCAGGGCGTGCCGCTGGGCTCAGCCGTCCCACACCCGGAGTCGTTCACCGACGAGAGCTCACGGATCGCCGCCGAGAGCGCGCTGGAGTACATGGACCTCAAGGGCGGCACTCCCATGCGGGAGATCCCCGTGGACGTCGTGTTCGTCGGCTCGTGCACCAACGGTCGAATCGAGGACCTGCGCGCGGTTGCCGAGGTCGTCGACGGCCACACACTCGCAGACGGGGTCCGGATGCTGATCGTCCCCGGGTCGATGCGCGTGCGCAAGCAGGCCGAGGAGGAAGGCCTGGACAAGGTCTTCACCGAGTTCGGCGCCGAGTGGCGGCAGCCGGGATGTTCGATGTGCCTGGGTATGAACCCGGACTCCCTGCAGCCCGGGCAGCGCTGCGCGTCCACCTCAAACCGCAACTTCGAGGGACGCCAAGGTAAGGGGGCCCGCACCCACCTGGTCAGCCCGTCTGTCGCCGCGGCCACCGCGGTACTTGGGCACTTCGCCTCTCCCGTCGACCTTGAGCCCGCGAAGGGGGCATGACACCTCATGGAGCCGATCATCACCCACACCGGCATCGGCGCCCCGCTGCGCCGCTCCAATGTGGACACCGACCAGATCATCCCGGCCGAGTACCTCAAGCGGGTCACACGCACCGGATTCGAGGACGGGCTCTTTTCTTCCTGGCGTGCCCACGAGCCGGACTTCGTCCTCAATCGAGCGCCGTATGACCGCGCGTCCGTCCTCGTGGCCGGTCCGGACTTCGGCACCGGGTCCTCCCGCGAGCACGCGGTGTGGGCGCTGATGGATTTCGGCTTCCGCGTGGTCATCTCGTCCCGCTTCGCGGACATCTTCCGCGGAAACTCCGGTAAGTCCGGTTTGGTCGCCGCCCAGATGGAGCAGGAGAATGTCGAGCTCCTGTGGAAGGTCATGGACGAGCGACCGGGAATTGAACTGACGGTGGACCTGGTGTCACGCACGGTCACGGCCGGTGACGTCACGGTGCCGTTCGACATCGACGACGACACGCAGTGGCGGCTGATGGAGGGGCTCGACGACATCGGACTCACGCTGCGTCAAGCCGACCAGATCGACGAGTTCGAGAGCCATCGACCGGCGTTCAAGCCGATCACCACCCCGCGGTGAAGCCCATTTGATATTGCTTTCGGACTGGCGTCCGTAACGCCCCCGAGTGACACCTTCATGTGAGTATGCTTATGCCGATTCGGCGCGAATCGTTACTGCGCCCGCATACCTCACCTCAAGGGGGACCCTCACGTGAACAAGGCCGACCTGATCGCCGAGCTGGCGGACCGGATGGGCGGAGATCAGCAGCTCGCCACCGAGGCGCTGGAGAACACTCTCGACATCATCGTCCGGACGGTAGCGTCCGGGGAATCCATCACGATCATGGGTTTCGGCATCTTCGAGAAGAAGGCGCGCGCGGCTCGGGTCGCCCGTAACCCCCACACGGGTGAGTCCATTCCGGTTCCGCCCACCTACTCGCCGGTGTTCCGGCCGGGTCAATACTTCAAGTCCGTCATCCAGGGCTCGGAGGAGCTTCCGGAGGACCGGCTTGCCGCCAAACGCTCCAGCTCGCACCGGTCGTTCGGTGGGCTGAGAGAGAACGGCATGAACCACCGGCAGAGAGTCAGCTGACTAGGCGAACCGCTACCGCTGTTCAGAACAGCGGTAGCGGGCTGGGGTAGTAATCGGCGTAGGCAAGTTCTGCACCGTTGAATCCCAGAGCCCACACACCGGCCTTCTTGGTGGACGCCTCGCCAACGTCGATCCCGACCGGCCCGGCGAGGTCCCGGATCATCCCGGGGATGGCGGTCCCCTGTGAGCAGACGACGCCGACGCCGTCACCCGCGGCGATCGCGGCCAGACGGGCGACGGCGGTCAGGGGATCGTCGAGGTAGGCCTCGTCGGTCAGTGCCGGTTCGACGGCGACCTCCACCCCGAGCTCGTCAGCAAGGGGTGCGAGCGTCTGTTCGCATCTGACCCGGGGGGCGCTGTACAACCGGCGACCCCCGAATGCCCGCAGCATGGGAGCCAACATTTCGGCCTGCGCCCGCCCTGACTTGTCGAGTGGCCGCAGATCGTCGTTGCCGCTCCACTGGCTCCGGTTGCCGGCCTTGGCGTGCCGGACAACGAGGAGCACAGTTTCGGCCGTCGGGGCGGCGGCGAAACGGCTGAGGACCTTACGGTCCAGCGGGTACGAGACCAGTTCCTTGGCCCGGTCGACCGAGAGCCAACGGATCTCGTCAACCTCGGAGTTCGGTTCGAAATTCCCCTCGCGGGCCAACGCCGCCCAGTAGGTGACCTCCTTGCGGGTGTTCTCCTTCAGCGGGTACGCCGTGGTTCCGATCCGGGACACGAGGACAGCGGTGAAGCCGGTCTCCTCGCCGATCTCTCGAACGGCTGTGACCGGTAACGATTCCCCGGCGTCTACCTTGCCCTTGGGGAGTGACCAGTCGTCGTAGCGCGGCCGGTGCACCACAGCGCACACCGGGGACGGCCCGTCCATCCGATACAGCACCGCACCCGCCGCCGGGACGACCCTGACCTTCGACTTACCCACGTTCTTACTCATCGGTCCCGGAACCCCGCGTGCAGCGCCGCAGTCCGTTCCTGGTGGTCGACCGATTCAGCCCAATCCTCCGGACTGGGCATGCGTGTCCAGGTCGCATCCGGCTGCAGGTGGAAGCTGCGCGTCTTCGGATCGAGTGCGGAGTCGAAGATGCGGTGGATCTGTGCCTTGAGCCGCGGGTCGGTGACCGTGACCATCACTTCGACGCGTCTGTCCAGATTGCGGTGCATCATGTCCGCGCTGCCGATCAGGGCCTCGTCGGCACCCCGGAAGTGCAATATCCGGGAGTGCTCGAGGAACCGGCCGAGGATCGAGCGAACGTGGATGTTCTCGCTGAGACCCGGAACTCCCGCGCGGAGGGAGCAGATGCCACGGACCACGATGTCCACTGGTACCCCGGCTTGGGAGGCGCGATACAGCGCGTCGATGACCTGCTCATCGACCAACGCGTTCGCCTTGATCCGGATGCCCGCCTCCTGGCCCTCGGCGGCCAGGTCGATCTCGCGATCGATCCGCTCGATGATCCCGGACCGAATACCCTCCGGTGCCACCAGCAGGCGCCGGTACTTGCTGACGTTCGAGAACCCGGTCAGGTGATTGAACAGGTCCGTCAGGTCCGACGCGACGTCCTCGTCGGCGGTGAACAGACCGACGTCCTCGTACAACCGCGCCGTCTTGGGGTTGTAGTTCCCCGTGCCGATGTGGGCGTAGCGCTGGAGCCGATCGCCCTCGTCACGCACAACCAGGCACGTCTTGCAGTGGGTCTTCAGTCCGAGGAGTCCGTATACGACATGGACCCCGGCCTGCTCCAGTTCGCGAGCCCACCGGATGTTGTTCTGCTCGTCGAATCGGGCTTTGATCTCCACCAGCGCGACCACCTGTTTGCCCGCCGCCGCCGCGTCGACAAGTGCGTTGACGATGGGGGAGTCGCCGGACGTCCGGTACAGGGTCTGCTTGATAGCCAGAACGTTCTCGTCTGCTGCGGCCTGCTCGATGAACCGCTGCACCGTCGTGGCGAACGACTCGTAAGGGTGCTCGACGAGGACGTCCCCCTCCTGGAGGGAGGCGAAGATGTTTCGGGCCGTCTCCCGCTCGCCGAACGCCGACGGGGTGGCGGGAACCATGGGCGGGTCCTTGAGGTCCGGCAGGTCCAGTCCGTGGATCTGCCACAGCCCGGTGAGGTCGAGCAGCCCCGAGAACGTGATGACGTCGGCGGAATCCACATCGAGCTCGCGCTGAAGGATCCGCAGCATCCGCGGGGTCGTGTCCTCCGCGATCTCCAGTCGCACGGCCGAGCCGAAGCGGCGGCGCGCAAGCTCGCGCTCCAGCGCCTGGAGCAGGTCTTCGTCGCGGTCCTCCTCGACCTCCATGTCCGCGTTGCGGGTCACCCGGAAGACGTGATGCTCGACGACCTCCATTCCCTGGAACAACTCGTGTAGGTGCGCGGCAATGATGTCCTCGGCGGGTACGAAGACGTAGTCGTCCGGGCCACCACGGTCCACCCGCACGAAGCGCGGAACGTTATTCGGGATCTTGACGCGGGCGAAGTGCTCCTGGCCGGAATCGAGGTCGCGGATCATCACCGCGAGGTTCAGGCTCAGCCCGGAGATGTACGGGAACGGGTGCGCCGGATCGACGGCCAGGGGAGTGAGGACGGGGAAGATTGAATTCCGGAACAACTCCGCAAGTGTGAAACGTTCGTCAGCAGTGAGTTCGCTCCAAGGCAGGATCCGTATTCCATTGGCTTCCAGCTCGGGCCGGATCTCGTCCTGGAACAACCGCGTCTGCTGGTCGCACAGTTCCCGGGTCCGCACGCTGATGTGGCCGAGCTGTTCGGCCGGTGTCTGGCCGTCGGCGGAACGCACCGACAATCCCGTCTTGTCGCGACGCTGGAGCCCGGCGACCCGGACCATGTAGAACTCGTCGAGGTTCGATGCGAATATCGCGAGGAACTTGGCCCGCTCCAGCAGTGGCAGACCCTTCTCCCCGGCTAGGGCGAGGACCCGGGCGTTGAAGTCGAGCCAGCTCAGTTCACGGTTCAGGTAGCGGTCGCGAGGCCGTGGCAATCCCTGGACGACATTCGGTTCGGCGGTCACGGGACCATTGTGGCCGATACCCCGTTGGCGCGCACGAGGAGACGGACGGAAGGGTCCCTGAGGGCCCCGGCGGTGGCGGGACCGACACTCCGTCCGGGCAAGGCCGCGAGGTCGCCGGGGACGTCGACGTCCCGTGCAGCCGCGTCCAGGTCGCCCTTCACTGCGATCGGTACCGCCCCGCCCTCGACGCGGTACCGCGCCGCCGAGTCGAGGCCGAACCGGCAGACGCGGGTGGCGGGTGCGCCGGTCCAGAACGCCATGGTGGTCCCGGCCCCGCGGTGATCGGTGACCGTCGCGTGCGGGTGCCGGCTGGCGACGTCCAGGATCCGTGAGAGGTGTTCCGGGCGCAGCTCCGGCAGATCCGCGGTGACCACACCGGCTGGGCCTGTGACGTCGCCCAGCGCGCGGTCCAGAGCGAAATTGAGCGGGTCGCCGTGCGGGCTGTCAGAGTCGGCGGGCTCGTCGACGAACTCCGCCCCTGTCCGGAGTGCAAGGTCCTCGACACGCGGATCCGCTGAGACCACCCGGACCCGCACGACCCCGGGGGTGTCGCGACAGGCTCGCAGCACGTCGGCGGCCATCGCCACCACGAGTGCGCGCCGCGCGTCCCCGGTGAGTGCAGGGACCAATCGGCTCTTGGCGCGGTCGAGCGACTTGACGGGGACAACGATCGTCCACCCGCCAACCGCCGCCTCGCTGACCCCCGCAGTGCTCATCGACCGCCATCCTGCCAGCCGGACCTCGCGAGCGCCCGCCGCCGGGTAGCGTTTGTCCACGATCCGCCTCCGGTGGCGGTCAGGGGCAGGACTAGCTCGGGAGGCGATGATGGCGCGGATCGCGGTGATGGGTGCGGGTTCGTGGGGGACCGCTGTTGGCAAGGTTCTCGCGGACGCCGGATCCGAGGTCGTGATGTGGGCGCGCCGTGACGAGGTGGCAGCAAGCATCAACGAGGCGCACTGCAACTCCAAGTACCTCCCTGACATCGTCCTCCCGGCGACGATCACAGCCTCGACCGACCCCGGACGGGTCCTGGCCGGCGCAGAGGAGGTAGTCCTGGCGGTCCCGTCCCAGAGTCTGCGAAGCAACCTCGAGACCTGGGTCGACCTCCTCGAGCCGCAGGCCGGGATGATCTCGCTGGCGAAGGGGATCGAAACCGGGACGTTGCTGCGGATCAGCGAGGTCGTCGCCGAGGTCACGGGACTCGACGAACGCCGGATCGCGGCGCTGTCAGGTCCCAACCTGGCGAGGGAGATCGCCGAGGGGCAGCCGGCGGCGACAGTGATCGCCTGCACTGACGACGAGCGCGCCGCCCGGCTCCAGGACGCGTTCTCGACCCCCTACTTCCGCCCCTATACCAACACCGACGTCGTGGGCTGCGAGATCGGCGGCGCCACCAAGAACGTCATCGCCCTCGTGTGCGGAATCGCGACCGGGATGGGGCTGGGAGACAACACCATGGCGACCCTCGTCACCCGGGGACTGGCGGAGACCACCAGGCTCGGGGTGGCACTCGGGGCACACCAGATGACCTTCGCAGGGCTGGCGGGGCTCGGAGACCTCGTTGCCACGTGCACCTCACCGCTGTCGCGCAATCGCACGTTCGGCGAGCGGCTGGGCAGGGGGGAGACCCTCGAGCAGGCCCAGCAGGCCACCAACGGCCAAGTGGCGGAGGGGGTCAAGTCTTGTACATCGATTCGCGAACTCTCCCGCCGGGTAGGGGTGGAGATGCCGCTGACCGAAGCTATCCACGAGATATGTCACGAGGGGGGTGACGCCGTCGAGGTGGCGGTGCGCCTCATGAGGCGAAGCACCAAGCCCGAGTAGCCTCGGCCGGGTGAATCGCATCACCGTTGCCGTCCTCTACGGCGGTCGCAGCACCGAACACTCCGTGAGCTGCGTATCCGCCGGTGCCGTCATGGCGCATCTCGACCGGTCCGTCTACGAGGTGATTCCTGTCGGGATCACCGCATCCGGGACGTGGACGCTCGGTCCGGACGATGTGTCGGACCTGCAGATCGTCAACCGCAGTATGCCGGTCGTCGACCCTCATCGCCCTCGTGTCGCGTTGGGATTGTCGACCGATGATCGGGGCGTGCTCCGCTTCGTCGATGGCGATTCGGCCGGTGAGGAGATCGCTCGCGTCGACGTCGTGTTCCCGGTCATGCACGGCACCCATGCCGAGGACGGGACGATCCAGGGCCTTCTCGAGCTCTCCGGTGTCCCTTACGTCGGACCGGGCGTCTTTGCCAGTGCCGCCGGTATGGACAAGGAGTTCACCAAGGTCGTCCTCGGTGCGGCGGGTCTACCTATCGGCCAACAGGTCGTCCTCCGGCCGGGCACGGAGACTCTCACGGCGGCGGACCGCGAACGGCTGGGCCTGCCGTTGTTCGTCAAGCCGGCACGTGGTGGCTCCTCTATCGGGATCACCAAGGTTTCACGGGCGGAGGAACTCGATGCCGCGATCGCCGAGGCCCGTCGATTTGACGACAAGGTGATCGTCGAGTCCGCGATCGTCGGCCGGGAGGTCGAGTGCGGGGTGCTCGAGTACCCCGACGGCAGGGTCGAGGCGAGTCAGCCCGCCGAGTTGCACATCCCCGGCGAGCCCACTGGCGTGGAGGGCGAGACGGAGGGCGTCGCGTTCTACGACTTCGACACCAAGTACCTCGACGACGTGACGACGTTCGATCTACCCGCCGATCTCCCCGGCGCGGAGTCCGACCGACTGCGCGAGATGGCGGTGGACGCGTTCCACGCTCTGGATGCGCGGGGATTGAGCCGGGTGGACTTTTTCGTGACCGCCGACGGCCCGGTGATCAACGAGGTGAACACCATGCCGGGGTTTACCCCGATCTCGATGTACCCGCAGATGTGGGCGGCGAGCGGAGTTGACTATCCGACTCTGCTCGACACTCTCCTGAGGACCGCGCTGGTCCGCGACTGAGGCGGCTGGGCCCTGGTCGCGCTCAGCGGATCGGCGCCGGGGCCGGCTCGACGGCCTCGAGGGTCTCGGACAAGGCGTCCGATAGGTCCTGGATTGGCCCGGTGCCGCTGTCCTCCGGCAACGTCACCGCGACGAACTGCGGTCGGTCGACGGCAACCCAGGTCGATGCGGTGACCGCAGGGTCCGGATCCGGCTCGTTGAACCACTGGACGCGGTTAACCTCCTGCAGCGCCACCCCCACCGTGAAGCTCGGCGGTGCTGGCAGCCCACAGCGGACGATCACCGGTTCGGCGTTGGGCATCCGGTACGCTGCCGTGCCCTCCGGTGCCGGCTCGGCGAGAGCGACTCGAACGGCGTCCCCGAGAGCCTCTGGTAGTGCCGCTACCAGCGCGGCACACTCCTCGGACCCGGCCCCGGGCGAGGGGATCGGTACCACGGCCACCGGTTCGCTCACTGCCGCCTCCGTGACCTGGTCACCCACGGAGCGCACCATGACCAAAACCACGGCGAGCAGGACGAGTGGGATGACGACCGCCAGCACCACGACGATGGTCGACACCGGTACCGCCCGCTCCGTGGAGTCAGCGGTGTCGCGTGGGCCGGCGTCATACCGGTTTCCGGGGTCCGAATCCGTCGTAGCCACGTCGTGCCGTCCTTCCTCCCGAGGGCAGCCCCCGTCGGGAGCGGCCGCTAACCTGACGGCAACGCTACAGACCCGCGTCGGAGCACTCGGTGACTAGACACCGCGGGAAGAAAGGGTGGCCCCGTGACCGACCGTGCCCTAACCGTCGCAGAGGCGGGCGAAGCTGCGGTGCTGGCCGTCCTGAGCGGTGCGGACGTACCCGCTGTGGGCGGAACCGGCGTGGAGGACCCGGTCGGGAACGGGGACGATGCGGCGGTCCTGGGACCCGCCGCCGCCACCGTGGTCACCACCGACATGCTCGTCGAGGGCACCCACTTTCGGCTAGACCTCACCAGCTGGGGCGACGTGGGCAGGCGGGCCGTGGCGCAGAACGTCTCCGACGTCCTGGCGATGGGGGCCGAGTGTTCACGTGTACTGGTCGCCCTCGCGGTGCCTGCCGGGACGACGATGGGTCAGATCGAGGATTTGGCGGCCGGGGTCCACGAGGAGGCCATGCGATCAGGAGCCGTTGTCGTGGGCGGGGATCTCACCAGAGCTGAGATCCTCGTCCTCAGCGTCACGGCGATAGGCACCCTCCCGGATGGTGCGGACCCCCTTCGGATCGACGGAGCGAACCCGGGGGACACAGTCGCCCTCACCGGAGCGCCCGGTCGCTCGGCCGCCGGTCTCGCGCTCCTCCGGGCCGGGCATCCCGACGGTCCGCTCCAGCAGTCGCACCGGGTGCCCGTGCCTCCGGTAGGTTCCGGCACCGCAGCGCGGGTGGCCGGCGCGCGGTCCCTCACCGACGTGAGTGACGGCCTGCTCCGCGACTTGTCTGGGCTCGCGCGGGCCTCGGGGGTGACGGCAGACCTCGTCACCGGTTGGCTGCCCGTCGACCCGCTCCTGAGTGACGCAGCCAGCATTCTCGGCGTGGTAGATACCGGGGAGCAGATCCTGGACTGGGTCCTCGACGGCGGCGAGGACCACGGCCTGCTCGGAACATTCCCTCCCGGCGTCACGATCCCGCCTGAGTTCACAGTGATCGGCAGCATGCGGTCCGGGGAACCCGGAAGGGTCACCCTCGATGGCGAGCCCCGCACACCGGGAGGCTGGGACTCGGCTCGGGGCGCCAACTAGGGTGAGGGCATGGCTGTCTATGCACTGGGAGACCTCGAGCCCGACATCGCACCTGATGCCTGGGTGCACCCCGACGCGGTGGTCATCGGCCGAGTGAGTCTCGGTGCCGGAGTCTCGGTGTGGCCCACCGCGGTCCTGCGCGGCGACTATGGCCGCATCGAGATCGGTGCCATGACCAACATCCAAGACGGAACGATCATCCACTGCACGGCCACCAACCCCACGATCATCGGCGGGTATTGCGTGGTGGGGCATAACGCGCACATCGAAGGAGCGACGATCGGCGACGGTGCACTCATATCGTCGGGCTCGATCGTTCTCAACGGCTCCGTGATCGGGGACGGGGCGGTTGTCGCCGCCGGCTGCTTGGTGCCCCCTCGATTCGTGCTTCCCGCCCGTCGGATGGCTTTGGGGACGCCGGCGAAGATCCGCGAGGGCTACGAGGTAGACCCGGCGATGCTCGACGGCAATGCGCAGATGTACCACGACAACGCGATGCGCTACCGCTCCGAGCTGCGCCGGCTCGACTGACCGGTGACGGACAGACACCTCCCGCCGACTCCTCTGACGGAACTGCTCGACCCCGGCTGGGCACGCGCCCTCGCGCCCGTCGAGGACCAGATCCACGCGATGGGCGACTTCCTTCGCGCCGAAAACGCAGCGGGGCGCGCCTACCTCCCCGCCGCGGACCGCGTCCTGCGGGCGTTCACCCAGTCCTTCGACGACGTGCGCGTGCTCATCGTGGGGCAGGACCCATATCCCACCCCCGGCCACCCGGTCGGCCTGAGCTTCGCAGTCGACGGCGACGTCCGGCCGCTTCCGCGAAGCCTGGTCAACATCTACCGAGAATATGCCGATGACCTGGGCATAGCCGCCCCCGAGCACGGTGACCTGGGGGCTTGGTCCCGCGCAGGGGTTCTGCTCCTCAACCGGGTGCTGACCGTCGCCCCCGGAAAGCCGGCATCCCACAGACGCAGGGGCTGGGAGCAGGTAACCCAACGAGCGATCGAGGCACTGGTCGAGCGGGACAGCCCGATGGTGGCGATTCTGTGGGGTCGAGAGGCGCAGTCACTCATTCCGACGCTGGGGACCACGCCTGTGATCGCCTCTCCGCATCCCTCACCCCTCTCAGCCTCTCGAGGATTCTTCGGCTCACGTCCGTTCAGCAGGGCCAATGAGGAGCTACGACGGCTCGGTGTCGAGCCGGTTGACTGGCGACTCCCTGCAGCGCCTTTACAGGTGTAGCGTGAGCCCTGGCGTCGATCTCGGGGTGCTCACGGGTTAGCCCCGGCCGAACTCGGGTGAACGCTTGGCGACAAACGCGTTCACGCCCTCGATGCCGTCCGCTGAGACGGCCAGGCGGGCTATCGAATCTCGTTCGGCATCGAGATGGTCCGACAACGTGGCGTCCTCGGAGGCGCGCAGCAATGCCTTCGCCGCGGCGAAGGACTCGCGCGGCCCGGCCGCGAGGCGTACCGCGAGGGCGCGGGCGGCATCGCGGACGTCGCCCTCGACGAACGTGGTGAGCAGGCCCAACTGATACGCCCGCGCGCCGTCCATCGGTTCATTGCCCAAGATGAACGCGCGCGCCACGGACTGGCCGACCGCGCGCGGCAGGCGCCACGACATCCCGCCGTCCGGGGACAGTCCGATGCCGGGGTAGGCCGCCAGCAGGCGAGTGTCGGGCCCGCCGATCGAAAAGTCGGCGGCCATAGCCAAAGAGGCGCCCGCCCCGGCGGCCCACCCGGACACTGCTGCGACGACCGGGACGGTCACCTCGTCCAGCATCCGGACGACCGCGTGCAACCGGTCTGCGAGCTCGCGCACGTGCTCCGCCCGGTCCTCGGCCGCCGCGAATCCCGGGACGTTACCGCCATTGCAGAAGTTCTTGCCCAGCCCCACCAACAGGACCGCCCCTGCATCGATATCCCCGGCAAGAAGCGAGCGCAATGCCGATCCTGCCTGGTCGACCGCGTCGGAATCGAGTGAGTTGCCTTTGCCCTCCAACGAGACCGGAAGGGTGAGGACCCCGTCCGTGAGAGTGACGAGCGGGGTGTCGGCGAAGTGTGAGGTCATCGTGGTGCTCCCGGGTCATGGCGGCCGGCTCGGCTAGTCGGACAGCTGTCGAGTGCTGAGGGTACTAGGCTTGGCCGCGCTGGCCGGGAAGGCGACCGCAGCGGCAAGCGACCTGTGAGGAGGGGTGATGACCCAGGAGTCGACACATGTCGAAGGCAGACCCTCGACTCTCGACGCGCACGGGTTACTCACCTGGGCCAGGCGGTGCGTCGAGCAACTCGCCGCGCATCGCGAGGAGATCAACGCCCTCAACGTCTTTCCGGTGCCAGACGCCGACACCGGCACGAACCTGTTGTACACAATGCGGGCCGCCGTGGACCGGGCCGAGGGCGAGGACGCGTGGATCACCGAGGGCGGCGGCACGGCGGGCGCCCGTGAGATCGCCGTCGCGCTCGGTCACGGGGCCGTGCACGGTGCCCGCGGGAACTCCGGGGTGATCCTGTCCCAGGTGCTGAGGGCGGTCGGCGAGGCTGCGACCTTCACCGTGGTCGACGCCTCCACCTACCGGCGCGCGCTGCGGACCGCGGTGACGCTCGTCGACCACGCGTTGAGCGAGCCGGTCGAGGGGACAATCGTGACGGTGCTCCGGGAAGCCGCGGCCGCAGCGGGCCGTTCCTCGGCGGCCTCGTTGGTCGAGGTGGCCCGCGCGGCCGCGGATGGCGGGGCCGAGGCACTCGATCGGACCACCTCACAGTTGCCTGCGCTGAGCAGGGCCGGTGTCGTTGACGCCGGGGGTCGCGGGCTGTTGGTCCTGCTGGACGCCATGGTCGAGGTGCTGGTGGGGGAGACCCCCGAGCGGCCTGCCTATTTCATCCCGCCGGGTCCCGCTGCGGATGCGACGTTGTCCGTGCCCGGTCCCGAATCGGAGGAGGGAGCCGGAACCCGCTACGAGGTGATGTACTCCCTGACCCACTCCGATGATGCGCGCGCCGACGAACTACGGACGGCGTTGCGGATGGTGGGCGACAGTGTGGGGGTGGTCGGCGACGGCGGTTCCGGCGCCAACGCCAGGTGGGCGGTGCACGTCCACACCGACGACATCGGCGCAGCGATCGAGACGGCCCTGCCGCTCGGCCGGGTCACTGAGATCCGGGTGACGGACATGCTCGACCCGGCAGGATTGCGGCCCGCCCATGGCGGGGACTACGGCGGAGGGGGTAGGCGACCGGGCGACACCGGGTTGCGCAGGGTCGTCGCGATCGTGCCGAAGGGGCCGCTGGCGGAACTGTTCTCCGAGGCCGGGGCGGAGACAGTCGATCCCGGCGACAGCGGGCAGGGGGTGATCGACGCGGTGCTCTCCGTCGATGCTGATGAACTGCTCGTGCTGCCCAACGGCGAACTGTCCCGAGAGCAGATTGGTGCACTCGACGCCGCCCTGCGCGATTCCGTCGGTCATGCTCTGATCCTTCCGACCGGTTCGGTGGTCCAGGGGCTGTCGGCCCTTGCCGTGCACGACCCCACGACAACCCTGTCGCTGGACGGGTTCTCCATGGCCGACGCTGCGTCGGGGACCCGCCACGCCCACCTTGAGAGGGCCCAGCAGGACGCATTGACGCTGGTGGGGCGGTGCACGGCCGGCGACCTGCTCGGAGTGGTGGGGCACGACGTCGCACTGATCGAGAAGGACGCCGTCGACGCGGTGTGTGCGCTCGTCGAGAGGATGCTCTCTTCGGGAGGCGAACTCGTCACGGTGCTGTTTGGCGACGACTACGACGAGGGGGCCACCGAGTCGGCCTTGTCGCGGCTGCGGTCTCGACACCCGGATATCGAGGTGGTCGGTTACGCCGCCGGGCGCGGACGGGCTGTGGCCCATGTTGGGGTCGAATGACGACTCTCGCCACCACAGATACCCCGCTCTCCGACGTCCTCGACGCCGGTCTCGCGGAGCGGATCACCACGGCTTTCGGTCATCGAACCGTCGGTGACCTGCTGCACACCCTGCCGCGTCGGTATCGCCAGCACGGACAGCGTTACGACAAGCGGGACTTGGTCGACGGCGAGCGGGTGACGGTCATCGGAAAGGTCACCACCGCGCAGACCCGGAACTATCAGACCAAGCAGCGTCAGATGCGTGAAATGCTCACGCTGACCGTGGAGGACGGCGACACCACGTTCCGGGTGGTGTTCTTCGCCGGTCGCAAGATCAAGTTCATGCTCCCGGTGGGGACCTTGGCGATGTTCGATGGCACCGTCTCGCGTTTTCGGCGTTCGTTGGACCTCAAGCATCCCGAGTTCCTCGTCCTGCGTCCGGTCACCGGCGCAGGTGGCCAACTCAAGGGGTCCGGAGATCTCGCCGCCCTGGCGCGACTGTCAGAGGAGATCGATGCGGAGGGCGGACCGAGCTTGTTCGACCGGCCGTTGCTGCCGGTGTACGCCGCCAAGGAAGGCGTGACCTCCTGGGACCTGCTCGGCGCGGTGGTCACTGCACTTCGGGCGTTGGTGCCGGTGGTGGATCCGCTCGACGCGACGGTTCGGTCGGCGGCCGGTTTGATGGACTTGGACGAGGCGCTGCGCAAGGCCCACCTCCCCGAGAACTCGCGCGAGAAGGACCAGGCCGGGTACCGGCTGCGCTTCGACGAGGCGCTCGCCCTGCAGTTGCTGCTCGGCGCGCGACGCCGGTTCGCTGCCCGGGACCCGGCGCCGGCCAGTCCGCTGCGCGGGAACGGACTCAGGGCGGCTATGGAGGCGCGGATGCCGTTCGACCTCACTGACGGGCAGGAGTCGGTGCTGGAGGAGATCTCGACGGACCTGACCCGTGACGAGCCCATGAACCGGCTCCTGCAGGGCGAAGTCGGATCGGGCAAGACCGTGGTGGCGTTGCTGGCCATGCTCCAGGTGATCGATGCCGGACGGCAGTGCGTGTTGCTAGCCCCCACGGAGGTCCTCGCAGTCCAGCACCACCGCTCCCTGACGGCGATGCTCGGCGATCTCGGTGAGCGGGGCAGGTTGGGAGCCGCCGAACAGGCCACCCACGTGGTGCTACTCACGGGATCGATGTCCACGACGCAGCGGCGGGCGGCGCTGCTCGACATCGTCACCGGGGAGGCCGGCATCATCGTCGGGACCCACGCGCTGATCCAGGACTCGGTAGAGTTCTTTGACTTGGGCCTGGTGGTGGTGGACGAACAGCACCGCTTCGGTGTCCGGCAGCGCGACCGACTGCGCGCCAAGGGGCGCGAAGGTCTTGTGCCGCACCTGTTGGTCATGACCGCGACACCGATACCACGCACCATTGCTATGACCGTGTTCGGGGACCTCGAGGTCTCCGAACTGCAGGAACTCCCCGGTGGGCGCCGTCCCATTTCCACCTCCGTCGTACCGGCGCGGGAGAAACCGCGGTGGCTCGAGCGGGCCTGGGACCGGGTCCGCGAAGAGGTGGACGCGGGCCACCGGGCATACGTGGTGTGCGCCAGGATCGACGCCGACGACGCGGTGAACGCCGGCGACGACGATGAGGGCGGCGACGATAGGGGCAGCGACAAACCGCCGCTGGCCGCCGCAGTGGACTTGCGCGACTACCTCTCCACCGGACCACTGGCCGGGCTGAGGATCGGTCTCCTGCACGGCCGACTCCCGCCGGAGGAGAAGGACGCCACCATGGCATCGTTCGCGGCCGGCGGACTAGACGTGCTCGTCTCCACGACCGTCATCGAGGTGGGCGTGGACGTACCCGAAGCCACCGTGATGGTGGTCATGGACGCCGAGCGCTTCGGTGTGAGTCAGCTGCACCAACTGCGTGGCCGGGTGGGCCGGGGTGGCCTGCCAGGTCTCTGTCTGCTGGTGACGAACTCCCACACAGGGGGGCGGTCGATGGAACGGCTCGACGCGGTGGCGGCCACGACGGACGGCTTCGCTCTGGCGCAGTTGGACCTCGTGCAGCGCCGCGAGGGAGACGTCCTCGGGGATGCTCAGTCCGGTGCGCTCTCGGCGTTGCGACTGCTGTCGGTGGTGGACGACGGCGAGGTGATCGAGATCGCCCGCCGCTACGCCGACGAGATCTTGGGGACAGACCCGGGACTGCACGGTCACCCGGCGCTCGCTGAGCGGGTGAGGCGACTGGCCGGCTCCGAGGAATCCGACTACCTGTTCCGATACTGACTTTTCCGATATTGACTGCTGCGTTACCGATTACCGGGGGAGACATGACCCGCATCATTTCCGGCCGCCTGCGCGGGCTGTCGTTGACCGTGCCGCCGACCGGCACCAGGCCCACCACGGACCGCGTCCGCGAGGCGCTGTTCAGCGCAATCGGTAGCCGGGTGGACCTGGACGGCGCCGCCGTTCTCGACCTGTTCGCAGGCTCCGGTGCCCTCGGACTCGAGGCCGTCTCCAGAGGAGCCGACGTGGCGTGGTTCGTGGAGGAGAACCACCGGGCGGTGGCGTGCCTGAAGAAGAACACAGCGGGGGCGTCGTCCTCGTCGTCTTCCCTCCGCGTCACGGTGAAACGGGCGCCACTTCCCGCTGCGGTCCGGGGACCATGCCCCGTCGAGGGCGGCTTCCACCTCGTCCTGGCCGACCCCCCGTACGAGCGGTCCGCGGAACTGGACGAGCCGGTACTGAGCGCACTATTCGCTGGTGGCTGGCTGGCGAAGGACGCGCTGGTGGTGTGGGAGCGATCGAAGAGGTACCCGGCGGTGCGATGGCCGAACGGCTACGAGGTGGAGTTCGAACGCAACTACGGCGAGACCACGGTCGAGATGGCTCGACGGGTTGATACGGTCGCACCATGACGACCGTCGTGTGCCCAGGTTCCTTCGACCCGGTGACCCTCGGGCACCTCGACATCATCCGGCGTGCGGCCGAATTGTTCGACGACGTGATCGTGTGCGTGGTCGCCAACCCCAACAAGCAGGGCACTTTCTCGATTGACGAGCGCAAGGCGCTGATCGACGAGGTCAGCGCGGACATTCCCGGGGTGCGGGTGGACAGCTTTTACGGTCTGCTCGTCGACTACTGCCGAGAGCAGGGTGCCACCGCCGTGATCAAGGGGCTGCGTGACTCCACTGACTACGACTACGAATTGCCGATGGCCCACATGAACCGGTCTATCGCGGGCATCGACACAGTGTTCCTGCCCACCAGGGCCGACCTGGCGTTCGTCTCCTCCTCGCTGTGCCGCGAGGTCACCCGGCTCGGAGGCGACGTCTCGCACCTGCTGCCGGACCCGGTCGCCATCGCACTGAGAGAACGCCTGGGCTGAGCCCACGGAGTCGGGGCGGGCGGGGCTCCCCGCGTCGGACCTGCCGGACACACCGCCCACGCACCGGCTCGACGCTGTGTGTTGCGGGCACACTGGTGGGATAAGTGTGACGATCCGGTGAAGGGACGAGCGTGTACCGAGTGTTCCAGGCCCTCGATGAGCTGAACGCGATGATCGAGGACGCCCGCAGTCTGCCCATGACCGCGAACTGTGTGGTTCCCCGGCACGAGTCCCTTTTGTTGCTCGACGACATCCGCGACTCGTTCCCGGGCGAACTCGACGACGCCCAGGACGTGTTGGACCAGCGCGACCGGGTGCTCGCGGAGGCCGACGCGACTGCCCGCGAGACGGTCACCGCCGCCGACGCCGAGGCCGACCGGGCCCTGCGCGAGGCGCGTGAGGACGCGGACGCGATGCTCGCCGACGCCAAGTCCCGAGCTGACCGCATGGTCGCCGAGGCCACCGCACACGCCGATGGACTGGTGGGGGATGCCCGCGCCGAGGCAGCGGAACTGCTCGACCGCTCGCGACGGGACGCCGAGTCCACCACGACCCGCGCCCGAGCGGAGGCCGACCGCCTGGTCGAACAGGCGAACATCCTTTACGACCGGACGATCACCGAGGCCCGCCAAGAGCAGCAGCGAATGCTGTCTGAGTCCGAGGTCGTCCGCATCGCCGACGAGGAGGCGGCGCGGGTCCGCGACGCGGCTCACGCCGAGAGTGAACGCCGGCGCGAGGAATGCGACGCCTACATTGACGAGAAGATGGCCCGGTTCGAGGAGTTCCTCGGCACCACGCTTCGGACGGTGAGCAGGGGGCGCGAGGAGATGCACGGGGTCGCCCCGACCGGACGGCGGGATACCACCGGTCGACGAGGGGGGCGCCAGGACGAGCGTTACGGTGACGGTTACGAGGACTACTGACATCGGCGGGTAGTCTGCTGGGCGTGTCCACCACCTCCCGTACCCCCCGCCACGGCCGTCCCGCCGCTGATTCGCTCGTCCTCGACACCCGCGTCCTCGGCCGCGCGCCCGGCTCGATGGTGCCGGTGCAGCGCGGCGCCGTGTTGCCTTCGGCTATCGGCGTGGAACTCATCCGGATCCCCGCGGGCACAGAAGTCGAGCTCGACCTCACGCTCACGTTCGTCGAAGAGGGCGTGCTGGTCACCGGGTCGGTGAGCGGCCGGGCCGAGGTCGAATGCGCGCGTTGCTTGGGCGAGTTCTCCACCAGGGTTGGGGTGGAGTTGACCGAGATGTACGCAGCACCCGGGACCGCTGCGGCGGAGGCCGCTGCACAGGACGAGGTGCGTGTGTTGGACGGGGACCTGCTCGACCTCGAGCCGGCGCTCATCGACGCGTTCGGCCTGGAGTTCCCCATGTCGCCGACCTGCACTGGCTACGGCCACGACGAGTGCATCAACCCCGACACCCCCGCACCGGACGGCGTCTCCGGCGATGAGGAGGGCCGGATCGACCCCCGATGGGCCGGATTGGCGGAGAAGTTCGGCACGACCGGGGCCAGCGAGGGGCAGGCGTGACGGAGGAGCCGTCTCCGCTGGACTCGGTTCTGGGCGTCGTCCTGCCCACCGAGCTCGCCACCCAGGCGCTAACCCATCGCTCGTACGCGTATGAGCACGGCGGCCTGCCCCATAACGAGAGGTTGGAGTTCCTCGGGGACGCCGTGCTCGAGTTGGTGGTGACGGAGTACCTCTACGGGGCATACCCGGACCGCCCGGAGGGCGACCTTGCCAAGATCCGCGCGAGCCTGGTCAACACTTATGTCCTGGCGGACATCGCCCGCGAGCTCGGCCCCGGCGGACTGGGCGCACACCTCCAGCTCGGCCGCGGTGAGGAGCTGACGGGCGGCCGCGACAAGCACTCCATCCTCGCCGACACCCTCGAGGCGGTGTTCGGTGCCGTGTACCTGACGCACGGGCTTGAGACTGCGCGTCGACTGATCGAACGCATCATCGGCGACCGCCTGCAGGTGGTACCGCAACTCGGGGCAGCCCTGGACTGGAAGACCAGCCTTCAGGAGAAATGTGCATCCCTGAGCAGGCCCAAGGCGCGCTACGAGATCTCCTCGACCGGGCCGGATCACGACAAGCTGTTCTCTGCCGTGGTGTTCGTGGGCAACGCGGCGCTGGGTGAGGGGACCGGCCGTACCAAGAAGGAGGCGGAGCAGAAAGCCGCCGAGCAAGCGTGGGCCGCCTTGGACGGGATCCCCGGCTGACGTGCCCGAGTTACCCGAGGTCGAGGTCGTGCGCCGAGGGCTGGCCGACCACGTCGTGGGGCGCGTGATCTCGACGGTCGAGGTCACCGGTTCCAGGACAGCACGTCGGCAGCCGGGCGGCGCGCCGGAGATCGTCGCGCGCTTGACCGGCCGCACCGTCAGCGGGGCTCGCAGACGCGGCAAGTACTTGTGGCTCACCCTTGACTCCGACCACGAAGTGGGCGCGGACTGCCTGCTCGTACACCTGGGTATGAGCGGGCAGATGTTGGTCACCGATGGTGGCGCCCCGCCAGTGCGACATATGCATGCGCGGGCGGAACTGGACGACGGCAAGGAACTCCGGTTCGTCGACCAGAGGACCTTCGGGGGGTGGACGGTCGTGCCGCTGGCAGAGGCACTCGACGGTACCGGTGAGCTCCTGCCCGCGCCGGCCGCCCACATCGCGGCGGACCCGTTCGAGCACGGTTTCGACGCCCTCGCCACCGCCCGGACGATCCGGCGCCGGGACACCGAGATCAAGCGGTTACTTCTCGACCAGACAGTCGTGTCGGGGATCGGCAACATCTACGCCGACGAGGCCCTGTGGCGCTCGGGACTCCACGGCCGCCGGAGGTCCGGCGCGGTCACGCTCCGGGCCGTCACCGGGGTCCTCGAGAACGCCCACGAGGTGATGGCCGACGCGCTGGAGGCTGGCGGTACCTCATTCGATGCGTTGTATGTCAACGTCAATGGGGCGTCAGGGTATTTCGACCGGTCATTGGATGTGTATGGGCGCGCCGGTCTACCGTGCACCCGATGCGGATCGCCCGTGGTACGGGAGAACTTTATGAATCGTGGCTCACATTTCTGCCCGGTCTGCCAGCCCGCGCCCCGCCGGTCCCGCGCGCCACGGCGCGGCCGGACCCCGGGCGGACCGGCCGTACGATGACCGCATGACCGACACGACGCCCACCACCACCTCGCTCACGCCGGCGCAGCAGGCTGCGCACCCCGACCCCGATCTCCGCGTCGAGCGGACCGGTACGCGTCGCTACGTGGGGTTGTCCTCGCGGGGGGCCCGCGTCGAGATCGGTTCGGCCGGAGTCGATGGCGTATTCACCCCGGGTGAGCTGCTCAAGATCGCGCTGGGAGCATGCACGGCCATGGCGTCGGATTTCACGATCTCCCGCAGACTCGGCGACGACTACGCCGCTACTGTTCGCGTCTCCGGGGACGCTGACCGTGAGGACGAGCGGTACCCGCGACTGGAAGAGACCTATGAGCTCGACCTGTCCGCCCTCGACCCCAAGATGGCCGATCGGGTGATCGACATGATCCGCCGCTCGGTTGACGCCGCCTGCACGGTCGGACGGACCCTGACCGCAGGCACCGAGATCGAGCTGCGGTTCGACACCAGCGCCGGTGCCGACGCCGGGGGCAATGCGGGATGAGCTCACCGGAGCTAGGCCAGACCCGGTTGATCGCCTGGGTTCACGGCCACGTCCAGGGCGTGGGGTTCCGCTGGTGGACCCGTAGTCGTGCGCTCGAACTCGGTCTGAGCGGGTACGCGGCCAACAGGCCGGACGGGCGTGTCCATGTGGTGGCAGAGGGACCTGAGGGCGCGTGCCGGGAACTGTTAGGACTCCTTCGCGACGGCGATACCCCCGGCCGAGTAGACCTCGTCGTCGACACCTGGGAGCCAGCCCGGGGCGGACTCCCAGGATTCGTCGAACGCTGACCTAGGATCGATAACCGTGTATCTCAAGTCGCTGACGCTCAAGGGCTTCAAGTCCTTCGCGGCGCCGACGACCCTGAGATTCGAGCCCGGCATCTGCTGCGTGGTGGGCCCCAACGGGTCCGGCAAGTCGAACGTCGTCGACGCCCTGACCTGGGTGATGGGGGAGCACAGCGCCAAATCACTCCGGGGCGGGAAGATGCAGGACGTCATCTTCGCGGGCACCGCGGGGAAGCAGCCCCTCGGACGCGCCGAGGTCACCCTCACACTGGATAACTCTGACGGTGTCCTGCCGATCGACTACGCCGAGGTGTCGATCACCCGGCGGATGTTCCGCGACGGGGCCGCTGAGTACGAGATCAACGGCGACCGCGCCCGACTCATGGACGTCCAGGAACTGCTGTCGGACTCTGGCATCGGACGCGAGATGCACGTGATCGTCGGCCAAGGCAAGCTCGCCGAAATCCTCGAATCCAAGCCGGAGGAGCGTAGGGCGTTCATCGAGGAGGCTGCGGGCATCCTCAAGCACCGACGCCGCAAGGAAAAAGCACAGCGCAAGCTCGCCGGGATGCAGGGCAATCTGGACCGGCTAGGCGACCTGACCACCGAGCTGCGGCGTCAGCTCAAGCCGCTGGGCCGGCAGGCAGAGGTCGCCCGACGTGCGCAGACCATCCAGGCAGACCTGCGGGACGCCACCTTTCGACTGGCGGCAGACGACCTGGTGACCCGTCGGCGCGAACTCGCCGACGCCGAGAGCGTCCGCTCCCGACTCGCGGACCAGGTTGCCGAGGCCGTCGACCGCAGGGACGAGCTGGCGCGCGCTGTGGCCGACACACAGGCCGAGCTCGACCGGCTCACCCCGGACGCCGACGCCGCTCAACAGCGGTGGTTCGCCCTGTCGACGCTGGCCGAACGGTCCCGTGCCACCGCCCGGATCGCCTCCGACCGCGCTCGCTCACTCGCTGCCGAGGTCGCCGTCCATCACGGCACCGATCCGGACGAGCTCGATCGCCAGGCCGAGCGGGCTGCGCAACACGAACAAGAACTCGTCTCTCAGGTCGACGGCGCCGCCGACCGGGCACGCCGGGCGACGGCGGAGCTCCAGCAGGCCGAGTCAGCGCTCGCCGAGCTTGAGGCCGAGCATCTCAAGGCCGTCCGGGCTATCGCGGATCGCCGGGAGGGTGTGGCCAGGCTCGCCGGCAAGGTCGAGACCCTCGCCGCGAGGGTGGAGTCGACCCAGACCGAGATCGCGCGGCTGGACGCCGAGGCGGTGACCGCACGCGCTGCCGTGGCAGACGCCGAGGCCGAGTTCGACGCCGTGCACGCGCGAATCGGGGCCCATGAGGAGAGTGAGCGGACGCTCGACGAACACCTCGCCAGGGCCGAGCGCGCTCACTCGGCGGCCCGGACCCGGCTAGCGGAACTGCAGGGAATTGAGCGTGATGCCGACCAACGGATCGCGCGTCTTGCAGCCCGGATCGAGACTCTGGAGCAGAACAAGGGCGCGGGCGATGGTGCCGAGTGGATCCTGCGACACCTAAAGCCGGAGGCCGTCGCCGGCACGGTCGGCGAGATGCTCGGCGTGCAGGACGGCTGGGAACGCGCCGTGGGCGTGGCCCTGGGCCCGGCCGTCGACGCGGTGGTCGTGGACACCTCCGTGGACCGACAACAGATCCTGGCGGCGCTGCGTGAGGCCGACGCGGGCCGTGCAGGACTCGTGGGCGCCGGGGAACCCGGCGCGGAGTATCGGCTGGAAGTAGACTTGGTCGGAGGCGCCCGATGGGCGTTGGACGTGGTAGATGTCCCCGACGATCTCGTGGCGGCGGTGACCGCATTGTTGGTCGACGTGGTGGTCGTTGACGACTTGATCACCGCCCATGCTCAGGTCGAGGCGGACCGCCGGGTGCGCGCGGTGACCCGGGACGGAGAGCTGGCCGGGGCAGGGTGGACCGTGGGCGGGTCCGCGTCGGGGCGCACCGGGTTGGAGATCCAATCGGCGATCGACGCCGCAGTGTCCGACCGCGACGCGGTGCGGACCGAGATCGAGACCACCCGCGCCGAGCTCGCCGGCGCCGAAGCCGAAGATATCGAGCGGGCGGACCGGTTCTCCGAGACGCTCGCCGCCATCAGCGAGTCTGACGCGGCGATAGAGGAGATCTACGCCGAGCTCGCTCGTATCGGGCAGCGTCGCCGCCGTGCGGAGGCCGATGTGCGGCGTCTGGAGCAGGCCCGCAGGATCGCCGTGGACAAGCTCGACGCGGCGCGCGCCGAGCACGCTGAGCTCACCGACCGGCTCGCCAGGGCCGGGGAGGACGACGACGAGATCCACCAGCCCGAGGACGACGGGCGCAGCGCCGCACAGGCGGCTGTGGCCTCGGCCCGGGCCGCGGAGCTCGAGGCCAGGCTCGCGCACCGATCCGCCGAGGAGCGAGCCGTCGGCGTTCGCGGAAAGTCGGCGTCCCTCCGGCGGGCCGCGCAGGCGGAGAGGGAGTCTCGGGCCCGGGCGGCTAGGGCGGCTGCAGAACGTCGCCGTGGGGCGGAAGTCGCAGGCGTGGTCGACGAGCTCAGTGGACGTCTGCTCGCGCGGCTCGACGAGCTCATCGCTGCCGCCGGGGCGGAACGGGATCGGCTCTCGGCCGCCCGTGCCGAAGCCACCGCCGGCGTCGCCGCGCTACGTACGGGCCTCGCTGCTGCGGAAACCGACGTCACCAGACTGGGCGACGCCGCCCACCGCGACGAAATCGTCCGTGCTCAGCTCGAGGTCAAGGTGTCAGAGCTCGAGTCGGCCGTGCTGGATCGCCACGGGATAGAACCGGAGGCCCTCGTCGACGAGTACGGCCCCGAAATCGACCTGCCGCCGTCGGCGTTGGAGATGCAGGAGTACGAAGCCGCGCGCGAACGCGGTGAGGAGGTGACCCCTCCGCCGCCAATGCCGTTCGTGCGGGCCGAACAGGAGCGGCGCCTCAAGCGGGCGGAGAAGGACCTGGCCACCCTGGGCAAGGTCAACCCGTTGGCATTGGAGGAGTTCGCGGCCTTGGAGGAGCGCTACGCCTTCCTGTCGACCCAGCTCGACGACGTCAAGAAGGCGCGCGCCGATCTGGAGGGGGTCATCGACGACGTCGACGAACGCATCGAGCAGATATTCACTGAAGCATGGGTCGACGTCGAGCGCGAGTTCCGCACCGTGTTCTCGGTGCTCTTCCCCGGCGGGGAGGGCCGGCTGATCCTCACCGAGCCCGAGGACATGCTCACCACCGGTATCGAGGTGGAGGCACGACCGCCCGGGAAGAAGGTCAAGCGACTGTCACTGCTTTCCGGTGGCGAGAAGTCGCTGACCGCGGTGGCGATGCTGGTGGCTATTTTCAAGGCCCGCCCCAGCCCGTTTTACGTGATGGACGAGGTTGAGGCGGCCCTGGACGACACCAACCTGCGCCGACTCATCGGACTGTTCGAGCAGCTGCGTGAGACCAGCCAGCTCATTGTGATCACCCACCAGAAGCCGACGATGGACGTGGCCGACGTGCTCTATGGCATATCGATGCAGGGCGACGGCATTTCCAAGGTCATCTCGCAGCGCATGCGATGATGACTCGCCGTCTGCGGAATGGCACGAGGGGGTCATGACTCAGTCAGAACTGTTCGTGGACACGAGCCTTGCCCGCGCTGCGCGCGTGCTGTGCCTGGACGACCACACTGAGGCGAGATGACGCCGGGGCTGGTGGGTTTCCTGGTCGCCCTCGCCCCCATCGTCGTCGTTCTGGCACTGCTCGCGTTTCGGGTGCCGTCGCTATGGGCCGGTGTCCTGGGCTTGCTCGTCGCGCTAATCGGCTCCGTTTCCGAGTTCCCGCTCGACGGTCCACACATCGCGGCCGCGGCATCAGGGATGGCTCCGACCGTCGTGGAGATCGCGGTAATCCTCCTCGGTGGGGTCGGACTCGCCGAGACGATGAGCCGAAGCGGTGCACAGGACCGGATCGCCGCGTGGCTCGAGAGCGCTGAGCGAGGTGCTGATCGCACCGCGCCCCTGTTCCTGCTGGTGTTCGGACTGACGCCGTTCATGGAATCGGTCACCGGGTTCGGCCTCGGGGTGGTCATCACCGCCCCGCTGCTGATCCGGTTCGGACTCCCCCCAGTCAAGGCCGTCGTCTCGGGGTTGCTCGGCCTGGTGCTGGTGCCGTGGGGCTCCCTCGCCCCGGGCACTCTCGTCGCCGCGGAGCTCGGAGGTCAGGATTTCGGCGGGCTCGGTGTGTGGTCGGCGCTGCTGAGTCTGCCCGTGCTGGTGGTCAGCATGACGGCGGTGGTGGGTCTCAACATCGGGCGACCGGACCTCGGGCAGGCCGCATTGGCCGTCGCGGTAGTCCTGACCCAGTGGGGCGCGCTGCTCGCCGCGAATCTCCTCGTCGGGACGCCACTGGCCGGAGTCCTGGCCGCGGGCGTCGTCATCGCCGGTCTGCTCGGGATCAGACGCCTAGGCAGCGGCCCGCTGCCGCGTGTGACCCGACCACTTCTCCTGGCCGGGGTTCCTTACTTCGTTATCGTCGGCGGCATCCTCTCCGCGACCGCCCTATCGGCGGCCACGGATGCTCGGAGCGAGCTCCGCTGGACCGCCAGTCCTGCACTCTGGTTGTGCATCGCGGTGGCCGCCGCCGTTGCGACCGCGGGCCTGCCCGCCTCCGAACGGTGGGGCCTCGTGTGGCGCGGGGTGAGGAGATGGTTGCCGATTGCAGGGAATGCGATCGTGTTCGTCATTCTCGGCGTCGTCATGGCGTCGACGGGCATGGCCGGCCATCTGGCTACCACGGCCCAGCTGTCCGGTGCCGGCTTCATCGCCGCGATCCCCGCGGTGGGAGCGCTCGGCGGGTACCTCACAGGCACGAACATGGGCGCGGCAGCGATGCTCTCCGCCGCGACCACGACCGCGGCCACCGGCCTGGGCGCGGATCCGATGATCGCCCTCGCCGGGCAGAACGTCGCCGGGTCGTTCGCCATCATCGCCTCACCACCGAGAATCGCATTGGCCGTCGGCGTCGCGCTCGCTCCGGGTGAGCGACTGCCGCGTCAGTCGACGGCGCCCCTGCTCGGGGCCGTCGCCGCCGCGGCAGTCCTGCTCGGCGTGGTGGTTCTTGCCCTCGCCTGAGCGAACACGCAGTGGCTCGGGCGAAGGACATCCTCCGGACGCGACCTCGGGAGGCCGCGGCGTCACCGCGGTCGGTCAGGAGCGACGGAACACCGCGCGTAGCCGTTCCCTGTTGACCGCACCGATCGCGCGCAGCGGGATTCCCGCCGGACACACCCGCGAGCACTCCCCGGCCAGGGAGCAGGGGCCGAACTCCTCGTCGGCGGCGCGAACCATCTCACGGGCCCTGGGGGCTCGTTCGAGTGCCGAGACAGGCATGAGGGCGAGGTGTCCGAGCTTCGCTCCGACATAGAGGTTCGCCGAGCCGTTGGGGCACGCCGCGACACACGCCCCGCAGCCGATGCAGGCGGCGAGGTCCAAGGCGGCCTCGGCCGTGTCGTGGTCCTGGAGGGTCGAGTCCGCGTCCGGCGCCGTCCCGGTGGCGATCGACACGTGGGCACCCGCCCCGGCCACATCGTCGAGGGCCGACCGGTCCACCACCAGATCCCGAATGACCGGGAAGGCCGCCGCTCGCAGCGGCTCGATCCGTACCGTGTCACCGTCGGCGAAGGACTCGAGCCGCTGATGGCACGACGGGGTGTTCTCCGCGGGGCCGTGTGGGCGACCGTTGACAGTGACACCGCAGGCCCCGCAGATCCCCTCGCGGCAGTCGGAGTCGAACGCCACCGGCTCCACGCCCTCGTCGACCAGCCCGGCGTTGAGTACGTCGAGCAACTCCAGGACACTCATTCCCGGTCGCGCGTCGGGGACCTCGAACTCTTCGTAGCGGCCGGCCTCGTCGGGCCCGGCCTGTCGCCAGACGCGCAAATTCAGTCTCACGGTGTCCGCCTCATCGGTAGTCCCTCGTCGTGGGGGAAACCGCCGAGAACTCCAGCGGCTCGGCGTGTCGGGTAAAGGACCTCGGACCGCCACGATCGTCCCCCTCCGAGGCCCAGGCCGAGGTGAATCGCCAGCGATTGTCGTCCCGCAGGGCTTCGCCTCCGGAGGTCTGGTGCTCGTCTCGGAAGTGAGCACCGCACGATTCATCGCGGTCCAGTGCGTCGACGCACATCAGTTCGGCCAACTCCAGGAAGTCGGCCACCCGGCCGGCGAGTTCCAGGACCTGGTTGAGATGGCTGCCGGAGCCGGTGACGCGCAGGTCGGTCCAGAAGCGGGCCCGCAGGTCCCGAACGCGGTCGATGGCTCGGGACAGCCCCTCTGCCGTGCGCGTGACCCCGCAGCCCGTGTAGAGGATCTCGCCGAGCTCCCGGTGGAAGTGCTCCGGGCCGGTGGAGCCGCCCACGGCAAGCAGGTTCCGCACACGCTCGCGGGCGCGGGATACGGCGGTCATGACCACCTCGTCGTCGTCGTCCGGCAGCTCGTCCCCGAGCCGCGTGGCCAGGTGCGCCGGCACCGAGTAGGGCAGCGTGAACCAGCCGTCGACGCTTGCACTGAGCAGAGAGTTGGCCCCGAGTCGGTTGGCGCCGTGGTAACCCGCGCCGCACTCGCCGCCGACGAACAGCCCGGGGACGGAGGTCTGCAGGTCGTAGTCGCTCCACAGTCCGCCCATCGTGAAGTGGCACGTCGGGGCGATGCGCATCGGCACGGTGTACGGGTCCTCACCGGTGGCGTGCGAGTACATCTCCAACAGGTTGCCGTATCGCTCGGTGATCTTCCCGCGACCGTCGCGGGCGAGGGCATCACGCAAGTCGAGGTACACCGAGTTGCGTCGCGGGCCCACCCCGCGTCCGGCTCGGATCTCGGCGGTGATCGCGCGCGAGGCCACGTCCCGGGGTACGAGGTTGCCGAAAGCGGGGTAGCGGCGCTCGAGGAAGAAGTCCCGGTCAGAATCGGGGATATTCCCCGGGTCCCGGTCGTCGCCGTCGCGGCGCGGCACCCAGACGCGGCCGTCGTTGCGCAGCGACTCGCTCATGAGGATCGTTTTGGCCTGCCAGTGGTTGTCCTTGGGCAGGGCGGTCGGGTGGAACTGCACGAACGACGGTGAGGCGAACAGCGCGCCCCGCTGGTGTGCGCGCCACACCGCGGAGGCGTTGGAGTGGACAGCGAGCGTGGAATCGTGGAAGACGGTCCCGTACCCCCCTGTCGCGAGGACGACCGCGTGCGCGGTCACGGCCCGAATGGAGCCCGATACCAGGTCACGTACCACCACCCCGTGGCACCCCGAGTCGTCGACGACGAGGTCGAGCATCTCATGACGCGTGTGCAGTGCCACGGTGCCCGCGCGGACCTGCCGCTGCAGAGCCTGGACACCCGCAATCTGGAGCTGTTGGCCGGTCTGCCCGCGGGAGTAGTAGGTGCGCGAGACCTGGACCCCGCCGAAGGACCGAGTGGACAGCACCCCGCCGTACTCCCGGGCGAACGGGGTCCCGATGGCGGAGAAGTGGTCTATCACCCGCACCGACTCCTCACCCAGGCGGAACGCCTCGGCTTCCCGCCCTCGGAAGTCCCCACCCGAGACCGTGTCCGCGACGAACCTGGCGACCGAGTCGCCGTCCACTCGCCGGCCGCGGGCGGCGTTGATCCCGCCCTGGGCGGCGACGGAGTGCGCGCGGCGGGCCGCATCGTGGTACGTGAACGCCGTGACGCGGTAGCCGAGCTCCCCGAGCGCAGCCGCCGCACCCGCCCCGGCCAGGCCGGTGCCGACGACCACCACGTGGAAGTGGCGACGGTTGGCCGGCGCCACGAGCCGGTACGAATCGCGCTGCCGCGCCCATGCGGTGGCGGGGTCGCCCTCTGGGATGCCCGGGGACAGGATGTCTCCCGGCTGCGCGCCGGGGACGAGTACCGGGGGCAACGAGAAGCTCACGACAGCCAACCGACCTGGACCGCCACGGGTATGGCGGCATTGCCGAGTAGGACGGCCACGGCGGCGATCCCGCCCACGGACGTGATCGCAGCACGGCCCCTGACACCGGTCACCCCCAGATCACCGGCCGCCGTGCGGATCCCGTGGGCGATGTGCAGGGCTAAAAACAACATGGTGACGACGTAGAACGCGGCCACCCAGGGACGGGAGAAACTGGCCACCAGGTTGGCGTACGCAGACCCGTGTTCGAACGTATGCGGGGCGGCAGGGGCGGTGCCTGTGGTCATGTCGAGGACGTGGAACACCACGAACAGCAGCAACACGACACCGGTGAGGAGCATAGAACGCGCGCCGAAAGACTCAATCGTCAGTCCCGTACGCCGCCGGTGCTGGCCAGCGGCCGCGCGCGACCGACGCACCAGCAACACTGAGCACCAGACGTGCGCGACGAGGCTCACGACCAGCACAATGCGCAATGCCCAGAGGACGCCCCCGGGTGGGACGAGCGGGTACAGCAGCGTGCGCAGCCAGGTGGCGTAGCCGTCGAATCCCGACGCGCCTCCGAACACCTTGAGGTTTCCGATCATGTGCGCGACGACGAAGGCGCTGAAGAATATCCCAGTCACCGCCATGACGGTCTTGGCGAGCCACGTGGGCAGCGCCGGCGGGCGGCGGAGGGGGCGACGACGTCCGGACGGTAGCCCTGACGGGACGGCGACCTCGACCACTGGAGCTCCTCCCGAGACGGTGACACTAGCCAGTCTAGGTCCGCCACAGCCCCCGGGAGCGAGATGCCGCCAAGTGGAGTCGGCCATACTGGTCAGCGTGACTACCACCACCTGGATCATCATCGCCGTCGCCGCGGTGCTGCTGCTCGCCATCATCGCGCTCGTCGTGGGGCTGCAACTGCGCAAGAACAGGCAGATCTCCCTCACCAGGGCAGAGGAGCGCAAGGAGCTCACCCGCGACGAGCGCTCCGGCAACTACCAGGCCGGGACCGGATTCTCGTTCGCCCAGGCCGGAAGTGCCGCTACGGCCGCTCCGCCCAAGGAGCCGGTGCGGCGTGAGCAGGCGCCCGCGCCCGAGGTGGAGCTTGCCCCGGAAGCCCGGCCCACGCCACAGGCGACCCCGGAGACCCCGCTCCTCGCGCCCGAACCGGATGTCGAGCCGGGCCCGAGCGAGGCAAGTGAGGTCGTCGAGACCGTCCCTGTCGACCCCGTCGTGGTGCCGGCCGAGGTCCCCGACGAGGAGATCCCTGCACCCACCTCGGATGTCATCACGGGCACTCCCGAGCCGGTCGCACCGGTGGAACGGATCGACCCGTCCGCCGGGCGGCTCGACCGTCTCCGCGGCCGCCTCGCACGCTCGCAGAGCACTGTGGGACAGGGCCTCCTGGGGCTCCTCGGCGCAGGCGACCTCGATGAGGACGCCTGGGAGGAGATCGAGGACACGCTGATCATGGCCGACCTCGGTTCGGCCACGACCGAGTTGGTGGTCGATCGCTTGCGGGAGGAGATCGCCACCCGCCAGGTCCGCACCGAGGCCGAGGTTCGCGACCTGCTGCGGCAGACACTCATCGACAATCTCCACCCCGAGCTCGATCGATCGCTACGTGCGTTGCCGAATGACGGGACGCCGGCCGTCCTCCTCGTCGTCGGCGTCAACGGCACCGGGAAGACCACCACCACCGGCAAGCTCGCCCGAGTCCTCGTCGCCGACGGTCGCGATGTCCTCCTCGGGGCCGCGGACACGTTCCGCGCCGCCGCTGCAGACCAGCTCCAGACATGGGCCGAGCGGGTGGGCGCCGAGGTCGTCCGCGGCAAGGAGGGGGCCGACCCTGCCTCCGTGGCCTTCGACGCGGTCACCCGGGGGGTCGAGACCGGCGTGGACGCCGTGCTCGTCGACACCGCTGGTCGCCTGCACACCAAGACGGGGCTCATGGATGAGCTCGGCAAGGTCAAGCGGGTGGTGGAGAAGAAAACGCTCGTCGACGAGGTCTTACTGGTGATCGACGCGACCACCGGACAGAACGGACTCATGCAGGCGCGCGTGTTCAAGGAGGTCGTCGACATCACCGGCGTCGTCCTGACCAAGCTCGACGGCACTGCCAAGGGCGGCATCGTCTTCCAGGTCCAGCACGAACTCGGAGTACCGGTCAAGCTCGTCGGCCTGGGGGAGGGTGCGGACGATCTCGCACCGTTCACCCCCGAGGCATTCGTCGACGCACTGCTCGGTACCTAGGCCCCCTGCGGGCTGGACACACGACCGGAACCGGGGCCGTCCGCACGTAACCACCCCGAAACACGGCAGGACATCCGGCGAAACACTGCACCGGAAACCTCTAGTCACGACGGGGAGCGAATAGCCGCTCTCCAGGTTCGAGACGAGGAGGACCGCACCGTGATAGGTGACAGTGTCGCGTTGCTCGCACGAGAGGCGACGCCGGAGTTCGATTCGGGAGACACGGCCTGGATGCTCATGTCGGCATCCCTGGTCCTGCTCATGACGCCGGCAGTCGCGCTGTTCTACGGCGGCATGTCCCGGCGGAAGTCCGTGCTCAACATGATGATGATGTCGTTCGGCGCGATGGGCGTCGTCGGCGTGATCTACCTGCTGTGGGGATGGTCGATGTCCTACGGCGGCGAGTCGGTGCTGGGGATTTTCGCCAATCCCTTCGAGATGTTCGGCCTGTCCGGCGTGATCGGCGACGCGGATAAATGGGTCGTCTCGGGGTCCGGCGCGTACCCCCAGGTGGTCGACGTCGCGTTCCAGGTGACGTTCGCGATCATTACCGTCGCGCTCATCTCGGGTGCGATAGCCGAGCGTGTCCGCTTCGGCACCTGGCTTGCCTTTGTCGGTGTCTGGGTGACCCTGGCGTACTTCCCGCTCGCCCACATGGTGTGGGGCGGGGGACTGCTCTCGCACTCCGACAGCGGACTGGCGGCGATGATCTTCGGGACGATCGACGACGGCGGGGGCGGGCTCACCGCAGCAGTGGCTCCCGTCGATTTTGCTGGCGGTACCGTCGTCCACATCAATGCCGGTATGGCCGCGCTCGTCCTGGTTTTGCTCATCGGCAAGCGCCTCGAGTTCGGCCGCACCGCCTACCGCCCGCACAATCTACCCATGGTCATGCTCGGCGCCGCCCTGCTGTGGTTCGGCTGGTTCGGGTTCAACGCCGGCTCCGCATTCGGCGCCAACGGCGTGGCCGGCCTGGCCTGGGTCAACACCACGGCTGCCACCGCCGCCGCGATGCTCGGCTGGCTGCTGGCCGAACGCCTTCGCGACGGACACGCCACCAGCCTCGGCGCCGCGTCGGGTGTGGTCGCGGGCCTCGTCGCGATCACCCCGGCCGCCGGTTCGGTCCACCCGCTCGGCGCGGTCGCCCTCGGTGCGATCGCGGGCATGCTCTCCGCATTCGCCGTGGGGCTCAAGCACCGCTTCGGCTATGACGACGCTCTCGACGTAGTGGGCGTGCACCTGGTGGCCGGAGTGTGGGGCACCATCGCGATCGGCCTGTTCGCGACCGGCACCTTCGGCACCAATGCGGGCGTGTTTTACTCCGCGGACGGCTGGCGACTGCTGGTGGTCCAGATCGTGATCACGGTGGCTGCCCTCCTGTTCACCGCCGTCATGACCGTGATCGCCTGGGCGATCTGCCGCCCGCTCGGCTGGAGGATCGACAGGGCCGACGAGCAGGCCGGGATCGACGGTGCCCAGCACGCCGAGAGCGCGTACGAGGCCTCCACCAACGCGCTCATCCGCTGAGTCGACCACTTTGAAAGGATCCCACCACATGAAGCTCGTCACCGCGATCGTCAAACCGTTCACGATCGACGACATCAAGGCAGCACTGGGACAGGCGGACATCCACGGCCTGACCATTAGCGAGGTCCAGGGCTACGGTCGGCAGAAGGGCCACACCGAGGTCTACCGCGGCGCCGAGTACGCAGTGGACTTCGTCCCCAAGATCAAGGTGGAGGTGGTCGTCGACGACGAGACCACCGGCACCGCCGTCCAGCTAATCGTCGACGCTGCCCGCACCGGCAAGATCGGCGACGGCAAGGTCTGGGTGACCCCCGTCGAGAGCATTGTGCGCGTGCGCACGGGCGAGGAGGGAACGGCCGCCATCTGACGCCCTTTGACCACCCGGCGCGCGGTCGCCCCGACCTGGGGCGGCCGCGCGCCGCCGTGTGCGCGCCACCGCTCCCGTTTCCGACGACGCCGTGCGCACCCGTTCACAGAAGTGAAACCTGCTCGCCCCGACGCGGTGACACGGAACCGACAGTCTGGAACGCGACGGATGAGGGATGGGAGTGCCATGGCGATCACGGCGGACGGTGAGCGCGCCACGGCGCTGAGGGAGGGACGCGAGCGGATCCTCTCCGCCCCGCGAGAGAGCCTGCCGGCCGCATCGCTGCGCGACGCCCTGTGTGAGCTCTACGAGATGGAGCTCGGGCGGCTCGCCGAGGAGGCCGGGATCGGACCCGGGTCGGGATTCGCCCTGATCGCGTTCGGCGGACTGGGTCGGCGGGAGGTACTACCCCATTCCGACCTAGATCTCGCCCTGGTCCACGAGCGACGCCCTGAGCGCGACGTGGGGGAGTTGGCCGACGCACTGTGGTACCCGCTGTGGGATTCCGGGGTCGGCCTCGACCACAGCGTCCGCACGGTCGACCAGTGCCTGGCCGTGGCCGCGGCCGACGTCTCGGTCGGGCTGAGCCTGCTGGACGCGCGGGTGATCGCGGGAGATGCGGACCTCGGAGCGCTGGTCGTGGACGGCGCCCGCCGACAGTGGCGGGACCAGATCGCCTCTCGTTTCGTCGAACTGGTCGAGGCGGCGGCCGCCCGACGACACCGGGCCGGGGTGATCGCGCACCGCAGCGAGCCGGACCTGAAGAACGGGGCGGGTGGCCTGCGTGACGCTCAACTCGTCGCAGCACTCGGCCTGGCCCACCTCAGCGACGGCCGGCCCGTAGTCCCCGGGCGGATGGCACGCGCCCACCGGTTGGTGCTGGACGCCCGGACGGAACTCCACCGGGTGAGCGGACGCCCGCGGGAGGTGCTCCACGCCGAGTACGGGGACGACGTCGGCGAGGCGCTCGGCCTGGGGGACCGGTTCGACCTCGCCCGGGCACTGAGTGACGCCTCCCGCACGATCGCGTTCACCGCGGATCAGGCGATCCGTGGATCGTGCGCGGCGCTGTCGTCCCGGGGACTGACCGGACTACTGCGGCGATCGCCGGTCCGGCGTCCCCTCGACGACGGGGTGGTGGAACACGCGGGGGAGGTGGCCCTCGCCCGCGCCGCCCGTGTCGCCGACGACCCGTGGCTGGCGCTGCGGGTCGCGGCGGCCGCGGCCCGGTTCGAACTGCCGATCGCCAGCTCGACCCTCGGCGTGCTCGCCGAACGCGGCGTCGTGCCCACCGGGAGGTGGCCCGCGGAGGCTCTGTCCGACCTCCTGGTGCTCCTGGGCTCGGGTGAGGCTCAGATCCCCGTTCACGAGGCCCTGGACCGGTGCGGACTGTGGGAACGGACTCTGCCGGAGTGGTCCGGGGTGCGGGATCTGCCCGCGCGGGACCGGGCACACATCTACACCGTGGACCGGCACCTCGTGCAGACGGCCGTCGAGGCCTCCCGGCTCACCACCTCGGTGGCCCGCGCGGATCTCCTGCTGCTCTCGGCGCTCCTGCACGACATCGGCAAGAGCCGGGGCGGTGACCACAGTGAGAAGGGTGCGGAGATGGTCCGGCCGATCTGCACGCGGATGGGCCTCGGGGACCTCGACACCGAGACGCTGACCCGCATCGTCAGGCACCACCTGCTGCTCCCGTCGACCGCAGCGAGGCGCGACCCGGCCGACCCCGCGACCGCCCAGGACGTCCTGGACGCGCTGGACGGCGACGCCGTCGCCCTCGATGTCCTGGCCGCACTCACCGAGGCGGACTCGCTCGCGACCGGACCGACGTTCTGGACGAACGGCCGTGCTGGGGCCCACGCAGCGCTGGTGGCGGCGTGCCGACGGGCGCTCGGACCCCGGCCCGCGGCCGTCCAGGCCCCGACGGTCAACGGCTCGCGCCGTCACGGACCGCCGGACGTCGTCGTCGATCTCCGGGCGACCGGGACGGGGACGACCCACGAGGTCAGCCTCGCCGTCCCCGGCGGGGGGGGGCGGTCGCTGGCCGTGACCGCGGACGTGCTCGTCGCGCATCGGCTGGAGATCGTGGACGCCGAGATCGACCTGCGTTCCCCGGGGGGTATCCGGGCGCGGATGACGGTCTCGACCCGCTTCGGTGATCCGGTGGACCCTCGCGTGCTGAGACAGGACCTACGCCGCTCGATCGACTCCGGGCTGCCCTCGCCGCTTCGCGCCGCACTGTCCCGGGGGCCGACTCTCCCGATCGGGCCCCCGCAGGCAAGGTCGTCGGTCCTGATCTCTCACCGAACCGACGCCGAAGGTGTTCTGATGGAGGTGCGCTCCGAAGATCGCCCAGGCCTGTTCGCCAGGGTCGTGACCGCGATCATCGACGCCGGGGCCAGGATCGACTGGGTGGTGGTGCGGACCAGGGGTGCCGCGGTGGAGGACGTCTTCGCCCTCTCCGGTCCCGGGGCCGTGCTGAGTACGGCCGGTGAGGTGGAGGCGCTGTTGCCGCGACGCGATCCCACGACGCCCGTCAGCGCCCGTGCCGATACCCTGTGATCAGTCGTCGCCGACGACGCCGGGAACCATGCGCGCTCCCGGGCCGCGAACCAGGGAGCTGTTGCAGTGTTCGAATCCTTGTCCGACCGCCTCACAGGTGCGCTCAAGGACCTGCGCGGAAAGGGTCGCCTCAGCGAGGCCGACATCGACGCGACGGCCCGCGAAATCCGTCTGGCACTGCTAGAGGCCGACGTTGCCCTGCCGGTAGTGCGGGCGTTCATCTCCCGGGTCAAGGAGCGCGCCAAGGGTGCGGAGGTCTCTGAGGCCCTCAACCCCGCGCAGCAGGTCGTCAAAATCGTCGACGCCGAACTCACGGGCATCCTCGGCGGCGAGGCTCGGCGGATCGAGTTCGCCAAGCAACCCCCCACCGTAATCATGCTGGCTGGCCTGCAGGGCGCAGGAAAGACCACCCTGGCGGGGAAATTGGCGTACTGGCTCAAGGGTCAGGGGCACACTCCGCTCCTGGTGGCCTGTGACCTTCAACGCCCGGGAGCCGTTGATCAGCTGAGGATTGTCGGCGAGCGCGCAGGTGTGCCCACCTTCGCCCCTCACCCGGGGACCTCTGTCGGAGGCGACGGGGTGGAGATCGGTGTCCAGGAGCCGGTGTCTGTGGCGCAGCGCGGGCTGGCGCACGCCCGCGCCAAGATGCACGACGTCGTGATCGTCGACACCGCCGGCCGTCTCGGCATCGACGAGGAGATGATGGCCCAAGCCCGGGGCATCCGGGATGCAGTCCAGCCGCACGAGACCTTTTTCGTCCTGGACGCGATGATCGGCCAGGACGCGGTCGTTACCGCCGAGGCCTTCCGCGAGGGGGTCGGCTTCACCGGCGTTGTCCTCACCAAACTCGACGGCGACGCCCGCGGTGGCGCTGCGCTCAGCGTGCGCGAACTGACCGGAACCCCGATCATGTTCGCGTCCGACGGCGAGAAGCTTGAGGACTTCGACGTCTTCCACCCCGACCGAATGGCCAGCCGGATCCTCGGTATGGGCGACGTGCTCTCGCTCATCGAGCAGGCGGAGACGGTCTTCGATGCGCAGGAGGCGGAGAAGACTGCTGCGAAGATCGGCTCCGGTGAGCTCACACTCGAGGACTTCCTCGACCAGATGCTGATGATTCGCAAGATGGGGCCGATCGGGAACCTGCTCGGCATGCTGCCCGGCGGTAAGGAAATGAAGGCCGCAGTCGGAGACATCGACGAGAAGTACCTCGACCGGATCCAGGCGATCATCCGTGGGATGACACCCGAGGAGCGAACAGACCCGAAAATCATCAACGGGTCGCGCCGTCAGCGCATCGCGAACGGTTCGGGCGTCACGGTCACCGACGTCAACCAGTTGGTCGACCGGTTCTTCGAGGCTCGAAAGATGATGAGCCGCATGGCGGGCCAGATGGGGATGCCCGGGGCGGGCCGCAAGAATCAGCGCAAGGGTAAGAAGGGCAAGGGGAAAGGCAAGGGACGCGGCCCCACTCCGCCGAAGCAGCGGGGGATGATGCCCGGCGGCATGCCGGGCATGCCGCCCGGAATGCCAGGGATGCCCGGCATGCCGCCCGGGGGGATGCCTGATCTGTCCCAGATGCCGCCCGGGCTCGACCAGCTGCCACCGGGGCTGGACGGGATCGACCTCAACAACCTCAAATTCCCCAAGCGCTGACCCGGAGGCCGATGCGTCGATTGGTGTGTGCCGTCTCGGGCTGGCTAGACTGGTCCGCTGGACGCCGTCAACGGTGGACCCCTCGTGGGTTCGTGCCGAACGGCGGTCACCCGGAAGGCGAAACCGGGCCCCGCGACGAGCGCGGGCGCTGCTGAATCGCCACGTGACCCGCAACAGGAAGTGAGACGCGCTCATGGCCGTCAAAATCAAGCTCACCCGACTCGGCAAGATCCGTAACGCGCAGTACCGCGTCATCGTCGCCGACGCCCGCACCCGCCGCGACGGGCGTGCCATCGAAACCATCGGCCTCTACCGTCCCAAGGAGGAGCCGAGCTTCATCCAGATCGACTCCGATCGCGCCCAGTACTGGCTCGGGGTAGGCGCACAGCCGACCGAGGCCGTCGAGCAGCTGTTGAAGATCACCGGCGACTGGCAGAAGTACAAGGGGATCGCGGGCGCCGAGGGCACCCTGAAGACCGCCGAGCCCAAGCCCTCCAAGCTGGACCTGTTCAACAAGGCTCTCGAGGACGCTCAGGGCGAGCCGTCCGCCGAGGCCATCACCGCCAAGCGCAAGGCCGAGAAGGCCAAGAAGGACGAGGCCAAGAAGGCCGAGCAGGAGGCCGCCAAGGCCGCCGAGTCCGCCGAGGGCGAGCCCGCGTCGGCTGACGCCGAGTCCGCCGAGGCCTGAGACAGATGAACGACATGGTTGTCGACGCCGTCGACCACCTCGTCCGCGGTATCGTGTCGGATCCCGACGCGGTCGCCGTCCGGTCGAGTGGTGGTCGGCGCGGCAGCGTGATCCGTGTGGCCGTCGCGCCCGAGGATCTCGGCCGTGTCATCGGACGGGGCGGCCGTACCGCCTCCGCGATCCGGACCATCGTTTCCGCCGTCGGCGGCGAGGGTATCCGGGTCGATGTGGTCGATACCGACCGCTGACCAGCTCGTAACTGCCGGATATCGGAGGACTCGAACTACCATGGAGCTCGTCGTGGGACGCGTCGTCAAATCGCACGGCGTCCGCGGGGAACTCGTGGTGGAGGTCCGGACCGATTCGCCGGACGAGCGGTTCGCCGTCGGGTCGCAACTCGTCGGAAGAGTTGGTCGGGGCGATCAGGCCACCGATCGCGACGTCACCATCGAGGCCGCCCGGCAGCACTCCGGGCGGCTTCTGGTGCGCTTGGCCGGCATCGCCGACCGAGATGCCGCCGACGCACTCCGCGGCATGCTCCTGCTCGTGCACTCCGAGGCTCTTCCTGATCCGGAAGACCCAGACGAGTACCACGACCACCAACTGGTGGGACTCCGCGTGCTCGACACCTCCGGCGCTGTGCTCGGTGAGGTGACCGAGATCGTGCACACGCCGGCCAGCGAACTCCTGGCCATCAGTCTGACCGACGGAATCGACGCCCTGGTCCCCTTCGTGTCCGAGATGGTCCCCGAGGTGGATCTCGCTGGCGGGACGTGCGTCATCGACCCACCGGAGGGGCTGCTCGACCTGGGGACGTCGTGACAGTGAGTGACGGCGATGGTGTTGATGGCCCGCTTTTGCAACTCGACATAGTCACGGTTTTTCCCGACTATCTCGCCCCGCTTCGGCTCGCGCTGGTAGGACGTGCTGCCGACCGAGGCATCATCGACGTCAGCGTCCACGACCTGAGGGACTGGACGCACGATGTCCACAAGTCGGTCGACGACACCCCGTTTGGTGGTGGCCCGGGGATGGTCATGCGGCCGACGGTGTGGGGCGAGGCGCTGGACGAACTGGTGCCCTTGCCGGAGACTGTCGCCGAGGAAGAGGCAGCCCGCCCGCTGCTGATCGTCCCGACCCCTGCCGGGAGACCGTTCACCCAGGCTGACGCCCACCGCTTCGCCCGTCGACGCCATCTGCTGTTCGCCTGTGGCCGCTACGAGGGGATCGATCAGCGCGTCGTCGACGAGGCGTCCGTGAGGATGGATGTCGAGGAGGTGAGCATCGGCGACTATGTCCTGATCGGGGGCGAAGTGGCTGTGCTCGTGATCGCCGAGGCTGTCATTCGCCTGCTGCCGGGGGTCCTGGGAAACCGGCGGAGCCACGAGGAGGACTCCTTCTCCGACGGGTTGCTCGAAGGGCCCAGCTACACCCGACCCGAGCTGTGGCGCGACCGAGCCGTTCCCGAGATCCTCACAAGCGGAGATCACGCGAGGATCGCGAGATGGCGCCGCGACGAATCGTTGAGGCGCACCGCCGAGCGCCGCCCCGACCTCCTGCGCTCGGTGGAGCTCGACGCCGCCGACCTGGCGGTTCTCTCGGACCTCGGATGGTCTCTGCCGCCCGCCTGATTTGGGTGCGCCTCGACGGGGATGGCACACTAGCGAGGTTGACCTTTCGGGCGCCTCGTGTGCCCGCGGACGGTCGCGCTGATCCGGGGCACGAACCGGTCGTCCCGCCTAGAGGCGGGCGCCAGGGTCCTCTGTCCTCATTCCTGACATGCAAGGAACACAATGAACACTCTCGACTTCATCGACAACAAGTCCCTCCGGGGCGACATCCCGGAGTTCCGCGCCGGCGACACGCTTGACGTGCACGTCAAGGTCATCGAGGGCTCGAAGGAGCGCATCCAGGTCTTCAAGGGCGTCGTGATCCGTCGCCAGGGCGGCGGCGTCCGCGAGACCTTCACCGTCCGTAAGGTCTCGTTCGGGGTCGGCGTCGAGCGCACGTTCCCCGTGCATTCGCCCACCATCGACCGCATCGACGTTCTCGTCCGTGGTGACGTGCGCCGCGCCAAGCTCTACTACCTGCGTGAGCTTCGCGGCAAGGCCGCGAAGATCAAGGAGAAGCGCTGACCTCATAGAGCGGGTCGGACTCGGCCGCCGTCGGCGGTGCGGGATCGGCTACGCTCATCCGGGTGAGCAGCACCGATACGCCCGGACATGGCACCTCTGAGCCGGGGCCCCGTGATGACGGGGTCCCGGCTCGCGCCGTCGAGAAGAAGGGGCAGCCCTGGTACATCGAGATCCCGCTCCTGGTGGTGATCGCGTTGGTCCTGGTATTTGTCTTCCAGACCTTCGTCGGCCGCGTGTACCAAATCCCCTCGGAATCGATGGAGCCGACGTTGCACGGGTGCGCGGGGTGCACGGGTGACCGCATATTCGTCGACAAGATCACGTACCGTTTCGGTGAGCCGCAGCCCGGGGACGTGGTGGTCTTCGAGGGCCCCGACTCGTGGAACGAGGGGTACCAGTCCATCCGATCGGACAATCCGGTCATCAGGACCCTGGAGAACATCGGTGGAGTGATCGGCATCGTTCCGCCCGATCAGAACGATTTGGTCAAGCGCGTCATCGCGGTGGGCGGACAGACCGTCGGGGGCTGCTCCCCGGAGGGTGGACTGTTGGTTGACGGCCAGCCGCTCGTCGAGCCGTACCTCAACGAGGACCCTTCGCCGGTCCGGAACCCGCTCAATTGTGCGTTCGGTCCGGTGACGGTCCCAGAGGGCAACTACTGGGTGATGGGGGACAACCGCGGGAACTCAGCGGACTCCCGGTTCCACATGGGGGACGAGTATCAGGGGACCGTGCCCGGAGAGAACGTCATCGGCAAGGTCCGGACCATCATCCTCCCGTTCAACAGGATCGGGACGGTGTCCTCACCGGATATCTCCCCGAGGTGACCGCGGCACGAAGGCAAGGGCCTCGGGATCGGCGCCTACCCGACCGGGTGCGGGTCACCCGACGCGATGGCCGTCTGGCGTTGGAATCTGCCCTCGCCCGGCGCGGACTCGGCCCGGTCGCTGGTGTCGACGAGGCCGGGCGTGGTTCCTGCGCCGGCCCACTGGTGGTGGCGGCCTGTGTGCTGGGCAACAGGCTCCATCCCGAACTCGGGGGGCTGGATGACTCCAAGAGGCTCACCGCCGCTGCCCGTGACCGTCTATACGATGTCGTCCTCCGTCGAGCCACGGCGATGAGTGTGGTGGTGATCGAACCGGAGCGGATCGACGCTCGTGGGATCCATCGTTGCAACCTCGAGGGGATGCGCCGGGCGGTCGCGGCCCTCGATCCCGCGCCCGGCTTCGTCCTCACCGACGGCTTCGCCGTTGACGGGCTCGGTTGTCAGTCCACCTCCGTGATCGGGGGTGATGCAGTGGTCGCATCCATCGCCGCTGCGAGTGTCCTCGCGAAGGTCACCAGAGATCGGATTATGGTGGACCTCGACTCGCGGTACCCGGGGTACGGCTTCGCCGCGCACAAGGGGTACAGCACCGCGAGTCACGCCAGGGCGATCGAGCAGCTCGGTCCCAGCGACATCCATCGGATGTCGTACGCCAACGTCCGTCGCGCCGCGCAGGCGCATTCGAGGAGCAGCACGAGATGAGCGCCGAGGATCTGGAGAACTACGAGACCGAGATGGAACTCTCGCTCTACCGCGAGTACCGCGACATCGTCGGCCAGTTCACCTACGTCGTCGAGACGGAGAGGCGCTTTTACCTCGCCAACGCCGTCGAGTTGATCCCGAGGTCCGCGGACGGTGAGGTCTACTTCGACGTGAGAATGTCTGACGCGTGGGTCTGGGACATGTATCGGCCTGCACGTTTCGTCAAGTACGTTCGGGTACTGACGTTCAAGGACGTCAACATCGAGGAACTCGACAAGCCGGAGCTGCGGTTGCCCGAGTAGCTCCGCACCCCTTCTCCACAACCCCAGGTCCCTCCACAGGGCGTCCCGGCCCGGTCCGCGAGCAGCGGATCGGGCCTTCGTGCTCGGGCAGGGTGAGCCCCGGCCGCCCGGAAGTGCTGGGCGGCCGGGGAGGGGGCGGCGATGACGGGCGACGAGTCGACGGACATCGGTGGGATCGGTACGGATCCCACCAGTACGGATCCTCGAAGGCGAACGGGGCAGCTCGGCGAGGTTTACGCGGCGGGTCTGATGGAGGCCCGCGGCGGGGTGGTGATCAGCAGGAACTGGCGGTGCCGGGCGGGCGAGCTCGATCTGGTCGTCCTGGACGCAGCCGGACGACTCCGGTTCGTTGAGGTCCGAGCCCGTACGGGTGCGGGCTTCGGCACCCCCGCCGAGTCGGTGACTTCGGACAAGCGCAGGCGGTTGCGCCGGTTGGCGGCCCAATGGCTGTCCGAGAACCCGGGCCGGTGGCGGCAGGTCTGCTTCGACGTGGTGGGCGTGGACTTGGCGGACCCTAGGCGTCCCCGTCTCGAACTGTTCGAGGACGTGCTGTAATCGTGGCGCTCGGTCGGACGTGGGCTGTCACTCTCCAGGGGGTCGGGGGTCAGTTGGTCGAGGTCGAGGCGGACGTGGGACGCGGTCTTCCCGGGGTGAGCATCGTGGGCTTGCCGGACTCGGCTGTATTGCAGGCGCGTGAGCGGATGCGGGCCGCGGTGATCAACAGTGGGTTGACGTGGCCGCCGGGCAAGGTCGTCTTGTCGCTGTCACCGGCCGCGTTGCCCAAACGCGGATCGGGATTCGACCTGCCGCTGGCCGTGGGCACACTGACAGCCTCCGGGGAGCTGCCCGTGGCGGGGTTCGATGGCACGCTGCTGGTGGGGGAGCTGGCGCTGGACGGCAGGGTGCGGTCGGTGCGGGGAGTCCTCCCCGCGGTGCTCGCGGCGCGGGATGCTGGGCTGCGGCGCGCGATCGTCCCCTCCGCGAACCTCGCGGAGGCCAGACTGGTCAGCGGCATTGACACCGCGGGTGTGGACTCGCTGGCGATGCTGGCGGCGTGGTGCCGAGGTGTGGGAACCCTGGTCACTGACGCGCCGGAGGCCCGCGCTGTAGGTGGGCGGTCTCACGTCGATCTGGCGGAGGTGCACGGTCAGGATGACTGCCGGCGTGCGGTCGAGGTCGCGGCAGCCGGCGGGCACGCCGTGCTCCTGCGCGGTGCCCCCGGGACGGGCAAGACCATGCTGGCCCGCGTACTACCGGGGCTACTTCCCGATCTGGGGGAAGGGGATGCACTGGAGGCAACGGCCATCCACTCGGTCATGGGACAGCTTCCCTCGCGTGACCCGTTGCTGCAGCGCCCACCTTTCGTGGCGCCGCACCACTCGGCCTCGGTGGCCGCCCTCGTGGGCGGCGGCAACAATGTTGCACGTCCGGGGGCGGTGACCCTCGCACATCGGGGAGTCTTGTTCCTCGACGAGTGCGCCGAGTTCTCGGGTCGGGTCCTGGACAGCCTGCGCACCCCGCTTGAGGACGGGGAGGTCAGGATCGCCAGGCGCGACGGCATCTCCGTGTTTCCGGCCCGTTTCCAACTGGTGATGGCGGCCAACGACTGCCCCTGCGGAAGTGCGCGGCCGGACGCCTGTACCTGTACCGCCGACGCGCGTCGGCGGTACGGCCGGTCGCTGACGGGCCCGCTACGGGACCGCATCGACATCGCCTTACGGACGCTTCCGCTCGGGTCTGGATTGTTCGCGCTGGGAGAGGGCGAGGACAGCGCAGCGGTTCGTCAGCGGGTGTCTACGGCGAGAGCGGCCGCTGCCGAGAGGTGGGCGCGCTGCCCGGATGCAGCAGGGGCCCGAGCGAATGCGGAAGTACCGGGCCGGGTTCTGCGATCGGTGTGGGGGCTCGATCGCCGCGCACTGCAACCTCTGGACCGCGCTCTCGCGCATGGCGTGCTGTCCCCGCGCGGGGTCGACAGGTGCCTGCGCCTGGCATGGACGGTCGCGGACTTGGACGGGGCCTCCGTACCGGGTGAGCCTCACGTGGCGGAAGCGCTCGTGCTGAGAGGAGAGGAGTGATGGTGGGGGAGCAGGGGACCGTGGCGATGGTGCCGTGGGAGGTGCGGGTGGCGTATGCGTATCTCGGGGCCGTGAGTGAACGCCCGACCGCGCAGCTATGGGATCTGGTGGATGCGGTGGGGCCAGTACATGCGGCGAGCCTCATCCGCACGGGCCAGGCCGGTGGGGCGGTGGCCGGCCAGACCGAGGCGCGGCGCACGCTCGTCGACGGGGCACGACTGTTGGAGGCCGCGGAAGAGGTGGGAGCCCGACTCGTGGTTCCCGGCGACCCCGGGTGGCCGGAGTTCGCGCTCGAGCCGCTGGACCGTCCGCGGGGGCGACGGCGGGACGGATCGGGCGGTGTGCCCACCGCGCTGCGTCCTCTGGGACTGTGGTGGCGCGGACCCGCCGACCCGGCGCGGGTACTCGGCAGATCCGTCGCACTCGTCGGGACCAGGGCGCCCACCCCATACGGTCGGGCGGTGACTGCCGACCTGAGCGCCGGGCTGTCCGCCGAGGGGTTCACGGTGGTCTCCGGAGGCGCGTTCGGGATTGACGCCGCGGCGCACCGCGCCGTCCTCGGGGTCCGTGGCTCCACGATCGCAGTCCTCGCCGGCGGGGTGGACTGTCTTTACCCACGCGGGAACGATGCGATGCTGCAGGAGGTCGCCGAGAGCGGGGCGGTGATCTCCGCGCAGCCGCCCGGAACCGGGGTGACGCGCTATCGCTTCCTGGACCGGAACCGGATCATCGCCGCGCTGACTCGTGCGACGGTGGTGATCGAGGCTGCCGCTCGCAGTGGTGCGCTGAGTACGGCGGCGTGGGCGGCGGCACTAGATCGCCCCGTCGGGGCCGTGCCGGGGCCGGTCACCTCGGTGGCATCGGTCGGGTGTCACCTGTTGCTCCGGGAGCGGGGCGCGGTGCTGGTCGGACGTACCGTGGACGCGGTCGAGCTCGCAGGCCGGATGGGGGAAACGAGCCCGCCCCCCAGGGGAGAGGCCAGGGTGTGGGACGGGTTGGACGACGTGACCAGGCGGATACTCGAGGCGCTGCCCACTTCCGGTGGAGCCGCGCCCTCGGAAATCGCGGCTTCGTCTGGGATCGCGCCCGTGACTGTGAGGACAGTGCTCGGCCGCCTCCTGTCTACCGGGGCGGCGGTACGGGGTCCGGAAGGGTGGCGCAGGGGCGGCGACGGCGGAGTCCAGATGAGTTTCCCCGTGTAGTGACGGTTATTCCTGGGTAGCTCCGCCCCCCCCATCGCCCTTGCGTGTCCCCGTAGCGCAGGTGACAATCGATACTCATGGGGCCGGTAGATGCAGCTGAGGTTGGAGGGAATGAACCCGCGGATCTGTTCGGCGGCGTTGTCGAGGACTACGTCGAGTACCTTCGCACTAGCCGCTCCCGATCCGAGGCGACCGTCCGTTCCTACCGCTCCGATGTCCTCGGACTCCTGGCCCACCTTGCCGGCGATGCCGGAGGGCGCACTACCGCGGCGGATCTGGCTGGGGCGCTCACGCTCCCGACACTGCGCGGCTGGCTCGCCGCCCAGGTGGGTGCTGGGGCCGCCCGGTCCACCGTCGCCCGCCGGGTGGCCGCTGCGCGCTCCTTCAGTGGGTGGGCCGCCCGCATCGGGCTGCTGACCTCCGATGTCGCCGCCCGACTCGAGGCGCCACGCGCCCGACGTCATCTGCCCGAGGTTCTCGATGTCGGCCAGGCCGCCGAGACCATCCGGACTGCCGATCTCGGCGCTGCCGAAGGCGACCCTATCGCCCTGCGCGACCGGCTGGTGGTGGAGTTGCTGTACTCCTGCGGGATCCGGGTGGCAGAACTGTGCGGGCTCGACGTGGACGATATCGATACCGAGCGGCGCCTACTGCGTGTGGTGGGCAAGGGTGACCGCGAGCGCGCCGTCCCCTACGGCCCGCCCGCTGTCCGGGCGCTGCGCGCCTGGCTCGACGCTGGTCGGCCGGAGCTGGCCACCACCGCGTCCGGCCCGGCACTGCTGGTGGGAGTTCGCGGCGGGCGGCTTGACCCCAGGGCGGCACGACGGATCGTCAATGAGGTCACGGCGGCCACTCCCGGCGCCCCCCAGGTATCGCCCCACGCGTTGAGGCATAGTTCGGCCACCCACCTGCTGGAGGGTGGCGCGGACCTGCGTCACGTGCAGGAACTGCTTGGGCATTCCACGCCCGCGACCACCCAGATCTACACGCACGTCTCAGCGGACCGCCTTCGCGCCGCATACCGCGGCGCCCATCCCCGAGCGTGATGGAGGAAGCGGACCGTGCGTCTGCTGGCCCCGTCGCCGGGAAGGATCGGTTTGAGACGGATGGGCTTTTCGGAATCGGCGAGCAGAGCCAGCGGATCGACGTAGTCGTCGTCGCGCGAAGGACCACCTGAAGCCACGCGTATGCCCCAGTGCAGACACGCCTCGACAGGGCACCCGGGGTGGGCGGCGAGCAGCCGGCCAATCTCCTCACCCGCGACCACCGACTCACCGGTCCGGACCCTGGCGCGCACGGGTTCAAATGTGGAGCGCACGCCCCCGCCGTGGTCGATCGAGAGCACAGGACGGCCACCCACGGCCCCAGCGAAAACGACCGTCCCGTCCGCTGGGGCACGCACCGAGGCGAGTGCCGTGCCCGCGAGGTCGACCCCCCGGTGCCCCGGCAGCCACCGATGCTCCGGCGGATCGAACGGGGTCGCCACTGATACCGGCCCTGGGAGCGGGGTGCGCATGTGCGGCCATTGCGCGTCGGGCGCCGCGCCCGCGACGGGGACGACGACCAGGATTATTGTGGCCAGGCCGACAGCTGCGCGAGTGTCTGTGCGCCGTCGGCCGATTCGTCTCGAGTGCATAGTGCAACTCCACCGCAGCGGCCCGTGACCCGCCATGCCGGACCGGCACCTGTGGATGGAGCGGACGATCATCCCCAGGCACGCCCCTGACGATGCGGTCGCTCCTCCCCAGGTACGGCGGACAGGGAAATCGGTCCCATCAGGGCGCATCGCCGGGCCCGAGGCGGGTGGGCTGCCTTGGAGGCTCGCGCTCAAGGGGATATGCTTCCGGGGCGGTCGACTCTGCGTCGATCGACTTCGCGTGTCCTGCGGCGACCGGTTATCCCGGGAGCCGCATCCGGGCCCCGGGGCGACGAGCCCCGGCCTCCCGGACGCCGTACCAGCAGGTGCCCCCGCCCGGCGGGGGTCCGGACCGGCGCGGATACCAGGGCCTTCGGCTACCCGGCACGAGGGCACAACCCGACACACAGAAAGCGAGGACGAGGGCCTCGCGGTCCGGCTGCTTCCAAGCCGGACGAGCCCTCAACCCATCATGGCAGTCATCTCCATGAAGCAGCTGCTCGACGCAGGTGCCCACTTCGGCCACCAGACCCGCCGCTGGAACCCGAAGATGCGTCGGTTCATCTTCACCGATCGCAACGGCATCTACATCATCGATTTGCAGCAGACCCTGACGTACATCGACCAGGCGTACGAGTTCGTCAAGGAGACGGTCGCCCACGGCGGCACCGTCCTGTTCGTCGGCACCAAGAAGCAGGCACAGGAGGCCATCGCCGAGGAAGCCGCCAAGGTCGGTATGCCGTACGTCAACCAGCGTTGGCTGGGTGGCATGCTCACCAACTTCCAGACCGTGCACCAGCGGCTTCTGCGTCTCAAGGAGCTTGAGGCCATGGAGCAGTCCGGTGGCTTCGAGGGGCGCACCAAGAAAGAGATCCTCATGCTCACGCGTGAGAAGAACAAGCTCGAGCGCACGCTCGGCGGTATGCGTGACATGAGCAAGGTCCCCTCCGTGGTGTGGGTCGTCGACACCAACAAGGAGCACATCGCCGTCGGCGAGGCTCGCAAGCTGAACATCCCGGTCGTCGCACTGCTCGACACCAACTGCGATCCGGACGTCGTCGACTACCCGATCCCGGCGAACGACGACGCCATCCGCTCGGTAACCGTGCTGACCCGTGTGATCGCCTCCGCTGTCGCCGAGGGCCTCAAGGCCCGCTCGCAGGCAGGTAAGGTCACGGGCGAAGAGGCCGAGCCGCTCGCCGAGTGGGAGAGCGAGCAGCTCGACCAGGTCACCAGCACCACGACGGTCGAGGGCGCCGACGAGCCCTCCGCCGACGTCACCGGCACCGAGGCCCCCGCTGCGGAGCCCGCAGCCACCGAGGCTGCCACCGGCGAGGCCCCGGTCACCGAGGCCTGACGCGCAGCACCAGCTCGAGCACCGTCGGGCCCGGCCGCCCATGATCCCAGGGGGATCTCCCGGGGGCCGGGCCCGAGGTGTTGGAGGCGGTGGGCGAACGACTCACCGGCGCCACGGCGTCTAGGGTGGAGGCGATCTCGCCCGCTGACCGACGTGAACACCTTTACTGACACATCACGAACCCCTTTAAGGAGGGTCGCCCCACAATGGCGAACTACACCGCTGCCGACGTCAAGCGTCTGCGTGAGCTCACCGGCTCCGGGATGATGGACTGCAAGAAGGCTCTGGAAGAGACCGACGGCGACTTCGACAAGGCCGTCGAGGTCCTGCGAATCAAGGGCGCCAAAGACGTGGGCAAGCGCGCCGAGCGCACCACGGCCGAGGGTCTGGTCGCCATCAAGGACGGCGTCATGATCGAACTCAACTCCGAGACCGATTTCGTCGCCAAGAGCGCCGAGTTCATCGCGCTCGCCGACAAGATCGTCGACGTTGCCGCCGCCCAGGGCATCTCCGACCTCGCCGAGCTGAACGCCGCCGAACTCGATGGCTCGACCGTTGAGGATGCTGTCGTGGCCTTCTCGGCCAAGTCCGGTGAGAAGCTGGTCCTGCGCCGCGTGGGCAAGCTCGACGGCCCCGTCGCCGTCTACCTGCACAAGCGCTCGTCCGACCTCCCGCCCGCCGTCGGCGTCATGGTCGCCTACACGGGTGAGGGCGAGGCCGCCGAGAACGCTGCCCGCTCCGCCGCGATGCAGATCGCCGCGCTCAAGGCCCAGTATGTCTCTCGCGAGGATGTGCCCGCCGACGTCGTTGCCAAGGAGCGCGAGATCGCCGAGGCCACCGCCCGGGAGGAAGGTAAGCCCGAGCAGGCGCTGCCGAAGATCGTCGAAGGCCGGCTCAACGGCTTCTACAAGGACGTCAGCCTGCTGGACCAGCCGTCGGTCACCGACAGCAAGAAGACCGTCGGTGCCCTTCTGGACGAGGCCGGCGCGAAGGTTTCCGCATTCCTGCGTTTCGAGGTCGGCCAGGCCTGATCACGGCCTGAACCCGCTACCGCGGACTCCTCGGCGACGGCGGTACCCGGCTCCCGGGTGCCGCCGTCGCCGTCTGATTACCCAGGTTCGGCCACACCCGACGGGCTGGAGTGTGGCTGCCGCGTCGATAGGGCAGAATGAACCCGGTCCCACCACGGACCGCACGCCGCTCCGACCACAGGATGTCGGGGGCGTGGACGCGCGCGACACGGGCTGTTATCCGCCCGGGACGAGGAGAGGGATGACCGACCCGCGGGACGGCTACAAACGTGTGATGCTCAAGCTGGGTGGCGAGATGTTCGGCGGCGGCAGCGTGGGGATCGATCCTGACGTTGTGCAGTCCGTCGCCCGTCAGATCGCCGACGTCTCTCGGACCGGGGCGCAGATTGCGATCGTGATCGGCGGCGGCAACTTCTTCCGCGGCGCCCAGCTGCAGCAGCGTGGACTCGACCGCGCTCGTAGCGACTACATGGGGATGCTCGGGACCGTCATGAACTGTCTGGCGCTTCAGGACTTTCTCGAGCAGGAGGGGGTGTCGACCCGCGTCCAGACCGCGATCCACATGGGGCAGGTCGCAGAACCGTACATCCCTCTGCGCGCTGAGCGGCACCTGGAGAAGGGTCGGGTCGTGATCTTCGGCGCCGGGATGGGCATGCCGTACTTCTCTACCGACACCACCGCTGCTCAGCGCGCCCTGGAAATCAAAGCCGACGTGCTGCTCATGGCAAAGGGCGTGGACGGGGTCTACTCGGATGACCCACGCACCAATCCCGAGGCCGAACTCTTCTCCCGAATTGAACCCCGTGAGTGCCTCGAGCGGGGCCTGAAGGTGGCCGATGCCACCGCGTTCAGCCTCTGCATGGATAACGACATGCCCATTCTTGTTTTCAACCTGCTCACCGAGGGCAACATTGCGCGTGCTGTCGCCGGTGAGCAGATCGGCACCCTGGTGAGCAGCACGGCCTGACGCGCCCTCCACCGACCCCCACCGACCCAAACGAAAAGAGACGCACCATGATCGACGACACTCTGCTCGAGGCCGAGGAGAAGATGGAGAAGGCGATCGAGCACGTTCGTGACGAACTCACCACCATCCGCACCGGCCGCGCCAACCCGGGCATGTTCAATCGCGTGCTCTGTGAGTACTACGGCACTCTGACGCCCATCACCCAGATGGCGACCATCACGGTGCCCGAGCCGCGCATGCTCATCATTAAGCCGTACGAGATGTCGCAGATCGGCCCCATCGAGAACGCCATCCGTAACTCGGATCTGGGCGTCAACCCGACCAACGACGGCCAAGTCCTTCGGGTGACCGTGCCACAGCTCACCGAGGAGCGTCGTCGTGATCTGGTCAAGCAGGCCAAGGTCAAGGCCGAGGACGGGCGTATCGCGGTGCGCGGCGTTCGGCGCAAAGCGATGGACGAGCTCAAGCGCATCGACAAGGACGGGGAGGCCGGAGAGGACGAGGTCAACGCGGCCGAGAAGGAGTTGGACAAGCTCACCCAGCGCTTCGTCAGCGAGGTGGACGAGCTCGTCAAGGCCAAGGAAGGCGACCTGATGGAGGTGTGACCTCCGCAGAAGCATCACCCGAGACTCGAGGAGTACGCCGTGGACACCGCTCCCCAGGGCCCACCCGGGCCGACCGCCGCGGCTGCCGCACCTCCGTCGCGCGCCGGCCGCGATCTGACGAGGGCCATCCCCGTCGGGGTCGGCCTGGGCGCGCTCGTGATCGCCAGCATCGCGTTCACGCCCCGTGCGTGGTACCTGGTCGCGGCAGCCGCCGTCGCGATCGGCACCTGGGAAGTTTACAAACGCCTCCGACAAGCGCGGTTCAAGCTACCGCTGTTCCCGATTCTCGTAGGCGGCCAGGCGATGGTGTGGGCGGGATTCCTCACCGGGGCGGAGGGCGCCTTCGCGGCCTTCGCCGTCACCACCGTCGTCGTTCTGGTGTGGCGTCTGCTCATGGCCGGGCTGACCACCGCCCCGAAGAACTACATGCGGGACGTCTCCGTCGCGGTCTTCGTGCTGGTCTGGATCGCCGTTCCGGGATCCCTGGGGGCGATGCTGTCGGACGGGGAGTACGGGGCCCAACGGGTGGTGGCCCTCATCCTGCTGGTTGTGTGCTCGGACGTCGGAGGTTACGTCGCGGGGGTGATGTTCGGGAAGCACCCTATGGCCCCGGCCATCAGCCCGAAGAAGTCCTGGGAGGGTTTCGGCGGTTCGATCCTCTTTGCCACAATCGGGGGCGCGCTGGTCGTCGCCCTGCTCTTCGGCGACAGCGTCTGGAAGGGCGTCCTGTTGGGCGTGCTCACGGTGTTCACCGCGACCCTCGGCGACCTAGTGGAGTCGCAGGTGAAGCGAGACCTGGGGATCAAGGACATGGGTACGCTCCTGCCGGGGCACGGCGGGTTCATGGACCGTCTCGATTCAGTCCTGCCAACCGCGGTCGTCGCCTGGGCCATCTTTACCTACGTCGTCCCGACCTGACTGAGTTCAACTTAACTATCGCCGGGCCCGGCCGACTGGGGGCGTAGCGGCCGGGCCCGGGCGTCAGCGTCGGGTGGTCAGCTTGCGTGCCTTACGGGCACGCATCCGTAGTTGAAGGATCCGGAAACCGGCGAACAGAGCCATGATCAATGCACCGGCGATGGCGGCGAAGAGCACGAGAACCCCGAGGGGAAGACTGAACTGCAGGCCGAGGTAGCGGACATCGGTCGATGTCGTGTTCTGGGTGATGAAAATCAAAAGCAGAATGGTGACGAGGGCGCCCAAGACCAGTCCCACCCACGCCGAGCCGAGACGGCCGCCTGCGGAGTCAGGTAAAGGTTCTGGGTCGTAATTATGCGCGGAGTCGCTCGCCTCGGCGGCGGGGACGGGGGTAGAACTCGCATAGGTGTCCTCGACCGAGATCTCGTCACGTCCCTGGTCGGGGACGATGTGATCGCGGTCGGCTTGGTCGTGTGAACGCTGTGCCATAACTGAACTGTATGCCGTCGCGGCGCCGGACGGCGGCGGCTCGCGATGTGTTGCGGTCGTTCGTTTCTGACACAATGGCGGCATCATGGCTGAACCTCTCCCGCTCGTCTTTGACGCCCCCCGCCGGGGGCTGCCCCCTCGTCACTTCGCTGACCTCGACACCGACGGCCGCGCGGAGGCGATGGGCGACCTCGGCGTCCCCGCTTTCCGTGGGAAGCAACTGGCCAACCAGTACTTCGGGCGTCTCGAGGCGGATCCGCGTGAGATGACCGATTTGCCGGCTGACCTGCGGGAGCGAGTAGGGCAGGAGCTGTTTCCCTCTCTGACCTCGTCGGTCCGACATGTCGCGACTGACGAGGGCACCACGCGGAAGACACTGTGGAAGCTGCACGACGGCTCTCTGGTGGAAAGCGTGCTCATGCGCTATCCGGACCGGGCGACCGTGTGTATCTCGAGCCAGGCCGGCTGCGGGATGGCGTGTCCGTTCTGTGCGACGGGGCAGGGCGGTTTGCAACGCAACCTCTCAGCGGCGGAAATTTTGGAGCAGGTCAGGGTGGCCGCCCGCGCTATGCGCGACGGTGAGATCCCTGGTGGTCCCGGTCGGCTTTCGAACGTTGTGTTCATGGGAATGGGGGAGCCGCTCGCCAACTACAAGCGCGTTATGACCGCCGTACGCGGCATCATCGCGCCACCGCCCTCCGGATTCGGACTGTCGCAGCGCTCAGTCACTGTCTCGACGGTCGGACTTGTCCCTGCCATTCACCGGCTCGCTGAGGAGGGGCTCCAGGTCACTCTGGCGGTGTCGCTGCACACGCCGGACGATGAACTTCGCGACACACTGGTGCCCGTCAACAACCGGTGGCCGGTTGCCGAGGTGATGGACGCGGCGCGTCACTACGCTGACGCCACGGGCCGCCGGGTGTCTATCGAGTACGCGCTGATCCGGGATGTCAACGATCAGACTTGGCGCGGGGAGATGCTGGGGCGCCTGCTCGCGCAGCGGCTCGGGCCCATGGCACACGTCAATCTGATCCCACTCAACCCGACGCCGGGTAGCAAGTGGGACGCCAGCCCGAAGCCCCAGCAGGACGCCTTTGTCGCGGCAGTTCGCGCGGCCGGGGTCTCGTGCACCGTGCGCGACACCCGCGGGCAGGAGATCGACGCGGCGTGTGGACAGCTCGCGGCCGAGGGGTGATCGCTGGGTAGTGGCCCCGGCGGAACCTCACTCGACCGACCCTGCGTGTCGAGAAGGGCCGCCACCACTCCGTGGAGTGGTGGCGGCCCTTTCTGCTCGACCGGGATCAGTGCTTGGCCGGCGCCCGGCCCTGCGGATTTCTTGCGGCCTCTGCTCCGACGTGACCTGAGGCCGCGGCACCGACCACGGCGTAGTGATCGGAGTGAACCTCGTAGAGCTTACTCCGCTTCAGCGTTTCGTCCTTCTTGGGACGTAGCGATAGGAACATCCAGATCGCCAAGAACACGGCGAAGCTGATCAGCCAGATATCTTCCACCCGGCCGATGTGATTACCGAACAGCATGGCCAGCAGGAACAATACGAAGAAAGCTCCCGTGACGAGGCCGACCTTCGCGCTGTGCTTGTGCCAGCCCCACTCGACCGAGGGCTCGTCGAGGGAACTGATCCCGTCGACGACAATTTCCTTGCTGGTGTGGTGCCCGTCCGCGCTCATGCTCCCCGGTTCTCCTCACGGCTCGCTGGCAGCCCTGCGGGCCGCCGACATCGTGCCCAGTTTGTCACACGCCGTCCCGCGGTCGACGGGTAACCCGCCGCGCACCGCCACACCGGGGCCTGTGATGCGGCATCAGACGCCCGGGGAGTGGACAATGTTGGGGTGACCACGCGCGTTCTCGTCCTCGGCAGTACCGGCTCGATCGGTACCCAGGCTCTGGAAGTGATGTCGGAGGCCGAAACCGGCCGCTTTGAGGTCGTCGGGTTGGCCGCGGGCGGTGGCCGGATCGACCTGCTGGCGGATCAGATTCGGCGGACCGGTGCCAGTTTCGTCGCCGTGTCTGATCCGGCGGCTGCCGACCGGGTCCGGTCGGGTTTCCCCGACGTGACTGTGCTCGACGGCTCCAGTGCGGCGACCGAACTTGTTGGGGCGGTGGAGGCCGACGTGGTACTCAACGGCATCGACGGGTCCATCGGTCTCGGGCCCACCCTTGCAGCCTTGCGCACGGGTGCTCGACTGGCGCTGGCGAACAAGGAATCACTGGTGGCCGGGGGCGCACTCGTAACCAGGGCCGCCGCGCCGGGGCAGTTGATACCAGTCGACTCGGAGCACTCCGCGATGGCGCAGTGCCTGCGGGCGGGTACCGCCAACGAGGTGGCCTCTCTGGTGTTGACCGCGTCCGGCGGACCCTTCCGCGGTCGTACCCGCGCAGAGTTGGAGGGGGTCACCGTGCAGGAGGCGCTGCAGCATCCCACGTGGGCGATGGGCAAGATGATCACCCTGAACTCGGCGACCCTGGTCAACAAATCACTGGAACTTATCGAGGCGCACCTGCTGTTCGGAGTGCCATATGACCGGATCGACGTGACCGTCCACCCCCAGTCGGTGGTGCACTCGGCGGTGACCTTCGTCGACGGCGCGACCGTGGCGAAGGCGTCGCCGCCGTCGATGAAGCTACCGATCGCGCTGGCCCTGGCTTGGCCCTCCCGGATTCCCGGGGCGTCAGTTCCGCTCGACTTCTCCCGGGCACACACCTGGACCTTCGAACCCGTTGACGAGGAGACATTCCCGGCGATCTCGGTGGCCCGTGCCGCAGGCGAGGCGGGAGGCCTGCGGACCGCCGTATTCAACGCGGCGAACGAGGAAGCCGCCCCCGCGTTCCTGGACGGCAGGATTGGGTTTACCTCCATCGTCGACATCGTGGCGGAGACCGTGGGAGCGGCGGACCAATGGTCGTCCGATCCCCGAGATCCGGATGATGTCGCGGCGGCGGAGTCCTGGGCGCGGCGACATGCCGCAGCCCTCATCGTGGACACGGAGGGCTGAGTCGTGTTGGTTTTGGGTATCGCGCTCTTCGCGATCGCGATCATGGCGTCGATCGTGCTGCACGAGTACGGCCACATGCGGGTCGCATTGTGGTCCGGGATGAAGGTCCGTCGGTTCTTCGTCGGTTTCGGCCCCACCCTGTGGTCTGTCCGACGCGGGGGGATCGAGTACGGGCTCAAGGCGGTCCCCCTCGGCGGGTTCTGCGATATCGCCGGGATGACCGCGTACGACGAGTTGAGCCCTGAGGACGAGCCCAGAGCGATGTGGCGCCAGGCCTGGTGGAAACGTGTCGCGGTGCTGCTGGCAGGACCGCTCATGAACATCATCCTGGCTATCGTGTTGTTCTACACAGTCGCTCTGGGGTGGGGACTCGTGAACCGGGACGTTCAGCCGATCCCCACCGACCAGGTCGCGGCCGTCGTGGGTGATACCTGCGCGGGGGCGGACCGGTGCGGCGCCGGGGTGGGCCCTGCCGGCGAGGCCGGGATCCTGCCGGGCGACCGGATCGTGTCGGTCGACGGCGTTCCAGTGGACAGTTGGTCGGCGCTATCCATGGTTGTCTCCGCGCGGCCCGGCGAGACCGTGCCGGTCGAGTTGGACCGCGCAGGGGAGAGCGTGACGACGTCCACGACGCTGACCTCGTCCACCGTGAACGGGAAGACCCAAGGAACTCTCGGAGTCAGACTCTCGGAGGACGGCATCCCACCGGAGATCCTCGACGATCCCGCCTACCAGACCGTCAACACCTACAACGCGCTCAGCGCGGTGCCCGCGACGTTCGCCTTCACCGGGCAGATGGTCGAGGCGACCATCGAGGGACTCATCTCGTTCCCGGGCAAGATTCCGGCAGTGGCGGCCTCGATCTTCGGTAGCGAACGGGCGGAGGACTCTCCGGTGTCCGTGGTCGGGGCTAGCTACATTGGCGGGCAGGCGGTCGAGCAGGGACTGTGGAGCCTGTTCCTGCTTTTCCTCGCCGGCCTCAACCTGTTCCTGGGGGCGTTCAACCTCGTGCCCCTCACTCCGTTCGATGGCGGTCACATCGCGGTGGTGTTCTACGAGAAACTCCGAGATGCGGCGCGGCGGCTTCGCGGCCTGGCACCGGGCGGCCCGGCAGACTACGAAAAGCTGGCGCCACTGACGATGGGGGTCTTCGTGATCTTGCTCGGAGTCTCGGCAATCGTGATCACCGCCGACTTCGTCAACCCGATCCTGCTGCCCGGGTGAGTCTGGCACACACCCATCTGGCACACACCCACCTCGCACCCGCGCCCGGTTACCCGGATAATGGACTCTGGGACCTGTGAGCACCCGGCTGGCAGCCCCTACGGAAGGCCCTGTTGTGAACGACTCCTCCTCCATCCCAGTGGGACTGGGTATGCCCGACGCCCCGCCTCCGGTCCTCGCGCCGCGGCGCAAGACCCGGCAGCTGTTCGTTGGCCGGGTGGGTGTGGGCAGCGATCATCCGGTCTCGGTCCAGTCCATGACCAACACCAAGACCCACGACATCAACTCGACCTTGCAGCAGATTGCCGAGCTCACGGCGTCTGGCTGCGACATCGTGCGTGTCGCCTGCCCCCGGCAGGAGGACGCCGACGCCCTGTCGACGATCGCGCGCAAGTCGCCGATACCGGTGATCGCCGACATCCACTTCCAGCCCAAGTACATCTTCGCCGCGATCGATGCCGGGTGCGCTGCGGTGCGTGTCAACCCGGGCAATATCAAGGAATTCGACGGGCGCGTCAAGGAAGTGGCTAAAGCCGCCGGTGACGCGGGTATCCCTATTCGTATCGGCGTAAACGCCGGCTCGCTGGACCCCCGGCTGCTCGCCAAGTACGGGAAAGCCACCCCCGAGGCACTCGTGGAGTCGGCGGTGTGGGAAGCATCATTGTTTGAAGAGCACGGGTTCGGCGACATCAAGATTTCGGTCAAGCACAACGACCCGGTGATCATGGTCGAGGCCTACCGGCAGCTGGCGGCGCAGACTGATTACCCGCTCCACCTCGGCGTGACCGAGGCCGGCCCTGCGTTCCAGGGCACCATCAAGTCGGCGGTGGCCTTCGGGGCCCTGCTCTCCGAGGGCATCGGCGACACGATCCGGGTGTCCCTGTCGGCACCGCCGGCCGAGGAGATCAAGGTCGGGGAGCAGATCCTGCAGTCGATGAACCTGCGTCCGCGGACGCTGGAGATCGTCTCGTGCCCGTCGTGTGGGCGCGCGCAGGTGGACGTGTACAAGCTCGCGGAAGAGGTGACCGCCGGACTCGAGGGCATGACGGTGCCCCTGCGCGTGGCGGTGATGGGCTGCGTCGTGAATGGACCCGGTGAGGCGCGCGACGCCGATCTGGGCGTGGCGTCAGGCAACGGCAAGGGCCAGATTTTCGTCAAGGGTGAGGTCATCAAGACGGTTCCCGAGGCACAGATCGTCGAGACGCTCATCGAAGAGGCCATGCGGATCGCCGACGAGATGGGCGAGCCGGTGGGGGAGGCCGCCGAGGGGCAGGGGCCCCAGGTCAAGGTCACTCGATAGGCCGTGACCGACACGGCTGCGCCGGGGACCGGGCTCGGTGGGTGTCGAGAGGTCGGCCCGGGCGAGTCGCGGGCGGTTCTCGAGGTGTTGGGGGCCGATCCGCTGGTCTCGACACCCGCCGCTGAAAAGTTCGCCTCCACCGGCGTGGCCGCCGGCGCCGACGGCCGGTTCCTCACCTTCGGCGGTCCGGATCGGTCCCTGCTGTTCGTCGGCAACTCCGTCCTCCCTCTCCGGGGTGACGCGTCGGATCATCGCGCCCTCGGGCAGGCCGTCGCTGGGCTGGGACTCGGGCCGATGTCGGTACACGGTCGACGGGACCAGGTCGCGGCCGTGTGGTCCGCGCTGAGTGAGCGGTGGGGTGGTGCCCGGGAATACCGCGAGCACCAGTTCCTCATGGCACTCACAGTTCCTGTCGACCCGACGCTTGTCTTGGAAGGGATTCGACCGGCCACGCTCGAGGAGTTCGAACCGGTCCTCACCGCGGCCGCCGCGATGTACCGCGAGGAGTTGCGCTCCGACCCGTTCGCCGTTGGGTCCGGGATCCCGTTCCGGCGTCGCGTGGCACGGTCACTCTCGCGGGGGAAGACCTGGGTGGGGATCGACGACGGCGAGGTGATCTTTAAGGCGGACGTGGCCGCGGTCTCTTCAAACGTCGCCCAGATCCAGGGCGTGTGGGTCCACCGTGACAGGAGGGACGCCGGGCTCGGGTCCGGTGGGACGGCCGCGGTGTGCGCTGCTCTCCAGTCACGTGGGCTCACACCATCGCTCGTGGTGAACGCGTCGAACGGGGCCGCCCGTAGCGCCTACAGGCGGGTGGGCATGACCGATGCGGTCGACTACGCAACGGTCCTGCTGTGAGCCACGCTCGCCGAGCACCGTGACCAGACCGGGGCGACCGGTCTCGCCTGGCGGGCCTATCCTGGAGTCATGACCACCTCCACCCGTCAGCCGCTCGTCCCTGGTGAACCCACCCCGATCCGGACCGTCCCCGAGTCGATCCCGCGGCCCGAGTACGTGTGGCGCGATCGCGTCGATGAGGCCAACGGTGAGCCGTGGGTGCAGCCAGCGGAGGTGATCGAAGCCATGCGCGTGGCCTCCAGAATCGCTGCAGACGCCCTGGTGCTCGCCGGTGAGGCGGTCGCTCCCGGCGTGACAACCGACGAGATCGACAGGGTCGTCCACGAGTTCCTGTGCGATAACGGGGCCTATCCGTCGACCCTCGGCTACAAGGCCTTCCCCAAGTCGTGCTGCGTCTCGCTCAACGAGGTGATCTGCCACGGTATCCCCGACACCACGGTGATCGAGGACGGCGACATCGTCAACGTCGACGTCACAGCATTCATCCGCGGAGTCCACGGGGACACCAACGCCACATTTCTCGCCGGGGATGTCAGCGACGAAGCCAGATTGCTGGTGGAGCGAACCGAGGAAGCGATGAACCGGGGGATCAAGGCCATCCGTCCGGGCCGCGAGATCAACGTCATCGGACGGGTTATCGAGTCGTACGCGCGGCGCTTCGATTACACGGTCGTGAGGGAGTTCACGGGACACGGTGTGGGCCCGACGTTCCACAACGGTCTCGTCGTGCTGCATTACGACGAGCCGTCCCGGACCGAGGTCCTCGAGCCCGGTATGACGCTGACCGTCGAGCCTATGATCTCCCTCGGCGGGCCGGGCTTCGACGTGTGGGAAGACGATTGGACTGTGACCACTGCGGACAAGGCGTGGACCGCCCAGTTCGAGCACACCGTGGTGGTGACCGACGACGGATACGAGATCCTGACCCTGCCGTCCGGGTCGTGAGCCCGCGTGATGTCCCGTCGGCTGGAGTGACCGGGCGTCGCCGATGATGGACAAGCGTCTCGATGTCGCTGCCAGTCGTGGACAATACGGGGCATACTGTCCAGTATGATCGAGACCCCCCGTGGACCAGTGGACCAGATTGACCTGTTGGTTGTGGGTGCTGGCTTCGGCGGCATCGCGATGGCGGATCGCCTCATGGGGCAGGGGCACGGGCGGGACTTTCTCGTCGTAGAAGCCGCGGAGGCGGTGGGGGGCACCTGGCGCGACAACATCTACCCGGGGTGCGCATGTGACGTCCCGACCGCCCTCTACTCGTTGTCCCGGCACTCGCACCCGGGATGGTCCCACTCATTCGGCAGGCAACCGGAAATCCGCGCCTACCTCGAGACGGTGGCGGACCGCATCGGCTTACGAGACAGGCTCGTGACCTCCTGTGAGGTCACCGCCGCGAGGTGGGACACAGAGGCTGTCCACTGGGTCGTAGATACGAGCCGCGGGCGGGTGTTCGCGCGCCACCTCGTAGTGGCCTCCGGCGCGCTCTCCGCCCCGTCGCTTCCCCGACTACCCGGACTCGAATCGTTCAAGGGGGAGGTGTTCCATTCCGCGCGGTGGCGACACGACATCCCCCTCGGGGGTCGTCGGGTCGCCGTCGTCGGGACGGGAGCGTCCGCAGTTCAGTTCGTTCCCGAGATCGCCGGGACCGCCGAGCACGTCACGGTATTTCAGCGGACACCAGGCTGGATTCTCCCACGACTGGATCGGTCCATTTCCGAGCGTCGCAAACGGCTCTACCGGCGTGTCCCCATCCTGCAGCGAATCGTCCGCGGACGGATCTACCTGGGACGTGAACTCTATGTGGTGTTGTTCACCCGGGCCCAGTTCCTCCTGCGCCTTGTCGAGTGGTTCGCTCGGTTCTATCTCTTCGCCAAGGTGCGCGACCGCAGGATGCGCAGGGCGCTGACCCCGGACTACTCGATCGGGTGCAAACGCGTGCTGCTCACGAGCCACTGGCTGCCCGCGCTCAGCCGACCGGACGTGACACTGGTGCCCGGGGCGGCATCGGGGGTGACCCCCAGTGGGCTCGTGGCAGATGACGGCACCGAGCACCCGGCGGACGTCATTATCTTTGGCACCGGCTTCCAACCGACCGAGCCTCCGATCTCCCGATTGATCACGGGAACGGACGGCCGGACCCTAGCCCAGCATTGGGGCGGCAGTCCGCGTGCCCACAACGGGATGACCGTGGCGGGATTCCCCAACATGTTCCTGCTGTACGGCCCCAACACCAACCTGGGGCACTCGTCCATCGTGTACATGCTGGAGTCCCAGGCCGATCACGTACTGCGGCTTCTCGATCTCGCCGAGCGTGCGGGTCGACGGTCCATCGAGGTCCGTCCGGAGGTGCAGGAGTCCTACGCCGCCAAGATGGATCGCGACCTCGCGCACACCGTCTGGAACGAGGGTGGCTGCTCGAGTTGGTACATCGATTCGCGGGGGCGCAACTCCCTACAGTGGCCGACGTTCACCTTCCGATACCGCAAGCAGCTCCGCACCGTCGACCCGAAGGATTTCATCCTGGCCTAAAGGTCAGAAGCCTCGGTCCGGAAAGTCCAGACCAAGTAACGCGTTCTCGACGACCTCGGCCATCGCCGGGTGGATCCAGTACTGCTTACGCGCGAGGTCGGGCACCGTGATCTTGAACTCCATCGCCTGGATGAGGATCTGGATAAGAGAGGGTGCGTGCGCTCCCATGATGTGAGCGCCCAGGAGCAACCCGGTGGCGCGGTCGGCGATGAGCTTGCAGCACCCGACCGAGTCCTCCATCGCCCAGCCGTACGCCACGTCCCCATACGCTTGTGTCTTCACGGTCACGTCGTACCCGGAGGCGTTGGCCTCGGCCTCCGTCAACCCGACCGACGCGATCTGCGGCCAGGTGAACACCGCGTACGGCACGTGGCTGTGATGGAACGGTTGCAGATCCTCCGGGTGGCGCAGGTTATGTCCAAGTACCCGCTGCTCGTGGTTGGCGACGTGCTTCAACTGGTACGGCGAGCTCACGTCCCCCAGAGCCCAGACGCCTTCCGCAGTGGTGCGGCCGTACTGGTCCACGCGTACCAGTTCTCCGTCCATCCCAACCCCTGCGGCGTCCAATCCCAACAGGTCGCCGTTCGGCGTGCGTCCTGTCGCCACCAGCAGCGCGTCACCGGTGCAGGTCGACCCGTCCTCGAACGTGATCTCCACGCCCCGACGGTCCTCGCCTGTCGCGGTCATCGCGGCAATCTGCTGTCCGAGACGTACGTCCCATCGCTGCCGGGCCTGCTCGGTGAACCGCTCGGCGAGCTCGCGATCGAGGTGCTTGAGCAGCACATCCGAGCGGCCGATCACGGTCACTTCGACGCCGAGCGACGAGAACACGTGCGCGAACTCGCAGGCGATGAACCCCGAGCCCTGGATGACCAACGACTTCGGCAGCTCGGCGATCCGCATTACGTCATCGCTGGTGTAGTAAGCAACCCCGGCCTCCGTGACAATGTCCGGGATTGAGGGCCGTGCCCCAGCGGCGATCACGACCGACTCAGCGGTGATGATCTCGCCGGTGCCAGTGTCGATGGTGCGCGGGCCGACAAACGTCGCGTGACCGTCGTACACGGTGACGTTGTCGGATCGATTGCGCCGGTAGTCTTCACCGCTGGACGCGATCGGGTCGATGCGGCGGTCGAACACCCGCGAGACGATGTCCGGCCAGCGGACCCCGTCCAGCGTCGAATCGACACCGTAGGTGGCCGAGTGCTGGATGGAGATTGCCGTGTCGGCGGCGTAGACGAACATCTTTGTGGGGATGCAGCCGACGTTGAGGCAGGTGCCGCCGAACGTCCCCTTCTCGCATATCGCCACGGACAGGTCGGCGAACGACTCGTCGATCAACGAGTTGCCGCTACCCGTGCCGATGACGACCAGGTCGAAGTGGCGGGAGGGGGGCTGGGTCATCGGGTCAGGACTCCTTGAGATGTGAGGACACGGTGTCGTCCAGCCAACGTCCGAGATGGTCGAAAACCACCGCGAGAACGTCGGCGCGGGAAAGGAATACGTCATGTCGGGCACCTGCGACGGGCACGTCGGTGACGGTATGGGATACACGGTCTGCGAAGCGCTGCATCGACCGCACGTCCAGGATCAGATCGGTGTCCACGTCGATCTCGCCGCCGCGGACGCGGGCGCCGACCGAAGACGCGGTCGATCGTAGGAGGAGTACCGGCAGCGGCAGGTTGATGCCTGCCTGAAGTTGCTTCTGGGCGCGGCGGACCGCGGCGAGCCACCCGGCCCTGACGCCGACCCCGCCGGGGGGCTTGAGAGCGGTGTCGAAGTGGTACTCGCCATCATGATCCACGTGTGTGCTGATCACGTACCGGTCCGACGTCGGCAACGGCAGCCGGTAGAAGGGCCGTACGGACCCGAGCGTACGGATGACGGGATCGAGCACGGGCCGGGCGCGCTCCGGGACGTCGAGTTGGAACCACGGTGAGTTGAGGACCACCCCCACAACGGGGTCCAACTCATTCCTGTCGCGGCGCCTGCCCAACCACAACGGGACCACCAAGCCCCCGGTGGAATGCGCGGCCACGAGGACCGGCTTCCCTGGGTGCTCGGCGACGATCACCTGGAGAGACTGATCCAGCTCGTCGTCGTATTGCTCCAAGTCGGTCGTGAAGTGCGGCGTCACTCCGTCCCGCCTGGAGCGCCCGCATTTACGTAGGTCGATCCCGTACGTTGCGACGCCGCGCGCGGCGAGGAACTCCGCCAGGTGGGTGTGGAAAAAGTAGTCAGAGAGACCGTGAACGACCAGCATCACCGCGGTGGGCTCAGACGGGGCGGCCTCGTGACGGACCAGGGTCGCGACGATCTGCCCCTCGCCGTCGGGGTCGGGACCGAGGGGCAGCACCCGCCGCCGATAAGACGGCCCAAGCAGGTCCGGGGTCCAGCGTGGGTCGGATCCGGCGGGGACGTCTGGATCGGGGGACGGCGTCGACACGACGACCACCCTAGTCCGGTGTGCCTCGCTCACGGCGCCGTGAGTAGTCTTGCAGCCAGGTGGACGCGGGCCTGTCGGGACGACCCGCGTTGACGCGAAATGCGGGTCCATGACCAACGAGCGAGGGTAGCCGGTGACTTCAGACCAGGTGGCAAAGCACGAAACAACAGATGTCGCGCTCATCGGCGCGGGCATCATGAGCGCGACGCTGGGCGCTCTGCTGCGGCGGCTCCAGCCCGACTGGGACATCCAGGTCTTCGAGCGACTCGAGGGGCCTGCGCTGGAGTCGTCCGACGCCTGGAACAACGCGGGAACCGGGCACTCAGCCCTCTGCGAATTGAACTACTCGCCCAGGACCGCGGGCGGTGACGTGGACATCACCAAGGCCGTCAGCGTCAACGAGAAGTTCCAGGTCTCGCGGCAGTTCTGGTCTTATGCCGTGGAGAACACCATCCTCGGCGATCCCACCGAGTGGATCCGTCCCATCCCGCACATGAGCTTCGTCACAGGCAGGGATGGCCAGGACTTCCTCCAGAAGCGGTACGAGAAGCTCGCCGGCCACCCCCTCTTCCCGGGGATGGGGCACACCACCGACTTCGCCGAGTTAGAGCGGCTCGTTCCCCTCATGGCCCGCGGTCGCTCACCCGAGCAGCCCTTCGCACTGAGCCACTTCTCCAACGGCACCGACGTCAACTTCGGCGCGCTCACCCGCCAGCTCATCAAATACCTCACGCGCACCGGTACCGAGGTGCACTACCAGAACCAGGTCAAGGACCTCGAGCGCAACAGCGACGGAACCTGGCGGCTGACCGTGGCCAACCGATACACCGGTGACGAACGCACAATAGACGCCAAGTTCGTGTTCGTTGGCGCGGGCGGCGGCGCCCTGCACCTGCTGCAGAAGTCCGGCATCCCCGAGATCAAGGGCATCGGCGGCTTCCCCGTAGGCGGTCAGTGGCTGCGTTGCACCAATCCCGACTTGATCGACCAGCACAAGGCGAAGGTGTACAGCGAGGCCTCCGTCGGCGCGCCGCCGATGTCCGTGCCACACCTGGATACCCGCGTCATCGACGGCAAGAAGGGCCTGCTGTTCGGGCCTTTCGCGGGATGGACCCCCAAGTTCCTCAAAAGGGGCAGTTTCCTCGACCTGCCGTCCAGCATCCGCGCGGGCAACCTGCTGCCCATGGCCAACATCGGCCTGACCGAGATGAGCCTGGTCAAGTACCTCATCACCGAACTCGCCAAGAACCACGGTGCCCGGGTCGATACGCTGCGTGACTTCATGCCGTCGGCACAAGACGCGGAGTGGGAAAAGGTCATCGCCGGCCAGCGTGTCCAGGTGATCAAGCCAAACGGTCGCGGCGGGACCCTCGAGTTCGGCACAGCCGTGGTCAACTCGGCAGACGGATCCATCGCCGGCCTGCTCGGCGCCTCCCCGGGCGCATCCACCGCCGTGGACGCAATGGTCGACGTGCTCAAGCGTTGCTTCCCGAGCCGTTTCGCCGACTGGACTCCCGCTCTCGAGGAGATGATCCCCTCGCTCGGCCGGGATCTCGCGAAGGAGCCGACCCTGTTCACCGAGCAGTTCGAGCGGTCGACGCGGACCTTGAAGCTCGACCAGAAGGCCTAATCCGCGGACTCTGGATAGCCACTGTCTGCGCTCCACATCCCCCGGCCACCCAACGTGGTGACCGGGGGATGAATCGATCCAGGGGCTCTGGGCCGAGGCCGGGTGCAGACCCCAGGGCGGATAGGATCTGATTCATGATCCGGCCAGTTAACCCGTACCCCGTCGGCCTGGACCTCGAAGGCCGACGCGTCGTGGTCATAGGCGGAGGGTCCGTCGCGCAACGCCGGATACCCGTGCTTCTCGACGCGGGTGCGGTCGTGCACCTGGTGAGTCCGGAGGTCACCCCCACGCTCCAAGGACTCGTGGACGCCGGGCGGCTCTGGTGGGAGCCCCGCGAGTACGAAACTGGCGATCTCGACGGTGCGTGGTACGCGGTCGCCGCGACCAAAAACTCGCTCGTCAATGCCCGGGTCGCGGCCGAGGCCGAACAGAACCGCACCTTCTGCGTCCGCGCTGATGCCGTGACATCGGGTTCTGCGGTGACCCCGGCTGTAGTCCGTAGGGGAGAGATGCTCGTCGCGGTTCTCACCGGGGACCGCGCGCGCACCGCCGAGGCCCGAGACGTGGTCGAGCGGGCACTCAGCGAGGCGAGTGCGGAGGCACCCGAGGTCGACGAGGCATTGAGGGGAACGGTCGCCTTGGTGGGGGGCGGGCCCGGTTCAGACGACCTCATGACGGTCCGTGGACGCCGACTTCTCTCCCGCGCCGACGTCGTCGTTGCCGACCGTCTCGCTCCTCAGCGTCCGCTCGCCGAGCTCCGATCCGATGTCGAGATAGTTGACGCGGCCAAGATCCCTTATGGCCGGGCGATGGCGCAGGAGGCGATCAACCAGGTTCTGGTGGACCGGGCGCGTTCCGGCAAGTTCGTGGTCCGGTTGAAGGGCGGTGACCCGTTCCTGTACGGGCGTGGCTACGAGGAGGCGCAGGCTTGCGCAGCGGCGGGAATCCCGTGCACGGTCGTGCCGGGCGTTTCCAGCGCGCTCGCCGTCCCCGCGCTCGCCGGGATCCCGGTGACCAACCGTGGCATGACCCATGAGCTGACCGTGGTGTCCGGTCACCTCCCGCCCGGACATCCGGGTTCCTTGATCGACTGGGACGCCCTCGCACGTATGCGGGGGACCCTGGTGCTGCTGATGGGGGTCAAGAATTCTCCCGCGATCGCCGCGTCACTCATGGCGGGGGGCCGATCGTCCGAGACCCCGTGCGCGGTGATAGTCGACGGTAGCCTCGACGGGCAGTCCACCTATCGCTGCACCCTCGGTACCTTGGCGGACACGCTGGAGACCAACGACGTCAGGCCCCCGGCCATCGTCGTGATCGGGGAGGTCGCCGGGCTCCCTCAATATCTCAGCGAGAGCTGAGACACGGACCGACGCCCCCGTCGTCGGGCATGATGTGGGTGTGACGACCTCCAAGAAGCTCGGGTTCCTCTCGTTCGGGCACTGGATGGATCATCCGGACTCGGCTGTCAGGTCCGCCTCCGACGCTCTATTGCAGAGCGTCGAGCTCGCCGAGGCCGCCGAGGAGCTCGGAATGGATGGTGCCTACTTCAGGGTTCATCACTTCGCTCGGCAGCTGGGGAGTCCCACAGCCCTGCTGGCCGCAGTCGGGGCCCGTACGAGCCGTATCGAGATCGGCACCGGGGTGGTGGACATGCGCTACGTCAACCCCCTCGGCTTCGCCGAGGACGTCGCCGCCGCAGATCTCCTGTCAGGAGGGCGGGTACAACTGGGCGTCTCCAGGGGATCGCCCGAGCAGGTGATCGACGGGTGGCGGTATTTCGGGTTCGACCCCGCCGACGGGGAGACCGACGCCGACATGGCGCGGCGCCACACGGACGTCTTCCTCCGTGCCGTCGAAGGCATGCAGTTCGCTGCACCCAATCCGCGTCCGATGTTCCCGAATCCGCCGGGGTTACTGCGAATCGAGCCCTATTCGCCGGGGCTGCGAGAGCGGATCTGGTGGGGAGCCGCGTCCGACTCCACTGCGCGATGGGCGGCGGGGAAGGGAATGCACTTGATGTCTTCCACGCTGAAGGCGGACGAGTCGGGGGAGCCGTTGCACGTGCAGCAGCGCAGGCAGATCGAGGCCTTCCGGGACGAGTGGGCGCTGCACGACCACGGTGTCGAACCACGGGTATCGGTGTCCCGGTCCATCGTCGCGATCACCTCGGACACAGACCGGCGTTACTTCCTCGACAGTAGCGAGCGTGGCGACCAGTTCGGGCAGATCGAACCCGGCCTCCGGGCGGTGTTCGGACGGTCCTACACCGCGGAGCCGGATCGGTTGGTGGAGCAACTCGCCCAGGACGAGGCGATCAGGGCGGCAGACACGGTGCTCATCACCGTTCCCACCCAGCTTGGTGCGGACTACAACGCGCACCTGCTGGAATCAATTCTCACCCATGTGGCCCCTGAACTCGGGTGGCGATGATCCGCTGGCCGGGGTGAGCTGCCAGGCAGTCTCAGGGCGTTGTGACCATGGTCAGTACGTTCTCGGAGGTGCGCTCCACTATGTGCCCGGCCCGGCGGGCCACCCGGAGCAGCGACGGTATGTCGCGCATCTCGGCGCGGGAAGTGGCGAGCGTCCGCGCGAGCAAGCCCTTGTGGTGCTTGGAGAAGTGAGACACCACCTTGCGCGTACCATCCGGGTACTCAGTGACCACGTCGACCGTCACCGCGCCCGCTATCGGGCCCAGGTGGTGATAGCCGCCGGAGCGCAGATCCACCACCAGATCGTCGCTCCAAAGAGAAGTAGCGGCGGTGAGGGCAGGCTTCCACAACGCCCGTAGCGTCCCGAGCGCGGGCAGCCGCGATCCGGCGGAGAGACGATAGTGAGGGATCGGGTCGTCGGCGGCGACCAGACCGAACAAGGCCGATCCGATCCAAAGTCGGGACTGTGCCCGAGACCGAGCGGCGCCGATGATCGACGCCTGGTCGAGAGCGTCGTAGAGAACTCCCGTGTAGCGGGTGAGGGCGGGTGCGGTGGGGGAGGTCCACAGCTGCGCGTTCAGGGCGATCTCCCCTGTGAGCCTGTCGCTCAATCCCAGACAGGCGCGGGCTCCGTCGGGGTCCTCGGTGCACAACGCCACCAGCGCGTCGGCCACCGTCCGGCGGGTCTCGGTCAGCGTGGGCAGCGAGAGGGCGCCCAGTTCAAGCGGCGTGTCCGAGCCGCCTACGGACTTGGTTTCGGACGGCGAGAGGAGGATGCGCACCCGGCAGAGGCTACCGGCGGGCCGGGCACCAACCCACGGGCGGCTACGCTTGACCACCGTGATCACGCGTCTGTCCCACCTGTTCCTCCGTACCCTCCGCGATGACCCGGCTGATGCCGAGGTCCTCAGCCACAAACTGCTGGTCCGCGCCGGGTACGTCCGTCGTGTTGCCCCTGGCGTGTATTCCTGGCTCCCGCTGGGTCTGCGCACCCTGCGAAGGGTCGAACAGGTGGTCCGCGAGGAGATGGACGCGTTCGGCGCGCAAGAGATCAGCCTGCCCGCACTCCTGCCGCGGGAACCGTACGAGACCACCGGCCGGTGGACCGAGTACGGCCCGGCGCTGTTCCGGCTCCGCGACCGCAAGGGCAACGACATGATGCTCGGGCCCACCCACGAGGAACTTTTCACGCTTACCGTGCAAGGTGAGTACTCCTCGTACAAGGACTTGCCGGTGACGCTGTATCAGATCCAGACCAAGTACCGCGACGAGGAGCGTCCCCGCGCCGGGATCCTGCGCGGCCGCGAGTTTGTGATGAAGGACTCTTACTCATTCGACCTCGATGACGCCGGGCTTGAGCGCGCCTACCAGGCGCACCGCGAGGCCTACCAACGCATCTTCGACCGTCTCGGGATCGAGTACGTCATCTGCGCGGCCACCTCCGGAGCTATGGGCGGTTCCGCCTCCGAGGAGTTCCTCGCTGTCTCTGCTGCCGGTGAAGACACGTTCGTCCGGTCCACCGACGGTCAGTATGCGGCCAATGTCGAGGCCGTCGTGACCCCCGCGCCGCCAGCCCTGCCCATGGAAGGGCAGCCCCGGGCGGTTGTGCACGACACCCCGGACGCCCCGACCATCGAGGCGCTTGTCACGTGGGCGAACGCAGCCGGCCTGGAACGGCAGGTCACTGCCGCGGACACACTCAAGACCGTGATGCTCAAGGTGCGTCAGCCCGGTCGAGACTGGGAGTTGCTGGCGGTGGGGCTACCGGGCGACCGTGAGGTCGACATGAAACGAGTCGAGGCCGCGCTCGAGCCGGCGGAAGTGGAAATCCTCGACGACGCCGACTTCAAGGCCAACCCGTTCCTCGTCAAGGGGTATATCGGCCCGCGAGCGTTGCAGGCGAACGGGATCCGCTATCTCGTCGACCCGAGGGTTGTAGAGGGAACCGCGTGGATCTCCGGCGCAGACGAGCCCGGTCGGCACGTGGTGGACCTGGTATGCGGCCGAGACTTCACGCCGGACGGGACCATCGAAGTCGCGGAGGTAAGGGAGGGAGACCCCGCGCCGGACGGACACGGCACCCTCACCCTGGCGCGCGGTATCGAGATCGGCCACATCTTCCAGCTCGGGCGGAAGTACACCGACGCCTTCGGGTTCGACGTTCTGGGCGAGAACGGCAAGCCCACAAGGGTCACCATGGGGTCCTACGGGATCGGAGTATCACGCCTTGTTGCAGTACTCGCGGAGCAGTTCGCCGACGACAAGGGGCTGGTCTGGCCTGCCGAAGCCGCACCGGCTGACGTCCACGTGGTGATCGCTAACAAAGACGACGCCGCGATAGCCGGTGCGTCGACTCTCGTCGAGGCGTTCGACCGTGCCCGCCTCGAGGTACTTTTCGACGATCGCAAGGCCTCCCCGGGGGTAAAATTCAAGGATGCCGAGCTGATCGGCGTCCCATGGGTGGTCGTGGTGGGTCGCGGGTGGTCCGAGGGCACCGTCGAGCTACGCGAGCGCGCCACCGGTGAGGTCACCCAAGTCCCGGTTGATGGTGCCGCAGACAAGATCGTCCAATTGATCGGCGCGGCACGCTAGCTGCATCAGGCAGGCGGTGGAAACCCGGGCAGCGCCTCGAACGGCGCGCCCGGGACCAGCGTCCTCCACCGAGCCATTTGGACCGCCGCCGCGGTGAGGGCGTCGACGCAGAATCGCCGGGTCTCCGACGAGCTGGCTCGTCCAAGCTCGATGCGCCAGGCCTCACAGCAATCCGATTCGATCCGAATCGCGAGCAGAACAGGGGAAGCGGGGGTGTCCTCCCCCGCGAGGTAGCCGACAGGAGCGGGCGGCGACCCCGGCCACAACAGTTCCGCGGCGTCCCGGCGGTCGCGATGAGCCGCGAGCTCCCGACGGACCGCGGCCCGGATGGAGCCGTCTGCCCGGGCGAGGACGAGACCGTATCCGTAGACCGCAGCGTCCTCGGCAGCCAAGCCGACCGGGGTCGTCACGCGAGCTCCACTTCGACCGCTGCGATGCATGCCGCCGAGACCGCGCCCGCGATCTCCGCCCGGGCGCCCTCCGACGCCGCGGCTGCCTCGGCGGCACCGGCAGCATCGGCCCGTAGGCGCGCCCGCACTTCCTCCACCGGCGGGCACACGAGCGGCGGCGCCGATGACGGTGTCAGCCCTTGGTCGCCGTCCGGGCGCTCGACGAGGTCCGCGAGTTGTTGTGCGTGAATCTTCCTCGCGTCGGCAATCCGGCGCAGGGCACCGGCCCACTCTCCGTGGGAGGCGTCTGCGGCCGCGAGTTCACGTGCGTCACGCTCAGCGGCGTCAAGTAGGCCGATCAGCGTGTCGGGGTCGCCTATGCCTGCAGGTAGTGCGCAGCCACCGGCCACTGCGAGTCCGGCGGCAACGGCTGCAGCGGCGATGAACTGGCGGCGCGAGAGGTCGACGGGGACGGAATGGTGCACCACAACATCCTGCCAGGGGTCGGAGATGGCACGTGCGAGGCGGTACAGTGATGCGGCCCGTCCGCGTCCCGGAACGGTACCCGTCAGCCCGCCACTCCAGGAGCACCGTGATCGTCCCCGAGCCCGACTGGGCCCATATACGCAAGGCGGTCTCGAACCGCGGTCTCGATCTCGAGGATGTCCGCGAGGACTCCCGGTCGGCCACGTGGCACGTGGTGGTCATCGTGGACGGGGATTCTGGAGTCTCCCTCGACGATCTCGCCGAGCTGTCTGCCGACCTCGATCCGCTCGCCGAGCAGTGGGGAGGGGCGGGGCAGCCCGTCACGTTGGAGGTCACCAGCAGGGGGGTCGATGCGCCACTGGAACACCCGCGGCACTGGCACCGCGCCCGCGGACGCCAGGTCGACCTGGTTTACGTCGACGGTGGGCAGGGACCGTCCCGTGGGCGGATCGGGGACCTCGACGAGTCGTCGGGGGTGGTCCGCATCGTGTCGAGGGCCGGCCGTGGGACGAAAGTCGACTCGGTAGCGTTAGAGCAGGTGGCCCGCGCCGTGATCCGGGTCGAATTTCGACCGGCCCCGCAGGAGGAGCTGGCCCTACTGTCGGACCCTGAGAACCCCGGTCGTGGCGTGCGAGAAGGAGAAGATCGTTGAACATCGACATGGCAGCGCTGAACATGCTGTCCCGGGAGCGCGAGATCCCGCTGGACGATCTGGTGCAGACCCTCGAGAACGCCCTGCTCACCGCGTACAAGCGGACCGAGGACGCCCACCGCGTGGCCCGGATCGAGCTGGACCGTAAGGCTGGCACGGTTGCCGTCATGGCGGCCGAGGTCGACGAGGACGGGAATCGGATCGGGGAGTTCGACGCCACGCCCTCGGACTTCGGGAGGGTCGCCGCGGCGACCGCTCGGCAGATAATCCTCCAGCGTCTGCGGGAGGCCGAGACTGACCGCATCTATGGCGACCTTGTCACGAGAGAGGGCGAGGTTGTCAGCGGGGTCATTCAATCGGACTCCCGTGCCAACGCCCGCGGGATCGTGGTGGTCCACATCGGACCGGAGAACGGGGGAACGGAGGGGACCATTGCCCCTGCCGAACAGGTGCCGGGTGAGACCTATGAGCACGGCGATCGCATCAAGTGCCACGTGATCGGAGTGCACAAGGGGCCGCACGGTGCCTCTGTCTCGCTCTCCCGTACGCACCCGGACCTGGTCCGCGGGCTGTTCGCCCTCGAGGTCCCGGAGATCGGGGATGGCTCGGTGCGTATTGCGGCAATCGCACGTGAAGCAGGACACAGGACCAAGATCGCGGTGGAGTCCACCATCTCCGGCCTCAACGCGAAAGGGGCGTGCATCGGGCCGAACGGAGCCCGTGTACGCGCGGTGATGGCGGAATTGGACGGCGAGAAGATCGACATCGTCGACTACGACGAGGACCCCACGGTCTTCGTCGGAAACGCCTTGTCGCCGGCCAAGGTGATCTCGGTGACCGTCGCCGATGCGCAAACCAGGGCGGCCCGGGTTGTCGTGCCGGACTACCAACTGTCGCTGGCGATCGGCAAGGAGGGGCAAAACGCCCGCCTGGCCCACCGGCTCACCCAGTGGCGCATCGACATCCACAGCGACGCCGAGTGAGACAGAGCGCGCCCCACCGCCACGCGGTCGGGCGCGCCGTTAGTGCCGACACCGCATTGTCTGTAGACTGTTGAGTTGTCACAGTGACTTCACGTCCACCCGTCCACTCGGGCCGGGCGGCGAGAGACCGGAGTGGCCGTATGGCGGGACGCAAGAACCAGCTGTTCGGCACCGCCGGGAGCGCGGGTCCCATCCGGACCTGCGTCGGTTGTCGGGGTCGGGATGTCGATTCCCGGCTCCTGCGGATTGTTCATGATCCGCAGTCGGCCGAACTCTCTCCCGATCCCCGCCGACGGGCAGGGGGACGAGGAGCCTGGGTGCACCGCGACCCGCGATGCATCGCGACTGCACTCGACCGCAAGGCCTTCTCAAGGTCACTGCGAGTCGCCGGGAACGTGTCCCAGGACGCGATCACGGAGGTGCTTGAGGCAGTACGCCTCGAGCACGACACCACCCGTCGGCCATTCGGTCCGACTGGGGGAGCACAAGAAGAGGAACGGACCAGACACGATGAGCACACCGTGAAGCTCCAGCGATGAACGTCCATCGAATGTAGACCGAGGTCGCGCGGCCAGCCCTGCCGTGGAGACCTCGCAGTGAGGAGAGCAGTGGCAGGCAAGCCCCGGGTACACGAACTGGCCAAAGAGTTCGGTATCACAAGTAAAGAACTTCTGACGAAACTCCGCGATCAGGGAGAATTCGTCAAATCCGCATCCTCGACGCTCGAGGCACCGGTTGTCCGGCGCCTGCGCGAGGCACACCCGCCAGCAAGCGGCGAGTCCGCTGCGGCCCCGACCAAGTCCGCCGGTGGAGGCGCGCCCAAGCCGGGCGCGCCCTCCAAGCCGGCAGCGAGCCCCCGTCCAGGTGCGGATCCGCGCCCGACGGCTCCCAAGCCGGCGGCCGGTCCCACGCCGGGCGCAAAGCCGTCCGCACCGGCCCCGAAGCCGGCGTCCGCGCCGGTCCCGGGCGCGAAGCCTGCGGCCCCCGCACCTGCCCCGAAGCCGGAGGCAGGCCCGACCCCGGGAGCCAAGCCCGGAACACAGCGGCCTACCCCGGAGTCGACCCCCGGTGCTGCCGCAGCCGCGTCACGCCCGGCACCCGGACCGCGGCCAGCCGGGCCCAAGCCCGGACCGAAGACGCCTCGGGTCGGCAACAACCCGTACTCCAGCGGCACGACGCCCGCGCCGCGTCCCCAGGGCGGCCCCCGCCCAGGGCCAGGGCAGGCCGGGCCGCGTCCGGGTGGGGCACGCCCCGCGCCCGGACAAGGGGGCCCGCGTCCCCCGCAGCGGCCGGGAGCACCGGGACAGGGCGGTCCCCGTCCCACTCCGGGGAATATGCCTCCTCGTCCGAGCCCCGGTCAGATGCCGGGTCAGGTCGCACGTCCGGCAGCAGGTCGAGGCCGCCCGGGTGGTCCGGGTGGACGTCCTGGCGGCGGCGGTTTCCGTCCGGGCGGCGGCGGCGGTGCCCCCGCAGCTGGCGGCGGGGGCTTCCGGGGTCGTCCGGGTGGCGGCGGTCGCGGTCGCGGCGGTGCCGCGGGTGCGTTCGGTCGTCCCGGTGGAGCGCCCCGTCGGGGCCGCAAGTCGAAGCGGCAGAAGCGTCAGGAATACGACTCGATGCGCGCACCGGAGGTCGGCGGCGTCCGGCTTCCTGACGGCCGTGGGCAGGCCCTCCGGCTGGCCCAGGGCGCGTCGCTGAGTGACTTCGCGGATAAGATCGATGTCAACCCGGCTCAGCTCGTCCAGGCCCTGTTCAACCTGGGTGAGATGGTTACCGCGACCCAGTCGGTCACGCCGGAGACGTTGCAGCTCCTCGGCGAGGAGATGGGCTTCAAGGTCCAGATCGTCAGCCCCGAGGACGAGGATCGCGAGCTGCTCGAGTCCTTCGACCTGTCCTTCGGCGAGGACGAGGGCGACGACGACGACCTCGAGCGTCGTCCCGCGGTCGTCACGGTCATGGGTCACGTCGACCACGGCAAGACCCGACTGCTGGACAGCATCCGGTCCGCCAAGGTGGGCGAGGGTGAGGCCGGTGGCATCACTCAGCACATCGGCGCATACCAGGTGACGGTTCCCGTCGACGAGACGGACCGCACGATCACGTTCATCGACACCCCGGGCCACGAGGCATTCACCGCCATGCGTGCCCGTGGCGCGAAGTCGACCGACATCGCGATCATCGTGGTCGCGGCGGACGACGGCGTGATGCCGCAGACGGTCGAGGCGATCAACCACGCGCAGGCGGCCGAGGTGCCGATCGTCGTGGCGGTCAACAAGATCGATAAGGAGGGCGCGCAGCCCGACAAGATCCGCGGTCAGATGACCGAGTACGGGCTCGTCCCCGAGGAGTACGGCGGTGACACGATGTTCGTCGACATCTCCGCCAAGCAGAACCTCAACATCGACGCGCTGCTGGAGGCTGTGGTCCTCACTGCGGACGCATCGTTGGATCTGCGGGCGAACCCGGACATGGACGCACAGGGTGTGGCCATCGAGGCGCACCTGGACCGCGGTCGCGGTCCGGTCGCCACGGTCCTCATCCAGCGCGGAACACTCCGGGTCGGCGACTCGATCGTCGCGGGCGATGCCTACGGTCGCGTTCGTCGCATGGTCGACGAGCACGGCGAGGACGTCACGGAGGCGACACCGTCGCGTCCGGTCCAGGTCATCGGCCTGACCAGCGTCTGTGGTGCCGGTGACACCCTGATGGTGGTCGAGGAGGACCGGACCGCACGGCAGATCGCCGACCGTCGTAATGCGCGCAAGCGCAATGCGATGGCCGCGCGCAGCCGTCGCCGGATCAGCCTCGAGGATCTGGACTCGCACCTCAAGGAGACGAGCCAGCTCAACCTCATCATCAAGGGAGACAACTCCGGTACGGTCGAGGCCCTCGAAGAGGCCCTTATGGGGATCGAGATCGACGACGAGGTGCAGCTGCGCGTCATCGACCGCGGTGTCGGTGCAGTAACCGAGACCAACGTCAACCTGGCGGCTGCGTCCGACGCTGTGATCATCGGGTTCAACGTTCGTGCCGAGGGTAAGGCCACCGAGTTGGCCAACCGCGAGGGCGTCGACATCCGGTACTACTCGATCATCTACCAGGCGATCGACGAGATCGAGAGCGCGCTTAAGGGCATGCTCAAGCCGATCTATGAGGAGAAGCAGCTCGGTCAGGCGGAGATTCGTGAGATCTTCCGCTCTTCCAAGGTGGGCAACATTGCCGGCTGCATGGTGCTCGACGGCATCATGCGTCGCAACGCCAAGGCCCGGCTCATCCGGGACGGCAACGTCGCGGTGGAGGAGATGACCGTCTCCTCGCTGCGCCGTGAGAAGGACGACGTGACCGAGGTCCGCGAGGGTTTCGAGTGTGGTCTGACGGTGACGTACTCCGACATCAAGATCGGTGACATCATCGAGACCTACGAGCTCGTCGAGAAGCCGCGCGACTGACGTCGCAGGGCACACCGTGGGGGCGGGTTCCGTGTACTCGGACCTGCCCCCGCGGCATGCCTGTCAATTCGTGGTCGCCGAGCGACCGCATCACGTCAAGGAGGATCGCCATGACCGGTAAGGGACGCGCGGGACGGCTCGGTAAACGGATCGGCGAGATCGTCGCGACGGCTATCGACCACGAGATTAAGGATCCGCGGCTCGAATTCGTCACGATCACAGATTCGCGGATCACCGCGGACCTGCGGGTGGCGACCCTGTACTACACAGTCCGGGGCGAGACCCTCGAAGAGGAGCCCGACCTCGAGGCTGCGGAGGCGGCGCTGACCGCAGCCAGGGGCCGTCTGCGCACGATGGTGGGCAAGCAGACCGGCGTGAAGTTCACCCCGGAGCTGACCTTCGTATTGGACGCCGTGCCCGACGCGGCCCGCCACATGGAAGAGCTGCTCGCGAAGGCGCGAGCCATCGACGAGCAGGTGCGTCGCGCTGCTGAGGGAGCCCAACCGGCGGGCGACGAGGACCCCTACCGCAAGCCGGAGGAGGCGGGCCAGCCGGAGGACGACGAACGGTGACCATCCGGGTGGACGCCGCCGGCGCCGCGGACGTGTTGGCCCGCCACCGAGAGGTGACGGTGCTGTGCCACATCCGCCCGGACGCGGACGCACTGGGGAGCTCCTCCGGGCTCGCCCGCGCGCTGCGTGCGCGTGGCGTGACCGTCCACCACTCCTTCGACCCCGGCGTGGTACCTCAGACCCTGGGTATCATCCCGGGAACGGATCGCGTCGTTCCGCTCGCGGGAGTCCCCGCTCATGACGGTCTCGTAGTGACGCTGGACTGCGCGAGCCCGGACCGGGTGGGGCGCTGGGATCGTCTCGCCGACGCGGCCTCGGAAATCCTCGTCATCGACCACCACGGGTCCAATCCGGGATTCGGTTCCCACATGCTGCTCGACCCGGCAGCTGCGTCGACGGCGTCGCTCGTCCTGGACGTTCTCGAGGCTGGTGGATTCGACGTTGACGCCGAAACGGCGACGAGCCTTTACGCGGGGCTGGTCACTGACACCGGGTCGTTCCGGTGGGGCGGAACAGGCTCGCACGAGACCGCCCGGCGGCTTCTCTCCGCTGGCGCAGAGTCCACCGAGTTAACGTTCGCGTTGCTCGACGCGCACTCGTTCGCCTGGCTCCGCGTCCTCGGTGAACTATTGGCCACGGCGCGCCTCGACGTCGATGCGGTAGGCGGGCGCGGCTCGGTCTGGCTGGCGGTTCCGCACGAAGTGATCTTGGTCGCCGACGAGGACGATGTCGAGTCCCTGGTCTCACACCTCCGTGGTGTGCGAGAGGCGCGGGTGGCGGTGCTGTTGAAGGAATACCTCCCGGGCGAGTGGGCCGTCTCGCTTCGCTCGCGCGCCGGTGGAGCGGCCGCGGACGTGGTGGACGTTTCGGCTGTCGCGGCCGCACTGGGCGGCGGGGGGCACCCATCGGCTGCCGGCTGCACGATGCACGGTGATCTGGAATCCGTGAGTGCGAGGCTCCGTGAACTCCTCCGCTAGCACGACGGCCACCGGGCCCAAACCTGTGCTCGGAATCGGCGACGTCGGGCGCCGACTGTTGTCGATCGCTCTTCCGGTCCTCCCAGTGCTTGCCGCTGAGCCCGTCTACCTTCTGGTCGACGGGATCGTGGTGGGTCGCCAGGGGCCCGACGACCTCGCCGCGCTCGGCGTGGGCGCACTGGTGCTCCTCGTACTGGGCACCCAGATGAACTTCCTGTCCTACGGGACCACAGCACGGTCGGCCCGGTTACACGGTGCGGGCCGACGGGACGACGCCGTGGCCGAAGGGGTCCAGGCCACATGGATCGGGCTCGTCGTCGGTGCGCTGGTGGTCTCCGTCGTGCTGGCGCTGATCGGGCCGCTCACCCGAGTGCTCGCTGCGGATGCACAGGTGGCCGCCCGGGCGTCCGAATGGCTGAGGGTCGCCGTATGGGGGATCCCGTGCATACTCGTGGCTTCGGCGGGCCACGGGTGGATGCGGGGGGTCCTGCGACTCCGCACCCCGCTAGTCCTGGTCGGGGTCGGCGTCGGCGTGTCGATCATCGGATGCGTGGTCTTGGTCCCAGGACTCGGGCCGGCACCAACGCTCGGCTTGGTCGGGAGCGCATGGGCCAACCTCGCCGGGCAACTGCTCATGGCCGGGGGCTTCCTCGTGGCCCTCGTCCTCGAACGTCCGGGATCTCTGAGGCCACGCCGCGCCGTCATCGTCAGTCAACTCCGCATGGGCGTGGACTTGGTGATCCGTACGGCGTCGTTCCAGGTCACCTTCGCCGTCGCCACCACCGCGGCCGCCGCCGCCGGCGTGCACTCACTCGCGGCGCACCACCTGGCGCAGCAACTGTGGGCCCTTTACTCCCTCGTGCTGGACTCGGTCGCGATCGCGGCGCAATCCCTCGTCGGTGCGGCACTCGGAGCAGGGCTCGCCGCCCATGGCCGGGCGCTGGCACGTGCGGTAGTGGTGTGGTCACTGGGGCTGGGCGCGGCGCTCGCCCTGACAACGATGGTGTTCCGGACACCGGTGGCGGCACTACTGTCCGGTGACCCCGGGGTGGCCGACCGTCTGGTCGTGGCCCTGATCGGGATGGCCGTGGTGGTGATCCCGGCCGCGGTCGTGTTCGGTCTCGACGGCGTGCTCCTGGGCGCCGGCGATGCGGCTTACCTGCGCACGAGCACCGTGGTCGCGGCGCTGCTCGGCTTCCTGCCCGTGCTGCTCGCCACCCGGCATTTCGGGTGGGGCCTGGCAGGGATCTGGGCGGGCATGGGGGTTTTCGTCGGGCTGCGGTTGATCGCCGTGGCCGCCCGTGCCCGCGGCGACCGGTGGATGGTGCTGGGCGCGCAGACCCCGGACGCACGGGCACTTCGGGAGGCGGACGAATGATGGTGACGTCGAGGAATGCGCGACCGAGTCTGCGTGCGGTGTCCGACCTGCATGTGGGACACCGCGGAAACGGTCACGTGGTGGACGAGATCCACCCCACGCACCCCGGGGACTGGCTCATCGTGGCCGGTGACGTCGCTGAGAAGATCGACCAGGTTGTCAGTGCACTGGAGCGGTTGGCCGCACGCTTCGAACGGGTGATCTGGGCGCCCGGCAACCATGAGCTGTGGATCGGGCGCGACGACGAGGGTATGACGTCCACGACCAAGTACGACCGGCTGGTGGAGGCGTGCCGTGCCGTCGGCGTAGACACCCCGGAGGACGAGTACCCCCTGTGGACCGGACCCGGGGGACCGGCGTGGGTCGTCCCGATGTTCTTGTTCTACGACTACAGCTGGACGCCGGTCGCGGGCCAGTCGCGGGCGGAGGCGTTGGCCGGTGCGCGTCAGCGACGGGTCGTTGCCTCGGACGAGTTCCTCATCGATCCCGCCCCCTACGGCGATGCGGTCGCCTGGTGTCGGGAGCGGCTCGTGAGCACGACGACACGGCTGGCGCGCCTTGATCCCGCGCACCCGACAGTGCTCGTCAACCACTGGCCGCTGCTGCGGGATCCCACCAGGGTCCTGCACCACCCGGACTTCGCACTCTGGTGTGGCACCGACCAGACCGCTGACTGGCACCGCCGCTACCGCGCCACCGCCTGCGTGTATGGGCACCTGCACATCCCGAGAACGTCAATTCACGACGGGGTGCGGTTCGAAGAGGTCTCGCTCGGGTACCCCAGAGAGTGGAACCGGCGTGGACGGCCTGACCCGCTCACGCGTCAAATCCTCCCGACGGTGGCCGCACCCCAGGTCCGATGGGTCCGCGACGGCGGGGGCACGCCGAGGATCGCCCGGCCCGAAGACACAGGCCCCTATGTGGAGGACGAGCGGTGATCGGTGACCTGTTCCCCCCTGACGTGGTGGCGGTGACCGACGCCGAGCTGGGTCTGGACGACGCGTCGCTGGTGGCGTCTCTGTACCCGGTGGAGATCGAGCAAATCGGCGCCGCGGTCGAGCGGCGCAAGGTGGACTTCGCGGGGGCACGGGCGTGCGCCAGGGAGGCCATGACGAGACTCGGGGTCCCGGCCGGTCCGGTGCTACGCGGGGGGCGGGGTATGCCGGTGTGGCCGCCCGGCGTGGTGGGAACCCTGACGCACACCCACGGGTTGCGGGCCGCCGCACTTGCATCGGCAGGTCGCGTCCGGTCAATCGGGCTGGACGTCGAGCAGCACAAGCCGCTGGGTGCGGGCGTCCTCGAGGCCGTCTCTCTGCCCGAGGAGGCGGAGTGGGTGCGCGCCGCGCACGGCGAGGTGGCGTCCATCGCCTGGGATACCGTCCTGTTCACGGCGAAGGAGGCCACATACAAGGCGTGGTTCCCGCTCACCCACCGGTGGTTAGGGTTCGGTGACGCCCACATCACCCTGGTCGCCGACACCTACGACGACGGGGTGGCCCTAGGCACGGTGCGTTCCCGGATCCTCGTGGACGCGCACGCTGTGGACGGTGGGCCGGATCTGGTCGAGTTCTGGGGCCGCTGGGCCGTCTGGGACGGGTATGTGGCCTCGGCGATCGTGCTGCGACCCGCAGGGGCCGATAGCGTGGGACCGTGACGCAGCTCAGATCCGACTCCCGCCCCGCACCCGACCCCGGCCTGGTGGTCGTTGACAAGCCAGGGGGGATGAGTAGTCACGACGTCGTCTCACGACTCCGTCGCTACTTCGGCACCCGCAAGGTCGGCCATGCCGGAACGCTCGACCCCATGGCCACCGGGGTGCTCGTCGTGGGCATCGAACGGGCCACCAAGATGCTTGGGCTCCTGGCCCTGGAGACCAAATCCTATGAGGCAACCATCCGCCTCGGACAGGCCACCACCACAGACGACGCCGAGGGCGAGACGACCTCGGCCACGGACGCCTCCGTCGTGAGTGACGAGGCGATCGACGCGGCTGTCGCAGACCTCACCGGGGAGATCGACCAGGTGCCGTCCGCGGTCAGCGCCATCAAGGTGGATGGCAGGCGGGCCTACGACCGCGTGCGAGCGGGGGAGGAGGTCGAACTCCGTCCGCGGCGGGTCACCGTCTCCCGGTTCGACGTGCTCGAGCGGGTCCGCTCCGCGGAGGTGATCGACCTCGTCGTCGTCGTCGACTGTTCTACCGGCACCTATATCCGCGCACTCGCCCGAGATCTTGGCGCCGCCCTAGGCGTCGGGGGGCATCTCACGTCGCTGCGGCGCACCCACGTGGGACCGTTCGGCCTCGAGGTGGCACGGACCCTGGAGCACTTGGAGACGGAACCGACCCTGTCCCTGGACCTCGACACCGCTGCGCTGACGGCGTTCCCAAGACGCGACATCGACGCCGATGAGTCAGAGGGGCTGCGCCACGGTCGGTGGCTCGAGGCCCGCGGCGACACCGGAGTCGTCGCCGCCGTGGGCCCGGACGGCCGGGTCGCGGCGCTGGTGGAGGAATCAGGGCGGCGCGCCGCTCCGGTCGTGGTCATGCGGCCGGCGGGGCTGTGAACGCCGGGCGTAAGGTGGTCGCCGTGCAATTGTGGCGGACGTTCGACGAGATCGTTATCCCCGACGGCGGGACCTCCGTCGCGCTCGGCGTGTTCGACGGACTTCACCGTGGGCATCGGAGCCTGGTTGACCGCGCCGTCGCCCACGGTCGGCGCCTCGGCGCGAGTCCCGTCCTCGTGACCTTCGACCCCCACCCCGTCGAGGTCGTCAGGCCGGGCACCCACCCGTCCGTTCTCACCCCCCTGGAGCGTCGCGCAGAACTCGCTGGACAGTTCGGAGTGGACGCGGTGTTCGCGCTGCCGTTTGACCGCGAGATGGCCTCGTGGGAACCCGGCGAGTTCGTGAACCGGGTCCTCGTCCGTGGTCTGGACGCCCGCGCGGTCACAGTCGGGCGCAACTTCACGTTCGGGCGCCGTGCCGCAGGTACGTCCGAGACCATGCGCGAACTGAGCACCGCGAGGGGTATCACCTGCGAGGTCGTCGACCTTCTCGAATCAGGGGGGGAGACCGTGTCCTCCACCCGTATCCGTCGATTGCTGGCGGAGGCCGACGTAGCCGCCGCCGCCGAGGTCCTCGGCCGCCCCCACCGCGTATCCGGATTTGTTGTCCACGGCGCCGGACGTGGGGGCCGGGACCTGGGGTACCCGACCGCCAACCTCGACCTGGCCGACCACATCGCCGTACCGGCCGACGGGGTGTACGCCGGGTGGTTCACGGTACTCGACGACGGCCCCATCGACGGCTCGATCGTGGCCGGGCGTCGGTATCCCTGCGCGATCTCGGTCGGGACCAACCCGACGTTCGGGGACTCCGCCCGCAGCGTCGAAGCGTTCGTGCTGGACGAGACCGCGGACCTGTACGGACGACTGGCCGCCGTCGACTTCGTCGACCATGTCCGTGACATGGAGAAATTCTCCTCCGTTGACGAGTTGCTCGTGGCCATGGACAGGGACGTCACCACCACCCGGACCGTGCTGGGGACCTGAGCCGCGGATTGGGGCGGGGCCGGTCCGGCTGGTAATCTCGCTAGTCGGCTCTGCTGCGGTTCGCGGCGGCGGGGTCTTACATTTTTCGCGGACTGGAACAACCAGGAGTCACCAATGGCGTTGAGCACCGAAGAGAAGAAGGCCGTACTGGCCGAGTACGGGATCCACGAGACCGACACCGGCTCGCCCGAGGCCCAGATTGCCATGCTCACCAAGCGCATCCAGCAGCTCACCGAGCACCTCAAGACCCATCAGCACGACCACCACTCCCGTCGTGGCCTCTTGCTGATCGTCGGCCGCAGGCGCCGTCTGCTCAAGTACATCGCCAAGGTCGACATCGCCCGCTACCGCTCGCTGATCGAGCGGCTTGGCCTGCGTCGCTGACGTCGACGACGACCGCTTCTCCGACCCCCGCCCGGTTCTCCGGGCGGGGGTCGTTGCATCGCTAGGGGTGACACCCACGCGTGCCCCGGTGACCCGGACGGTTTTCCCTGATAGCCTGGCTGGAGCCGGTGCACACGTGCCGGGGTGGTCGACAGGTCCGATTGGCGGTCCTCGGTAGTGGCCGCCGGAGCCCGACGCCCGCAGCGGTAACCGCGGTGGGCAGACGCTCCGGCCGCTTCGATCGAAGACCGAAGTCGAACCGGGACCCCCTGGCGTGTCACCCGGCAGCCCCGGCGGGACGATTCCGCCGTGCGGCTCATGCACCCGACACGACAGGAAACACATGCCACAGATTACGGCCGTCGAGGTCGAAGACGGGGTCTTCGAGACCGTCGCGACCATCGACAACGGCGACTTCGGACGCCGCGAACTACGCTTCGAGACGGGCCGACTGGCCAAGCAGGCGGCCGGTTCGGTCGTCGCCTACCTCGACGACGACACAATGCTGCTCTCCGCCACCACGGCGGGTAAGCACCCCAAGGAGCACTTCGACTTCTTCCCTCTGACCGTAGACGTCGAGGAGCGGATGTACGCCGCGGGACGGATCCCCGGCTCGTTCTTCCGTCGTGAGGGACGTCCCAGCACGGACGCGATCCTCACCTGCCGGCTCATCGACCGGCCGCTCCGCCCCACCTTCGCGGACGGGGTCCGCAACGAGGTTCAGGTCGTGGTGACCGTCATGAGCCTCGATCCGAAGGACCTCTACGACGTGGTGGCCATCAACGCCGCCTCAGCGTCCACCCAACTGTCCGGGCTGCCATTCTCAGGCCCGGTCGGCGGAGTGCGGGTAGCGCTCATCCCGACAGCCGCCGATCCGGCGGGCCAGTGGGTGGCGTTCCCCACCGTCGAACAGCTCTCCGGGGCCGTCTTCGACATGGTCGTGGCGGGCCGCGTCGTGGGCTCCGGTGATTCGTCGGACGTAGCGATCATGATGGTCGAGGCCGAGGCTACTGACGACGTAATCGAGAAGATCGCCGGTGGCGCCCAGGCGCCCACCGAGGACATCGTGGCCCAGGGCATCGAGGCCGCCAAGCCGTTCATCGCCGAGTTGTGCGCCGCGCAGCAGGCGTTGGCCGACGCAGCCCCGGGCACCCCGCGGGAGTTCCCGCTCTTCCCGCCGTACCAGGAAGACGCGTTTGCAGCAGTCTCCGAGATCGCCGAGACCAAGCTCGGCGAGATCATGCAGATCGCCGATAAGCAGGACCGCGACATCGCGACCGACGAGCTCAAGGCGACCGTGCTGGAGCGACTCACCGAGCAGTTCTCCGACCGTCTCGGCGAAATCGGGGCCGCGTTCAAGTCGCTCACCAAGAAGATCGTGCGTCAGCGGATCCTCACCGATCACTTCCGTATCGACGGTCGTGGCACCCGCGACATTCGTGCCCTGTCGGCCGAGGTCGAGGTCGTCCCGCGCGCCCACGGTTCGGCACTCTTCGAGCGTGGCGAGACCCAGATCATGGGCGTCACCACTCTTGACATGGTCAAGATGGCGCAGCAGATCGATTCGCTCGGGCCCGAGACCAGCAAGCGCTACATGCACCACTACAACTTCCCGCCGTACTCCACGGGTGAGACTGGTCGAGTGGGGTCGCCCAAGCGCCGCGAGATCGGCCACGGAGCGCTCGCGGAGCGCGCCCTTATGCCGGTCCTGCCGAGCGTCGAGGATTTCCCCTATGCGATCCGCCAGGTCTCCGAGGCTCTCAGCTCCAACGGCTCGACCTCGATGGGCTCCGTCTGCGCGTCCACCCTCTCGCTGCTCAACGCCGGCGTGCCACTGAAGGCGCCTGTCGCGGGTATCGCAATGGGGCTGGTCTCGGACGAGGTCGACGGTGAGACCCGATACGTGGCGCTCACCGACATCCTTGGCGCCGAGGACGCGTTCGGCGATATGGACTTCAAGGTCGCCGGCACGGGCATGTTCATCACTGCGCTGCAGTTGGACACCAAGCTCGACGGCATCCCGTCCGAGGTCCTGGCCGGGGCACTGACGCAGGCACGCGAGGCGCGACTGACCATTCTTGACGTGATGGCCGAGGCGATCGACGAGCCCGACGAGCTCAGCCCGTTCGCTCCGCGCATCATCGCGATAAAGGTCCCCGTCGACAAGATCGGCGAGGTGATCGGGCCCAAGGGCAAGATGATCAACTCGATCACCGAGGAGACGGGTGCGTCCGTCTCGATCGAGGACGACGGCACCGTGTACATCGGCGCCACCGACGGCGACTCGGCCCAGGCCGCGATCGACAAGATCAATGCCATCGCCAACCCGCAGCTGCCCAAGGTTGGCGAGCGATTCCTCGGAACGGTCGTCAAGACCGCTCCGTTTGGCGCGTTCCTCTCGCTGCTGCCGGGCCGCGACGGCCTGGTCCACATTTCCAAGCTGGGCCAGGGCAAGCGCATCGGCAAGGTCGAGGACGTCGTCAACGTGGGCGACAAGATGCAGGTCGAGATCGCCGACATCGACAACCGGGGCAAGATCAGCCTCATTCCTGTGGACGAAGGCACCGACAGTGGCTCCGACCCGGACGCCGGGAACGACGACTGACACCCCGCCGGGCCGCCGTCCGCGGCACCGGCATCCATGAAGCACGCACCCCGCGCTCGGGGTGCGTGCTTCGTTTGTCGAGAGGATGGAGGGTCCGTGAAGTCATCGATCCGAGTGGACCGGTCGATCCCCGGTGTCCGTGTGGTGACCGAGAACCTGCCGTGGTGTCACACCGCGGCGGTCGGCGTTTGGATAGGGTTCGGTTCTGCGGACGAGGGACCCGGGGAGCACGGGGCCGCACACTTTCTCGAGCACGTGCTGTTCAAACGCACGACCAGCGCATCAGGCCGGGAGCTCTCCGAGCGGATAGATCTGCTCGGCGGCGACCTCAACGCCTACACGGGGCGCGAGCACACCTGCTACCACGTGCACGTGCCCGCAGAGGGGTGCGACACCGCAGTCGATGTGCTGGTGGACGTTGTCGCGAACGGGTCCTGCGACCCCGCTGACATCGAGATCGAACGGGACGTCGTCCTCGACGAGCTCGCCGGGCGGGCGGACGATCCCGAAGATCTCGCTTGTGAGCTGGTCACCACCACAGTCCTCGGTCGAGACCCGCTCGCCCGCCCGATCATCGGTACCGAGCATTCGGTCGAGGCACTGGATGCCGAGACCCTCCGGGCGTTCCACCGCCGTATTCTCGGCGCCGCCGACGTGGTTGTCGCCGCGGCCGGGCGGATCGACCACGACGCGCTCGTGCGCCGTATCGCCGGGGGACCGCTCGCCGCGGCGATCTCCCATCATCGCGCCGCGCGGGACCAATCTGATGTGGGAGCCGGCTCCGGCTCCACCGACACGGGCGTGCGGGAGTCGGGATGGTCGACGACGTCAGTCCTCACGGGTGAGGATGGAGACTCCGAGCAGGCGTTGATCGCCCTCGCCCGCAGAACCCCCGCGCGGGATCACCTCGATCGGGCAGCGGCCCAGGTCGGTACCGCGGTCCTCGGTGGCGGGCTGAGTTCACGGCTGTTCCAACGCATCCGCGAGGAGCTGGGTATGGCGTACACCGTCTATGCGGGTATGGATCAATTCCGATCGACCGGTCTGCTCACCGTCGTGGCGGGGTCTCCGGTTGACCGGGTGGATGCCCTGTGCAACGAGGTCGGCGAGGTGGTATCCGGAATGGTGGGATCGCCACCGGTCGCAGATGAGGTGGACCGGGCGATCGGCCACCTCACGGGCTCCATCAGGTTGGGTCTCGACGACCCGCTGTCTCGCATGACCCGGATCGGTCGGCACCTGCTGGACCGGGACACGGTGGTCCCGGTGGAGGAGTCGATGGCCAGACTCCGTCGGGTCACTCCCGGCGAGGTCGCCGCCTACTGGACGGGCGAGTCCGCGCCGTGGTGTCTGGCGGCGGTCGGGCCCGGGATGCCCGGCGGCGGCGCGGCTGAACTGCTCGGCCGCGTCGGCGGATAGGCTGGCCTGGCTCGATGATGACCACTGAGGAGATGATGACGGTGACGAAGGTCGGAGTGCTCGGTGCACGCGGCAAGGTCGGTACGGCGATCTGTGAGGCCGTCCGACACGCAGATGATCTCCAGCTCGTCGCCGAGGTGGACCAGGGCGATCCGCTGGACGCTCTCGTCGACTCCGGAGCCGAGGTGGTGGTCGATTTCACCCACCCGGACGTGGTGATGGACAACCTGCAGTACTGCGTGTCCAACGGGATCCACGCGGTCGTCGGGACCACCGGGTTCACAGAGGACCGTCTCGCGACGCTTCGTCAGTGGCTCGAGGACAGTCCCGGCACCGGTGTGCTCGTGGCACCGAACTTCGCCATCGGCGCCATCTTGATGATGCGGTTCGCGGCCCAGGCCGCCCGCTACTTCCCGTCAGCCGAGATCGTCGAACTGCACCATCCGAACAAGGCCGATGCGCCATCGGGGACCGCGCATCGCACCGCCACGATGATGTCGGAGGCCCGTGCGAAAGCCGGCCTCGGCCCCTCGCCCGACGCCACGTCCTCAGAACTCGACGGCGCCCGGGGCGCGGATGTTGACGGGATCCGCGTGCACTCGGTCCGCCTGACCGGCCTCGTCGCACACCAGGAGGTACTGCTCGGCACCCAGGGCGAGACCCTGACCATCCGGCACGACTCGCTGGATCGCTCCTCGTTCGCGCCCGGTGTCCTGCTGGGGGTCCGCTCGATCGCCGCGTCCCCGGGCCTGACAGTGGGGCTCGAGACCTTCATGGACGAGTAGGCACACGCTATGGACAGAATCATCAAGCCCCTCGTCATGACCGTGACCGCACTCGGCCTGATCGTGGCTTTTGGGTACCTGCTGTACCTCGGCTGGTCGATGACTACTGCGTCCGAATACCTGGCCGTCCGCGGTCTTGGGGTCGGAATTCTCCTGCTCACCGGCGTCGGTGCCTGGGCGACCTGGGCGATAGTCCGCAATGGCCTGGAACTACAGAAGATCTCTGCCGCCGCCGCCGCGGAGGGCATCGAACTAGACTTGGCCGGGTTGGAACAACGCCCCTCCGGTCGACTCCACCACGACGCGGCGGACGGACTGTTCGACCGGGTCAGCGCCGAATACCGGGCGTCCCCCGACGACTGGCGGACCAATTACCGGTTGGCACGGGCCTACGACCACGCCGGCGACCGCATCCGGGCTCGGGAGGTCATGAAGGCCGCCATCGGGCTGCGGGAGGCCGAACTCGCCTCGGGGGAGGGACCGCGATGAGTTCGGTTCTGGTGGTGCACCACGCCCCGTCGCCGCGCCTGCGCCGGATACTGGAGGCTCTCGTGACAGGCCTCGCACATCCCGATCTCGAGGGGATCGAAGTGGAGTCAGTTCCCGCGCTGGCCACCACCGATGACCACGTCCTGCGCGCTGACGGCTATGTTCTGCTCACCCCGGCCAACTTCGGATACATGTCCGGCGCGCTCAAGCATTTCTTCGATCGCACCTACTACACCTGTGAGGGGGCGGTTTCGGGCCGCCCCTACGCCCTGTGCGTGCACGGGGACAACGACACGGCCGGCGCGGTCAACTCGGTCGAGCGAATCGCCACCGGGTGGGGACTACAGGCCGTCGCCCCAGCCGTCCAGCTGACCGGTGAACCCGATCGCGAGGGTTTCGACACCGCCGCAGAGGTAGCGGCCACCGTCGGCGCACATCTGCTCGGCTGACCAGCCGAGCTCAACACCAAGAGGAGACCCACGATGTCCGAGCTCGTCCGGCGGCAAGTCCGCCTGGTCGCGCACACCGAGTTCATCCCCCCCGACGAGATCAAGTGGGAGACGGATGCGGAAGGTGGGTCCGCGCTGGCCGAGTTCGCGGGGAGAGCCTGTTACCAGAGCTGGGACAAGCCCAATCCACGCACCGCCACCAACGCCGGATATCTCCGACACATCCTCGAGGTGGGACACCTGTCGGTGTTCGAGCACGCGAGCGTCACCTTCTACATCACCGGAATCTCCCGTTCGTGCACGCACGAGCTGATTCGGCACCGTCACTTCTCCTATAGCCAGTTGTCCCAGCGTTTCGTCCCCGAGCACGACTCCAAGGTGGTGCCTCCTCCTGCGATCGCGGACGACCCCGAGCTCGTAGAGATCTTCCGCCGGGCGACCGACGCCTCCCGGGACGCCTATGCCGAGATGCTGGCCAAACTCGAGGACCGGTTCGCGGACGTCCCCAATCCCATGCTGCGGCACAAGCAGGCACGTCAGGCCGCCCGGTCCGTGCTTCCGAACGCCACAGAGACCCGGATCGTTGTGACGGGCAACTACCGGTCGTGGCGACACTTCATCGGCATGCGCGCCACCGAACATGCCGATACCGAGATCCGGGGATTGGCGATCGACGTCCTGCGCCGTCTGCAAGAGGCCGCGCCGGCAGTGTTCTCCGACTTCGAGATCGCCACACTTGAGGACGGGTCGGAGATCGCCGTCAGCCCCTACGTTCTCGAGGGATGACCGTGCACCCGGGGTCGGAATCGGGCTCTGCCCGCTACTGCGGGTAGTCTGGGAGACCATGACACACGTGACCACCCGGGGGCCTGTCGGCTGGGAGCTGTCGGCCGACAGCAGCCGGGCCCCTGCCGATGCAGGGCGCCCCGCGCCATTCGGCACAGTGGTCACGGCGATGGTAACCCCGTTCGGATCCGACGGACACGTTGATTTGAAGGCCGTCGCACGTGTCGCGCGACATCTCGTGGACTCGGGATGCGACGGTCTCGTCGTCTCGGGGACCACGGGGGAGTCGCCCACCACCACCGATGCGGAGAAGATCGCGGTCCTCGAGACCGTCCTTGCAGAGGTGGGTGACCGGGCGACCATCGTCGCTGGCGTCGGTACCTACGACACCGCGCACTCCGTACACGCAGCCCGGCAGGCCGCGGCCTCCGGAGCTCACGGGCTGCTCGTGGTGACGCCGTACTACTCCAAGCCCACCCAGGCGGGGCTCGACGCGCACTTCCGGACGATCGCAGACGCGACCGACCGGCCTGTGATGCTTTACGACATCCCGCCGCGGTCGGTGGTCCCCATCCAGGCGGACACGCTGATCGGTCTGGCCGCCCACCCGAACATCGTGGCGGTCAAGGACGCGAAGGGCGACTTCCACGACGCTGTCACCGTCATGTCCCACTGCGATCTCGCCTACTACTCGGGCGACGATCAGCTCAACCTCCCGTGGCTGGCCGTCGGTGCGACCGGGTTCGTCAGCGTGATCGGCCACGTGGCCGCGTCACGGCTCGTCGACTTACGGCAGGCCTTCCTCAGCGGCGACATCGAGACTGCACGACGTATCAACCTCGGACTCCTCCCGCTCTTCGACGCCCAGAGGGCGCTCGGGGGCGTGTCGATGTCCAAAGCAGCATTAGAACTTCTCGGGATCCCGGCCGGAGTGCCGCGACTCCCGCAGTTACCACCAACCGACGAGCAGCGAGACGCCCTTGCGGCGCTGCTGCACAGAGCAGGAGTCACCAGATGACGGAAAGTACTTCCACCGGCCGCGGACGCGGCCGCACCCGGCGTGCCGCCGGACGGCCCTCCGGAGAGCCAGCACCCACGACTGCGGTGCAGTTCACCGAGCCCACTCCGGTAGCCGATGCCTCCGTAACAGATGCGGGGCAGGGCCGATCCGAGCAGGCCAAGGCAAAACAGGACGCAGGCGAGAAAGACCGGAATCAGCAAGACAGCCGTCAGAAAGCTGGCCGCCAGGATGACAGCGGCCAAAAAGAGAGCGGCCCGAAAGAGAACACCCAGAAGGATTCGCCCAGGAGTGGATCGCGTGGCCGCGGCAGGGGTTCGTCCTCGGGTGCCAAGGCCGGATCATCCGCTGGCGATCAGAACGGCGGACACAACACTGGCGGCCAGAACGGCGGACGTAACCGAAGCGGCAGCGGCCGGGGCCGGGGCCGAGGACGTGGGGATAACTCGACTGCCGACTTTGGAGGCGTTAAAACCATGCAGGGCGGGGATATGACCGTTCGCATGGCGAGCCCCTCGAAGCCTCGCAAGGGCGCCATGCGGGTCGTCGCACTCGGCGGCATCTCCGAGATCGGCCGAAATATGACGGTCTTCGAGTACGACTCGAAACTGCTCATCGTGGACTGTGGCGTTCTGTTCCCCAGCTCGACCGAGCCCGGCGTGGATCTCATCCTCCCGGACTTCGGGCACATCGAGGATCGCCTTGACCAGGTCCAGGCGCTGGTGCTCACCCACGGGCACGAGGACCATATCGGCGCGATCCCGTTCCTGCTCAAGCTGCGGCCTGACATCCCGGTGATCGGTTCCAAGTTCACCCTCGCCCTCGTTGCCGCCAAGTGCCGGGAGCATCGCATCAAGCCGGTATTCCACGAGGTCGACGAATCGAGCATCAGCAACTTCGGTCCGTTCGATGTTCGCTATTTCGATGTCAACCATTCCATCCCCGAGTGTTTGGGAGTTGTAATCCGCGCCGGGGGCAACTCCGTGATGATGACCGGTGACATCAAGCTCGATCAGCTCCCCACGGACAAGCGCCCCACCGACCTTCCCAAGATGTCGCGGTTCGGTGACGAAGGGATCGACCTACTCCTGGCCGATTCGACGAATGCCACCACGCCGGGCATCAGTCCGTCGGAATCCGGCGTGCGGCCCGCCCTCCAGCGGCTCATCACCGACGCCCGACAGCTCGTGGTGGTCGCCTGCTTCGCCTCCAACGTGTACCGCGTCCAGTCCGTCGTCGATGCGGCGGCCGCTTGCGGCCGCAAGGTCGCACTGAACGGCAGGTCGATGCTTCGCAATATGGAGATCGCCCTCGAGCTGGGCCTGCTCACCGACCCGTCTCGGGTGATCGTGGACATGGACTCCGCGGCCAAGCTTCCGTCGGAAAAGCTCGTCGTGGTGACCACCGGCACCCAGGGCGAGTCCATGGCTGGACTGTCGCGCATGGCCCGGCGTGAGCACCGGCAGGTCAACCTCTCCGAGGGGGACACGGTGCTCTTCTCCTCATCACTCGTGCCAGGCAACGAGGAAGCGGTCTTCGGTGTGATGAACAGCCTGTCGCAGATGGGTGTCGAGGTCATCACCGGGCGTGAGGCGAACATCCACGTGTCGGGCCACGGTTACTCCGGCGAACTGCTGTTCATTTACAATGCCGTCCGGCCCAAGAACGCCATGCCAGTGCATGGTGAGTGGCGCCATCTGCGGGCAAATAAGGCTCTCGCAGTATCAACGGGAGTGCCCGAGGAGAATGTCGTCCTCGCGCAGAACGGCGTCGTCGTCGAGCTCGTCGACGGTAAGGCCACCGCAGTGGGCCAGATCCCCGTCGGCAACCTCTACGTCGATGGTCTCTCCACCGGCGACGTGGGCGACACAGTCCTCGCCGACCGGACCGCGTTGAGCGAGGACGGGTTTATCGTCGCCACGGTAGTGGTCGATCCACGCACCGGCCGTCCCGTGAGCAAGCCGCAAATCATCGGCAAGGGCTTCACAGACGAGCCTGGCGCACTCTCGCCTGTCGTCGAGCTCGTGGAAAATGCTCTGTGGGACCTCGCGGGGGAGGGTGAGACCGACCCGTACCGGATCGCCCAGGCCGTCCGCCGCACCGTTGGACGCTGGGTATCGGAGAAGTGGCGCCGCAAGCCGATGATCGTGCCCACCGTCATCACCTCCGCCGTAGCGCAGGTCTGAGTCCATTGAGCCCCCACCGTCCGACCCTCGCACAGCGGGAACGCAGCGCTTTGGTCGAGAGCATGCGCGCCACGGGGCCTGACGCCCCGACCCTGTGCGAGGGGTGGACGACCCGGGATCTGGCCGCCCATCTCGTCGTGCGTGAGTACCGCCCCGACGCGGCAGCAGGCGTGGTGATCCCGGCGCTGGCGGACCGAATGGAGCAGTTGCGGCTTCGCGAGGCCGAACGTCCTTGGGAGGATCTGCTCGATGCCATCTCCGGCGGCGCGCCCTGGTACTCACCCCTGCGATACGCGGATCGCATCGCCAACCTCGCCGAGTACCTCGTGCACCACGAAGACGTGCGCAGGGGGAGCCCGGGATGGGCACCCCGCGATTTCGACGTAGACGACCTGGAGCGGATCTGGTCACTGGCCACCACTGTGGCCAAGACCTTCCTGCGCAAGGTTCGTGCACGCGTCGATCTGCGTACCCCGTCTTACGTGGGGTCGACCAAGATCGCCTCGGTCTCGACGGGCGCGGCGCTCGCCCCGCTGGTCAGCATCACCGCCGATCCTGTCGAGCTCATGCTGTGGACGTTCGGGCGGGACGAGGTCAACATTGACATCTCAGGTGCACAGCGGGGGATCGACGCACTCGAGGCGGTCCCGCGGGGATTCTGAACCACCCCGACCGTGTGGCTGCTGTTACCTGTGTTGCCCGAGACGATAGAGTGACGATCATGGCATCCACCTCGAGCACGCGTTCAACCCGTGCCCCCGGCGGCCGACGACCGGCTCCGAAATCGGGAGCGCAGCGATCGACCCAATCCACCGGGCAGGCGTCGCGGGGTAGCGGATCGCGTCGCGGCGCCGTCGTCTCCACGCCCAAGAAGGGAACCCGAAGCGCTTCCCGTTCCTCAGCTCCGGCCCCGGAACGCACCTCGGGAGCGTTCGGTGCGGTAGGTCGCGGCCTCCGTGGAGGGTGGTCGGCTGTGGCCAAGGGAGTCGGCCACGGAGTGCGTGGCCTAGGAGGTGGAGCGGACGACGACAAGGTGGTTCCGCCACACCGCCGTGACGGTCTGGGACTGATCCTCATCGGCATGGCGATTGTGTTCGCCGGATCCGTGTGGTTCAGCGCCGCCGGACCAGTCGGGCAGTGGATCGAGACCGGCCTCAGGACGGTCGTCGGAACGCCCGGGGCGCTGCTGCCTCTCCTGCTTGGCGGGTGGGGCGTGCTCGTCATGGCCCGTGAACCGCGACCGGATGTGCACTCGCGCTGGATGGTCGGGACCACCGTCGCGGCGCTCGGCGTGCTCGGCCTATGGCACTTGGGCGCCGGGTCACCTACCGACCCCGAGGGTGTCCGCTCCGGCGCCGGAGTGCTCGGCAGAATCGTCGGGGGGACCCTCGAGGCGGGACTGTCGGTCTTTGTCGCCGGCCCCCTCCTGGTGTTGCTCGTGGCCTTCGGGATCCTGGTGATGGTGGGCCGGCCGGCCCGAGAGATCCCCGGCCTCGTCCGCGGATTCTTCGGTTGGGACGGCAGCGGGGCGATCGACGACCACGACTACCTCGACCCCGAGGATGCCTGGGACGTCGAGGCGACCACGGCCTACCCGATCGCGGAGACGACGGCGACGGCGGAGTCCGAAAGAGGCGCTAGTCGCCGCAATTCGCGACGTCGCGTCTCCACATGGTCCGATACCCCCACCGCCGGCGAGACCGTGGAGATGCCGCGCCCCTCGCGGACTCCTGCCGAACCGGAAGCGGCTCCGGATCCGGCCGATCTCCCACAGGCCGATCTCGCGCCGGGTCGGGCACGCCCGAAGAGCACTCCACGCAAGGCCGAGGTCCCCTCCGAGGGCAGCGGGGCGGAGCCGGACACCGAGTCTCCGGCGACCACGCCCTCCCGGGCGGCCACCGCCCCCGCGCGGGCAACCGCCACCACCTCGGTGGACACCGCCGCGGTTCCGCAGACCAACACTCCGTCAACCCACACCGCCGCGGAGAGCGACGCGGAGCGGCTCGATTCCCAGACGCAGTTGCTCAGCGGTGTGGACTACGCCCTGCCACCCGTGACCCTGCTCACGGCCGGCGACCCGCCTAAGGCGCGCAGCGAATCCAACGACCAGATGATCGAGGCCATCCAGGGCGTCCTCGAGCAGTTCAAGATTGACGCGGCCGTGACAGGATTCACCCGCGGTCCGACCGTGACCCGGTACGAGGTCGAACTGGGGCCCGGCGTAAAGGTCGAGAAGATCACCGCCCTGCACCGCAATATCGCGTACGCGGTCGCCACGGACAACGTGCGTCTGCTCGCACCGATCCCCGGCAAGTCTGCCGTCGGCATCGAGGTGCCGAACCTCGACCGCGAACTGGTGCGACTGGCCGACGTGCTGACCGACCCCAAGACCGCGAGTAAGCACAACCCGATGCTCATCGGGTTGGGCAAGGATATCGAGGGCGACTTCGTCACCGCAGACCTGGCCAAGATGCCGCACCTGCTGGTTGCCGGGTCGACCGGCTCGGGCAAGTCGAGCTTCGTCAACTCGATGCTGGTCTCCCTGCTCACGAGGGCGACTCCGGACGAGGTCCGCCTGATCCTCATCGACCCCAAGATGGTGGAACTCACGCCGTACGAGGGTATCCCGCACCTCATCACGCCGATCATCACGCAGCCAAAGAAGGCCGCGGCGGCGCTGGCGTGGCTCGTCGAGGAGATGGAGCAGCGTTACCAGGACATGAAGTCCACTCGCGTGCGTCACATCACCGACTTCAACGACCGTGTGAAGTCGGGTGTCATCACCACGCCACCCGGCAGTGAACGGGTCTACCGCCCGTACCCGTACATCGTCGCGGTGGTGGACGAGTTGGCGGACCTGATGATGACTGCACCGCGCGACATCGAAGATGCGATCGTTCGGATCACCCAGAAGGCGCGCGCTGCCGGCATCCACCTCGTCCTGGCCACGCAGCGCCCGTCGGTCGACGTGGTGACCGGTCTCATCAAGACCAATGTCCCGTCGCGTCTGGCGTTCGCAACCTCCTCGCTCACCGACTCCCGGGTCATCCTGGACCAGGCCGGGGCCGAGAAGCTCATCGGGATGGGAGACGGGCTGTTCATCCCGATGGGGGCCTCACGCCCAATCCGCATGCAAGGCGCCTTCATCACCGATGAGGAGATCCACGAGGTCGTCGATTACGCCAAGAACCAGGCCGAGCCCGAGTACGACGAGTCGATCACGGCGGACAAGGACGGCGGCAAGAAGGACATCGACGCCGACATCGGCGACGACCTCGACGACCTGCTCGCTGCCGTGGAGCTTGTGGTTTCCAGCCAGTTCGGTTCGACCTCGATGCTCCAGCGCAAGCTCCGCGTCGGCTTCGCTAAGGCCGGTCGACTCATGGACCTCATGGAATCGCGAGACATCGTGGGACCCTCCGAGGGCTCGAAGGCCCGCGACGTCCTGGTCAAGCCGGAGGAACTTCCCTCGGTGCTCTGGATGATCAAGGGCGGGACCCCGCCGGAAGAAGAGCCGGGCGACGATCCTGCGGAACTACAGACCCAGGCCGAGACTTCGGTGGGCTGACGGTCAGGAGAGGGCGCCGAAAACCGGAGACCATTCCCGGACCGTGATCTTTGAGACCATTCCGCGCAGACAGTGGGGGTCGTCGTTGACGAGCGATCGCGCGGCCTCGCGGTCGTCGGCTTCTACGAGTAGCAACGCCCCGGACCCGTCGACGAACGGTCCGACCGACCTGATGGAACCATCCTCGACACGGCGGACCAGCCACTCGCGGTGGGCGGGTTTGTTGGCCTCGCGCTGTACGGTCTGGGTGGCCTCGTAACGGTAGGTGACTGCGAAGAGCGGCATCGTTGTTCTCCCAGGGCGTCAGTGTTGGGGGTGCGTCGCAATCAAGGGTATTACCGCCCGCCTCGCTAAGGTGAGGGGGTGACTGCCTCCACGCGCGAAGACGGACGTCCCACCGACCAGGTCCCTGTACTCAACATCGCGAACATACTCACGGTGCTGCGGATACTGCTGGTGCCCGTCTTCGTGGTGCTGTTCTTCGTCGCCGATGCCCAGGAGCCGTGGTGGCGGGTAGGTGCATTCACCATCTTCGCGGTGGCGATGTTCACTGACTATGTCGACGGCTACTTGGCACGCAAGCTGGGTTTGGTGACGGATTTCGGAAAAATCGCCGACCCAATCGCTGATAAGGCGCTCATTTCCGCCGCCCTGATTTCGCTCTCCCTGGTGGGCGAGCTGTACTGGTGGATCACCGTGGTGATCCTGGTCCGCGAGGTGGGCATCACGCTGTGGCGATTGTTCGGCGTGGACTACGTGGTGGCCGCGAGCAGGGGCGGCAAGCTCAAGACTCTTACGCAGACGGTCGGCGCGGGGATGCTCATCCTCCCTCTGCCGCACTGGGTGTGGCCGGTGGAGTGGGTCGTGGTCGGGACGGCCGTCGTGCTCACCGTCTACACGGGAATCGACTATCTGGCCAAGGCACGTCAGGCCGCTCGCACCGGAGCTTGATCACTGTGGCCTCCTACGACCTGCCGTCGCCACAGGCACTCGCCGCCGTCACCGCGCTGCGAAATCGCGGGTGGACCATCGCCACCGCCGAATCCCTCACCGCCGGGCTGCTCGCGGCGACGATCGCCGATGTCCCGGGAGCGAGCGCCGTCCTGCGTGGCGGATTGATTGTCTACTCCACGCATCTCAAACACGATCTCGCAGGCGTGCCGTCTAAGGTCCTCGAGCGGCACGGGGCTGTGTCCGCGGAGACTGCCCGCGCGTTGGCGCTGGGGGCGGCACAGCGTTGCGACGCCGACGTAGGTGTGGGCCTGACGGGCGTGGCGGGACCGGAGCCACAGGAGGGCAGGCCGGTGGGGACCGTTCACGTGGGCTTGTCGGTGCCCGGCCGGGAACCGTGGTCAGTGACACTGTCGTTGGCCGGCGACCGTAGCCGAGTCCGCCACTCGGCGTGTGATGCGGCGTTGCAGCTCATCGTCGCGTCGGCGACTGGGGAGGGGACTCGATGACGACGACGGGAACGAATCCGGGAGGCGATGCGTTGTACGGGATGATGCCGAACATCCAGATGACCACCCTGCCCAGACCGGACCAGCCCGGCGGTGCCCCGCTGCTGCGCGAGACGCTCGGGACCGTCCTGCGCGGACTGCGCGGGGAATCCGGTCGGACCCTGCGGGACGTAGCTGACGCCGCCCGTGTGAGTCCCGGGTACCTCTCGGAGATTGAGCGTGGTCGCAAGGAGGCCTCAAGTGAGTTGCTCGCGTCGATCTCGGGAGCGCTCGATGTCTCGCTTGGGGAGATCCTCATCCGCGCGGCGCTCGAGGTCTCCCCGCCCGGCACGTTCACCGAACCGGTTCTCGCGGCCTGACCATGCAGCATCACGCCCGGTGGTGGTACACGGGCGTTGTTCGGTACCGTTGAACAGACCCGTCGTCCGAATCGGCAGAAGGACACTACGCAGCGATGGCCAATCCGTTTACGAAGGCATGGCGCTACCTCATGGCGTTGTTCGATTCGAAGATCGACGAGAAAGCTGATCCCAAGGTCCAGATCCAGCAGGCGATCGCCGACGCTCAGCGCCAGCACCAGCAGCTCTCGCAACAGGCAGCCGCGGTCATCGGTAACCAGCGCCAGCTGGAGATGAAGCTCAACCGACAACTCGCGGAGATCGAGAAGCTTCAGGGCTCAACCCGCCAGGCGCTGCAGATGTCGGAGCAGGCACGCCAGAACGGCGACGCCGCGAAGGCCACAGAATACGAGAACGCCGCCGAGGCGTTCGCGGCCCAGCTCGTCACCGCCGAGCAGAGCGTGGAGGACCTCAAGGGTCTGCACGATCAGTCACTCCAGGCCGCAGCCCAGGCGAAGAAGGCCGTCGAGCAGAACGCGATGGTCCTCCAGCAGCGGGTGGCCGAGCGCACCAAGCTACTCAGCCAGCTGGAGCAGGCCAAGATGCAGGAGCAGGTCAGCGCCTCCCTGCAGTCGATGTCGGAGCTGTCCTCGGGCGGGAACACCCCGAGCTTGGATCAGGTCCGCGACAAGATCGAACGGCGTTACGCCAACGCACTCGGCTCGGCGGAGCTCGCCCAGAACTCCGTGCAGGGTCGGATGGTCGAGGTAGAGCAGGCGTCCACGCAGATGGCCGGCCACAGCCGCCTGGAGCAGATTCGTGCATCGATGCAGGCCGAGGGCGGGCAGCTTGGGTCCGGCGCTGGTAACGCCGGGCAGCTCGGCCAGGGTCAGGGCCAGCCGCAGTCGGCCCCGTCGACGCAGCAGCAGGCACAGACCGAACAGCAGTGATTTCGCAGCCACGGGCCGTCGGCGACCACGCCGGCGGCCCGTCGTCATCGGCGGGGGAGGGTAAGACGTGACTCTGACCGAATTCCGCGCACGCACCGCGGAGGCGTTCGGTGACCTCCGCGCCGACCACCTGATCAGGTCGCATCATCTCGCGGAGTGCGGCGGGCGAACCGCGCACGAGGCCATCGATGCGGGCTTGTCTGTCAAGCAGGTCTGGTTGGCTCTGTGCGTCGAATTCGACGTGCCCGAACAACTGCGCTAACCAAAGGTGTGCAGCGTGTCGGTCGACTTCGAACACCCGTTCGCCTACACTCGGTGCCATGTGATGGCGTGGCGAACCGTCCACAGGAAGCGCTCCCTCCACAGGGAAACGGTCACTGGGCCCGGGAAAAGCTTTCGTGTCGTACCCGGCCCGTAACGTCCGCAACTGAATCACCACCCAGACCGATCGGCCTGACGCCGGGGGTCGCGCACGAACGGAGAGCACCATGGCACCCAAGACCACTACCAAGTCAGGGACCAAGACGGGCGTGGCCCAGAACCGCGAGCAGGCGCTGGAACTGGCGTTGGCACAGATTGACAAGGCTTACGGCAAGGGTTCAGTCATGCGGCTGGGTGACGACAACCGGCCGCCGGTCCAGGTCATCCCCACTGGAGCGCTGTCGCTGGATGTGGCTCTGGGCGTGGGCGGGTTCCCCCGTGGGCGTGTCGTGGAGGTCTACGGCCCGGAGTCATCGGGTAAGACCACAGTCGCGCTGCACGCTGTGGCCAACGCCCAGGCGGCTGGCGGGATCGCGGCGTTCATCGACGCGGAGCACGCCCTGGATCCCGAATACGCGGGCAAACTCGGTGTGGACACGGATAATCTCATCGTCTCGCAGCCGGACACGGGTGAGCAGGCGCTGGAGATCGCGGACATGCTGGTCCGGTCCGGGTCGATCGACATCCTGGTCATCGACTCCGTGGCAGCGCTTGTGCCACGCGCTGAGATCGAAGGCGAGATGGGCGACAGTCACGTCGGCCTGCAGGCGCGTCTCATGAGCCAGGCCTTGCGCAAGATGACCGGCGCACTGCACAACACCGGAACCACTGCGATCTTCATCAACCAGCTGCGCGAGAAGATCGGCGTGATGTTCGGTTCGCCGGAGACCACCACCGGCGGTAAGGCACTGAAATTCTACGCGTCGGTACGTCTGGACGTGCGCCGTATCGAAACCCTCAAGGACGGTGCCGATGCGGTCGGTAACCGCACCAAGGTGAAGGTGGTCAAGAACAAGGTGGCCCCCCCGTTCAAGATCGCGGAGTTCGACATCCTCTACGGCGAGGGGATCAGCCGCGAGGGTTCGCTTATCGACATGGGTGTGGACAATGGCTTCATCAAGAAGTCGGGTTCCTGGTTCACCTACGGGCAGGACCAGCTGGGACAGGGCAAGGAGAACGCCCGCCGGTACCTCAAGGAGAACCCATCGGTGCGGGACGAGATCGAGCGCAAGATCCTTGACAAACTCAAGATCGGCGCCGGGGCGGAAATTGCCGAGATTGAGGCGGAGTCCGACGAGGACGCGCCGATCGACGTGGTGCCCGTCGAGTTCTGATGACGGAACGGTTCGCCCGCGTGGCACGCAGCGGCGGTGAGCTCGACGCCGAAGAGCTCCGTACGGCGATCGCCGCGGTCGAGGCCCGCCCATCCAGTTCTTCGGACTTGCCGCCACTTGCACCCGAGGCGCACGAAGCTGCGGCAACCGCCCTCCGGTTACTGCGTTATCGGCCGCGCAGTGAGCACGAACTACGGGAGCGATTGCTCGACAAGGAGCATCCTCAGGACGCGGTCGACGAGGCGCTGGACCGGGTCCGGGCGTGGGGTCTGGTGGACGATGCGGACTTCGCCGAAGAATGGGTCCGCGGTCGCCGGAAACGCCGCGGTCGCTCGCGCGGCGCCCTAGAGCGGGAACTGCGGAACAAGGGTGTGGCAGAGGTGTATATCGCCCGAGCGGTCGGCGAGATTGACGAGTCCGACGACCGCCAGCAGGCTGCCGAACTCGTGCGCGGGCGATTGGACCGCCGGCCCGTCAGAGGGCTTTCCGAGCCGGAAGTACATGGCGAGCGGCGCCGGCTTGTCGCGTTTCTGGCCCGGCGGGGTTATCCGACGGGGTTGGCGGTGAAAGTCGTGGACACCGAATTGGCGGCCCACGCTTCGCCCTGAGTACCCTGGCCTGCGTGGATACTCTCGTGACCGACCTGCAGGCGACGGCGCAGGACGCGCACGTCGAGGGCGCTGAACGCCGGACGTACCAGGTGCGCACCTTCGGGTGCCAGATGAACGTCCATGACTCCGAGCGTCTCTCCGGCGTGCTCGACGCTGCGGGGTACATCCCGTTCGAGGGTGTCGCCGACCCGGCCGCAGGAAACCTACCCGACCTGGTCGTGTTCAATACTTGCGCGGTCCGCGAGAACGCCGACAACCGGCTTTACGGCACACTCGGGCACCTGCGGCCGTGGAAAGACGCCAACCCTCGGCTCCAGATTGCGGTCGGTGGCTGCCTTGCGCAGAAGGACAAAGACGTCGTCGTCTCCCGCGCACCGTGGGTCGACGTCGTGTTTGGCACACACAACCTCGGCCACCTGCCTACGCTCCTGGAGCGTTCGCGCCACAACGAGCGCGCCGAGGTGGAGATCGCCGACTCACTCCAGCATTTCCCCTCTACGCTGCCCGCCACCCGCGAGTCCGCGTACGCCGGCTGGGTCTCGGTGTCCGTGGGATGTAACAACACCTGCACCTTCTGCATCGTGCCCTCCTTACGGGGCAAGGAGGTCGATCGCAGGCCCGGAGAAGTCCTCGCCGAAGTCCAGGCGCTCGCCGACGAGGGAGTTCTCGAAGTGACACTGCTCGGCCAGAACGTCAACGCCTATGGGCGGTCTTTTCACGACCCTGACGAACCTTCCGACAAGGGGGCCTTCGCCAAACTGCTCCGGGCCGTCGGCCGCGTCGAGGGGATCGAGCGCGTCCGCTTCACCTCACCACACCCGGCTGAATTCACCGACGACGTCATCGCGGCCATGGCCTCCACACCGACAGTGTGTCCGCAGTTGCACATGCCGCTGCAGTCCGGTTCTGACCGCATCCTGCGGGCCATGCGACGCTCCTACCGGTCCGAGCGCTTCCTCGGGATCATCGACCGTGTCCGAGCGGCAATGCCGCACGCGGCCATCACCACCGATATCATCGTCGGGTTCCCCGGTGAGACGGAAGAGGACTTCCAAGCCACTCTCGACGTAGTCGAGAAGGCCCGGTTCTCCAGCGCTTTCACCTTCCAGTACTCGCCCCGACCGGGCACGCCCGCAGCCACCATGGAAGACCAGATACCCAAGGCCGTTGTTCAGGAACGCTACGAACGGCTGATCCGACTCCAGGAGCGGATCACCCTGGAAGAGAACCACCAGCAGGTCGGGAGAGTCGTCGAAGTCCTCGTCACGGCCGATGAGGGCCGTAAGGACGCTGCTACCGCCCGTATGACTGGCCGAGCCCGCGACGGTCGACTCGTGCACTTCGCGCCCACCGGCGAGCACGCCGATCGTGTACGGCCGGGTGACGTGGTGACCACCCGCGTCACCGCGGCGGCTCCACACCACCTACTTGCCGACGACGGGGTTCTGACTCACCGCGCCACCCGCGCCGGAGATCGTCACGAGGCCGGCCAAAAACCCGAGACACCCGCTATCGGAGTAGGTCTCGGGTTGCCCACGCTGCGGCCCGACACCGTCACCGCGGCCGTCACCACCGAGAAGGGATGCCCCACGTGAGCACAGACGAGCGCCCCGATCCGATCGCGGGAATTATGGAAGTCACCCAAAATGCGGAATCGGAACTTCGTGCCCGGGACCGAGTCCTCGGGCGCACCCTCGTGATCGGGCGGGCCTACATGGCATCCGCCGCCCTCATCGTTCTCCTGGCCGTCGCGCTCGCCCTGCCGCACAGTGAGGGCGTGCGCGGCTTCGACGTCCTGTTCTTCACCGATGTGGCCGATGAACAGTACACGACACTACCGTCCCACCTGTTCGTGCTCCTGTACTCCGTGGGCACCATCGCGTTCGGCGCCGTAATGATCCTGAGCCAGAAGTGGTGGGCAGCCGGGATCGCCTGGGGCGCGACCTGTATTTCCGCCGTCTATGGCGTGTTGGCGATCTGGCTGCGGCAGTCCGGCCGCGGACCCAACCCAGACGTGCAGGATTTCGGCGGGCCCGGCCTCGGCCTCTACCTCAGTGAACTCCTCGTTTTTGCGCTGGTAATCACCCTCGCCAGCGTGCTGTGGGCGCGGACTCCGGAGCAACTCGCCCTCGAGGAGAACGCCCGGCACGGCGACGGACGTTGATCCGCCTGGGGAGAAAGACCCTCCTCACCGGTTGCGAAAGCCCGGCCCGTCTACCGGGCCGGGCTTTCCCGTAGGCGACTGCGCGTCAGCGGGTGTCGACCGCCTTCTCTGCTGCTTCCGCCCACTCGCGCCACTGTGCCGCCTGGGCCCGCGCGCTCTCGGCGTCTCTGCTCTTTCCTGCCGCATCCGCCTTCACGGCTTGCTCCTCGAAGTCGCGAACCCTGTCCCAGAACTGGCCAGCCCTCGCCTTGGCCTCCGGGTCGGTGCGTCGCCACTCCGTATCAGCGGCATCCGCGACCCGCTTCTCGAGGACCCGGATACGACTCTCGAGCTTGCCCATCTTGTCTCTCGGAACCTTGCCGATTTCTTCCCACCGCGACTGCAGTTCTCGCAGAGTCGACCTGGCGACGTTGAGGTCCGTCGCCGGATCAATCCGGCCCTCGTACTCAGCTAGCAACGCCTCCTTCGCCTGCGCATTGCTCTCGAACTCGGCGTCCCGTTCCGCGGCGGCCGCGTGGCGCGCGTCGAAGAACGTATCCTGGGCCGCCTTGAACCGCTTCCACAGCACGTCGTCCGCCTCCCGGGGCGCCCGGCCGGCGGCCTTCCACTCATCCATGAGTCGGCGGAACGACGTGGCCGTCTCGTTCCAGTCGGTGGAGCCGGAGATGGCCTCGGCCCTTTCCACCAACTCCTCCTTCACGCGTTTGACCGAGGCACGGTTACGGTCCAGTTCAGCGAAGTGCGAGCCGCGGCGACGGTTGAACGCCTCACGGGCTTTGGAGAACCGCTTCCACAGAGCGTCGTCGGTCTTTCGGTCGATACCCCTGATGGTCTTCCACTCCTCCAGGATCTCCCGGAGGCGATCGCCAGCCGACTTCCACTGAGTCGACGACGCGCCGATCTCTTCGGCCTCCGACGCCAACGTCTCCTTCCTCGCGATCGCGGCCGCCCGCTGTTCCTCCTTGCGCTGTCGGCTTACCGACTCGACTTCGCCGGAACGCTCGATCACCGCGGCCACCCGCGCCGCGAGGGAGTCCAGATCTCCCACGGCCGACGCGGTGGGGATCTGCTCCGCCAGCGACTCCGCGGAACCGCGGGTTTTCCGGGCGTCCTGAGGATGAGACTCGAGGCGCGCCTCTAACAGGGCGACCTCGGCCGCGAGATCGTCGAAACGTAGTCCGAAGTGAGCCAACCCCTCTTCGGGAGCGCCAGCTTGCCACGAGCCGACCTGTCGCTCTCCGTCTGCGGTACGAACGAACACCGTCCCCGACTCGTCGACGCGTCCCCACTCGGAGGGGTCCGAGCCGCGCGCGCCCTTGAGATCGACTGCGCGCATAGGCCGCGGAGCCACCTTACGGGCCAGGGCGGCGGGGGATGGCGCGCCGGGCCTCGGACCGGGGGTCGGTGTCGCGCCGCCCGAACTCGATCCGCCCGGGGTGGTGGGTGTCTGCTCGGTCATATCGTCCTCGTTTCCTTCTGCCGCGTGTCACGGCACCATCACCGGGATCGCACCGGTCGTCGCCTCGCCGTTCCCCATCGGAGTGTCGGCATCCTCCTAGTGTGTACCAACCCCCGCCCGAGTGTCCGCTGTATCCCCGACGGGTCCGTTCGGCGGTGTCGGAGGCGGTCAGTAGGGTTTCCGGGTGTGAGCACCTCTGTCGTCCTGGTCCCCGGAGCCCCGGTCCTCGTGCCAGAGCTGTCCGGGTCCGCGGTCGCCGACACAGCACCGCGGTTAGCTGACATCTGTGACGTGCTCCGGAGAGCCCAGGGGGACGCTTCACGGGTCGTTGTCGTGGGGACGGACCACGCGGGCCGGACGCTCGGGGACTCGCGGTCCACGCTCGCCAGATGGGGCGCTGACGTCCCCGTTGGCCGGCCCGCCGCCCCACCTGCGCAGCACGGGGCCGTGCCCGACGCAGCTCTGATCGCCTGGTGGCTGCTCGATCGTGCGGGCGTCGACCTCCCGAGGTCTTTCACTGGCGTGTGCGGGAGTCCGGACTCCACCCCCACTCCGGCATCCGGAGACCTCCTCGTCGTGGTCGCCGACGGCCCGGCCTCGCTCACGCCCCGCGCTCCCGTCCCCGAGGACCCCCGCGGCATTGCTCTGGACAAACAGCTTGCGCAGTGGCTGCGCGCCTCCGGCAAGCTACCTGATCCGGGAGGTCTCGTGGCAGACGAAATCGGCTGGTGGAGCCGTCCGGCATGGCTAGTGTTGGCCGAACTCGTCGCCGGACGCGCGGCCCGCGAGGCGCTGTCCTGGGCACCGTTCGGGGTGGGTTATCACCTCGCGTGGTGGCCACCGGAAGCCGTCGTAACGACCGGAGTGGCGCCAGATGTTCGGACTGCGGGCCCCGTCCTCCCCGGGGGAGCATCATGACGGCCCTGGTCCCGGTCGCCGTGGTGGGCCCTACAGGTACCGGTAAATCCGAGCTCGCGCTCGGTTTGGCCGAGCGACTCGGAGGTGAGGTTGTCAATTGTGACGCAATGCAGCAGTACCGCGGGATGGACATAGGCACTGCCAAACTTTCGCCGGAGCATCGTCGCGGAATCCCGCACCACCTGCTCGACGTGCTGGACGTCACCGAGACCGCCAGCGTGGCCGATTTCCGCACCGAGGCCGAGCGCAAGATCGACGAGATCCGCGACCGTGGCCATGTGCCCCTCCTGTGCGGCGGGTCGATGATGTACGTCCAGGCACTGGTCGACGGGTGGTCCATCCCGGACACCGACCCACGGGTCCGATCCCATTACGAACGTCGACTCGAGCAGATCGGGGTGCAGGCGTTGCACGCCGAACTCGCGGCAGTGGACCCCGAGGCCGCTGAGAGCATCCTTCCGAGCGACCCCAGGCGCACCGTGCGCGCATTGGAGGTCATCGAACTCACCGGGAAACCCTTCTCGGCATCCAGGCCGACTATCGGTGAGCCCCGTTGGGGCACTCGGATGCTCGGCCTTCGATGCGGGTTGCCCGAGCTGGACGAGCGGCTAGCGACGCGCACGGCATCAATGTTCGCCACCGGGCTCGTCGAGGAGGTTCGTCAACTCGTGGATGTCGGGTTGCGCGAGGGGGTCACAGCCCGCCGCGCAATTGGGTACGCGCAGATTCTCGACGAGATGGACGACGAACAGCGGATCCATGAGGGCGGCTCGGCGCGCGCCGAGGAACGCACCGTAATCGGTACCCGCCGCTACGTCCGCCGGCAGCGGTCGTGGTTCGGACGGGACCACCGGATTCGGTGGATCGACACTGATACTCACCGTCGAGCCGACGACGCACCCGATCCCCTCGACGTCGCATTGCAGATCCTAGGGGAGGGACAACGGTGAGAAGTACCGACACCGGGCGGTCCCGGGTCCAGTCCGTCGACCGTGCCTTTGCTCTACTCGACGCTCTGAGCACCCGCGGGGGGCAGGCGAGCCTGGGAGAACTGGTCGCCGATACGGGGCTGGCGGCGGCGACCGTCCACCGGCTGTGCGGCACGCTCACTGAGAGCGGCCACCTCAGGCGGTCCGCAGGCCGCGACTATCTGCTCGGCCCGCGGCTCCAGCGGATAGGCGACGCAGCCGAACGAGCGACCGAGTCGTGGGCCGTGCCGGTGCTCACCGCCGTGGTCGAGGGAACTGGAGAGACCGCCAATCTCGCCGTCCGGGAGGGAGACGGGGTGGTGTATCTTTCGCAGGTCCCGTCGCCACACTCGATGCGGATGTTCACCGAGGTAGGGCGACGCGTGGATGTTCACTGCACCGCGGTCGGCAAGGCCCTGGTTGCGGGGGACAACGAGGACGAGGTGCGAGCCATGCTCGGCAGGGCCGGTATGCGCCAGTACACCAAATCGACGATCGTGGACCCCGACAGGTTGATCGAGGAGTTGCGCGCGGTGCGGCAGGAGGGGTACGCCACCGATGAGTCCGAGCAGGAGGAAGGGGTCCGCTGCGTCGCCATCGCGGTGGGCACAGGGGACGCCGCTTTCGCTGTATCAGCGTCGGGCCCCGAGGCTAGGTTCACGCACGATCGCAGGGACGCGGCGGTCGCGATCCTCAGGGCCGCCGTGAGCGGTCTCGCGCCCCGACCTTCCTGATCTTAAAGCGAAGAATCCGCTACCCGCCGACCGATTCCGCTCCCCCAGAGGGGAGGCGGATGTCGGCCAGGGGTAGCGGATCCAGTGTGCGAGCGCCGACCTACCGGGCGTCGGCCGCCTTGAATTCGCGGCGACGGCGGTGCAGGATCGGTTCTGTGTAGCCCGACGGCTGCTTGGTGCCCTCGAGGATGAGTTCACGGGCCGCCTGCCACGCGATGGACGACTCGACGTCCGGCGCCATGCTCCGGTAGGCGTCGTCACCGGCGTTCTGCTTGTCGACCACCTCCGCCATCCGACGCAGCGAGTCCTCCACGAATTCGGAGGTGACGATGTCGTGGCGGATCCAGTTCGCCAACAGCTGCGAGGAAATACGCAGGGTGGCGCGGTCCTCCATCAGGTTGACGTCATGGATGTCAGGGACCTTCGAGACGCCGATTCCCTGCTCGACCCACCGGACCACGTAGCCGAGGATGGTCTGGCACGAGTTGTCGACTTCCTCCTTCTTCTCCGCTTCAGACCAATCGGTGCTCGGGGCGAGCGGAACGGTGAGGATATCGTCGACACTCGCGCGGGGGCCGCCGGCGAGAAGTTCCTCCTGGCGGGTCAGCACGTTGACCCGGTGGTAATGGGTTGCATGAAGCGTCGCACCGGTCGGTGAGGGCACCCAGGCAGTATTGGCACCGGCCTTGGGCTGGCCGATCTTCTCTGCCAGCATCTCCGCCATGAGGTCGGTCTTGGCCCACATTCCCTTGCCGATCTGGGCACGGCCACGCAGGCCGCACGCGAGTCCGGTGTCGACGTTGAAGTCCTCGTAGGCGTTCATCCACCGGGCGGACTTCATCTCACCCTTGCGGATCATCGGCCCAGCCTCCATCGAGGTGTGGATCTCGTCACCCGTCCGGTCGAGAAATCCGGTGTTGATGAACACGACCCGCTGGGTCGCCTCGGCGATGCAGGCCGCGAGGTTCACCGACGTGCGCCGCTCCTCGTCCATAATGCCCACCTTCAGGGTGTTGGCCGGGAGCCCGAGGAGCTTCTCGACTCGACCGAACAGCTCTGTCGTGAAAGCAACCTCCGCCGGTCCGTGCTGCTTGGGCTTGACGATGTAAATCGAGCCTGAACGGCTGTTCCGTCGCTCGTTACCCTCCGCGATCCCGTGCATCCCCGCGAGCGAGGTAATGAGCGCGTCCAGAATGCCCTCGGGCATCTCATTGCCCTCGGCGTCCAGAACTGCGGGGTTCGTCATGAGGTGGCCGACGTTGCGGACGAACAGCATTGAACGGCCGTGGAGGCGGACCTCGCCAGAGCCGTCGGGAGCGGTGAAGACGCGGTCATCGTTGAGGACTCGCGTGAAGGTCTTATCGCCCTTGGTGATCTCCTCGGACAGATTGCCCTTCATCAGGCCCAACCAATTGCGGTAACCGTGGGTCTTGTCCTCGGCGTCGACGGCAGCGACGGAATCCTCGAAGTCCATGATGGTGGAGACGGCGGACTCGAGAACGACATCCTTGACGCCGGCGGCGTCGGTCGCGCCGATGGGGGAGTCCGGGTCAATCTGGATCTCGACATGCAGGCCGTTGTTGCGCAGCAGGACAGAGGACGGCATCGAGGCATCGCCAAGATAGCCCACGAACTTCTCCTCGTCCGCCAGTCCGGTCGTCGACCCGTCGGCAACAGTGACCTGTAGGGCTCCATCGACGACGGCGTAGCCGGTCGAGCCGACATGGCTTCCGGAGGCTAAGGGGGCGGCGTCGTCGAGGAACTCACGGGCCCATGCGATCACCTTGTCGCCTCGCACCTTGTTGTAGGACTTCCCCTGCTCGGCGCCGTCGGTCTCCGGGATGGCATCTGTCCCGTAGAGCGCGTCGTAAAGCGACCCCCACCGGGCGTTGCCGGCGTTGATGGCGAAACGAGCATTCGTGATAGGCACGACGAGCTGAGGACCGGCGACCGTGGCGATCTCCGCATCGACGTTCTCCGTGATGACCGAGACCGACTCGGGCTCGGGCACTAGGTAGCCGATCTCCTGCAGGAACGACTTGTACTCGCTCGGGTCGATCGGCGCGGGGTTCTCGAGGTGCCAGGCGTCAATCTTGGACTGCAAATCGTCGCGAGTCTGGAGCAACTCGCGGTTCCGGGGGGCGAGTTCGGTGAAGATCTCGGAGGCGCCCGCCCAGAACGCGTCGGGGTCGACCCCGGTGCCCGGGATTGCCTCGGTGTTGACGAAGTCGTAGAGGACCTCGTCGACCTGGATTCCGCCGACGGTGATGCGTTCGGACATCGATGCACTCCTAGAGGTAGGGGACCGTTCTCCTGAGCGACTCTAGTCTGCACTCCGTCGGGGATCATCCGGGTTTTCCACGGTGCGGAACTACCTCTTGAGGCGGGTAGGATTTCGCCATGACTTTGACGTGCCAGGCCTCGCAGTCCGACGGTATCGCCTTCCTCAAGGGCCACGGCACCCTCAACGATTTCGTGATCCTCCCGGACGATCACGCTGAGCTCGACCTCGACGAGTCGCTAGTGCGTTCGCTGTGCGATCGACGTGGTGGCATCGGCGCCGACGGAGTCCTGAGGGTTGCCACTGCCGGGGCTCTACTGGACCGGGGCGTGGTCGCGGCTCTACCTGACGGTGTCGATCGTTCGGACTGGTTCATGGACTACCGGAACGCGGACGGATCCATCGCGGAGATGTGTGGCAATGGGGTCCGCGTCTTCGCCCACGCGCTCGTGATGACCGGCCGAGCGCAGCCCGGCTCGATCCGGGTCGGAACACGCTCGGGACCGCGACCGGCCGAGATCGTCTCCCACTCGGGAAGTGGCGCCCTGGTGAAGGTGGACATGGGACAACCGCGGTTGCTCGGGTTGTCATCGGCGGAGATCGGGGGGCGCACCTTCGCAGGTTTGGCAGTCGACATGGGAAATCCGCACCTGGCCTGTGTAGTACCGGGTCTCGACTCGGAGAACCTCGCCACGATGAGAGTCGATCAGGCCCCGTTGTTCGATCGGAATTTCTTTCCCGACGGCGTCAACGTCGAGATCGCCACTCCGATTGTGGACGGCCGAGTTTCTATGCGCGTCCACGAGAGGGGCGCGGGGGAAACCATGTCGTGCGGTACCGGAATCGTTGCGACGGCTGTGGCTGCGCTCGCCGACGCGGGCGAGACGTCCGGCGATGTCGTCGTGGTGGTGCCCGGCGGCGAGGTCCAGGTCACTTTGCGCGACGCGGGATCCTGGCTCGCCGGGCCATCGGCGCTCGTCGCAGACGGTCGTTATTGGACAACCCAATAGCACACCGCTCCGCTCCGTACACACGAGGCCCAAATATGAGACAATGAAATGGAATGACTACTGATTACACGGCCCCTGAGCGGCCGACACGCGACTTTGATCCATCCATCGGAGAGCTCCAGCTCGAGGAGAGATCCTCGCTGCGCCGGGTGGCGGGTCTATCAACCGAACTACAGGACATCAACGACGCCGAATACCGCCAGCTCCGACTGGAACGAGTGGTACTCGTGGGCGTCTGGACCGAAGGGTCCGCCGCGCAGGCAGACGCCGCCATGGCTGAACTCGCTCAACTCGCTGAGACCGCGGGCTCTGAAGTGTGCGACGCCCTGATCCAGCGACGCGACAAGCCGGACGCCGCCACGTACATCGGCTCGGGCAAAGTCAGCGTTCTCAAGGACGTAATCGCCGCGACCGGCGCGGACACCGTCATCTGCGACGGCGAGCTCACTCCCGGACAGCTGCTCGCGCTGGAAAAGGCAGTCAACGTCAAGGTCATCGACCGCACCGCCCTGATTCTCGACATTTTTGCGCAGCACGCCACCAGCCGCGAGGGCAAGGCGCAGGTGACCCTCGCCCAGATGGAATACATGCTGCCCCGACTGCGCGGTTGGGGCGAGTCTCTTTCTCGTCAGGCCGGTGGACGGGCCGGGACCAACGGCGGTGTGGGACTGCGCGGTCCGGGCGAGACCAAGATCGAGACCGACCGACGCCGGATCCGCGAGCGCATGGCCCGTCTGCGACGCGAGATCAAGGGTATGAAGCAGGCTCGCGACACCAAACGGCATCGTCGACGGGCTACGACTGTGCCCTCCATAGCGATCGCCGGTTACACGAATGCCGGCAAATCCAGCCTACTGAACCGTATTACCGGCGCCGGCGTGCTGGTGCAGAACGCGTTGTTCGCGACGCTCGACCCGACGACCAGACGGGCCGAATTGCCCGATGGCCGATCGGTCGTGTTCACCGACACGGTGGGTTTCGTCCGACACCTGCCGACCCAGTTGGTCGAGGCCTTCAGGTCCACGCTGGAGGAGGTCGTGGACTCAGAGTTGTTGCTCCACGTTGTGGACGGCTCGGATGCATTCCCCCTTCGCCAGATCGAGGCTGTGCGCAAGGTGATTAATGAGGTCGTGGAGGAACAAAACGCAGAACAACCTCGAGAATTACTCGTGATCAACAAGGTGGACACTGCGGATCCGGTAGTGCTCGCCGAACTGCACCACGCATTGCCCGACGCGGTGTTCGTCTCAGCGGTCACCGGGCAGGGCATGGACGAACTCCTCGAACGGATTATGCAGATCATCGCTTCGGGAGACACCGAGGTGACCTTGGACATCCCTTACACACGCGGTGACGTGGTCTCACGGGTCCACGCCGAGGGAGCGGTGCTCGAGGAGGCACACACCCAAGACGGCACCCAGATCGTAGTTCGACTTCCTATCTCCTTGGCAGGAGAACTTGCCGAATTCTCGGCAGGTGGCTCGCACGACGGCGCCACCTGACTCCCAACTGGGGGAGGGGCGGCGGTCGCCGGATACGAAATCAGAGCTTCCGGAAAACCGTTACGACTTTGCCGAGGATCGTCGCATGCTCACCCGGAATTGGGCTGAATGACGGGTTGTGGGGCAACAACCAGACACCGTTGGAGTCGTTGCGGAACGTTTTGACCGTCGCCTCCCCGTCGATCATGGCCGCGACGATCTCGCCGTTGTCGGCCACGTTCTGCCGCCGCACCACCACGTAATCTCCATCGCAGATCGCAGCATCGATCATCGACTCACCGACAACCCTCAGCATGAACAGTTCACCGGAACCGACCAGATCCGACGGCAGAGGGAAAATCTCTTCGACGGCTTGCTCCGCGAGGATGGGTCCACCCGCTGCGATCCGGCCGAGCACCGGGACGTAAACGGGTTCCACCGCGCCGCCGGGCCGCTGGGGCTCCGCAGCCGGTGACCGGCGTCCCCGAGACTTCTGTCCGGGTACACCATGCACGTCGACCGCGCGCGGCTTGTGAGGGTCCCGCGTCAGGAAGCCCTTCTTCTCCAACGTCCGAAGCTGATGGGCCACGGACGAGGTGGACTGCAATCCGACCGCGTCACCGATCTCCCGGATACTCGGGGGATAACCACGCTCCTTGACGGTGTCATGGATATGGAGCAGCACGCTCTTCTGTCGGGGTGTCAGTGTTTCGAAGTCGGGCTTTGGCATGTTGTGTGGTCCCTTCGGCGAATGGATGTTCGACGTCATCATCTGTGTACACCCTAACGCCAACGGATGCGTCACGCCACACAAGTGTTCGAAATTTCTCTCGCGGAATGATGACCGTGTCCGAGCGGCGTGATACAACTCTAGGTGAGTTCGAATTCGAACAGATGTACTGATGCAGACATACGGGTGTGCGAATACGGATTCGCACACCGTATCGAGTAGGGAGCCACCATGTCCGTTTTGGAGATGCAGCCAGACACACGTCCGATCGTGCAGTGGACCGAGGTCTGTCCCGATGACCATCGGGGAAAGGCCACACGAGCAGTCCGTCCGGATGCCGAGCCGGCCCCCGTGCGCTTCGGTCACGCGCCGCGTCGCACCGCGACCGGCCCGGAGGCGCGTCGCCCCACCGACATCTCCGCCCGCACGGAGATTCTTGTCAAGCCCAGGGGCACCGCGCGGCCCGCCTCGGTCATGTCGGTGGCTCCGGGACGCCGGGTGCTCGTCCGCCCTGCAGCAACTGATCACGTCCGTGCGTGCCACATCGCAGCGCCTGCACCCGTGGGGGTTGTCGATGATGTGCCTGCCTGGGCCCTGCTGGCCTGCGGGATCGCATTCGGCATCATCATGCTTCTCGCGGTGGCGTTCCTCGGCGGACCCGCCTACGCGTGACCGGCCGTAAGGCCTCCTAGAATGAGCGGGGACGGTGGTCTGCCGTCCCGCATCCCGTCGCACGATCTGGGACGCGTGAATTCCGGTCGACGAAGGGGCCCACGGGAATGTACTGCCCGACATGCCACCACGAGGACTCCCGGGTGATCGATTCACGATCGGTCGACGAGGGTCAAGCGATCCGACGTCGACGTGAATGCCCCCAGTGCGGCCACCGATTCACGACGCTGGAGACGCCTCTACTGACGGTCCTCAAACGCAACGGGGTCACCGAGGCGTTCAGCCGGGACAAGGTGGTGCGCGGGGTTCGGCGCGCATGTCAGGGTCGCTCGGTGGACGAGGACGCCCTTCGTCGCCTTGCACAGCAGGTCGAGGACGCCGTCCGCGCAGGCGGCGTGTCTGAGGTCCCCGCCCATGAGATCGGCCTTGCGATCCTGGGCCCTCTCCAGGATCTGGACGAAGTCGCCTACTTGCGTTTCGCATCGGTGTACAAGCAGTTCAGCTCGGCCGACGACTTCGAACGAGAAATCATCGCCCTCCGCGAGCGCCGCGCGAGCCGATAGTCCACCGACGTCACCGGGACGACCGCGGCGCGAGCGCCGACGCCACCGCCTTATCGATCCGTTCGGCTGACACCGGGCGGGCTGTGCCGAGTGATTGCGCGAACAGGCCCACCCGATATTCGGCGAGAAGCCAGCGCAGGTCCCGTATCACCCGGGCTCCGCCCGGCCGCTTGCGCAACGCCCCGCATGCCTCCTCCACCACTGCCTCGGATCGGTTCAGCTTCGCAGTGAGCTCCGTGTGGCGTGCGGGAGACTTCTCTGCGAGCTCCAGCCGGATGCCGACGGCTTGCACATGTCGCTCCAGGTGAGGAAGCACCTCGACCGGATGGCGGACGAGGAAACCCCGACCTACCAGGAAGTCCAGAGAAGGGAGTATCGCGTCGGCGATGTCGGCCGGTGACTCGGACAGACCGCGCATGACCGACTGCGCAGCAACCAGCGCGGGCACCGCGGACGAGATCGCGGCGGCGACTGCACCGGGCACCTCGCTCCTCGCGGTGGCCTTCAACTCGACGAACTCCGCGACAGTCAGAACCGGCTCGCCCCTGCGGCGGGCAATGATCCGGCCGCACGCCGCGAGCGAAGCGTCGGAGACCAGCGCCTCCATCCCGCCATACGGGTACTGCGTCAGTGCGAGCCGCTGCTGTACCTGGCGACCACGTAATATCGACGACGCTGAGACGAGTCCGGACGAGATCAGGGTGAGAACCGCGGATGCCTGCGCGGATCGGCGCTCCTTCTCCGTCGCACACGCCACCACGTGGATGCCCTCCGCGCCGACACGCAGGGCCGGATAGACAGTGACTTCAACGCCGTCAACCACGCCCGTGACGGACGGTTCGAGATCACCTATGGTGTCGGCGGTCCACTCACGGTAAGGCCCATCGTCCGGAACGAGACGAGCACTGAGGGTGGCACGGACCTTGTCGACCATTTGGGTTCTCAGCAGTGCGAGATCAGTCCCAGACGCTACGACCTCCTCGCCGTCAACCACTTCGAAACGTATCCGGAGGTGATCGGGCAACTGGGCCTGATCGAACTCGCGCGGATCGACCGTCGTGCCGATCCGAGCAGACAGTGCCCGTGCGAGCGCCACTGACAACGGAGCGGACCGGGGCGAGACGTCGTCCGCCAAGAGCCGCGCGAACTCCGCGGGCGGAGAACACAGACGACGCAGATACTTCGGGAGGGTGCGCAGCATCTCCGTGTAGAGCTCTTCCCGCAACCCGGGCACCAGCCATTCGAATCCGGCGGTCGTGACCGAAGAGAGCTGCGGAAGTGGGATGCGCACCGTGATCCCATCTGCGGCGACGCCCGGGTCGAACGCGTAGCGCAGTTCGAAACTCAAGTTTCCCTGGCGCCAGAACGGGGGGAAGTCAGTGGCGTCCGGCGCCGCCTCTGAGGTGCGGATATCCTCGGCTGTCAGGCGGATCGCGTCCGGATCTCGGTGGCCATGCTTCTTCCACCAGGACTCCAGGTGCCGCCCGGAGGTGATGTCCTCCGGAAGCCGCTCGAGATAGAAGTCCACCAGGGCGTCGTCGTCGATCACCAGGTCGCGGCGGCGGCTCCGCGTCTCCAGCTCACGGGCCTGCTCCACCGCCTCGGCGTTCTCGCGAATCACCGGGACACGAGTGGGCAGGCGTCTCTCCACGATCCCGTGGCGGACGAGCATCTCGCGAGCGAGGGGTGCGTCGACCCGGGAGAGCAGGATCCGCCGAGCTTCCACGACCGTCAATCCCAGCAGCATCACTTTCTCGTAGGCCATCGCCGTGCCCTGGGCGTCCGACCAGTGTGGTTCGGAATAGTGGGTGCGGATGAGATGGCTCCCGATGTGCTCGATCCATCCCGGATCGATCCTGGCGACGTCGCGGGCCCACAATCGGGACGTCTCGACGAGCTCCGATGCCATGACCCAGCGCGGCGGCTTCTTGGCCAGGTCCGACCCGGGGAATACCTGGAACCGGATGCCTCGGGTTCCCCGGAACTCGCGGGTTTCTTCGTCGCGCATACCGACATTGGTGAGCAGTCCGCTGAGGATCGCTTTGTGCAGGTCATCCTCACCTGCGTGTCCGGAGGTGGGATGCCACCCGCGCTCCCGACACATGTTCCGGAGCTGCGAGTTGAGGTCCTGCCACTCGCGGATGCGGAGCCAGTGCAGGTACTCGGCCTTGCACATCTTCCGGAAGGCGCTGCCGGACAGCTCGCGGCGCTGCTCGGTGATATACCTCCACAGGTTGAGGTAGCCGAGGAAGTCGGAGGTCTTGTCCGAGAACCGGCGGTGCATCAGATCGGCCTTGTCCCGCTCGTCGGCGGGACGTTCCCGGACATCCTGCACGGTCAGGGCCGCGACCACCACCAACACGTCGGCCAGCGAACCGTTCCGATGCCCCTCGACCACCATCCGGGCCAGTCGCGGATCGAGAGGTAGCGCAGCCATGTCCCGTCCCACCTCGGTCAGGCGCGGACGCTCGCCGTCATCGACACTTATCGCCCCGAGCTCGGAGAGCAGGGCAATCCCGTCCCGGACCGCCTTCCGGTCCGGCGATTCCACGAACGGGAAGTCGTCGACAGGCCCCAAGTCCAGATCCGCCATGGACAGGATCACCGACGCGAGGTTCGTTCGCAGGATCTCCGGATCGGTGAACTCCGGCCGTGAGTCGAAGTCCTCCTCCGAGTAGAGGCGGATACAGATCCCGTCGGCGACACGGCCGCAGCGCCCTGCTCGCTGCGCTGCAGAGGCCTGCGACACAGGCTCGATGGGTAGGCGCTGGACCTTGGTCCGGGTGGAGTAGCGGGATATCCGTGCCAACCCGGTGTCCACTACGTAGCGGATGCCGGGGACGGTCACAGAGGTTTCGGCGATATTGGTCGACAGCACCACCCGCCGCGTGGAGTGGGCGCGAAACGCCCGCTGCTGTTCGGCGGCGGTGAGGCGGGCGTACAGCGGAAAGATTTCGGTGTTGCGGAATTTCCGCCCCCGCAGCACCTCCTCGGCGTCGCGGATCTCACGCTCCCCGGACAGGAACACCAACACATCGCCGGTATCCTCACGCAGGAGTTCCGCCACCGCGTCGGCCAACGCGTCGAGCGGATCGAGGTCGACCACCCTGCCGGCGTGTTCCACCTGCAGCGGCCGATACCGAATCTCCACCGGGTAGGTGCGCCCTGAGACCTCGATCACCGGAGCGGGCCGCCCGTCCGGGCCAGCGAAGTGCCGCGCGAAACGCTCCGGGTCGATGGTGGCCGAAGTGATGATGAGTTTGAGGTCCGGACGACGGGGCAATATCTGCTTGAGGTAGCCAAGCAGGAAGTCGATGTTGAGACTGCGTTCGTGAGCTTCGTCGATGATGATCGTGTCGTAGGCTCGCAGCAGCCGGTCGCGCCGGATCTCGGCGAGCAATACTCCGTCCGTCATGAGCTTGACCGCCGTCTCGGGGCTCGTGCGGTCATCGAAGCGGACGGCAGAACCGACCGGGCCGCCGATCTCCACGCCGAGTTCGTCGGCGATGCGGTCTGCGACGGAACGGGCGGCCAACCGCCTGGGCTGGGTGTGACCGATCATGCCCTTCACCCCGCGACCGAGTTCCAGGCAGATCTTGGGGATTTGAGTGGTCTTTCCCGAGCCGGTCTCGCCGGCGATCACCACCACCTGGCTGTCCCGGATCGCCTCAGCGATCTCGTCCTTGCGGACACTGACCGGGAGGTTCTCGGGATATTCGGGGGTGGGGATGGACTCCGATCGGCGCCGTACGCGCTCGGCGGCCTCGTCGATCCGACGTCCGAGGTCGTCGATGTGGTCGGCGCGGGCACGGCGTATCCGCGACCGGAGTCGGTGCGCGTCGAGGATGCCGACGTCGTCGAGTCGGGTGAGCAATTCGTGGCGGGCTCGGCGAAGGTCGGGGGAGGAAGTGGAGGACGACGGCATGGTCCCCTCAGGATATCGGCTCGCCGCGTCTGGCTCCGACCGGCGCGGTCCCTGTCCCTAGTCGGGCCGGCTAGTCAGGATCGCTAGTCGGAGTCGCTGTCGCGCCGGGCCTGGATCCTCGCGTAGCGCTCATGCAGACGCTCCCGTATCTCCTCGGGTTCGTAGGACCGTCTACGCCGTTCGGCGCGGGCGGCCAAGATCCCGGTGGCGGCGACCCCGGCCACCCCCGCCGCGCCGATCACCTTGAGCCACTGCCGTCCCTTGGGAGCCATGTGGACGAGCCTAGGCGGCCCGAGCCCGACCGCCTGGCAGGATCGCGGCATGAGCGTCGACACCGTCCCCTTGGCTGCTGCAGCGGAGCGCACCCGTACCGGGGATCTCTGGCTGTTTCGCGGTCGGACAACAGCGGACCGGATGATTCAGACTGTGACCAACGCACCGGTGAATCACGTTGGTGTCGCTGTGGTCCTGGACGACATGCCGCCGTTGCTGTGGCACGCCGAGATGGGTCGTGCCCTGCCCGACGTGTGGACCGGCCGCCTACAGCGGGGGGTGCAACTGCACGACCTCGAGAGCGCGGTACGACAGTGGACCGGGCAATACGGGCAACGGGCGTGGTTCCGTCAGATCTCCCCGGAGGTCGGTGAGAGCGGCGAGGACGCGTTGCTGGCGACGATCGCCAGGCTGAACGGGGTGTCCTTCCCTTCAGCGAGCCGCCTCACCGCGAGGTGGGCACGGGGACGGTGGGCGGCTCGCGGGAAGCGAGCGAGCAGCAATGGAAGTGGCCGCGCGAGCGGGCCCGATACCGGGGCGGCGATGCGCATGGAGGCGGCGTACTGCGCGGAGGTCGTGGGAATCACCCTGGAGGCGATGGGCATTCTTCTGCCTGCAGGGTCGACGAGCTGGTACGACCCGGGCCGCTTCTGGAGCGGGGACGAGCTCCCCCTGGCACCCGGGTGGAGTTTCGGCCGGGAGATCGGCGTGACCGTCACCCGCCCAGAACCACGTCGCTGAGAGCGGCTTCCACCTCTTCCTGTGCCACCACCAGCAGTTCGTCGCCGGGTTCGAACGGGACGTCAGGTTCTGGGACGATGACCCGACCGCCGCGCACGATCGCCACGAGAGCGGCATCGCGGGGAAACCGTACGCGCGACACGGAACGGCCAGCCAGCGGGGTTTGCTCCGGCAACGTCACACTCACCAGGTTCGCGCCCCCACGGCGCAGGGACATCAGACGCACGACGTCTCCCACGGAGACCGCCTCCTCGACGACCGAGACGATCAGTCGGGGCGTTGACACGGCCACGTCCACGCCCCAGCGCTCATCGAAGAGCCACTCGTTTCGCGGATCGTTGACGCGGGCCACCACGCGGGACACGGCGAACTCCGTCTTGGCCAGCAGGCTCACCACCAGATTGGCCTTGTCGTCACCGGTAGCTGCCACCACTACGTCCGCCTCCTGGAGGCGCAGTCGTTCGAGGACGCTGAGTTCGCAGGCGTCACCCACCTGTAGGTCCGCCCCGTCGACCGGGTCGGCCGAGAACACCGTGGACCTCTTGTCGACCAGCGTCACGTCATGGCCACTCGTCACGAGTTCGCGGGCGATCGACCTCCCGACCACCCCGGCTCCGGCCACCACCACGCTCATGGTGTCGGAGTAGACGGTTCGGGTCGGGGCGCCGACGATCAATCCCGACCCGTCGGCGTAGTCGGGAACCGGGCCATCAGGCATCGGGGGATCCTTCCTTCAGCAGGCCGTCCAGGTCCCGGACCGACTGCGATGGCACGGCGACGTGGAGTACATCGTCAGCCTGGACGAGCATCTGGCCGTCGGGCAGTCGGCACTCGCCGAAACGGGTGACGGCCGCGACACGTCCTCCGACGGCGGCGGCGAGCCGGTCGACCGTGACCCCGACCCAGTCAGTGGGCGGGTTGAGAGCGACGAGCGATACGGAGTCCGTCTGGTCGCGCCACTCGACGGGGCTTGACCCGGCCGTGATGTAGCGGACCAGTCGACTGGTGGCCCAGGGGACTGTCGCGACGGTCGAGATCCCCAGTCTCTCGTAGACCTCAGCACGGCCGGCGTCGTAGATGCGGGCTATCACCCGCTCGACGCCGAAGGATTCCCGAGCCACGCGCGCGGCGATGATGTTGGAATTGTCCCCGGAGGACACGGCAGCGAACGCGTCGGCCCCCTCGAGTCCGGCCTCGGCGAGCACCGTTCGGTCAAAGCCCTGTCCGGTGATCATCCGGCCTGAGAACTCCTGTGACAACCGGGCGAACGCGGCCGACTCTCGATCGATCACCGCCACGTCGTGGCCGGCGGTGTCGAGTTCGACAGCCAGCGCGGCCCCGACGCGGCCACAGCCCATGACGACGACCCTCATGACGAGTCCCACTCCTCACGGCCCACGCTCGTGCGCCAGTGACGATTACGCTACTCATACCCTCGGACGCTGTGCGGTCCGGCTCGCGGGCCCTACGATATGTCGGTGTCCAGGATCTCGAAGGTCTCAGTGGGAGCAAAGCGTCTGCTCGTGGGACGTCCCTTCCGAAGCGACACCGTCAGTGCCACGAGCCTGAGCAAGCGGATCGCGCTGCCGGTGTTCGCCTCCGACGCGCTGTCCTCTGTGGCCTACGCTCCGCAGGAGATCTTCCTCGTTCTCTCGATCGCCGGGATGTCGGCCCTCGCGTTTACCCCGTGGGTGGGACTGGCGGTGGCGGCGGTCATGGTCGTCGTCATCGCTTGCTACCGGCAGAACGTCTACGCCTACCCGTCGGGCGGCGGCGACTACGAGGTCGCCACCGTCAACCTGGGCCCCGGCGCAGGATTAGCGGTCGGTGCGGCACTTCTCATCGACTACGTCCTCACTGTCGCGGTGTCGATATCGGCCGCCGCCGCGAACATCGGCTCCGCCATCCCTTTCGTGCAGTCCCACGAGGTGACGTTCGCCGTCGTGGCGATCGCCCTGCTGGCGGCGGTCAACCTGCGCGGAGTGCGCGAATCCCGCGCAATGTTCGCCATTCCCGTCTATGCATTCCTCGCGTCCATGACGGCACTCATCGTCTGGGGCCTGCTCCAGGTCGAGGTCCTGGGCCGCGACCTCCGGGCGGAATCCGCCGGCTTTGAGCTGGCCCCCGCGGGCGGGAGTGAAGTGGTCGGTCTCGCGCTGGCGTTCGTCGTGGCCAAATCCTTCGCCTCAGGGTGCGCCGCCCTGACTGGGGTCGAGGCCATCCACAACGGAGTCCCCGCCTTCCGCAAGCCTCGGGCCCGCAACGCCGCCGTGACGCTCACGGTGCTCGGGGTTCTCGCGGTGTCGTTCCTCCTCGGGCTCATCGCCCTCGCCGGTCGGCTCGGGGTACGGATCGCGGAACAGCCCGCAATCCAGCTGATCGGGGCTCCCGAGGGGTACTGGCAAAAGACGATGATCGCCCAGTTGGCCGAGCCTGTCTTTGAGGGGCTGCCCCCCGCTTTCTACGTGGTCATGGCGGTCACCGCGCTGATTCTGGTGCTCGCCGCCAACACGGCGTTCAACGGCTTCCCGATGCTGGCCTCGGTCCTCGCGCGGGACAAGTACCTGCCACGGCAGCTCGCCACCCGCGGCGACAGGCTCGCGTTCTCCAACGGGATTGTCCTGCTCGCAATCGCGGCAGTCGCGTTGGTCGTCGCCTTCGACGCTCAGGTGACTGTGCTCATCCAGCTGTACATCGTGGGTGTCTTCGTCGCCTTCACCCTCGGCCAGCTCGGAATGGTCCGGCACTGGACGCGGCGCTTGGAACATGAACACACACCGGCCGTACGTCGGCGGATTCACAGGTCACGGGCGATCAACTCCGTCGGGTTCATCCTCACCGCCGGTGTTCTGGTCATCGTCATGGCGACCAAGTTCCTCTCCGGCGCCTACATAGCGGTGCTGGCGATGTCCGGGGTGTTCGTGGTGATGCGGCTCATTCACCGGCATTACATCTCGGTTGCGCGCGAGCTCGACGACTCCTCGTGGGAGGTCGTCCTGCCCAGCCGCACTCGATGTGTTGTCCTGGTGTCCAAGCTGCATCTGCCCACACTCCGTGCACTGGCGTACGCCCGGGCTGCCCGGCCCGATTCCATCGAGGCCCTGACGGTGAACATCGACACCGCCGAGACCAGGGCCCTGGTACGGGAGTGGGAACGTCGCGGAATCTCGGTCCCGCTCAAGGTCGTGGAGTCCCCTTACCGTGAGATCAACCGCCCCGTGGTGGACTACGTCAAGCGATTGCGAGATCAGGCGCCTCGGGACGTGGTGACCGTATACATCCCCGAGTACGTGGTGGGCCACTGGTGGGAACAGTTGCTGCACAACCAGAGCGCACTTCGGCTCAAGACCCGCTTGCTCTACGAGAGAGGTGTCATGGTGACCAGCGTCCCGTGGCAATTGTCGTCCTCGGACGGCCGCGCGGAGCAGGCCCGCGACGAACCCATCGTCGGACGCTGGGGTGGACCGGAGGAAAGATGACCCAGGACCGAGCGACCGATTGGACGGGCCGTGTACTGCGGCTGCGGGTGGAGGGGCCCGCGCACGGGGGAGAGTTCGTGGCGCGCCACGAGGGTCGAGTGGTGTTCTGTCGCGGCGGTGTCACCGGAGAACTCGTCGATGTCCACATCGACGACGACCCAGGTCGCGCCTTCTGCCGAGGGACGGTGCAGTCGGTGATCGAGGCCTCCCCGGACCGCGTAGAACCAGCGTGTCCGGCGGCAGCTGCCGGCGCAGGGTGCTGCGACTGGAGCCACATCGCAGCCGACGCGGCCCGCAGGTACGCCGGGCGGATCCTGACCGAACAGGTGACCAGGATCGGCCGGATCGATCTTCCGGACGCACCGGTCGCCGTCGAGGTCCCCGCCGGGGATCCCGCCTCGACGGGTTGGCGTACCGTCGCCCGCTGGATCACCGGCCGCGACGGGGTGCCCGGGGTGCGCAGGGCCCGCTCCCGGGATCAGGTGGCCGAGCAGTGCAGCCAGCCTGACCCCCGTCTTCGCCAGGCGGTGTCCGAGACCTCGTTCGGTCCGGGTCGCGAGGTGCTGGGGGTCCTCGGTGACGATGGGGCTGTTCATATAGCCACCCGCGCGGCCATCGACGACGCGCCGCGTGGACGGGGCGGCCGGTCCCGGCAATCCGCAGCGACCCGCGCCCGCGCGCGTCACTCGCGGGCCGCCGGTTGGGAGATCGTCACCGGAGAGCCCACCGTCGTGCGACGAGTAGGCGACCATGAGTGGAGGGTGCCGCTCGCGGGCTTCTGGCAGGCACACCGCTCCGCCGCGACCCACTACAGCAATGGTGTGCGCGCCGCGGTGTCCCACACGCCGCAACTGTCCGCCGCCCCAGTGGTGTGGGACCTCTACGGCGGCGCCGGGTTGTTCGCGGCAGGGGTGCGGGAGGAGATCCCGAACGCACGAGTGACGATCGTGGAGTCAGCGTCAGCGTCGGTGGAAGGCGCGACGCACGCCTTCGGTGACACGCCCGACGGGGGAATTCGCACCGTGCGGTCCCGTGTTGAGACCTTCCTCGAGGACCGCGACACCCGACCGGGGGAGCACACTGATCCTGAGGTCGTCATTCTCGACCCACCACGTGGCGGGGCGGGGATACCGGTCATGCAGCGACTGGCCGCCATCGGTCCGTCCCGGATCGTCCACGTGGGCTGCGATCCGGCAAGTCTGGCGCGCGACATCGGCGTTCTCGTGGCCGCCGGGTGGACGCTCACGGACCTACGTGGCGTGGCCGCCTTCCCGGGCACCCATCACGTCGAGGGGATCGCCGTGCTGGACGTGCCACGCCGCCCCTGAGCACGCGCCGCAGGTCGGGGCCCGAACGGTCGCCCATGGGCGAGGCCTTGCGGCGTCAGCCCGTAGACTGACGATTCGACCCAGCAGGGTGTCGGTCACGGAAGGGGCAGTCGACAGCAATGAGCGTGCTCGAACAGGTGGACGGCCCGTCCGATCTCCGGAGGCTGGACCCCGAGGAGTTGGGCCGACTGTGCGGGGAGATTCGCGAGTTCCTCATCCGCAAGGTCGCGGCCACGGGTGGTCACCTCGGGCCGAACCTCGGCGTCGTCGAACTGACAGTCGCGCTGCACCGGGTCTTCGACTCGCCGCGCGACCCCATCGTCTTCGACACCGGTCACCAGTCGTACGTCCACAAGATCCTCACCGGACGTCGGGATCAGTTCGACGGTCTCCGCACCCGCGGCGGGTTGTCGGGCTACCCGTGCCGCGCGGAGAGTGAGCACGACGTGGTCGAGTCCTCGCACGCTACGGCGTCTCTGGCGTACTCGGACGGGCTCGCCAAGGCATTTTCGCTGCGAGGGGAGACCGACAGGACGGTCGTCACCGTCATCGGCGACGGGGCGCTGACCGGCGGTATGGCATGGGAGGCGCTCAACAACATCGCCGCCGCCAAGGACCGCCCCATGGTGATCGTCGTCAACGACAACGGCCGGTCGTACTCGCCGACCATCGGAGGGATCGCCGAGCGGCTCGGCGCTCTGAGGCTCCAGCCGGCGTACGAGAAGGCGATGGACCGGACGAAGAGCGCACTGACCGCCCGCAAGGACCGCGTGGGCAAGGCCATCTACACGGTTCTCCACGGCATCAAGGCAGGCGTCAAGGACGTCGTATCACCGCAGGAGTTGTTCGCGGACCTCGGACTCAAATACATGGGGCCGGTTGACGGCCACAACCTTGCGGCGACAGAGGCCGCGCTTCGTCTCGCGAAGGACTTCGGCGGTCCGGTGGTGGTCCACGTTGTGACCCGGAAGGGGATGGGTTATGTCCACGCCGAGAACAACGAGGCCGACCAGATGCACGCCACCGGGGTCATCGATCCGGAGACCGGCAAGCCGCTGACACCCTCGTCCTCGGTGGACTGGACGTCCGTGTTCTCTGAGGAGCTGTGTGCGATCGGCGCCGAGCGCGACGACGTCGTGGCCATCACGGCCGCGATGGCGGGGCCGACTGGACTGGCGGCGTTCGGGGAGCGGTTCCCGGACCGGATGTACGACGTGGGTATCGCCGAACAGCACGCCGTGGCCTCGGCCGCGGGGCTCGCCCTGGGCGGGTTGCACCCCGTCGTGGCCGTGTATTCGACCTTTCTCAACCGGGCATTCGACCAATTACTCATGGACGTCGCGCTGCTCCGCCAACCGGTCACCATGGTGCTGGACCGTTCGGGCGTCACCGGTCCGGATGGTGCAAGCCACAATGGGATGTGGGACTTGTCGCTGACCGGCATCATCCCCGGAGTGCGGGTGGCCGCGCCACGGGACGCAGTGACCCTGCGGCAGGAACTCCGCGAAGCAGTCTCGATAGACGACGGCCCCACCGTCGTCCGGTTTCCGAAAGGGTCGGTGGGTGACCCGATACCCGCCCTCGCCACGTCCGAGGACGGAGTGGACCGCGTGTACGGCCCCGGTGATGCCGAGGTCCTCGTCGTGGCGGTGGGGTCGTTGGTCGGGACCGCGATCGCCGCGGCACGCGAGCTCGAGGCCGGGGGTGTCTCCGTGGACGTCCTGGACCCACGGTGGGTCTACCCCGTGCCTGCGTCGATAGTGGAGGCCTCCCGTCGACGCCGGCTAGTCGTCACGGTAGAGGACAACGGACTGCACGGGGGTGTCGGTTCGGCAGTGTCCGCATGCCTCGATTCCGCGGCGGTGCGAGTCGATCGCATCGCGCTCGGGATACCACAGCAGTTCCTCGATCACGCCTCGAGGGGCGAGATCCTCGCCGACGCCGGATTGACCCCCGAGGGGATCGCCCGCAGCGTCCGGTCTCGTCTGATCTGACCCACCGGTCCAGCCTGACCCGCTGTCCCCGTGCCGTGGGTCAGGGTCAGGACTCGGTCCGGAATCGGTGGACCGCCTCGAGCAGCGGGTCGGCGATCAGCTCGATCTGCCAGTCGCGGGCCTTCTCGGCGCTCAGGACGTCGTGGAGAAGGGCGGTGTCGTCTCCGGGGCCGCTTGTGGCGGCGCGCCACACCCACAGCCGCAACGTCGACGGTTTGAGCAGGAGTCCCTGCTCCAGACCCAGCTCCTCTGCGAGTCCGCCGATCTGTTCTCGGGCGATCTCTAGCAACTCCGCTGCCTCGGGCTCATTGCGCTTCCACGACGCGTGCGGGGGATGCACTGTGGGCGGCCCCTGCCGGGAGGGCAGGTCTGCTCGCCCTAGCCCGTCGGCCCACTCGAGTGCGGCGAGCCATTCCCCGACCAGGCGTCTGCGGTGTGGACCGTCGAAACCGTCGATCGCCAGCAGTGCCGATCGGCTCGTCGGTCCCACCCTGGCGGCTTCGACGATCGCCGCGTCCCCCAGGAGTCGTTTAGGTGCTATGTCACGCTCGGCGGCGACCCGGTCACGTGCCATCCACAGCTCCCTGGCGCGTGCCAGTTGACGCCCGTCGCGCAGGGTCGACAGCCGGGACAGCCGGCGCCATGGGTCCGGCGCAGCGGGCGCCGGGCCCGCCTCCACCAGGTACCGACACTCCGCATCGAACCAGTCGCGGCGACCGAGATCATCGAGAAGTGGCAGGACCTCGTCCGCCAACTCGTGGAGGAAGAGCACGTCGTAGGCCGCGTAATCTAGCCACGCCGTCGGCAACGGGCGGCGAGACCAGTCGGCTGCGGAGTGGGCCTTAGCCAGACCGATTCCCAGGTGTTCCGAGATCATCGCGCCCAGGTTGACCCGCTCCGTGCCCAGGAAGCGCCCGGCGAGTTCGGTGTCGACCAGCGAGGAAGGCGACACCCCTAACTCGCGCAGCGACGGCAGATCTTGACTCGCCGCGTGGAGAAGCAAGGGTCGGCTCGAGAGTGTGTCGGCGAGGGAACCGACGGTCCGGCCCGCGGTTTCCGGGTCGACCAGCAGTGCGGGGCCGGTGGGGGCGCGGACCTGGAGCAGGAAGGCCCGCTCGGAATACCGGATCCCCGAGGCGCGCTCGACGTCGACGGCGATTGGACCGGGGGAGGACTCGAGTGAGCCGACGGCCGCCTCGATTGCTGGCAGGTCGTCGATGAACTCGTACTCGGCCGGTGGAGGCGGTGGCCCGACCGGGGGCTCGCCGCGGCGGCGCCCGCTCACGACCGCCTGTGCAGAGCGGTGACGCCGACCGGCGGGAGGCCGGCGGCGAGAGCCAGGGTCGTACAAAACGCGGCCGCGTGGCCGGTCAGGTCCGGGTCGAGAGCAGTCCACGACGCACGCAGTTCTAGCTGGTGAGACTGGGGAGGCCCCGCGATGTCCCCGTAGCGAACGGACGCCGTGCTGGTCACGGTCCCACCCAGCGAAGTGTAGGGCCCTGCCTGGTCGCCGAGGGCCTCGGTGAGCCAGCTCCATGCCACCTGGGGCAACAGTGGATCGCCCGCCAACGCGGCCTCCATGTCTGCCTGGATGTAGGCCACCAGCCGCAGGGTGCCGTTCCACGCGTCGTCGCCGGTCGGATCGTGGAGGAGGATGAGCCGGCCGAAGGCGTCACCGTCGGAGAACTCTGCGACGTCGTCACCGGAGGGCGGGATGATCTCGACCCCGAGCGCGTGGCTATAGGGCGCCAGCCGCTGCGGCGGGCGGATCGGGCCGACCGAGATCTCGGGGCGGACCTCGAGTCGTGACAGCGACTCGACCGCCTCCCGGAAGACCTCGGGCTCGCCGTCATTGACCGTTGTGCTCACGGGACGTCACGCTAGCGACCGCCTCCACGTCGGCAGAGGAGGCGCGCCGTCACCTGCCCGGGTGGGCTAACCGGCCCCGGCGGCCGCTTCATGGGACGATGGGGGACGTGTTGAACTCTGATGCGTCCTCGACCTCCCGCTCCGCCGACCCCGCCGGGGGCATCGCCTCCGGCCGCCGTGTCGGGACTGGGCCGTACCTCGACGAAGTGACCGGAGCAGCTGCGCCTCACACGCCGGTGTGGTTTATGCGGCAGGCGGGGCGCTCACTGCCCGAGTACAAGAAGGTGCGCGCCGGGTCGACCATGCTCGAGGCGTGCTTCGATCCGGCGATGACCTGCGAGATCACCTTGCAGCCGGTGCGCCGACACGGCGTGGACGCCGCGATCTTCTTCTCGGACATCGTCATCCCGCTCGCGGCCGCCGGCGTGGACATTGACATCGTCCCCGGTACCGGGCCCGTGGTAGCCGAGCCGATTCGCGACGAAGCAGCTGTCGCGGCGTTGCCGGAGCTCACCCCCGACCGGCTCGAGAAGATCGAACAGGCCGTCCGCATGGTGGTGGCCGAACTCGATCCGCAGGTGGCGCTGATCGGCTTCGCGGGTGCCCCCTTCACCTTGGCCTCGTACCTCATCGAGGGTGGCCCGAGCCGGAACCACGAGCACACCAAATCCCTGATGTACTCGCGGCCCGACGTGTGGAACTCGCTCATGGCGAAACTCGCCGATCTGACGACGGTGTTCCTGCGTGCGCAGATCGACGCCGGGGTGGACGCGGTCCAACTCTTCGACTCGTGGGCCGGTGCACTCAGCCTGCGCGACTATCGCTCGCACGTCCTGCCCCACTCGACGCGGATCTTCGCCGACGAGGTGATCTCGACGGTTCCACGCACGCACTTCGGCGTGGGCACCGGCGAACTACTCGGGGCGATGGCAGAGGCCGGGCCGGAGGTCGTCGGTGTGGACTGGCGCATTCCGCTGGACGACGCCGCCGGACGTGTGCCAGGCAAGGTCCTGCAGGGCAACCTGGATCCGGCCATGCTCTTCGCCGACCGGACTGCCTTGGACTCCGAGGTCCGACGGATCGTCGACGAGGGCGCACGGGCGCGTGAGGTCGGCGCCCGCGGTCACGTGTTCAACCTCGGCCACGGTGTGCTGCCCACTACCGATCCCGGCGCCGTGACCCACGTGGTGGAGCTCGTCCACGAACTCACCGGGAAGTAGCGGTGCGGCCACGCATCGCCGTGGTGGGCGGCGGCCTCAGCGGGTTGACCGCGGCCTACCAACTCTCACGCGACCTCCCGGACGCCCGCATCACCGTCCTCGAGGCCTCGGAGCGACTGGGGGGTGCCCTGCACACCGCCGACTTCCCGTCCGGTCCCATGGAACTCGGCGCCGAGGCGTTCATCGCGCGTCGTCCCGAAGCGAGCGACCTCGTCACCGAACTCGGTCTGACCGGGTCGCTGCGTCACCCCGGCACTCTGGGGCCGGCGATCCTCACCGGCGGCCGGTTGGTCCCCATGCCCGCCGGCACGATGATGGGCTTGCCCTCCGAGGTGACGGCCCTGTCGGGACTGCTCAGCACGGCGGAGCTGGCCCGGGCCGCCCGCGAGACGGACCTCCCGCTGACCTGGGAGCCGGGAGGTGACGTCCCGCTGGGTTCTCTGGTCTCGCAGCGATTCGGTCCGGCCGTCGTGGCGCGGCTCGTCGACCCCATGCTCGGGGGTGTGTACGCCGCACCCAGCAGTGGGCTCGGTCTGCGGCAGGTGGTCCCAGGGCTGGCGCAGGCACTCGACCGCGGGGCACCCAACCTCACGGCCGCTGCCCGGGAACTCGTCGCGCAGCGCCGGCCTGGCCCGGTCTTCGCCACCCTCGACGGTGGCTATCGGCTGCTCGTGGATGCCCTCGCCCGGTCTTCGGGCGCGCTGGTCCGCACACGCGCCACCTGCACCGCACTCCACCGGGTCGGCTCGCGATACTCGTTGGCGGTAACAGGTGATGGCGGGGCGTGGGTCGAGGAGGCGGACCTCGTCGTCGTCGCCGTCCCCGTTCCTCGCGCTGCCCCGCTCCTCACCACTGCCGGGGGACTCGACACCGCGGACCGGGCCTTGTCCGGGATCCGGACGGCCTCCTCGGCCGTGGTCGCGCTGGAAGTTGACCGGGCGCTCGACCTGCCCGACCGCTCCGGGGTCCTGGTGGCCACTGACGAGGATGTTCCGTTCAAGGCGATCACCTTCACCAGCCGTAAGTGGCCCCACCTGGATTCCAGGCCGGGCCACCTGGTGCGGGTGTCATTCGGGAGGCTCGACGACGACGACGTGCTCGCCTCCGACGACGCAGCCCTGACACGGATGGCCGAATCCGCACTGGCGGATCTGTGTGGCTCCGCGCCGTTGGTCCTGCACACCCGAGTGCGCCGCTGGCAAGACGCCCTCGCCGAGATCGGCCCCGGGCACGACACACGGATCGCGGAGGTGCGCGCCGAACTGGCGGCGCGGCTGCCCGGCGTGGAGCTCGTCGGCGGGGCCACCGAGGGCGTGGGGGTGCCAGCTTGCATCGGGTCCGCACGGGCCGCGGCCCGCCGACTGGCCGCGAAGTGGCAGGATTGAGCCATGGCACGCCTTGATTACAAGAAGCTCAACTCGACTCTGCGGTATCTGATGTTCTCCGTTTTCACGGTGACGCCGGGTCAACTCGGGGAGGACCGGGCCGCGGTCGCTGCGGACCTCGAGACGTTCCTCGCCCGCTACGACGGCACGGACGTGGTGGTCCGGGGCCTGTACGACATCTCCGGCCTGCGCGCCGAGGCCGACTTCATGTTCTGGACCCACGCCGAGCACATCGAGGACCTCCAGCAGTTCTACAACGAGTTCCGCCGCACCACCATCCTTGGCCGGGCCAGCACCACCTACTGGTCCAACACCGCACTGCACCGCCCCGCAGAGTTCAACAAGAGCCACATCCCGGCGTTCCTCGCCGAGGAGGAGCCTGGCGCCTACGTCTCCGTCTACCCGTTCGTGCGCTCCTACGAGTGGTACTTGCTGCCCGACGAGGAACGGCGCCAGATCCTCGCCCAGCACGGCCGCGCGGCCCGCGAGTATCCGGACGTGCGAGCCAACACCGTGCCGGCCTTCACACTCGGGGATTACGAATGGATCCTGGCCTTCGAGGCCCCGCAGCTCGACCGCATCGTCGACCTCATGCGCGAGATGCGCGCGACCGAGGCCCGTCGGCACGTGCGCGAGGAGATCCCGTTCTTCACCGGGCCGCGTGTCACCGCCGAACAGTTGGCCGCCGCGTTGCCCTGAGCTTCGATGCATTGCGACGGCGTGCGTCTCAACTGACAGTCAACACACACGAGAGGGCCGACCGGGACGTGTCCCGGGCGGCCCTCTCGTCTTTCTCGCCCTCGGCGAGCTCAGTCCTCGACCGTCTCCAGTGTCATGCTCAGGGAGTTGATGCAGTACCGCAGGTCAGTGGGGGTCCCGTAGCCTTCGCCGGCGAACACATGGCCTAAGTGGCCGTGGCAATTGGCGCAGATCACCTCAGTGCGGGTCATGCCGAGCGAGCTGTCGGTGCGCTCGATGACGGCGTCGTTCGCGAGTGGGGTGAAGAACGAGGGCCAGCCGCAATTGGACGCAAATTTGGCATCGCTGCGGAATAGCTCCGCGCCGCAACCGCGGCAGCGGTACACGCCTTCGGTCATGGTCTCGTTGTACTCGCCGGTGAAGGGCCGCTCGGTCCCGGCCTGCCGTAGTACCTGGTATTCCTCCGGGCTGAGGCGGCGACGCCACTCGGCGTCATCCAACGTGAAGTCCGGCCGGGGGGTGTGGGTATCGGTGGGCTTACTCATGTCCGCAGGCTACGCCGACACGGGAGCCGGTGCGATCCGCTCATGGCGGTGGGGGTCGGTGCGGCGCCACAGCAACACCACGACGATCGTGGCCAGTAGCAGCATCCACCCCAGGGTCGGGTGGGCGAACTCCAATAGTCGTCCGTAGTACGGCCAGCGAGCGGACTCCCAGAAGTCGAGGGTGAAGAAGCCGTACGCCGCGAGCCACGCCGGCCAGTTTCGCACCAGAGACTTGTCCAACACGACGGTAAGCATGAGGGGGATGAGCATCATCGAGTAGTACATCTGCCCGAGTGTCGAGACCAGGAACACCCCGGTGAGCACGACCCCAGAGGTGGTGGCCAACCACAGCACCTCATTGTTGTGGCGGTAGTCCATCAGGAGCCACACTGCGACGAGGGTCGCCACCACGACCAGGATGCGGGCCACCAGGATGAGTGGCTCGGGGACACCGTAGTAGAGGCCCAGCCCAGCGATCGAACTGTTGTAGTAGTCACGGACCTCACCCATGTACACCAGCGTGGTGCCAAGGTAACTGCGCGCGTCGACAGTGAGGGCCCAGCCCGCGGCCATGGCGACCGCGGGAATCGCGGCCGCCGTGACGAAGGGCTGCCACTGCTTGCGAATCAGAGGCAGGACGAGCAAAGGGGCGAGCATCGGTTTGATGGCCAGGGACAGACCGAGGGCCGCGCCTGCCCACCACAGGCGCCGTCGGTGCAGCAAGTAGAGGAACGTCACTTGGCAAAGGAAGATCACGCCGTTGACGTTGGTGAAGACGAGGGTATTGCTGACGGCTTCGGTGCAGAACGCCGCCAACAGGATGGCGGGGGCGGCGAACGACCGGACGTCGAGGTCGAACAGTCGCATGAGCAGCCACAGTGCCGCGATAATCGCTGCAGTGTTGATGAGGATGAACAGCCACCGCGCCAGGGTGTAGTCACCGATCATTCCGAACGGTGACAGCACGAGCGTGCCGCTGGGGGCGTAGAGGTAGTGCGGTTGGACCGTGAGCAGGTTTTCGGTGTACACCGGCTCACCGCCCAGGAAACGCCTGGTGGCGGCATAGACGGTTCCGAAGTCGTTCGTGATGGAACCGTTGACGGCTTTGATCAGGACGCGGTGGATGACGGTCATGATCGCCAGAGGCCACAAGACGTGGGCGAGGACGCGGGTCACGGTCGTCGTACTTCGGGTGGGCAGCGGCACGCCTGGCAGGGTACCGCCTGCGCTCGTCCGGTCGAGCGAGGCGCCCCGGTCAATCAGGACGGGCAGGCCGTGAGTTCCTCGGCCGCGTTGGGATCATCGAGGAAGGCGACGATCGCCGTCCTGGCGCAGTCGGAGTGCAGGACCACCCGTGACCCGGGGGCGCCCCAGGTCACGGACCGCACCTCGGCGGCTCCGGCGGCGGTGAGCGCGCCGGCGGTCGGTTCAAGTGCGGCTGCCCCGGCCCGCGGGTCGGCGATCCCGCCGAGCAGCAGTACCGGGACGTCGGGGGGCAGGGCCACCGGGGATTCGCCGGGCACGGGCCAGGTGGAGCATGCGGACAGTTGAGCAGCCAGGATCTCCCCGAACGGAGGGGTCTGCGCCCATTCGGCCCGAAGCTCCTCCACGCGGTTGACCGGTACCCGTTGAGCCAGGTCCGAGCAGCCGGCCACGTAGGGGAGCGATGTGCCGGCGATATCGGCGGCTCGGTCCCGGACGCTGGTCGGGATCTCACCCGGAGCGGCAGCCACCAGGTCCCCCAGGAGGGCGTCTCCCCGCGAGGGGTCGGCGGCGGACGCGCCGGACAGGTCAGTCAACGCGGAGCGGATCGTGTCGGACAACAGCGCCGCCGGTACCGTCGCGCCGGGATCGCGGGCGCGGTCCAGCGCACGCGTCACGGCCTGCACCTTCTCGTCGGCATCCCCCGGTCCACACTCTGCTCGGGTGCACGACGCGGCCCAGAGCCGCAGCGCGGCGTCGGAGCCGTCGAGTGCGGCGCGGGCGTGTGTCTCCTGGTCCCCGCCGGCGGGGGCGGGGGAGTCGAGCACCAGCAGGGACAGCCGGCCGGGGTGCGTGCTGGCGTACGCCAGTGCGGTCCGGGCACCGGTGCCGATCCCCATCAGGGCCAGTCCGGGAACGTCCCATTGGAGACGGAGCCGTTCGAGGTCCTCGGCGGCGCCAGCGGAGCCGAATTGCAGTTCACGACCCTGGAGCTGGTCCGTGCAGGACTGCGAAGTGTCAGCGAGGTCGCCGCGCAGTTCTGGCGATCCGGGGTCGGTACCCCGGTCCGCCAACTGGTCAAGCGTTCGGCGTGCAGGGAACGAAAGGCACGCACCTGCGGGCCCGGTCCGTCCCCGGTGGTCGACAACGACCAGGGGCCTGGCGTCGACAAGTTCGGGGCCGGAGGAGGCGAGCCGGGCGGCGATGGTCTCCGCTGGTGTTTCGGGTCCAGCGACAACGACGAGGGGCGCCGCATCGGCCGGTGTGACGGTCGAAGTGAGTCGCACGACGGGGGTATCCCCGAGCAGCGAGCACTCGACGGTGGTGGCCTCCGGGATCCCGGGGGCGCGGCCGCCCGCGCAGGACCTCCACGCCAGATCGGAACGCGGCGCGAGCCAGTCCGGGCGATCTGCGGTGTCCGGGATCGCGTTGCCCCCCGCTTCGTACCCTGGACCGTCCCCGGTTGCCAGTCGCGGTCCCGTCGCGGGCAGCGGAGCACACGCGGCCATCGTGACGGTCACGGCCGCAAGCCCCGCACCGAATGCTCGGACACGCCGGATCCGCCGAACTGAAGGGCCCTTCACCCGTCGTTCCTGGAGATCACCCAGCGGGTGTAAAGCCCACCGCGAGGGCATGTGAACGCTGCGGCGACGCGCATCGGAACCCGGGTGATTACGGGGCCCGTTGCCAGCGAGGAATCGTCGCCCCCGACGATGAGTTCGGGCGCCACCGACAAGATGAGTTCGTCGATAGCGCCCTCGCGCAGGAGCGCACCGAGCAGCCGCGGACCGCCCTCGAACGCCACTTCGTTGGCACCGAAATGCGAGGCGATCGACCGGATCGAGGAGCGCAGCGGCCCCGGGTCGAGGACGTGGACCGTGACCCCCTGCTCACGGGCTTCCTCAAGTCGGTCGGCGGGCACCCCGTGTGCGGCGAGCACCTGCAGACCGTTGCCAGTGCGGGCGCAGTGCTCGATCACCGCATCGCTCAGGTTGCGGGAAAGCACCAGGACCACGGGCGGGGGACCGGGCCGCCTGTCCGCCCAGACGGCTGAGGTCCGGGCGGGGCCGTAGTCCTCGGCGAGGACGGTTCCCGAGCCCACCAGGATCAGATCGGCGCGGGCCCGCATCGCGTCGTAGACGAGCTTGTCCGTCGGCGTGCCTAGGCCGCCGCTGTGCCCGTCGACTGTCGTGGTGCCGTCCACGGAGGAGATCATCACTGCCCGGATGCACGGCACGGCCAGGCCCGGCTCGGGGTCTAGCGCCGCCCACAAGGTGTCGAGGGACGCCGGGTCGTCGTCGAGCACGGTGAGTCGTGTCGTGTGCACCTCGGACTCCTTCTGTTCTGCCGCCGGATGCCCCCACGATAGGCTCTGCGCATGGTCTCTCGCCTCGTTGACGTCACCCCGGTGGTCCCCGCCGATCAGCTCGTGGCACAGATGGTTCCGCCGTCGATGTTCGACGACGTCAGTTTCGACTCCTACATTCCGGACCCCGCACAGCCGTCGCAGGCCGCCGCTGTCAAGGCGTGCCGCGAGTTCGCAGAGACAGTGGTGGCCCGCCGTTCGCCCAAGAAAGGGCTTTTCGGCAGGCGCCCCAAGCCGGTCCAGGGGACCGGCATTTATCTCGATGGCGGATTCGGCGTGGGCAAGACCCACCTACTGACGTCGATTTACCACACGTGTCCCGAGCCCAAGGCGTTCGGAACATTCGTCGAGCTGACCCATGTTGTGGGTGCACTCGGCTTCAACCGGGCGGTTGAGGAACTCTCCGGACATTCCGTTCTGTGCATTGACGAGTTCGAGCTCGACGACCCGGGTGACACCATGCTGGTGTCTCGCCTGCTCGCCGAGCTCACCACCGCCGGGGTCAGTGTCGCGGCCACGTCCAACACGTTGCCCGAGCAGCTGGGGGAGGGCAGGTTCGCGGCCAAGGACTTCATGCGGGAGATCCGCAAGATGTCGGGGATCTTCGAGTCGATCCGGGTCGACGGGCCCGACTACCGGCACCGGAATCTCCCGCCCGCGCCGGACCCAATGAGCGACACCGAGCTCGAGGCCGACGCGTCTGCGGTGCCTGGTGCAACACTGGACGATTTCAACGCCCTGTGCCAGCACCTGTCGACACTGCACCCGTCCAAGTACAACCGCCTCGTCGACGGCGTCACCAGGGTCTGCCTTCGCGGGGTCGCGCCGTTGCCGGACCAGTCGATAGCTTTGCGTATGGTCGTCCTCGCGGACCGGCTCTACGACGCGGGAATCCCAGTGCGCAACTCCGGCGACAAACTGGATGAGATCTTCACTGACGAGATGATCGCCGGTGGCTACCGGAAGAAGTACCTGCGCGCGACATCTCGGCTCCTCGCGCTGTCGCGTTTCGAGACCGTCGGGGGTTGATCGGCAGGGCGTCTCTCAGAGCGTCAGCTCGTATACGACGTCGGTGTTGGCGACCCCGCCCACGTCGAAGATCCGGTGACCGCGGACCACGAACCCGTGCTTGACGTAGAACCTGCGAGCCCGGGCATTAGCGACGTTGGTTGCCAACCACATGCTCTGGGCGCCCGAGGCCTTGCTCCGCCGGCACACCTCGGCGAGCATCTCGGACGCGATCCCCGCACCGTGATGGTCGGGAGAGACGTAGAACTTGCTGATCCCCACCGTGGGCTGGTGGACGAGCTGGTCCGCGCAGGTCGCGTCCATCTCGGTGCCGGCGATGAGCAGGACGTACCCCACAATGTCACCACCCGCCTCGCGCGCCATCAGGAGATCGTGCCCCGGCGCGTCCAAGTGAGCCCTGAACGCCTCCGGGCTGAGGTGCTCGGCGATGAATGCACCGATCTCCTCGGTCGCCAGTTCCGGCGGGCACGCCAGCGGGAAAGTCCGGGCCGCCAGCGCCGAGATCGTGTCGAGGTCGGCCCGAGTGGCGTCTACCAGTCGTACGGTCACACCACGAGCCTATAAGGCGCCGTTCAGGCGTGTAGGTGCAGACTCTCGCCCGCACGCACCCCTGAGAACACGCGCCTCTCCGAGTCGTCGCCGCCACCGAGGACGAGGGTGATCTCGAACGTGTCGTACCCTGTGCGCCGTAGGTCCGCGAGAACCCCCGTGGTGTGACGGAAGTCGACGACCCTGCCACGCATGCTGGCGGCATCGGAATGGTCCACCGTCGTCGAATGGTGGAGTCTGGGCGTGACTGACATACCCCGATGATCCTCGAATGACATCACGCCGGGGGTACGCTGCGGTACCGAATGGGCGGCAGTACGCCCTTAAATGACGAAAGCCCCGGCCGGGGCCGGGGCTTTCTCATGGTGCGCGATACTGGGATTGAACCAGTGACCTCTTCCGTGTCAGGGAAGCGCTCTCCCGCTGAGCTAATCGCGCGGGCGTCACCGTCCGGACGAGTCCGGACGTGGAGGTGGAGACGGGAATCGAACCCGTGTTGACGGCTTTGCAGGCCGCTGCCTCACCACTCGGCCACTCCACCGCAAAGGTATCGAGCCTGGTGAGGACGTCCTGGCTCCTCGATCCCTCCGAGCGGATGACGGGATTCGAACCCGCGACCCTCACCTTGGCAAGGTGATGCGCTACCAGCTGCGCCACATCCGCACTGCTCTGCAGTTCGCTCTTGCTCACCGCGTTGCGAGAATGAACACTAGTCGACGACATTCGGCGAACACAAATCCGGGGTCAGAAATGGAGTGTGAGCTGGCGAAACGTCCTATTTGATCCACCGTCGAACACCGGTGCCCGGCGCCGATCTGTGCGGTGTCCGGCTCCACCAGCGCACGAGAAGCGCACCCGGCGGGCCCGTTGACCGGCGAGGTGGGGCCCCGCGGACGCCTCGTTCACGCGCCCCTCAAGGCCGGAATTGGGCAGGCGCGACAGCCTTGCTACAGTGTTCCGGTGCCCGGGCGAAGTGTCCTGGGAACGCGAGGTCCTATAGCTCAGCGGAAGAGCGCTCCGTTCACACCGGAGAGGTCACTGGTTCGAACCCAGTTAGGACCACGATCACGACAAGAACCCCTCCCGGCGACCTCGGGAGGGGTTCTTGCGTTGACGAACCGTCGGGCCCAGGGTGTGAGCCCTTGGGCTCCCCACACCACCTCGACCTCGACGTCCGGAGGACGAGATGACGTCGGACCAGATGTCGACCCGCATCCAGGGCGCATCGCTGCGGCGAGCTCCGGGGTTCCGGAAGGGCCCGGGTAGCATGGACCGGCCCGGTCCGTTGCGCGGACCGGCGTCAACCCGGGTGGCCCACTGTCACCCGACGTCCACTGCCGAGGAGATCGCCCCCCGTGTCCGAGAACCGCATTCCGGAAGCCGATGTCGACGTGACGAGGGCGACCCCCGTGACCACCGTCGTCCCGGCCGGCGAACCGGCGGGCAAGATCCTCGCCGAGCGAGAGCTGCAGTCGCGCAGCGGTCCGGACACGGTTGTCGTGGTGCGGGATCCGGACGGCGCACTGCGGGACCTGTCCTGGGCGCCGGAGACCGACACCGAGGTCGAACTCGTGCGGGCCGACTCCTCGGACGGCCGATCGGTGATCCGACATTCCTGCGCACATGTGCTCGCCCAGGCGGTGCAGGATAAGTTCCCCGAGGCCAAGTTGGGGATCGGGCCGCCGATCGAGAACGGCTTCTATTACGACTTCGAAGTGGCCGAGCCCTTCACACCCGAGGACCTCAAGGACCTCGAGAAGCGGATGAAGAAGATCATCAAGGCCGGCCAGCGTTTCTCACGGCGCGAGTACTCCTCGCTCGACGAGGCCCGCGCCGAGCTGGCTGACGAGCCGTACAAGCTCGAACTGGTCGAGGACAAGGGCCGGGCGGACGCCGGCGACGCCGACGGGGCGATCGCGCTGGAGGATTCCGAGATCATGGAGGTCGGCGCGGGCGCACTAACCGCCTACGACAACCTCAATCCCCGTACGGGTGAGGTCATCTGGTCCGATCTGTGCCGCGGTCCGCACACGCCCACCACCAAGTTCATCCCCGCGTTCACTCTCACCCGCTCGTCCGCGGCCTACTGGCGGGGCGATCAGTCCAACGCAGGACTCCAGCGGATCTACGGCACGGCCTGGGAGACCACCGAGGCCATGGACGCCTACCTCGATCGGTTGGCCGAAGCGGAGAAGCGCGACCACCGCCGGCTCGGGACCGAGCTGGACCTCTTCAGCTTCCCCGACGAGATCGGGTCCGGGTTCCCCGTGTTTCATCCCCGCGGCGGGATCATCCGCAATGAGATGGAGCAGCACTCGCTCAAGCGTCACCTCGCCGCCGGGTACTCGCTCGTCAACACTCCACACGTGACCAAGGGCGACCTGTTCCGCAAGTCGCAGCACCTGAGTTGGTACTCGGAGGGGATGTTCCCCCCGATGATCCTCGATGCGGAGTTCGACGCCGAGGGCAAGGAGACCAAGCCGGGGCAGGACTATTACGTCAAACCCATGAACTGCCCCATGCACAACCTGGTCTTCGACTCCCGAGGTCGCTCGTACCGCGAACTGCCGCTGCGCATGTTCGAGTTCGGCACCGTTTACCGGTACGAGAAGTCCGGTGTAATCCACGGGCTCACACGCGCCCGCGGGTTCACCCAGGACGACGCTCACATCTACTGCACCGAGGACCAGATGGAGGGCGAGATCGCCTCGGTCCTGTCCTTCATCATCTCGCTACTGCGGGACTACGGGCTCGAGGACTTCTACCTCGAGTTGTCCACCAAGGACCCGGAGAAGTATGTCGGCGGTGACGAGATCTGGGAACGCGCCACGAATACGCTACGACGCGTGGCCACCAATTCCGGGCTGGAACTCGTGCCGGACCCGGGCGGGGCGGCCTTTTACGGTCCGAAGATCTCCGTCCAGGCACGAGATGCGATCGGTCGGACCTGGCAGATGTCGACGGTCCAGTTGGACTTCAACCTGCCCGAGCTGTTCGACCTGACCTACAACGCCGCGGACGGCACAAAGAAGCGACCCGTGATGATCCACCGGGCACTCTTCGGGTCGATCGAGCGGTTCTTCGCGGTCCTGCTCGAGCACTACGCCGGATTGTTCCCGGCATGGCTGGCACCCGTGCAGGTGGTGGGAATCCCTGTGGCGGAGTCACATGAGAAGCACCTTGAGGACGTGATCGACGAGCTGCGAGGGCGGGGCATCCGCGCCGAGCTCGACACCTCCGACGAACGTATGCAGAAGAAGATCCGCAACCACACCACAGGCAAGGTCCCGTTCATGCTCCTGGCCGGCGATCGGGACGTCGAGGCGGGCGCGGTGAGCTTCCGGTTCCCGGACGGCACCCAACTGAACGGGGTCTCCCGGAACGCGGCGATGGACAAGATCTCCTACTGGATCAACTCACGACGCAACGATGTACCGACCGCGGAGCGCGTGTGACGGCCGGAGATCCGCCCGCGACAGAGGTCTACCGCCAGTTCGGTGTCGGGGAGGACCGCCTTCAGCTGTTGTGGGCCCCCTACCGGATGTCGTACATCGCCGAGCCACGCCCCGAGCCGGCCGAGGGGATGACCGGGGAGCCGTTCCTCGACATCCCGAAGATGAGCGACGAGGACGGGCTGATGGTCGCCCGCGGTGACCATGTCTACGTGGTGTTGAACCTGTACCCGTACAACCCGGGTCACTCAATGGTGGTGCCGTACCGCAAAGTGGCGGACCTGGAGGATCTCAACGACGACGAGTCCCGCGAACTCATGTCCTACACGCAGCACCTGATCCGGGTCATCAAGGCAGTCTCGAACCCGGATTCGTTCAACGTGGGGCTCAACCTGGGGGGTGCGGCCGGCGGGTCCTTGTCCGAGCATCTGCACCAACACGTCGTGCCGCGCTGGATCGGCGACGCGAACTTCATTACCGTGACCAGCGGAACGAAGGTGCTTCCGCAGCTCCTCCGCCAGACGCGGCAGTTGCTCGCCGAGGCGTGGTCCAGTACTGCGTCCGGATCCACCACGGTGTCCGGACCGGACCACACCTCGAGGTAAACAGGGAGACGAATGCTCAGCGAGTACGGAAGGTCGGGAGTCACCAGGGTGGCCCACCCCTTCGCGGCGTTCCTGGTCCGCACAGGTGTCACCGCCAACGGGATCACCCTCACCGGCCTACTTCTCACCTGCCTGGCCGCGATCACACTGTTCGGGCCCGGTCATCTCGTGGCCGGTGCGATCGTCATCGCGCTGTGCACCCTCTTCGACCTGGTAGACGGTGCGGTCGCCCGCGCGAGCGGCGGCGGCTCACCCTACGGAGCCCTTGTCGACGCTGTCTCGGACCGTGTCGCGGACGGTGTGATCCTGGCGTCCCTGGTGTGGTGGCTGGTTCACGACGAGCCTGACAAGCAGTACGCGCTCGTGATGGTCTTGGCGTGCCTGGTTCTCTCCCAGGTGGTGTCGTATTCCAAGGCCCGTGCCGACGCGGGGGGGCTCCGCACGCCGGGCGGTCTCATGGAGCGGGCTGATCGTCTCGTACTCATTTTGCTCGGCGCTGGCCTCGAGGGGCTGGGGGTGCCGTGGGCGCTCGAGGTGGGCCTCACCGCCGTCGCACTGGGCAGCCTTATCACCATCATCCAGCGGGTGTGGGGCGGGCGCACCGACTACTTCGAACGGGTGGCGCGAGCCGACGCCCCCACGGTGGGAGACCGATGAGCACGCTGGGCGAGCGCCTGTCCGACCTCGGCTACGCGGCCGGATGGGCCGCGGTGCGCGCCCTGCCCGAGCCGGTCGCCCGGGCGACTTTCCGCGCAGGCGCAGATTTCGCCGCGCGCAGGCAGGGGCCGGACTCGCAGTTGCGTAGAAACCTCGCCCGCGTGCTGGGAGTCGCCCCGGCCGAGGTCCCCGACCAGCTGATCCGGGACTCCCTCAGGTCCTATGCACGCTACTGGCGGGAAGCCTTCCGCCTGCCCTCGATGGACCGGGAGGCCGTGGCGCGGGAGATGGATCGGACGATAGCAGGGGTCGAGCATCTCGACGCCGCCCTCGCGCAGGGGCGCGGCGTCGTCGTGGCACTGCCGCACTCGGCCAACTGGGACCTGGGCGGGACCTGGCTGGCGCACCGCTACGGCGGGTTCGCCACCGTCGCCGAGAGGCTGAAACCGGAGTCGCTGTACCAGCGCTTCCTGGAATTCCGCGAAGGCCTGGGTTTCACGATCTATCCGCACACGGGCGGCTCCACCCCGCCGCTGGATGCGCTGCGCGAGTTTCTCGCCGGGGGCGGGATCGTCTGCCTGCCGGGGGAGCGGGACCTGCGCAGCACCGGGGTGCCCGTGACGTTCTTCGGCGAGCGGACGCGCATGCCAGCTGGAGCTGCGCGGCTCGCGGTGGAGACCGGCGCGCCCCTGCTGGTCGCGCAGTTCTGGTACTCCGACGAGGAGACGATGCGGGTGCGGATAACCCCGCCCATCGATGTCTCCGGAGGGGTCGAATCGGCCGTGCAGTCGATGGCGGACCTCTTCGCGGAGGGGATCGCCCGGCACCCCGCTGATTGGCACATGCTCCAGCCCTTGTGGCTGGACGACCTGCCGGCCGACCGGCGCGCGCGGATCGAGGGCTGATCTCGCCGTGCGCATCGGCATGATCTGCCCCTATTCCTTCGACGCCCCGGGAGGCGTCCAGGCCCACGTGGTGGATCTCACGGAAGAATTGCGTCGACGCGGCCACTCTGTTCGCGTCCTCGCCCCGGGCAGCCCCGGTAGCGCGCCGATATCCGGGATGACACTGACCGGGCCGGGCGTCCCGATCCCCTACAACGGGTCCGTCGCCCGCCTCAGCTTCGGCCCCGCGACCTGGCGAGCCACCCGCCAGTGGCTCCGCGAGCAACCACTCGACATCCTGCACATCCACGAACCCAACGCGCCGGGTGTCGGAATGTTCGCGCTGGCGATGTCCTCCGGCCCCATCACGGCGACGTTCCACACGTCCACGACCGGGTCGATGATCCTCGGCGCCGCAGACGGCGTCTTGGCCCCGCTACTCGAGAAGATCCGGGGGAGGATCGCGGTGTCGTCCCTGGCCCGGCGCTGGCAGATGGAGGCACTGGGCTCTGACGCCGTGGAGATCCCCAACGGGGTGGACGTGGCCGCGTTCGACAACGTCGACACCTCAGCGGAGCCGACCGACGCACCCACCGTGGCGTTCCTCGGCCGATACGACGAACCCCGGAAGGGGATGGGTGTGCTCGCCGCAGCGCTCGCGACCGTCCTACTGGACGTCTCGGACCTGCGCCTGCGGATCATGGGTGACGGGGACGAGCGGGCTCTACGCGCCCGACTGCCCGCGGGGATGGACGTGGAGTTCCTCGGCCGAGTGGACGACACCCGCAAGGCCGCGGTCCTCGCCGCTGCGGACGTCTACTGCGCTCCCAACACCGGGGGCGAGAGTTTTGGCATCGTCCTGGTGGAGGCCATGGCCGCCGGGACCGCCGTAGTGGCTTCCGACCTCGACGCGTTCCGCCGGGTCCTGCGGGACGGTGACTGCGGAGAACTCGCTGCGGTGGGTGACCCAGGCGACCTCGCGGCCGCGCTGACGAGGGTCCTCACCGATCCCGCGCGCCGCGCCCACCTCTGTGCCCGCGGTCGAGAGGCGGTCCGAGAGTACGACTGGCCTGTCGTCGCCGACAGGGTGGTGCGCGTCTACGAAACCATCCGCGGGCCGGGGGAGACGCTCCGTGTCCGTTGAGCTGGTCGTCCTCGTCGTCGTCACCATCGCCGCACTCGGCGCGCTGCTCACCGCGTATCTCACCGCGCACCGGCTGGACCGGCTCCACATCCGCACAGACCTCGCCCGCGCAGCCCTGGCCGGGACCCTGGAGCGGCGGCACACCGTCGCCGCCGCCGTCGTCCGCGAACTCTCAGAGCGGGATCCGGCCGTGGCAGAACGGCTCGCGCGGGTCCTCGCCGCCGCCCGGGCCCACCCGCCGGGCGCAATCACCAGGCCGGACCCCGCGCCATACCCGGACCACCGCCGTCACGCTGACACCGATGGCCCTCCCGACGACCACACCGGACCCGAAGCCGAACTCGCGGAGAATACCCTCGGCGTGGTGCTGTCAGGGGTCGACACCGACGCCCTACCCGACGACCTGAGCGCCGAGTTGGAGGACGCCACCGACCGCGTCTCCATGGCGCGTCGCTTCTACAACGACGCCGTACGCGACACCCGTAGTCTGCGCGAACAGGCCCCGGTCCGCGTCCTGAGACTTGCTGGCCGAGCCCCGATGCCCGGGTACGTCGAGCTCGTCGACGCCCCGCCGCCGCGCGACTGAGACACCCCGCTGGGGCCGCGGTTGGGGCGTCGGGGTGAGGGCGACCTACACTTGACCCCTACTACACGTCGTCTGAGCCAGGAAGGCCTATTTCGTGAGCGAGCCGCAGTCCAGCGAGAACACCACAGGAACCGCACGCGTCAAGCGAGGTATGGCCGAGATGCTCAAGGGCGGCGTCATCATGGACGTCGTGACCGCCGACCAGGCGAAGATCGCAGAGGACGCCGGCGCCGTCGCCGTCATGGCCCTCGAGCGCGTTCCCGCTGACATCCGGGCCCAGGGCGGCGTCGCCCGAATGAGCGACCCCGACCTCATCGACGGGATCATCGAAGCCGTCTCCATTCCCGTCATGGCCAAGGCGCGCATCGGACATTTCGTCGAGGCCCAGATCCTCCAGGCCCTCGGTGTGGACTACGTCGACGAGTCCGAGGTCCTCACCCCGGCGGACTACACCAATCACATCGACAAGTTCGCCTTCACCGTGCCGTTCGTCTGCGGGGCCACCAACCTCGGCGAGGCACTGCGCCGCATCACCGAGGGCGCGGCAATGATCCGGTCAAAGGGCGAGGCCGGTACCGGCGACGTGTCCAATGCCACCACCCACATGCGGCAGATACGGCAGCAGATCCGCAAGCTGCAGAGCCTGCCGAAGGACGAGCTGTACGTGGCGGCCAAAGAGCTCCAGGCACCCTACGAGCTGGTCAAGGAGGTCGCCGAGAAGGGCAAGCTCCCCGTGGTTCTGTTCACCGCCGGCGGCATCGCAACCCCGGCCGACGCCGCGATGATGATGCAGCTCGGTGCCGAGGGCGTCTTCGTCGGTTCCGGCATCTTCAAGTCCGGCAACCCGTCAGATCGCGCGAAGGCGATCGTCAAGGCCACCACCTTCCACGACGACCCCGAGATGCTCGCCAATATTTCCCGCGGGCTCGGAGAAGCAATGGTCGGCATCAACGTCGACGACATCCCGGAGCCGCACCGGCTCGCCGAGCGGGGCTGGTGAGCCGCGGGTGGCGAAGATCGAGGACATCCTCGAGATCGAGCGGATAGACCGCGACCTCTACCGGGGCCCGGCTATCCGCACGCACCTGCAGCGGACCTTCGGCGGGCAGGTGGCCGGACAGACCCTCGTCGCCGCCGTCCGGACCGTGGACGAGGACAAGCAGGTCCACTCCTTGCACGGGTACTTCATCCGGCCTGGAATCCCTGACGTGCCGACCGTGTTCCAGGTCGACCGCCTGCGGGACGGCCGCAGTTTCGCCACCCGACGTGTGACCGCCATCCAGGAGGGGGAGCCGATCTTCTCCATGTCGGCGTCCTTTCACCTCGTCGACCAGGAGGGTATCGAGCACCAGGACACGATGCCCCGGGTCGTGGGGCCCGAGGAGATCGAGGTCCCCGATCTCAAGGACCTCGACGAGGACCACCGCATCTTCGTCGACGAATGGGCCCAGTGGGACATCCGGATCGTCCCCCGGGACCGACTGGAGACCAATTCGGCCCTCGCCTCCCAACAGCGGGTGTGGTTCCGCAGCGTCGACACGTTGCCGGACGACCCCAACTTCCACGTGTGCACACTCGCGTACATGTCGGATATGACTTTGCTGGGCTCGGCCAAGGTCCCCCACCCCGAGGAACCCACCCAAGACGCATCGCTCGACCACGCCATGTGGTTCATGCGACCGTTCCGGGCGGACGACTGGTTGCTCTACGACCAGACCTCACCGTCGGCCTCGGCCGGGCGCGCCCTCACTCAGGGCCGAATCTTCGACCGCTCCGGCAGACTCGTCGCCGCCGTCACCCAGGAAGGCCTGTCTCGGCGCCTGCGCCCGGGGGCGAGGTCGTTCCCGGTGAACGCGACCGACGACCCGACGACGAAGTGAGCCCGGACGCCCCGACCGTCGGCGTCCTCGCGCTACAGGGTGACGTCATCGAACACATCCGTCATCTGGAGTCCGTGGGAGCGCGGGCCGTTCCCGTCCGCCGACGCTCCGAACTCGACTCCGTGGACGGGCTTATCCTCCCCGGCGGGGAGTCCACCGCAATGAGCCGGCTGCTCGACGTGTACGAGATGTACGAGCCGGTCGCGGACCGGATCTCCAGGGGTATGCCCGTCTACGGCTCGTGCGCGGGCATGATCTTGCTGGCAACGGCCGTACTGGATACCCGGGCCGACGCCACCTGGTTCTCCGCGATCGACATGACCGTCCGTCGAAACGCCTTCGGACGGCAGGTCGACTCGTTCGAGGCAGACCTTGTCGTCGAAGCATTCGGCGCCGACCCGCTACGGACGGTGTTCATCCGCGCCCCGTGGGTCGAGTCCCTCGGCCCCGACGTGGAAGTACTCGCCGAAGTCCGCGCCTCCGACGGCCGGGACCACGTGGTCGCGGTTCGCCAGGGCAACGCCTTGGCGACCTCCTTCCACCCCGAGGTGACCGACGACGTTCGCGTCCACGAGTACTTCCTCGACATGGTGCGGCAGGCAACCTCGTAGACTGGGCGGTCAGCGAGACATCGCACCGGATCCACCGCACGGTGGGACCGGTCTGACACCCCCGGAGGGCGGAACATCCATGGCAGGCCATTCCAAGTGGGCCACCACCAAGCACAAGAAGGCGGCGATCGACGCCAAACGCGGCAAGCTTTTCGCCAAGCTCGTGAAGAACATCGAGGTGGCGGCCCGCACGGGCGGCGGTGACCCGGCCGGCAACCCCACGCTCTACGACGCCATCCAGAAGGCCAAGAAGAACTCCGTTCCCGCCGACAATGTCGAGCGGGCCCGCAAGCGCGGCGCCGGCGAAGAGGCGGGCGGCGCCGAGTGGGAGACCATCATGTACGAGGGTTACGGCCCGAACGGCGTGGCCCTGCTCATCGAGTGTCTGACCGACAACCGCAATCGCGCCGCTGGCGAAGTGCGCACAGCCATGACCCGCAACGGCGGCAACCTCGCCGATCCGGGTTCTGTCGCTTACCTTTTCACCCGCAAGGGCGAGATCCTGCTGGACAAGGGCGAGCTCGAAGAGGACGACGTCCTCATGGCCGTGCTCGAGGCCGGAGCCGAGGAGGTCAACGACCTCGGCGAGCAGTTCGAGGTGGTCTGCGAACCGACGGATCTCGTCCAGGTGCGCACAGCACTCCAGGACGCCGGCATCGACTACGAGTCCGCTGAATCCGGATTCCGCGCGTCGGTCGAGGTATCCGTAGACGCGGAGGGCGCGACCAAGGTCTTCAAGCTCATCGACGCACTCGAAGACTCCGACGACGTTCAGAACGTCTACTCGAACCTCGACGTGCCGGACGACGTGCTGGCGGCCTTGAACGAGTGAGGAGCGGGCCACTGGTAGGGTCTCGAACGTAGGTTCTACCAATGGTCGGCGAAAGGTCGCTATGCGCGTCATGGGTGTGGACCCGGGGCTGACCCGGTGCGGGCTCGCCTTGATCGAGACCGAACCGGGTCGTGCCGTCACGGCTCTGGACGTCGACGTTGTACGCACAACAGCTCAGCAGAAATTGGAACATCGTCTGCGAGCCGTTCACGCGATGGCAGACGAGTGGATGGAGATCCACCGCCCAGATGTGATCGCCATCGAACGGGTCTTCGCGCAGAACCAGGTCTCCACTGCCATGGGCACAGCCCAGGCGGCAGGTGTGGTGGCGCTGGCCGCCGCCTACCGGGACATCCCTGTGGCTTTCCACACCCCGTCGGAGGTCAAGGCGGCCATCACCGGCAGCGGCCGGGCGGATAAGAAGCAGATGACTCTGATGATCACGAGGATCCTCGGGCTGCAGAAACCTCCGAGCCCAGCAGATGCTGCGGATGCCCTGGCGCTGGCTGTATGCCACAGCTGGCGTGCCCCGATGCAGGGACGGGTGGCCTCACACGACGGGCACATCGCGCGATCACGCGCCGGGTTCGAGTCGAAGGTCGCGGCAGCGCGAGAGGCGGCTGCGTCGACTGCACACGGGGGCCGCAGCGCGGCAGCCGATCAGGAGCGGGCCCGCGCCGCGGCCCGGGGCATGGCGCGGACGAAGGGAGTGCGCTGGTGATCGCCTCGATCAGAGGGACGGTGGCCGAGATTGGCCTGGACCGCTGCGTGGTGGAGACCGGCGGGGTCGGAGTGCTCGTGCACGCGACCCCGGCCGCGTTGGCGGGTCTGCGCCGGGGTGCCGAGGGCATGCTCCACACCGAATTGGTCGTACGCGAGGACTCGCTGACCCTCTACGGATTCGACTCGGTGGACGCGCGGCAGTTGTTCCTCACTGTGCAGACCGTATCTGGCGTCGGACCCCGATTGGCCCTGGCGATCGTCGCCACCCTCGAGCCGGAGGACCTCGTCAGAGCCCTGGGCGCCGGGGATGTCAAGGCGTTGACCCGGGTTCCCGGGGTGGGCAAGCGGACGGCCGAACGCATGGTCTTGGAACTCAAGGACAAGGTCGGGCCCGTGACGGCCGGCCGGCCCGAGGGTTCGCCGGTCGGCGCCGCCCGAACCTCGGCGGCGACCGAGGTGGCCGATGCCCTCGAGGGCTTGGGCTTCTCCGCGGCAGAGGCGGAGAAGACCGCGACCTCGGTGCTCGCGGCGGAGCCCGAACTTGACCCGGCACAGGCGCTGCGACTGGCCCTCAAGTCCCTCGGTAAGCGCTGATGGGGGCACAGTTAGACCCACCCGGTGACGAGTACACCCTGGACACCGACGTGGGCGCAGGTGGGGAATCAGAACTGTCCGCGTCCGTGACCCCGTTTGATACCGACGTCGAAGGCGCGCTCCGGCCTCGAAACCTCAATGAGTTCATCGGGCAGGAGACAGTTCGCGAACAACTCGATCTCGTACTCACGGCCGCGACTCGTCGCGGTGTCGTCCCAGACCACCTGCTCTTCTCCGGGCCACCCGGGTTGGGTAAGACCAGTCTCGCGATGATCGTGGCGGCTGAACTCGGCGGTTCATTGCGGATCACCTCAGGGCCCGCCCTCGAACGTCCCGGTGACCTGGCCGCGATGCTGTCCAACCTCATCGAGGGCGACGTACTGTTCATCGACGAGATCCACCGGATCGCCCGCCCCGCTGAGGAGATGCTCTATCTCGCGATGGAGGACTTCCGGATCGACATCATGGTGGGCAAGGGCCCCGGCGCCACCTCGATCCCCCTGGAGATCGCGCCGTTCACGCTGGTCGGCGCCACCACTCGATCCGGTGCACTCACCGGCCCGTTGCGCGACCGGTTCGGGTTCACCGCGCACATGGATTTCTACACTGACGCTGACCTTGCGCGGATCGTCACCCGCGCCGCGGAAATTCTCGCCATTCCCGTGGACCCCGACGCCGCACTGGAAATCGCGGGTCGATCGCGGGGCACGCCCAGGATTGCGAACCGGCTTCTGCGGCGGGTTCGGGACTTCGCCGAAGTCAGAGCCGACGGCCGGATCACCGTCCCCGTCGCCAGAGCAGCGCTCGAGGTGTACGAGGTGGACGAACTGGGGCTCGACCGGCTCGACCGCGCGGTCCTCCGTGCACTGCTCATCCAGCACGAGGGCGGGCCCGTCGGGTTGAGCACACTGGCTGTCGCGGTGGGGGAAGAGTCCACCACCCTCGAAGAGGTCTGTGAGCCCTTCCTTGTCCGGGCTGGGCTGCTCGCGCGCACCCCACGCGGTCGCACCGCGACAGCAGCAGCGTGGGAGCACCTCCGTCTCACCCGACCCGGCAAGGCCACCGGCGACCCGATGCTGCCGGTCGAGGTCGACCAGGGACCCGGCGGGCGCGACTGATCGCTCGGCTGGCATCCTCGGACCAGGCCGTCCGTGGCCCGGACCCGCCACAAGGACCCGGAACCAGCGGGTACACGTCAGGAGGACCCCAATGGGACTGGAACTACTGCTGCCGTTGATGATCGTCGTACTCATTGTGCTGATGGTCTTGCAGAGTACGAAGCAGCGAAAGGCGCTGAAGACACTGCGGGAGATGCAGGACTCTCTCAAGGTGGGCGACCGGGTGCTCACCACCTCGGGCCTGCACGCGACCATCGTTACCGTGGCCGAGGAGACCCTGGGGCTCGAGATCGCCCCGGGCGTACGCACCCAATGGGACCGGAGGGTCATCCGCGAAAAGCTCGACGCCGGCACGACCCCCGGAGCCGACTCCGGTATGGACGCCGAGGATTCCCGGTAGGCCGCTAACGGCGAGTAGTGTAATGAGGCCGTCCAGCCGGAGGCCCCAGACGAAGACCGAGAGAGATCACCTGTGTCACCAGTTCGTCCTCGCGGCGCCGACGCCCGCCCCAGACCGTGGGCGCTGCTGTCCACCTTCTTCTTGGTGCTGTTCATCCTCTTCCTCGGCGCTTTCGCCGTGGCCGAACGCGGACTGACACCCAAACTGGGAATCGACCTGCAAGGCGGCACCCGCGTCACCCTGATCCCCAAGGGACAGCACGACGACGCAGATCTTCGGCTGGCGCAGGACATCATCCGAGACCGCGTCGACGGTCTGGGCGTGGCCGGGACCACTGTCGTCATCGAGGGCAGCAATATCGTCCTCACAGTCCCCGGGGAGGATTCCAGCCAGGCTCGCGATCTCGGCACCACCTCGCAACTCACGATCCGACCGGTCCTGCAGGTCCAGCCGGTCGCCGAGGGCGACCTCGAACCCGTTCCCGCCGCAAAGGGAGACCGTGCGGCGGTCGCCCGCGAGGTCGACGAGGCACGGAAAGTCCGCCAGGGCGATCCGCAACAGCTCACGCAGACACTCGCGGCGTTCCGTTGCCCGGAACGAGATGTGTTGGCCGGTTTCGACGACCCGTCCCAGGCCCTGATCGCGTGCGGCGATGGCGCCAAGTACGTGCTCGGTCCGGTCCCGTTGCTCATCGACGAACCTGAAGACGGGAAGCGACTCGACGGACAACAGATCGTCAAGGACTCTGTCAGTTCCGGGTTCAACCAGCAGGCCGCAAAGAACGAGGTCTCCTTCCGCTTCAACGCCGGTCCCGGTCAGCAGGGCAGCGCCACCTGGTCCCGCCTGACACAGGAGAACCTTCAGCGACAGATCGCCATCCTCCTCGACGGCCAGGTCATCAGCGCGCCCGTAGTCCAGGGCGTCACCCCGGTGGGTTCGGCCACCTCCATCACCGGGGACTTCACCACCGATGAGGCGGCCTCCCTCGCCGCGAACCTGCGTTATGGCGCTCTGCCCATCTCGTTCGAGGACCCCAACGTCGACAACGTGCCCGCATCCCTCGGCCTGGCCTCGCTCGAGGCCGGCCTACTCGCCGGCGCAATCGGCTTCCTGCTGGTGCTCGCCTACTCAGTCGTCTTCTATCGGCTCCTCGGCGTGCTGGCATTCATCTCGCTACTCCTGTCTTTCGTGCTCACCTACGTCCTGCTGGTCTTCCTCGGCTATACGGTCGATTACAGCCTCGACCTCGCTGGCATCGCGGGCCTGGTTATCGGAATCGGCATGACGGCCGATTCCTACGTGGTGTTCTTCGAGCGCATCAAGGACGAGCTACGGGAGGGCCACAGGTTCAGATCCGCCGTCCCGCGGGCGTGGAAGAGCGCCAGCCGCACGATCGTCACCGGCAACATGGTCAGTCTCATCGGTGCCGTCGTGCTCTACTTGTTGGCCAGCGGCGAGGTTCGTGGGTTCGCATTCACCCTCGGGCTGACCACCGTCATGGACGTGCTCGTCGCATTCACTGTGACCTGGCCGCTCGTCTACCTGGCCTCCACCAGGCCCCTCTTCGCCAAAACCTGGGCGAATGGAATGGGGAGGATGGAGAACATCCAGGCGGCCGCAGCGGAACAACGTCGCCACGATCGCAAGGTCGACCAGGTGACCGAGCAGGACCGCGACCGTGGGGTCACTGCGGCCATCCGTGGCCCGGTGGGAGACACGATCACCGGGCCACGCACCGAGCGCCCCGCCACCGATGAGGAGGAGGGCCGATGAGTACCCCCACCCCGACCGCTACCGAGGGCGGCACCGCGGTGCGCCCGGACCGCGCCGACAGCCTGTTCACCCGGCTCTACACAGGGACCGGGGCGTTCGGCATCGTCCCTAATCGCCGCAAGTTCTACATCCTGACGATCCTGATCGTCACGGTGTGTCTGGCGAGCATCATCTTCCGCGGCTTCAGCTTCGGCATCGACTTCACGGGCGGCACGAAGCTCACGATGCCCGCCGGCGACATCGACAAGGACCGCGTGGCGGTCGTGGTCGAAGAGTCGGTAGGCGAGGAACCCCAGATGGTCCAGATCGTCGGCGCCGGCAATTCCCGGATCGTCGAGGTCGAGACACGGTTCCTCGACACCGACGAGATCCTCGCCGCGAAGAACGCCCTCTACGACGAGTTCCATCCCGTCACCGCGGACGGGGTCGCGTCGATCGAGGCAATCGGCGACTCCGCGCGCAGTGAGAGCTGGGGAGGGCAGGTCACCAAGAACGCCCTCATCGCGCTCGGGGTCTTCCTCGTGATCGTGTTCGGTTACATCGCCTTCCGCTTCGAGTGGCAGATGGCCACCGCCGCCGTCGTCGCGCTCCTGTACGACGTGGTGACCACTGCGGGCGTCTATTCGATCGTCGGCTTCGAGGTCACCCCCGCCACCGTGATCGGCCTGCTGGCAATCCTCGGTTTCTCGCTGTACGACACGGTGGTCGTGTTCGACAAGGTCGAGGAGAACACCCGAGGGATAAGGCACACCGCCAGTCGCACCTACGCCGAAGAGGCGAATCTGGGCGTCAACCAGACGCTCATGCGGTCCATCCACACCACCGTCATCGGTGTCCTGCCGCTGCTCTCCCTGGTGGTCATCGCGGTGATTATCCTGGGAGTCGGAACGCTGCAGGACCTCGCACTCGTGCAGATGGTTGGCATCATCACCGGCACCTTCTCCTCGGTCTTCCTCGCCACGCCACTGCTGGTGACTCTGAAGAACCGTGACCCCGAAATCAGACGGCAGACCGCCAAGGTCCTCGCCCGACGCGAGAAATCCGAGGCCAACGCATGACCGAGTCAGCCCTCACCCACGTCTCGCCGACGATCAGTTCGGCCGTGGAGCGCCTGATGCGTCGCGTCGAGGACTTCCCGTCCGCGGGCGTCCAATTCTGCGACCTGACACCAGTCCTTGCCGATGCCGACGGCTTCGACGCGGTCGTCGCCGGGCTCATCGCCGGCCACGAGATCGGCACCGTCGACTACGTCGCCGGACTCGATGCCCGCGGGTTCCTGCTGGCCGGGGCAGTGGCCGTGCGCCTCCACACGGGGGTCTTGGCCGTGCGAAAGGCGGGCAAGCTACCACCTCCGGTGCACTCGCGTTCCTACGAACTCGAGTACGGCGCCGCCACATTGGAACTTCCCGCCGACGGTCTCGACCTGAGCGGCAAGCGTGTTCTCGTCGTCGACGACGTCCTCGCCACCGGGGGAACGCTGACCGCTGCAGTGGGACTGCTGGAGGACTGTGGCGCACTCGTCGTGGGACTGTCCGTGGTGCTCGAGGTACCCGGCCTCGGGGGCCGGGATAGACTGGCCGGCACACCGCTGACCTGCCTCACGGTCGCGTGACCGCCGGCCGTTCCTGACGGCCCGGAACTGGAGGGAGGAGCCGGAGATGACCCAGCGGCAGGAGCCCGCCGGACAGTCGGGCCTGGGTGACTCACCCGAACAGAAGCCCCAGCCCCCGACCCAGCCCCTCCCGGTGATCCCGGGCACTCGCCCCTCCGCTGGGAGGCGCGTCCGCGCACGGTGGGCCCGGCGGCTCACATCCGGGCTGACCGTGACCTCCACACCGGCGGTTCTCGAACCGTTGGTGCGCGTCCATCGCATCCACCACCCCAAGGCCGACGTCGGCCTGCTGACCCGGGCGTACTCTCTGGCCGAGAAGCAACACGACGGCGTCTACCGCAAGTCCGGGGACCCCTACATCACCCACCCGCTTGCGGTGGCCACCATCTGCGCAGAGATGGGAATGGACACCACCACCCTCGTCGCCGCGTTGCTCCACGACACGGTGGAGGACACGGACTACTCGCTCGAGAGCCTCGAGGCCGACTTCGGGGGAGAGGTCGCGCACCTGGTCGACGGGGTGACCAAACTCGACAAGGTCGACTTCGGCGAGGCCGCCGAGGCGGAGACCATCCGCAAGATGATCATCGCGATGGCGCACGACCCGCGAGTCCTGGTGATCAAGGTGGCCGACCGTTTGCATAATATGCGCACGATGCGGTTCCTGCCGCCCGAGAAACAGGTCAAGAAGGCTCAAGAGACGCTCGAGGTGATCGCCCCGCTCGCGCACCGACTCGGTATGGCCACGATCAAATGGGAACTCGAGGACCTCGCGTTCGCGATCCTCGAGCCGAAGAAATACCAGGAGATAGTTCGGCTCGTGGCCGACCGCGCACCCAGCCGCGACGTTTACCTGGGAACGGTCACCAACCGAGTCAAGTCAGAGCTCGAGAAAGCCCACATCCAGGCTCGGGTCGAGGGCCGTCCCAAACACTACTGGTCGATAAACCAGAAGATGATCGTCCGGGGCCGCGAATTCGACGAGATCCACGACCTCGTAGGTATCCGCGTTCTGTGTGAAGACGTCCGCGACTGCTATGCGGCCATCGGTGTCGTCCACTCGACATGGAAACCGATGCCCGGTCGGTTCAAGGACTACATCGCCCAGCCCCGCTTCGGTGTCTACCGCTCGTTGCACACCACCGTAATCGGGCCCGACGGCAAGCCGCTCGAGATCCAGATCCGCACCCACGAGATGCACCGCAACGCGGAATACGGCATCGCGGCGCATTGGCGCTACAAGGAGACCCGCGGGAAGCACAACGGTAACCCCGCCGAGGTCGACGAGATGGCGTGGATGCGCCAACTGCTCAGCTGGCAGCGCGAGGCGGCCGACCCCGGCGAGTTCCTTGACTCACTGCGCTTCGAGATGACCAGTAAGGAGATTTTCGTCTTCACCCCCAAGGGGGACGTCATCAACCTGCCGGTCGGCGCCACCCCCGTGGACTTCGCCTATGCGGTCCACACGGAGGTCGGTCACCGTTGCATCGGTGCGCGGGTCAACGGCAAACTCGTCGCTCTCGAACGCCCGCTGGAGAACGGCGAGGTCGTGGAGGTATTTACCTCCAAGGACCTCAATGCCGGCCCCAGTCTGGATTGGCAGAAATTCGTGGTTTCCGGCCGCGCCAAGAGTTCGATCAGGCAGTGGTTCGCCAAGGAACGCCGCGAGGAGGCTCTGGAGAAGGGCAAGGACCTCATCACCCGCGAGGTCCGCCGCGGCGGGGTCCCCGTTCACCGCGTCTTCTCAAACGAGTCGCTGGCCGGGGTGTCCCGCGAACTCGGGTTCGCCGACGTCACTGCGCTCTACACGGCCATCGGGGAGAACCATGTCTCCGCCAAGACCGTGGTGAGCCGTCTCATCGCGGCCCACGGCGGTGTCGACGAGGTTACCGAGGAACTCGCTGACCGCTCCCGCGACAAGTCCATCTCCACACCGCGCCCCACGTCCTCGGGTGCGGGCGTCCTCGTCGGTGGCGTAGAAGACGTCCATGCCAAATTGGCCCGCTGCTGTACCCCGGTCCCCGGGGACCAGATTCTGGGTTTCATCACGCGCGGCGGCACGGTCAGTGTGCACCGGACAGACTGCACCAACGCCTCCAACCTGCATCGGGAACCAGAGCGACTGGTCAAGGTCGAGTGGGCGCCCCAGCCAGGCGCAGTCTTCCTCGTTGCCATCCAGGTGGAGGCGCTCGACCGCCACCGCCTCCTGTCTGACGTCACGAAGGTGCTGGCCGACGAGAAGGTCAACATCCTGTCCGCGTCGGTTCAGACCGCGAGTGACGACAGGGTGGCGATCTCCCGGTTCACCTTCGAGATGGCCGATCCCAAACACCTGGGGCATGTCCTGGGTGCCGTCCGGAAGGTCGAGGGCGTTTTCGACGTTTACCGGATGACCTCGAACTAGGTGTCGGCCCCGGCGACCGTGCCGGGGACCGCGGGGCATTGTGGGACGAGTCGGCCCCGGCCAGGAGGCCGGGGCCGGGTCTCACAACCGAAGCCGCGGGATCAATTCTCGGGCAAGCCCTCCTGAGCGCCGACCGTAACCTTCTCGATGACGACAGGACGACGGGGCACCTCGGAGTCCGGATTCGACTGGTCGTCGCTCTTCGTTCCCGTCTTGGCGATCTTGTCGAGGACCTTGAGGCCGGCGTCGCCGATCGTGCCCATGACCGAGTACTCGGGCGGCAGCATGGAGTCCTCGTACACGAGGAAGAACTGGCTCCCGGCACTGTTCGGCGCCTGCGATTTGGCCATGGCGACGGTGCCGCGCGGATAGACCGACATCCCGGATCCGTCCTCGGCCACGGGCAGATCAGTCGGCGGCTCGTCCACGACCGAGTAACCGGGGCCCGAGAGACCGGTGCCGGTCGGATCGCCGCACTGCAGGACGGAGAGCTGCGACTCCTTCCGACCGATGGTCAGGCGATGACACTTGGTGTCGTCGAAGTACTGCTGCTGGGCTAGGTGCACGAAACTCTCGACATTGCACGGGGCGCCTTCCCGGTCGAGGACCAGCGGGATCTCGCCGCTGCCGGTAGTGATGGTGATGTCCGCCGTGCCCTTTCGGGGCTGATCACCGCTCGGGGGCTCCACCTCCCGCTTGGACTTCTCGACCTCGTCCACCTGCGCGTTGAAGCGGCGCGCCTCGGCGACGACCTCCGGCCCCTGGTCCTGGAACTGGGCCGGATCGACCTTCTCTACAGGGCTGGTGTCCTGCGGGTACTCGCAGGTGATCCAATTGGCGGCGTACTCCTCGGCCCGAGCCTGCTCCGCCTTGTTCCAGACAACGACGCCCACGATCCCGAGCAGAACGACCACCACGACCGAGGCCCCGGCGATCTTCAACTGCTTCTCGCGGCGGGCCTGCGCCTCCATCTGCTCGCGCAAGCGTTGGCGCGCCTCGGCTCGGCGTTCCTGGTTGGTGGACACTGACCCTCCTGGGGACCTGGACTAGGCTGGAACGGTCGGGCGGATCGTACGGTGAGTCTCCTTGGCGGAGACATCACGGCGGTCAAGCCCAGGGTCCTTGTCTACCAGGTCGGGCAGTGGCGGCCGAACGCCACTCCGGTGTCAGGCTCCGTTGCCCCGGCACTGGGCGCCAAATGGCGCCGACCGTATGAGAAAGGGAGTGCGGGACGTGCAGATCGTCGGTTTCCCCGCCGGAATGTTCCAGACCAACTGCTACATCGTGGCGGACGACGCGGGGGACTGCGTGATCGTCGACCCGGGCCAGGACGCGGAGGAGCAGGTCCGCCGTCAGATTTCCGAATCAGGGCTCCGGCCGCGTGCGGTCCTGCTCACCCACGGTCACCTCGACCACATCTGGAACGCTCAACAGGTGGCGGATCATTACGGTGTTCCCGCCTACATCCACCCCGATGACCGCCCAATGCTCTCCGATCCGGGCAGGGGACTCTCCCTCGACCTGTCTGCGATGCTCAAGGACGTCACCTTCACCGAGCCGACCGAGGTCATCGAAGTTTTTGACGGGGACACACTGCAATTCGGATCGATGACGTTCGACGTGGATCACGTCCCGGGCCACAGCCCCGGATCGGTCTCCTTCCGGATCATCGTGCAGACCGAGGAGGGACCCCGAATGGTCGTGCTCGGGGGGGACGTACTGTTCCAAGACGGCGTGGGCCGCACCGATCTGCCGGCAGGCGATACCGAGATCCTGATGCAATCCATCGCCAAGAAGTTCCTCGTCCTCGACGACGACGCGGTCGTCCTGCCAGGACACGGACCGTCCACCACCATCGGCCGCGAGCGGCGATCCAACCCGTTCCTTCGCGACCTCTAGCCCCACCAGCAACCCCGACCCTCGAGACCCAAGGACCACCCACCAGTGACCGCAACCGAGAAGAAGACCGCGATCAAGGCACCCAAGGGAGTACCCGACTACGTTCCCCCTGCCTCTGCCGGGTTCGTCGCCGTGCGGGACGCCATCACCACCGCTGCCCGTCGCGCCGGATACGGGCACATCGAGTTGCCCGTATTCGAGGACACCGCACTGTTCGCCCGCGGCGTGGGGGAGTCGACTGATGTGGTGTCCAAGGAGATGTACACCTTCTCCGACCGGGGTGGCCGCAGTGTCACCCTGCGCCCCGAGGGCACCGCAGGAGTCATGCGTGCGGTGATCGAACACGGCCTGGACCGCGGGCAGCTCCCGGTCAAACTCCGCTACTCGGGACCGTTCTTCCGGTACGAGCGCCCCCAAGCCGGGCGTTACCGCCAGCTCCAACAGGTGGGCATCGAGGCGATCGGCGTCGACGACCCGGCGTTGGATGCGGAAGTGATCGCCGTGGCGGACGAGGCGTTCCGGGCTCTCGGTCTCACCGGGTTCCGCCTCGAGCTCACGTCGCTGGGTGACGAGACCTGCCGACCCGAGTACCGAGAGCGTCTGCAGAACTTCCTCGCCGGACTGGACCTCGACGAGGCGACCCGGGAACGCGCGCGGATCAACCCGCTTCGTGTTCTCGACGACAAGCGCCCCGAGGTCCGCGCCCAGCTCGCGGACGCGCCGCTGATGATCGATCATCTGTCGGACGCCAGCGCCGAACACTTCGCGAACGTGCGCTCCCACCTGGACGCACTCGGCGTCGCCTACGAGATCAACCCCCGCATGGTCCGAGGCCTGGACTACTACACCAAGACGACTTTCGAATTCGTGCACGACGGGCTGGGCGCCCAGTCCGGTATCGGCGGCGGCGGCCGCTATGACGGCTTGATGGAGCAGCTCGGCGGGCAGGCGCTGTCCGGCATCGGGTTCGGTATCGGTGTGGATCGGACTGTTCTCGCGCTTCAGGCCGAGGGGATCGACCCGGCGGATGAGGGACGCGTCGACGTCTACGGCGTCGCGCTCGGCGACCAGGCCAAGGCGGTGCTTGTGCCCGTGCTCGCGGAGTTCCGCCGCAGTGGGCTCCGCGCGGACATGGCTTACGGGGACCGCGGCATGAAGGGCGCATTCAAGGCCGCGGACCGATCCGGAGCGGCTGTCGCCGTCGTCGTCGGGGAGAACGAACTCGCCGCGGGGACGGCCGTGGTGAAGACGATGGCCACTGGCGAGCAGCAGCCGGTGCCGCTCGCGACTGTGGTCGACCACGTCATCAGGGGCGTGGCCCGGTGACGACGACCGCCAGGTGAACCCGCCCGCGCGTCAGAGCCGCGCGCGGAAGGTGTCACAGGCCTGCATCGAGCCCTGCTCGTAACCCGTCACAAACCACTGTCTGCGCATCTCGGACGAGCCGTGGGTCCACGACTGCGGGTCGACGCGCGCGCCACCGGAGCGTTGGATGTGGTCGTCGCCGATTGCCTCGGCGGTCTGGATGATTGCGTCCACGTCGCCGGGGGTCAGGCTCTCAAGGAGCGGCGCGCCGCCGTCGGGGGCCGGGCTCGAGGTGGCGTAATGGGCCCACAGTCCGGCGTAGCAGTCAGCCTGGAGCTCGACACGGACCGCGCCCGAGGAGGCCCCTTGGGGATCCTGCTGGGAGCGGCGGATGTCGCCGAGCATGGTTTGGAGGTGGTGGCCGAACTCGTGCGCGACCACGTACATCTGCGCAGCGCCGGACGGTGATCCGCCGAGCTGTCCGACGAGGACCTGATCGAAGAACGTCGGATCGAGGTAGACGTTCTCGTCTGCCGGGCAGTAGAACGGGCCGACGGCGGAGGAGGCGGCGCCACAGCCGGTATCAACGGTGCTGGCGAAAATGTTCGTGTGCGGCTGGACCCAGCGCATCCCCGCCTGGTCTGGGAGTTGGGCTGTCCAGACGTCCTCGAGACTCTCTGTCGTGGCGACGATGCGACAGATGGTGTCGGTGTTGGCCTGCTGCAGGTCGCATTGGTCGATGTGGGCTTGGAGTTGCTGTGCCGACTCGGAGGTCTGGCCCGGACCGCCTGTGGCGCCGGAGTCCAGGCCGAGCTGGCCCGGGTCGACGCCGAGGAACAGTGCGATGAGGACGACGGCGAGGCCGCCCACACCTCCGCCTACCGCGATTCCCCGGCGCCCCCCTCGGCCTCCGCGCCCCCCGCCGGAGACTCCGCTGGTATCTAGCCTCCCGCCCTGCCGGAACGTCATGTCGCCACCCTCTCGTCCACTCCGGCCGCCGGTCCACCCGGCCAGGCCACACCACCGCGATCAGTGTCGGTCCACTGTATTGGTCCCCCGGGACGCAGCCGCAGCCGACACGGGGATCCGCCGAGAGTGGACGTAGACTGTGCCTCGTCCGAACCCGGGGCCGATCGCTTATCGAGCGGGGGCCGTCCGGCGTTCACCGACCACACACTTTTTCCCGACGAGAGGACAATCGCAGTGCTGCGCACCCATTCCGCCGGCCAGCTCCGAGCCGCCGACGCAGGGGGGACCGTCACCCTGGCCGGCTGGGTGGCGCGCCGCCGGGATCATGGCGGGGTCATCTTCGTCGACCTTCGCGACTCGACCGGTGTGTGCCAGGTGGTGTTCCGCTCGGAAGCGGTCGCCGAGCGCGCACACCGCCTTCGCAACGAGTACTGCGTCGCGGTGACCGGCGTCGTGGATCGACGACCGGAAGGGTCGGAGAACCCGAATCTCGCCTCTGGTCAGGTCGAGATCGATGTGACGTCGTTCGAGGTCCTCGGCGAGGCCGCGGCTCTGCCGTTCCAGCTCGACGACGAGGTCGGCGAGGAGGCACGTCTACGTCACCGGTATCTCGATCTGCGACGGGAGGGACCGGGTTCGGCCCTGCGCCTGCGGTCCAAGGTCAATGCCGCGGCGCGGGCGGTCATGGCCCGCCACGACTTCGTGGAGATCGAGACCCCCACGCTGACCCGCTCGACACCGGAGGGGGCTCGCGACTTCCTCGTGCCCGCCCGCCTGCAGCCGGGCACGTTCTACGCCCTCCCGCAGTCGCCACAGCTGTTCAAGCAGCTGCTCATGGTGGCCGGGATGGAGAAGTACTACCAGCTCGCCCGCTGTTACCGAGACGAGGACTTCCGCGCCGATCGGCAGCCGGAGTTCACCCAGCTCGACGTGGAGATGAGCTTCGTCGATCAGGAGGACGTGATCGCCGTTGCCGAGGAGATCCTCGCCGAGGTGTGGGCCACCGCCGGATACGAGATCACGACCCCGATCCCGCGGATGACCTACGCCGAGGCGATGCGTCGCTACGGTTCGGACAAGCCGGATCTGCGCTTCGACATCGAACTGGTCGAGTGCACCGAGTTCTTCGCCGACACCCCGTTCCGGGTGTTCAAGGCCCCCTACGTCGGTGCGGTCGTCATGAAGGGCGGAGCGTCACAGCCGCGTCGCCAACTCGACGCCTGGCAGGAGTGGGCGAAGCAGCGCGGCGCCAAGGGCTTGGCGTACATCCTCGTCGGAGAAGACGGCGAGCTCGGCGGCCCCGTCGCCAAGAACCTCTCGGATACCGAACGCGCCGGCATCGCCGCGCACGTCGGCGCGGAGCCGGGAGACTGCATCTTCTTCGGCGCGGGTTCGGTCAAGGCCACCCGTGCGCTCCTGGGTGCTGCCCGCGGTGAGATCGCCGAGAAGCTCGGTGTGATCGATCCCGAGAAGTGGGCGTTCACCTGGGTCGTCGACGCCCCGATGTTCGAGCCGGCGGACGACGCCACTGCCGCCGGCGACGTGGCGGTCGGGTCGGGGGCGTGGACCGCGGTGCACCACGCGTTCACCTCGCCCAAGCCCGAACACCTCGACACCTTCGACACCGACCCGGGATCGGCGCTGGCCTATGCCTACGACATCGTGTGCAACGGCAACGAGATCGGTGGAGGGTCCATCCGTATCCACCGCAAGGACGTGCAGGAGCGGGTCTTTGGCGTGATGGGCATCTCGCAGGATGAGGCGCAGGAGAAGTTCGGATTCCTGCTCGACGCCTTCTCCTACGGCGCCCCTCCGCACGGCGGCATCGCTTTCGGCTGGGACCGCATTTGTGCGCTGCTCGCGGGCACCGAATCCATCCGCGACGTCATCGCGTTCCCCAAGTCCGGCGGCGGCGTCGACCCGCTCACTGATGCCCCGGCGGCCATTACCGCGCAGCAGCGAAAGGAGTCCGGCATCGACGCCAAGCCGGTCCAGCGCGGTCAGGCCGCTCCCGCCGGCACTGCGGCCGACACAGTGGTGGAGTAGGACTTCCGCACCCGGAGTCGGCAAAGGGGGCCCGCGGTGGCGCTTCATGCGCTCGCACCGCGGGCCCCGGCAATTCTCGGGCACGGCTACAGGTTGAATGCCTCCACGGCCGGGCGCCCGTCCATTCCTCCGTGGTCGAGGCCGAACAGGCGGGCGACTGTGGGGGCCACGTCGAGCGTGCGGACCGGGCGGTCGACGACCTGCCCCCGACGCACGATCTTGTGCCCACCACTGACGAAGAACGGGATGCCCAGAGTCACCTCGTGTCCGTGGTTTCCGGGGATCGGGTTGGAGAACGGGGTGGGGTCGGAGAACCGCCACCCGGGATGACAGGTGGCCACGAGGTCGCCGCCACGTTCACCCAGAGACAGCTCGGCTGGTTCGTAGAGGCGGTTGACGCCGGGCAGCGCGCCTATCACCTCCCGAAGTCGCGCCAGTGAGGCGTCACGCTCGTCGACCGGTCCGCGGTAGGAGAACGTGTCCGCACCCCCGTTCTGTGCGATGCCGAAGCGTCCTCGTAGCGCCGGGTCTGCGTCGATCGCGCCGGCTGCGCTGATGAGGCTGAGTGGCTCCGACCAGTCCATGCCGTGATCGGCGAGGACGATCAACACCGACCGTTCCCAGCGGCCGGTGGACCGGAGGAACTGCTCGAAGTCCCAGAGTTTATGGTCCGAGTTGAACACTGCCTGGTTGCGGGCCAGGCGCAGTGAGGTGCCCGACAGGTCCATGTGGCCGAACCGGTCCATGTCCCCGAGGTTGACGAACGTCATCCGCGGGGCGTGGTCGGTGATGGTCTGCTTGAGGGCCTCGATGGTGAAGTAGTCGAGTGAATGGTCGGTGATCGGCACCAGTGGGAAGGGTGCCCACTGCACGCTCGCGCGGCCCCCGAACAGCCCGTGGAGGTAATCCTTGCTGAGGACGCTCGCGGTGGTCAGGCCCACCTCGGTCCGAATGCGGTCCAGCACTGTGGCGGCCCGCAGGTCGCCGGGCCGGTCGAGGGTACGTTCTTCGCCGGCCGCGTGGTCCCAAATGGAGTTCGCGGGCACCCCGTTTCGCTCCGGCAGGACCCCCGTGACCATGGCCGCGTGATTGGGCAGGGTCTCGGCGATCATCACTGAGGAGGCATCGGTGAACCGCGTCCCCTCTGTCGCCCACCGGTGAAGTGTGGGGGCCTGGGACGGGTTCAGTTCGTCTGGGCGCATGCCGTCGGTCACGATCACGTAGACGTCGAGATCGTCGGCCACCGGGCGGACGGGGTTGGCCCACACGGAGGCGGGCTCGGCCAGCATTGTCACCCCGATCGCGCCGGCGGCGGCGATCATGCCGGCGCCGGCGAGCGCCTCACGACGCGTGAGCGTGGGTCCGTGGGTGGGATGATCGTCGCGGCACATCGGGTGGGTGTCCTCCAGTCGGGTCGTGGCAGGCCAAGCGGTGTCCCCGGCAGGGGGACGCGGCACATGTCACCACAAGAGAACCCGACGACGACGATGGCTGCCAGCACTTCGGGTGATTGCTCCCCGAATGTTCACCCGGGGGTTCCTGTTGGGGCCCGCCGGTAGCCTTGCTGGCGTGACAGATGATGCTGGGCTGTTCGCTGCGGGAGACGCAAGCGACAACGGTCGTCCCGCCCCTTCCCCGGCGCCCGTGGACCCCTCCGCTCCGCTGGCCGTCCGGATGCGCCCCCGCACGCTCGACGAGGTGATCGGCCAGGACCACCTGCTACGCCCCAACTCTCCGTTGCGTCGGTTAGTGGAGGGACGCGGGGGCTCCTCGGTGATCCTCTACGGTCCGCCGGGGACCGGGAAGACGACGCTCGCCTACCTCGTCGCGAGCACGTCGGGTCGGCACTTCGTGGCATTGTCGGCGCTGAGCGCGGGCGTCAAGGACGTCCGCGCGGTGATCGAGGACGCCCGCACTCGCCAGATCCACGGGCAACGCACGGTCCTGTTCATCGACGAAGTTCACCGATTCTCTAAGAGCCAGCAGGACGCACTGCTGGCGGCGGTGGAGAACGGGATAGTCCTGTTGGTCGCCGCAACGACCGAGAACCCCCACTTCTCCGTGATCGCTCCGCTGCTGAGCCGCTCCCTCATCGCTGAACTCCAGGGGCTGGATGACCAGGGGGTCGCGGCCGTACTCCGACGAGCGGTGGACGACGAGCGGGGCCTATCTGGAGAGGTCGAACTGACCGACGAAGCGAAAGAAGACATCGTCCGACTGTCGGGAGGCGACGCCAGACGCAGTCTCACGATCCTCGAGGCTGCGGCTGGGGCAGCCGAGGATGGAGTGGTGACACCGGAGATCGTGGAGCTCAGCCTGGACGCGGCTCCGGTGCGCTATGACCGCGACGGCGACCAGCACTATGACGTCACCAGCGCGTTCATCAAGTCCGTCCGCGGGTCAGACGTGGACGCGGCGTTGCATTACCTGGCGCGGATGCTGGTGGCGGGGGAGGACCCGCGGTTCATCGCCCGGCGTCTCATGGTGCATGCCAGTGAGGACATCGGGATGGCCGATCCCACCGCGCTGCTGGCCGCGAGTGCGGCCGCCGAGATCGTGCAGAAAGTCGGCCTGCCGGAATGCAGGTTGGCGTTGGCGCAGGCCACCATCCACCTGGCCACAGCCCCCAAGTCCAAGTCGGTCATCGCCGCAATCGACGCCGCGATGGCCGACGTCCGTACAGGCGGGGTGGGCGAGGTGCCCAAGCACCTGCGCGACGGGCACTATGCCGGGGCGAAGGGGCTCGGCAACGGCGTGGGCTACCGCTACGCCCATGACGCGCCCGCCGGGGTCGTGGCACAGCAGTACCCGCCCGACGAATTGGTTGGTCGCGACTATTACGAGCCCGGCCCCCACGGGCACGAGCGGGAACTGGCCGCGCGGGTGGACAAGCTCCGCAAGATCATTCGAACGAAGACATAGCTGCCCCGTGAGAATTATGTGAAGATCCTAAATGGGTGCTGAACCAGGCACTTTTCGTCACGTCACACACTCATGGAGGAATCATGACCTACCTTCTGTCCACGCTCGTCAGCGTGGCGACCTCGATCGGCGTCTGGGGCACCGGAGCGCACAGCATGGGGCTCCTGCCCCAGGAGGCGTTCATCACCGCCGCCAACTTCGGTATCATCCTGCCGCCGATGCCGCGCTAATCGTTCGTGCACAGCGTGCCGACAGGTCCGGGCACCCATTAACCGGTTCGACCGGGTGGGTGCCCGCAGCCGTTTCCGGGTCTGACGACCTCGTCGTCGTCGTACGGATTCGTCCGGCCCACCTCGTTCCCGGCCGCGCAGGAGAGCGGCGGTAGGCTGGACCCTCGTTAGAACCACCAGCAGACGACCAGTGAGGCCCCCTGTGCAGACCCATGAGATCCGGCGCCGCTTCCTCGACCACTTCGTCAAGGCCGGTCACGCCGAGGTCCCCAGTGCGTCGCTGGTGCTGGACGATCCCAACCTGTTGTTCGTCAACGCGGGAATGGTGCCTTTCAAGCCGTATTTCCTCGGCCAGGAGACGCCTCCGTACCCCACCGCGACCTCCATCCAGAAGTGCGTCCGCACCCTCGACATCGAGGAGGTCGGCATCACCACCCGCCACAACACTTTCTTCCAGATGGCGGGCAACTTCTCCTTCGGCGACTACTTCAAGGAAGGCGCCATCCGGCACGCATGGTCGCTGCTGACATCCTCCGTCGACGATGGCGGGTTCGGGATCGACCCGGCGTTGCTGTGGGTCACCGTGTATCTCGACGACGACGAGGCCTACGGAATCTGGCGTGACGTGATCGGCGTCCCCACCGAGCGCATCCAGCGCCGCGGCATGGCAGACAACTATTGGTCCATGGGCGTACCCGGGCCCTGCGGACCGTGCTCGGAGATCTTCTACGACCGCGGACCCGCCTACGGTGTCGACGGCGGACCCGAAGCGGACGAAGACCGCTACATCGAGATCTGGAACCTCGTCTTCATGCAGAACGAGCGGGGCGAGGGCACCGGCAAGGACGCCTTCGAGATCCTCGGCCCGCTGCCCAAGCAGAACATCGACACTGGCATGGGTGTCGAGCGCGTGGCGTTTCTGCTCCAGGGCGTCGAGAACGTCTACGAAACCGACCTGCTGCGCCCGGTCATCGACACCGCCGAGCGACTCTCGGGCGCGACGTACGGCGCGGACAGCGCATCCGATGTCCGGTTCCGGGTCATCGCAGACCACGCCCGCACGGCCTACATGCTCATCTCCGACGGCGTCACCCCCGGCAACGAGGGCCGCGGCTACATCCTTCGTCGCCTGCTGCGTCGCATCGTTCGGTCCGTGCGACTGCTCGGTGCGACCACTGAGACGATGGCCGAGTTCATGGTCACCGTCCGCGACGCTATCGGCCCGTCCTTCCCCGAGACCGTCGCCGGGTACGACCGGATCGAACGGATCGCCGTGGCCGAGGAGGCCGCGTTCCTCAAGACGCTGGAGTCCGGAACACAGCTGTTCGAGCGCGCCGCCCAGGACGCGCGGGCCTCAGGTGCCGCGGTACTCACGGGCCGCCAGGCGTTCGCCCTGCACGACACGCACGGATTCCCGATCGACCTCACCCTCGAGATGGCCTCCGAAGCCGGGTTGCAGGTCGACGAGGAGGGCTTCCGCTCGCTGATGTCCGAGCAGCGTGCCCGCGCCAAGGCCGACTCCCGCGCCAAGAAGCACGCCCACGCCGATTTGTCCGTCTACCGCGACTTCCTCGACGCCGGCGAGACAGTTTTCACCGGTTTCACCCAGCTCACCGACGAGTCACGGCTGCTGGGCATCGTGACCGGCGGCGAAGCCGTCCGGGTGGCCCGCGAGGGTGACGTTGTCGAGTTCGTGCTCGACCGAACCCCGTTCTACGCAGAATCCGGGGGACAGCTGGGCGACCGCGGAATGATCTCGACCGCCGGCTTCCAGATGCAGGTGAACGACGTACAGAAGATCGGCAAGAAACTATGGGTGCACAAGGGCATCCTCACCGGCGGCGAGGTCGAGGCCGGCCAGGTCGTCACCTCCGCCGTCGACCCCGAGTGGCGCAAGGGGGCCACCCAGGGCCACTCCGCCACCCACCTCGTCCACGCCGCACTGCGGCAGATACTCGGCCCCGAGGCCGTCCAGGCCGGTTCGCTGAACAAGCCCGGTTATATGCGGTTCGACTTCAACTGGTCCGGCTCGATCCCCTCCGACGTCCTCGCACAGGTCGAGGAGGTGACCAACGCGGCCGTCGACGCCGATTACGGCGTCAACACTGTCGAGACCACCCTCGCCGAGGCCAAGCGTATGGGCGCCATGGCCCTGTTCGGGGAGAACTACGGTTCCCGGGTCCGCGTCGTGGAGATCGGCGGACCGTTCTCCATGGAACTGTGCGGCGGCACGCACGTATCGAGTTCAGCGCAGATCGGGCCCGTCAGTCTGCTGGGCGAGGCCTCCGTCGGCTCCGGGATCCGGCGCGTCGAGGCCTACGTGGGCATGGACGCCTACCGCCACCAAGCCCGCGAGCGCGCGCTCGTGTCCGGCTTGGCGGCCTCGCTCAAGGCGCCCACCGACGAGCTGCCCGATCGAGTCGCCGCCCTCACCGCCAAATTGCGCGAGGCCGAGAAGGCCCTCGAATCCCTGCGGGCCGCACAACTGGCCTCCCAGGCCGGCGAGTTGCTTAACTCTGCCGAGGACCTCGACGGCATCCGGTTCCTCGCCCACAGCGCCCCCGGCGGTGCCGCAGGCGACCTCCGAACCCTCGCCTCCGACCTCAAGGGTCGCCTCGGGTCCGATGCCGGGGTCGTGTTCCTCACCGCCCCGGGGCAGGACAAGGTGCCGTTCGTCATCGCGGTGAGCCGCGCAGCGCAGGAACGTGGGCTCAAGGCCGGCGACCTCGTCAAGGCCGTCGCGCCTGCACTCGGCGCGCGCGGCGGAGGCAAGCCGGACATGGCGCAGGGCGCCGGGTCCGATCCGACCGGAATCGACGCGGCGGTGGCCGCCCTGCGCGACGCCGTGCGGGACGCCGGATGACCCACCCGGCGGACCCCACCGGTCAGCGCGTCCCCGACACCGTCGGTTCTGGCTGGACCCGCGGTCGACGGCTCGGCCTAGACGTGGGAACCGCTCGCATCGGCGTGGCCTCCTGCGACCCCGACGGGATCCTCGCCACACCGGTTGAGACCATCCGTGTCACCGACGGCGACCCCGGGTGGGCTGCCGAACTCCGACGACTGGCCACGCTCGTCGAGGAATACGACGCAGTCGCCGTGGTGGTGGGTTTGCCCACCTCGCTCAAGGGCCGCGAAACCGCCTCCACCGCGATGGCCCGCTCATTCGTCGCAGCGCTGACTGCCGGAACACCGGAGCTCCCAGTCGAACTCGTTGACGAGCGGTTGACCACCGTCACAGCGGGCACGGCGCTCCACGGGGCCGGTCGAAACACCCGCAAACAGCGGGACGTCATCGACCAGGCAGCGGCCGTGGTCCTGCTCCAGGCCTGGCTCGACTCGCGGCACGCCCGCCGATGAACAACACCTCGCACGGCTAACCTGGATAAACTCGCCGACGAGCACGATGCTGTCCGCCGGACAGCTCCCTGACCCCATGACCGAGGAGCACGATGTCTGCGGCACGAGGACGCTCACGTACCGGAGCCACCACGAGATTCATCCTCCTGGCGGCCGTGATCGGGGTGATCCTCGCATTCGCTGTGATGGTCTACCGCAATCTCAACACCGAGGTCGCGGCGGCGCCCGACTTCGAAGGGCAGGGCAGCGGAAACGCACTGCTGCACGTCGAACAGGGCGACACCCTGGGGGTCGTCGGGGACCGCCTGTACGAGATCGGCACCGTGGCCAGCACCCGGGCATTCACCGGGGCCGCGACGGGGACGCCCGTCGAGGGCATCCAGCCCGGCTACTACCAGGTGCGGCAAGAGATGAGTGCGGCCTCCGCAGTGGAGGCGCTCTCGGACCCGCAGAATCGCGTCGGCTTCGTCGAGGTCAAACCGGGTGGGCGGCTGCTCGACACCGTGGTGGTGGGCGGCGGCAGGGAGAAGGGCATCTTCACCCTGATCGCCGACGCCACCTGTCTCCGCGACCTGGACGAGCCCGAGGCTGCCCCGGTGTGCCGACAACCACAGGAGATCGTCGACGCCGCCGTGCAGGCCGATCCTGCCGAACTCGGCGTGCCCGGCTGGGCGATCAACGAGGTGCGTGCCGCCCCGGACCCGGTCCGCCGGCTCGAGGGTCTCATCGCCGCAGGTGTCCACACGATCAACCCGCAGTCAGAGCCCATCGAGATTCTTCGTCAACTCATCGACCTGTCGACCGCCTCCTACGACGAGACCGGGCTCGTCCCGGCCGCCGACCGGATAGGACTCACGCCCTACCAGGTGGTGACCGCCGCCTCGCTTGTCGAGAAGGAGGGCATGCTCCAGGACTTCGACAAGGTCGCACGGGTCATCCTCAATCGCCTCGCCGAGCCCATGCAATTGCAGTTCGACTCCACAGTGAACTACGCACTCGCCGACCAGGAGATCGCCACCACCGACGCCGACCGGGCTGCGAGAACCCCCTGGAATACCTACGCGATGGACGGGCTGCCCTACGGGCCCATCGGCTCGCCCGGCCTTGACGCCTTACGCGCGATGGAGAACCCGGCCGAGGGTCGGTGGAAGTATTTCGTCACCGTGGACATGGAGGGCACGACACTGTTCGCGGACGAGTATCCGGAGCATGAGCGCAATCAGAGCGAGGCCATCGCCAACGGGGTTCTCGCCAGTGGCCGCTGATCCCACCGGGGCGCCGCGTTCGGCGGCCGTTCTCGGCCACCCCGTTGACCACTCTCTGTCCCCGGTGTTGCACGGCGCCGCATATCGGGCGCTCGGGCTCCATGGGTGGAGCTACGAGCGCATCGATTGCGACGCTGACCAGCTCCCGTCGGTCGTCGACGCGTCACCCGTCGACCGGGTCGGCTACTCGGTCACCATGCCCGGCAAGTTTGCGGCCCTCGAGTACGCCAGCGAGGTGAGTGATCGCGCCCGCATAGTCGGCAGCGCCAACACCCTCGTTCGGCGTGCGGACGGCTGGTTCGCTGATTGCACGGACGTCGACGGGGTGACCGGTGCTCTCGGAGCTTTCGGAGATCTGCCCCCCGCGCCCACCGCCGTCATCCTCGGTGTGGGCGGGACCGCCCGGCCCGTCCTGGCGGGCCTCGCCGCGGCCGGCGCCACGCGCGTCATCCTGGCGTCGCGCCGCGACAACGCCGGCCCCGCCGCGGAGTGTGGCCGGGCCCTCGGGTTGGAGGTCCACACCGTCCTCCTGACCGACGCATCACTGCCACGAGAGATCGCCGCCGCGGATGTGCTGGTCAACACGGTGCCCGAGCCCGGAGTCCGTGAACTGAGCGGCTTGGTGGCGCACGCCAGGCGGCTTTTTGATGTGCTCTACGATCCCTGGCCCACCGCGGCGGGAGCCGTCGCGTCGCGGGCTGGGGTGCCGGTGGTGGGTGGCGATGTCATGCTCCTGAACCAAGCCTTCGGGCAGGTCGAACTGTTCACCGGGATGCCGGCGCCGCGCGAGGCCATGGCGGCTGCCCTGTCGGTCGCACTAGGCCGGTAGCCGGGCCTGATGTGTCTCCTCCCGCGGGGTCGTGGGATGATCAGCCACGTGCTGAAGTGGACCACCGCCGGAGAATCGCATGGCCAGGCTCTCGTGACGATCGTAGAGGGCGTCATTGCGGGTGTCGAGGTGACGAGCGACGAGATCGCCGCCCAGCTCGCCCGCCGCCGCCTGGGTTACGGGCGCGGGGCGCGCATGAAGTTCGAGGCCGACGCCGTCAGGGTTTTGGGCGGCATCCGCCACGGTCGAACCATGGGATCGCCGGTAGCGATAGAGATCGGCAACACCGAGTGGCCCAAGTGGGAGCAGATCATGTCGGCGGACCCCGTCGACCCGGAGGAGATCGACGACAAGGCCCGCGCGGCCCGGTTGACCCGCCCGAGGCCGGGCCACGCCGACTTCTCCGGGATGCTCAAGTACGACTTCGACGACGCCCGCATGGTCCTCGAGCGCGCCAGCGCGCGTGAAACCGCCGCCAGGGTGGCTGCCGGGACGGTGGCCCGCGCGGTGTTGCGGGACGTCCTCGGCGTCGAGGTGCTCTCCCACGTCATCTCCATCGGCGCCTCCGAGCCTTACACCGGTCCCGAGCCGACCTACGCCGACCTTAACTCGATCGACACCAACCCGGTCCGGGCTTTCGACACCGCAGCGGGGGACTCGATGATCGCGGAGATCGAGGCAGCTAAGAAGGCCGGCGACACCCTCGGGGGTGTCGTCGAGGTGGTCGTTCATGGACTCCCGATCGGCCTCGGCTCCCACGTGTCGGGCGACGATCGGCTGGACGCTCAACTCGCCGGTGCCCTCATGGGGATCCAGGCCATCAAGGGGGTCGAGGTGGGGGATGGCTTCGAGACCGCGCGCCGCCGGGGCAGCGTCGCCCACGACGAGATGGTCCGCGGGGATGACGGCGTCGAGCGACGCAGCAACCGCGCCGGAGGGTTGGAGGGAGGCATGACCAACGGTCAGGCCCTCCGGGTCCGCGCGGCGATGAAGCCGATCTCCACCGTTCCCCGTGCGCTGAGCACGGTGGACATGGAGGACGGGTCCGCGGCCACCGCCATCCACCAGCGTTCAGACGTGTGCGCGGTGCCGGCGGCCGGTGTCGTCGCGGAGTCGATGGTCGCGCTCGTGCTGGCCCGCGCGGTCCTGCAGAAGTTCGGTGGCGACTCGCTGGCGGAGACCCGCCGCAACGTCGGGGGATACCTCGACGCGATCGCCGATCGGCTGGACTGGGCGACGGACGAGACATGAGCGACCCGGCACGACCGGTCGCTGTCCTCGTGGGGCCGCCCGGTGCCGGGAAGACGACCATCGGCCGCAAACTGGCGCGGCGCCTCGACGTGCCGTTCCGCGACACCGATCACCTGATTGAGGAGGCCGAGGGCCGGTCAATCCCCGAGATTTTCGCGGTGGACGGCGAGCCACACTTTCGGCACATCGAGGAGCGGATCATCGGAGACACCCTCGCATCGTTCGACGGGGTCCTGTCCCTCGGTGGCGGGGCGGTCCTATCCGAGGAGACCCGACGGCGCCTGCGCGGCCACCGGGTCGTCCACCTGACGATCGGGGTGGCCGAGGGGGTGCGCCGGTCTCAGGGGCCGGGACGTCCACTGTTGGCAGGTGGCGATGCCACGGCCCGGTATCAGGCGCTGTTGACCGAACGGTCGCCCCTGTACAGAGAGGTCGCCTGGACCACCGTGAGCACCGAGCGACGCAGTTCGGGCAAGGTGGTGACGGACATCGTCGACAGGCTCGAGTCCGGCGACCCGCACCTGCGGGGTGGCGGCCGGAAGTGAACGACGACCAGAACGCGTGTGGACACGAGCGATGAGCGGGAGCAGCAGATGAACCAGGACGAGAACACCAGCGAACCCGTCGTCGTGGAGGTACGGACGGCGAACCCGTACCCAGTCGTCATCGGCCGTGGGCTACTGCCGGAGATCCTCGAGGCGTGCTCGTCGTCCCGGACAGTGGCGATCTTCTATCAGCCGCCGCTGGCCCAGACTGCCGAGGCGCTCCGCGAGAAGCTCGCCGACGCTGGCATAGACGCCCACCGGATCGAGATTCCGGACGCTGAGGCCGGCAAGGACCTCGTCGTGGCAGGCTACTGCTGGGACGTGCTGGGCCAGATCGGACTGGGCCGTAAGGACACCGTCGTCAGCCTCGGCGGCGGTGCGGCCACCGACCTCGCCGGTTTCGTCGCCGCCACCTGGATGCGCGGCGTTCGTGTAGTTCACATACCCACCACCCTGCTGGCGATGGTGGACGCGGCAGTGGGCGGTAAGACGGGTATCAATACGGACGCCGGCAAGAACCTCGTGGGCAGCTTCCATGAACCCGCCGCAGTATTCATCGACACGGCGACCCTCGAGACCGTCCCGCACAACGAACTGGTGTCGGGCATGGCCGAGGTGGTCAAGTGCGGGTTCATCGCGGACCCGCAGATCCTCGATCTGATCGAGGCGGACCCCGCGGCGGCGCTCGACCCCACCGGCGACACGATCGTCGAGCTCATACGCCGCAGCGTGCAGGTCAAGGCCGACGTGGTCGGTAAGGACCTCAAGGAGTCCGGGCTCCGGGAGATCCTCAACTACGGCCACACGCTGGGCCACGCCGTGGAGCGTCGCGAGCAGTACCGTTGGCGGCATGGCGCGGCTATCAGCGTGGGGATGTGTTTCGTCGCCGAGCTCGCCAGGCTGGCAGGTCGCCTGGATGATGCGACCGCCGACCGGCACGCCTCCGTTCTGGCCTCCCTCGGCCTGCCAACCGGATACGACGAGGACGCCTTCCCGCGGTTGCTCGAGCTGATGGCCGGTGACAAGAAGAACCATTCGGGCTTTTTACGACTGGTGGTGCTGGACGGGCTGGCCCGCCCGTCTCGAATGGAGTCCCCAGATCCGTCTCTGATGACGGCGGCGTACGCGACCATCTCCGAGGGCCGCAAGCCCAGTGGGGGAGGGATCCTGCTGTGATCGAGCGCCTCGCTCCTCGGCGTCGTTCCGTCGCCGCGGCCCTCGCCGATGTCGGTGCCAGCGCGCTACTGGTGACCGATCCACGAAACATCGCCTATCTGACCGGTTTCTCCGGCTCCGGTGGGGCTGTGCTGGTGGAGGACGACGGCGAGGCGGTCCTCTGCACGGATTCGCGGTACGAACTCCAGGTGGTCGAACAGGCCCCGGACGTGGGCCACGTGATCTCCCGCGAGTACGTCGCCGGGGTGCTCGGGCGTCGCCGCGGCCCCGCAGACACCCCACTCGCGGTCGAGGCCGACCACCTGACCCTCTCCGCGGCCTCCGCCCTTCGCCGTGCCCTCTCGCAAGCCGGGGGAGCGGACGTGCGGATCGTGGAGACCAGCGGCCTGGTGGAACACGTGCGCCGCGTGAAGGATCCCCACGAACTCGCGCTCATCCAACGGGCCTGCGCAGTAGTGGACGAGGCCTGGACACACGTGCTCGATCAGCGCCTGGTGGCCGTCGGCCGAACCGAACGCGACGTCGCGGCCGATCTGGAGCACGCGATGCGACGCGCGGGTTCGGACGGTGTGGCCTTTGAGACGATCGTGGCCTCCGGGCCCAACGGCGCACACCCACACCACGTCCCCGGCGACCGAATCCTGACCGAAGGTGATCTGGTGGTCGTGGACTTCGGCGCCACGGTCGCGGGATACGCCTCCGACTGCACTCGCACCGTTGCGCTGGGCTCCGTCCCGGAACGTCTGGCGAAGGCCTACGAGGTCGTACGACAGGCACAGGTCGCGGGGGTGGAGGCCGTCCGCGAAGGCGTCCCGTGCGCTGACCTCGATGCAGTCAGCCGCGGTCTCATCGTGGATGCTGGGTTCGGCGACTATTTCGGCCACTCCCTGGGCCACGGGGTGGGGCTGGACGTGCACGAAGCCCCCGCGGTGTCAGCCCGGTCCACGAGTACACTGTCCGACGGCGATGTGATCACCATCGAACCGGGGATCTACCTCCCCGACCTCGGAGGGATCCGAATCGAGGACACCGTAGCCGTTACCGCCGGTGGCGGTAGGTCCCTGACCACCACGTCGAAGGCCCTCAGGGTGCTCTGAGGAGCCGACCCACGACCATCCGCGGCGCCGTCCCCCGGCCGCGCGCCGACGACTTCCCTAAGGAGTAGCGACTATGGCGTCAACCGCCGATTTCAAGAACGGCCTCGTCCTCAAGGAGGAGGGCCAACTCTGGCAGATCACCGATTTCCAGCACGTCAAGCCCGGTAAGGGCCCGGCTTTCGTTCGGACCAAGATGAAGAACGTCGTCACCGGAAAAACCATCGACAAGACGTTCAGTGCGGGCGTCAAGGTGGAGATCGCCACCGTCGACCGGCGCGACATGACCTACCTCTACCGCGACGGTGAGGACTACGTCCTCATGGACGAGAAGGACTACGAGCAGATCAACGTCTCGCCTTCGGTCATGGGTGACGCGGCTCGTTTCCTGCTCGAGAACACGTCGGTTCAGGTCTCGATGAACGAAGGCGTCCCGCTCTTCGCCGAGATGCCGGTGGCCGTGGACCTGCTGGTGCAGCACACCGACCCGGGCCTGCAGGGCGACCGTTCGACCGGTGGAACCAAGCCGGCGACTCTCGAGACGGGCGCCGAGGTCCAGGTGCCACTGTTCATCAACACCGGCGACAAGCTGCGCATCGACACCCGCGACGGTCGTTACCTCAGCCGGGTGAACGACTGATCATGTCAGACGAGGTCGACCACCGTCGCCGGGGATCGCGGTACCGGGCGCGCAAGCGTGCCGTCGCATTGCTCTTCGAGGCGGAGCTACGCGATGCGGATGTGGTGTCGCTCGCCGAGGAGCGCCGCCAAATGGGCGAGGACTCGCAGGAGTTCCATGACGTCGCGCCCTACACCATGGAGATCGTCACCGGGGTCGCCGAGCGCCTCGACCGCCTGGACTCCACGATCGCCGAGCACCTGCGGGAGTGGACGCTGGAGCGACTGCCCGCCGTCGACCGCGCGGTCCTGCGCGCCGGCGCGTGGGAGCTGCTCTTCGGCTCGGATGAGGTGGACGCGGCGGTCGTGATCGACCAGGCGGTCCTGCTGGTGTCCGACCTGTCTGCGGAGAAGTCGGTTCCGTACGTCAACGCCGTGCTCGACCGCGTGGCCGGCCTGGCCCAGCACATCAGGGCGGCCGAGCGAGCCGTGTCGGATCTGGACACCACGCCCGCCGGTGCGAACGAAGACGTGTCGGAGACCACGTCCGGCGATCCCGGGACGCACCCAGGGGACTGATAGAGTTCAGACCCGAAAGCTATCCCTTTAACGAGCCGTCCAGCGAGGCGGACAAGGAGGTGGTGATCGGTGAGCGCTGATGGTTCGGAGACGAACTCGGTGTCACTCTTCACGTCCGACGACGTCGCCAGGACGGTGTCCCGGCTGGCACATCAGATCATCGAACGCACTGCTGCGGACGCTCCAGATTCGGGCCCGGTGGTCCTGCTGGGCATTCCGACGCGCGGTGTTCCGCTGGCCGCCCGACTCGCTGAACGCATCCGTGAATTCAGCGGGGCCGACGTTCACCCCGGTTCCCTCGACGTCACCCTCTACCGCGACGACCTCGCCGGTGGCCCGCACCGCCCAATGAGCCCCACACGGGTACCGCCCGCCGGTATCGACGGCGCGACCGTGATCTTGGTCGACGATGTCCTGTTCTCGGGCCGGACCATCCGGGCGGCGTTCGACGCACTCCGCGACCTCGGGCGGCCGGCCCGCGTCCAGCTGGCCGTGCTCGTCGACCGTGGCCACCGCGAACTCCCGATCCGAGCCGACTACGTGGGCAAGAACGTTCCCACTTCCCGCGACGAGGACGTGTCCGTCCGGCTCACCGAGATCGACGGGCGCGACGCGGTCGTCCTGCGGCGCCCGGACGCGGAGGAGGCCCGGTGAAGCATCTGCTCTCGGCCGCCGACCTCGACCGCGACGCGGCCCTGTCGATCCTCGATGAGGCGGAGCGGCTCAAGGAGATGCTCCTCGGTCGCGAAGTCCGCAAGCTTCCGACGCTCCGGGGCAAGACCGTCCTGACCGTCTTCTACGAGAACTCCACTCGGACGCGCGTGTCTTTCGAGACCGCGGGCAAGTGGATGAGCGCGGACGTCGTCAACGTCTCCGCCAGCGCCTCGTCGGTCCAGAAGGGCGAGTCCCTTCGCGACACGGCACTAACCCTCACCGCCATCGGCGCGGACGCCCTCATCGTCCGCCATCCGGCCTCGGGCTCTGCTCAGCAGATCGCAGGATGGGTGGCGCCTGGCGGTGTGGGACCGTCCGTCGTCAACGCCGGTGACGGGATGCACGAGCACCCCACCCAGGCCCTGCTCGACGCCATGACCCTGCGGGAACGTCTGGGCGGGATCGACGGACGTCGGGTGGTGATTGTCGGAGACATCCTGCACTCGCGTGTCGCCCGGTCCAACGCCCTGCTGCTGTCCACGCTGGGCGCCGAGGTTGTCCTCGTCGCCCCGCCGACACTGCTACCGGTGGGCGTCGGATCCTGGCCGGTCCGCGCGTCGACCGACCTCGACGCCGAACTCGCCGGCGCGGACGCCGTCATGATGCTGCGCGTCCAGGCCGAACGGATGAACGGCGGGTTCTTCCCGTCCGCCCGGGAGTACGCGGTCCGCTACGGGCTCGGTCCGGCGCGCGCCGCCCGGCTCGGCGAGGATGTCGTGGTCCTGCACCCAGGCCCGATGGTCCGGGGGATGGAGATCGGCTTCGACGCCGCCGATGCCCCGTCCTCGGCGATCCTCCAGCAGGTCACCAATGGCGTGCATGTGCGCATGTCGGTCCTGCTCCACACTCTCGTCGGAACGGAAGGAACCCCCGAGTGAGCGCCCCCCACCACCCGCCCCTGCTGATCCGGCGGGTACGCCCCTACGGTGAGGGCGATCCGGTCGATGTCCTGGTCCGAGACGGCCTCATCGCCGCGATCGGCCCCGATGCCGGTGAGTCCGTCGACACCTCCGGCCCAGACACCGAGATCCTCGACGCCGACGGTGCCGTCCTGCTGCCGGGGTTCGTCGACCTCCACACGCACCTGCGCGAGCCCGGTCGCGAAGACACCGAGACCATCGCGTCCGGCTCGGCCGCGGCGGCCCGCGGCGGGTACACGGCCGTGTTCGCCATGGCCAACACCCAGCCCCCACAGGACAACCAGACGGTCACCGACTCGGTCTGGCGGATCGGTCGCGAGGTCGGACTGTGCGACGTGCATCCCGTCGGCGCCGTCACCGTGGGGCTCAAGGGCGCGCAGCTCACCGAGATGGGACAGATGGCCACCGGCGAGGCGCGAGTCAGGATGTTCTCCGACGACGGGATGTGCGTCTTCGACCCACTCGTGATGCGTCGCGCGCTGGAGTACTCGGCCGGGCTGGGAGTCCTCATTGCGCAGCACGCCGAGGAGCCCCGGTTGACCGACGGCGCAGTGGCCCACGAGGGCCCCACCGCCGCGCGCCTCGGACTGACCGGATGGCCGCGATCGGCCGAGGAGTCGATCGTCGCCCGCGACGCGATCCTCGCCCGGGACGCCGGTGCCCGCGTGCACATCTGCCACGCGTCCACGACCGGCACCGTCGAGCTGCTGCGGTGGGCTAAGGACCAGGGAATCTCTATCACCGCCGAGGTCACCCCGCACCACCTACTGCTCGACGACTCCCGTCTCGAGACCTACGACGGCGTTTACCGGGTCAACCCGCCCCTGCGCGAGGTGCACGACACCCTCGCACTGCGCGAAGCGCTGAAGTCCGGGGTCATCGACTGCGTCGCCACCGACCACGCCCCGCACGCCGCACAGGAGAAGTGCTGCGAGTTCGCCGCCGCCCGCCCAGGGATGCTCGGACTCGAAACCGCGCTGCCCATCGTCGCCGCCCTGCTGGTCGACACCGGGGACATGACCTGGCGGGACCTCGCCCGCGTCATGAGCACCCGGCCCGCCGAGATCGCGGGGCTGTCGGACCAGGGTCGGCCCATCGCCGTAGGAGAGCCCGCGAACCTCGCCGTCGTCAACCCGGACGCCCCGTGGACCGTCGTCGGGGACGCACTCGCGAGTCTGTCCGCCAACACCCCCTACGAGGGAATGACGTTCGCGGCCAGGGTCGTCGGCACCGTGTATCGCGGCCGACTGACCACCCGCGACGGAGAGGTTATCCAATGACTCAGGACTACTGGACCGTCATCCTCGTCGTCGCCCTGATCCTGACGCTGATCGGGCTGATGACGCTGGGCTGGCGGAACCGGAGTCGATCCCAGGCCGGTCTGTTCGACGACCTCCCCGCCTCACCCTCCGACCCCGGCGACATCGTCCTGGGACCGCTGACCGGTGTCTACATCGGTAGCACCCTCGCAGGGGACTGGCAGGCGCGGATCGCCCGCCAGCCGCTGGGCCACCGCTCGGCCGGCACCATGACCGCCCACACCGGCGGACTGCGCCTCGAACTGGCCGATGCGGTCGTATGGATCCCCCGCGGCGATCTAGTCGACGTGCGCCGCGCATCGGCGCTGGCGAACAAGACCGTGCCCGGCGGCGGCATCCTCGTCGCGCGCTGGCAGGTCACCGGCCGCGACGGCCGCACCCTCATCGACTCGGGTTTCCGGGCCGACGACAAGGACACCTACCCCCGCTGGGAGGCGCTGCGTGGCGACGCCGACCACCCCGACACGCCCCCCAGCCCCAGTGCCACCACCGAGGAGAACAAGTGACACCGCACAGCACCACGCCCGCGACGCAGGGGGCCGCACAGCCCGCCGCGCTCGTCCTCGAGGACGGCCGCATCCACCGCGGCACGTCCTTCGGCGCGACGGGCACCACCCTCGGGGAAGCGGTGTTCACCACCGCCATGTCGGGGTACCAGGAGACCCTCACCGATCCCTCCTACTGCCGTCAGATCGTCGTTGCCACCGCCCCCCAGATCGGCAACACCGGCTGGAACGACGAGGACGGTGAATCGCTTCTCGACGGCCGGGTCGGCGGCGGACGGATCTGGGTTTCTGGCCTGGTCATCCGGGATCTCTCCCGGCGGGCGTCCAACTACCGATCGAAGCGGACCCTCGAGGACGAGATGGTCGCACAGAACATCGTCGGCATCGCCGGCGTCGACACCCGCGCCGTCGTCCGCCACATCCGCGACCGCGGGGCGATGAAGGCCGGCATCTTCTCGGGCGCCGACCTCACCGACGAGGAATCCATGCTGGCCACCGTCCGGGCACAGGAATCCATGGCCGGGGCCTCCCTGTCCGACGAGGTGACCACCGAGACCGCCTACGTGGTCGAGCCGGAGGGCCAGGCCCGCTACTCGGTGGCAGCCCTCGACCTGGGCATCAAGTCCAATACGCCCCGCATGCTTGCCGCGCGCGGTGTCCGCGTCCACGTCATCCCTGCAGGGTCGACCCTGCAGGATGTCCTCGACCTCGACGTCGATGGGGTGTTCCTCTCCAACGGGCCGGGCGACCCTGCCACCGCGGACGCCGCGGTTCACCTCACCAAGGAGGTCCTCGGACAGGGCATCCCGTTCTTCGGGATCTGCTTTGGCAACCAGATCCTCGGCCGAGCCCTGGGTCTGGAGACCTACAAAATGCAGTTCGGCCACCGGGGGACCAATATCCCGGTCATCGAGAAAGCCACCGGCGCCGTGGCCATCACCTCCCAGAACCACGGGTTCGCACTCCGTGCCCCCGAGACCGAGACCTGGGAGACCCCCTGGGGGACCGCGACGATCACCCACATCTGTGCCAACGACGGCACCGTGGAGGGCGTCGCGCTGACCGATGGCAGCGCGTTCTCCGTCCAGTACCACCCCGAGGCGGCGGCCGGGCCCCGAGATGCGGCCGACCTCTTCGACCGCTTCGTCAGCCAGCTCGGCTCCTCCGACATCGGCTCCGCAGACTCCAGAAAGGGCTCGAACTGATGCCCCGGCGCACAGACATCAATCACGTCCTCGTCATCGGCTCCGGTCCGATCGTTATCGGGCAAGCCAGTGAGTTCGACTACTCCGGGACTCAGGCGTGCCGCGTCCTCAAGGCGGAGGGACTGCGCGTCACGCTGGTCAACTCCAACCCGGCCACGATCATGACCGATCCCGAGTTCGCCGACGCCACCTACGTCGAACCCATCACCCCGGAGTACATCGACAAGATCTTCGCCAAGGAGGCCGCCGAGGGCCATCCCGTCGACGCGGTCCTGGCGACCCTCGGGGGACAGACGGCGCTCAACGCGGCCATGCAACTCGATGCCCAGGGCATCCTCGCCAAGTACGACGTGGAGCTCATCGGCGCCGACATCCCCGCCATCAACAGAGGCGAGGACCGCCAGACCTTCAAGGACATCGTCGCCAGCGTGGGTGGCGACTCCGCCCGCAGCGCCGTGTGTCACACGATGGAGGAGGTCCACGCGACCGTCGCCGACCTCGGATTACCCGTCGTCGTCCGACCGTCGTTCACCATGGGTGGGCTCGGATCCGGCCTCGCCTTCACCACCGAAGATCTCGAACGGATCGCCGGCGGAGGGCTGTCCGCCTCACCTACCGCGAACGTCCTCATCGAGGAGTCCATCCTCGGGTGGAAGGAGTTCGAACTCGAGCTCATGCGCGATAACAAGGACAACGTCGTCGTGGTGTGCTCGATCGAGAACGTCGACGCACTGGGCGTACACACCGGCGACTCTGTCACCGTTGCCCCGTCGATGACCCTGACCGACCGCGAGTTCCAGAACATGCGTGACCTCGGTATCGCGATCATCCGCGAGGTCGGAGTGGACACCGGCGGGTGCAATATCCAGTTCGCCATCAACCCGGTCGACGGGCGGTTGGTCGTCATCGAGATGAATCCGCGTGTGTCCCGCTCCTCGGCGTTGGCTTCCAAGGCCACCGGGTTTCCGATCGCCAAGATCGCGGCCCGCCTCGCCATCGGCTACTCGCTCGACGAGATCACCAACGACATCACCGGTGAGACCCCGGCCTGTTTCGAACCGACGCTCGACTACGTCGTCGTCAAGGCTCCCCGGTTCGCGTTCGAGAAGTTCCCCGAGGCAGACGACACGCTCACCACCACGATGAAGTCGGTGGGTGAGGCGATGAGCCTCGGCCGCAACTACCGTGAGGCCCTCGGCAAGGTCATGCGCTCACTGGAGACCAAGGCCGCAGGCTTCTGGACTCTGTCCGACGAGGTGATCGCGCCTGGTCGCTCGACCGACCTCTCCGCGGTCCTCGACGATCTGCGGCGCCCCACCGAGGGGCGGATGTACGACGTCGAGCTCGCACTGCGCCTGGGCGCGACCGTCGAGCAGGTGCACGAGGCCTCGGGGATCGACCCCTGGTTCGTCGAGGAGGTCGCCGCCCTGGTCGAGTTGCGCCAGCAGATCATCGACGCCCCCGTGGTCGACGAGGCGCTGTTGCGCCTCGCCAAGCACAACGGGCTCTCCGACGCCCAGATCGCGGCCCTGCGCCCGGAGTTCGCCGGAGCCGAGGGCGTGCAACGGCTACGACACCGCCTCGGAGTGCGACCCGTGTACAAGACCGTCGACACCTGCGCCGCGGAGTTCGAGGCCAAGACGCCGTACCACTACTCGACCTACGAGCTCGACCCGTCTGCGGAGTCCGAGGTGACCCCGCAGACCGAGCGGGAGAAGGTCATCATCCTGGGCTCCGGGCCCAACCGGATCGGCCAGGGCATCGAATTCGACTACTCGTGCGTCCACGCCGCGCTGACCCTGTCGGAGGCCGGATACGAGACCGTCATGGTCAACTGCAACCCCGAGACCGTCTCCACCGACTACGACACCGCTGACCGTCTGTACTTCGAACCACTGACGTTCGAGGACGTCATGGAGGTCTACCACGCCGAGTCCGAGTCGGGCACCGTCGCGGGTGTCCTCGTCCAGCTGGGTGGACAGACGCCGCTCGGGTTGGCCGCCCAGCTCGAGGACGCTGGCGTGCCCATCGTGGGCACCAGTCCGTCGGCGATCGACCTCGCGGAGAACCGTCGTGAGTTCGGCGAGGTGCTGGCCAAGGCCGGCCTGCCCGCCCCGGCCTTCGGCACCGCCATCAACGCCGAGGAGGCGACGACGATCGCGGCCGACATCGGGTACCCGGTCCTCGTGCGCCCGTCCTACGTCCTCGGCGGGCGGGGTATGGAGATCGTCTACGACGAGCCCTCCCTGCGTTCGTACATCGCCCGTGCGACCGAGATCAGCCCGGACCGCCCCGTCTTGGTCGACCGGTTCCTCGACGACGCCGTGGAGATCGACGTCGACGTCCTCTGCGACGGTACCGAGGTCTACCTGGGCGGCGTGATGGAACACATCGAGGAGGCCGGCGTTCATTCCGGCGACTCGGCGTGTGCGCTGCCGCCCATCACCCTCGGCCAGGACGACATCGACCGAGTGCGGCGCTCGAGCGAAGCTCTCGCGTTCGGCATCGGGGTCAAGGGACTCATGAACGTCCAGTACGCAATCAAGGACGACATCCTGTACGTCCTTGAAGCCAACCCCCGAGCGAGCCGCACGGTGCCGTTCGTCTCGAAGGCCACCGGCGTCCACCTGGCAAAGGCCTGCGCGCGGATCATGATGGGCGAGTCGATCGCCGACCTGCGGGCCGACGGGCTGCTCCCGTCCGACCGCGACGGCGGTTCGCTTCCGACGGACGCCCCAGTTGCCGTCAAGGAGGCGGTGCTGCCGTTCAACCGGTTCCGCACCCCCGCCGGAGACACGGTGGACTCGCTACTCAGCCCCGAGATGAAGTCCACCGGTGAGGTCATGGGCATCGGCCCCGACTTCGCCGTCGCCTTCGCCAAGGCCCAGCTCGCCGCTGAAGGTGTGTTGCCCACGGAGGGCACCGTGTTCGTGTCCGTCGCCAATCGGGACAAACGCTCGATGGTGTTCCCTGCCCAGCGTCTCGCCGCACTCGGGTTCACGGTGCTGGCCACCGAGGGCACCGCGCTCATGCTGCGCCGGTACGGGATCGCCTGCGAAACGGTGGCCAAGCTCTCCCAGTCCGGCCCCGGCCCCGTGGATGCGGACGGCAACCCGGTTCGGACCATCGTCGACCGCATCAATGCCGACGAGGTGGACCTCATCCTCAACATCGCGTCGTCGACCGGGGGCACCCGGGCTGACGGGCACGAGATCCGGTCGGCCGCCATCTCGCGTCGGGTCCCGTGTGTCACCACCGTCCAGGGCGCCACTGCCGCGGTCCATGGCATCGAGGCGATGCGTCGCGGTGACGTCGGAGTGAGCCCACTGCAGCAACTGCACTCGGGACTGACCGGGCGATGACCGGTTCCGCCCCCCGGGCCCCCTTCGGCGCGCGGCTTCGCGCCGCCATCACCGACCGAGGCAACCTGTGCGTGGGAATAGACCCCCACCCCGCACTGCTCCGGTCATGGGGGCTCGGGACGGACGCTGCCGGGATCGCCGAATTCTCCCGCCGGTCACTAGAAGCGTTCGCGGATCTGGTGCCCGCGGTCAAGCCCCAGGTCGCGTTCTTCGAGGAGTACGGCTCGGCGGGACTCGCGGTACTCGAGGAGATTCTGGGTGCGATCGGGGAGGCCGGCGCACTATCGGTGGCGGATGCCAAGCGGGGGGACATCGGCTCCACGATGGCGGGATACGCGCGGGCGTGGCTCCGTGACGGTTCACCGTTGGCGTGTGATGCCCTGACCGTATCCCCCTATCTCGGGGTCGGCTCGCTGGACACCGCCTTTGACGCGGCCGCAGAGACCGGTCGCGGTCTGTTCGTGCTCGCCCGGACCTCGAATCCCGAAGCTGGGTCGCTACAGCGGTCGACCGGCCCCGCCGGTACGGTCGCCCAGTCCGTCGTTGACGAGGTGGGCCGGAGGAACGCCCGATCAGTGGGCGTGGTGCCCGGATCATTCGGGGTGGTCGTCGGTGCGACCGTCGCCGATCCGCCCCGACTCGACGACCTGTCCGGTCCGGTCCTCATGCCCGGGGTGGGGGAGCAGGGAGGCACCCTCGCTGACGTCAGACGGATCGCCGGGGCCGCGCTCCCGAACACCCTGGTCAACGTCTCGCGGCACGTCCTCCGAGCCGGTCCGGACGTCGATGCGATGCGCGCGGCGGTCACCGAATTGGCCGCACAGTACAGGTTCACCGAAAACTCGTGAGTCGCCGGGTTCCTCTCGGCTGTACCGGCGCCCCACCCGTCACGACTTCGCACGGCCCGCGGTGCAGGAAAATGGTGGTTCCCAGAGCGGCTTCGGGCGGCCGAGATTAACGTTCCATACAACCTCGAACCGTCAATGCGCAGATCAGACGGGGTGCCACACTGGGGCCCCGTGCTGGTACGCGGCCGGTCGGCCGCGTACTGTTGCTGAGGTCATCAGGCCCGGAGACGTGGAAGTCCCCTTGGGGGCGGCGGAACCGCCCGGGTACGGTGAGCACGAGGGAGCGCCCGCTCCCGACGCATTCCGCAGCCCGCGGACGCGCCGGGGACGGTCACCGCACACCAGGCGGGGGTGTCCTACGGTGGACATCCGCGTGAGTCATGAGACACACACGAACGAGACGGAGGAATTGTGGCCCTTCCCCAGTTGACCGATGAGCAGCGCGCTGCTGCTCTGGAGAAGGCGGCTGCCGCCCGTCGCGCCCGGGCTGAGCTCAAGGAGCGCCTGAAGCGTGGCGGCACCGACCTCAAGCAGGTGCTCAAGGATGCCGAGAGCGACGAGATCCTCGGCAAGATGAAGGTCTCGGCGCTGCTCGAGGCCCTGCCCAAGGTCGGCAAGGTCAAGGCTCAGGAGATCATGACCGAGCTTGAGATCGCGCCGACGCGCCGTCTGCGTGGTCTCGGTGACCGCCAGCGTCGCGCACTGCTCGAGCGGTTCGACTTCACGGTCGACTGATCGACGCATGAATACACCGTCGTCCGGGGACACCCCGGAGACGGCGGCGAAGAGGGGCCGGCTGATCGTCTTGGCTGGCCCCTCCGCCGTCGGAAAATCCACCGTTGTCGCGCGCCTACGCGAGTGCGTCCCGGAACTCTATTTCAGCGTGTCGATGACCACCCGGGCCCCGCGGCCCGGCGAGGTCGACGGGCGGGACTATTACTTCGTGTCCACGGACGATTTCCAGGACGCCGTCGCCGGCGGTCGGATGCTGGAGTGGGCGGAGATCCACCGCGGCCTGCAACTGTCCGGCACCCCCGCCGAGCCGGTGAAACGGGCGCTCGAGGAGGGTCGGCCGGTCCTCATCGAGGTGGACCTCGCCGGTGTCCGACAGATTCGCGACTCGATTCCCGAGGGCAGAACCGTGTTCTTGGCTCCGCCGTCGTGGGAGGAACTCGAGGTTCGGCTGCGCGGTCGGGGCACCGAGCCACACGATGTGGTGGCCCGCAGACTCGAGACCGCGAAGGTCGAGATGGATGCCAGTCACGAGTTCGACGTGGTCGTCGTCAACGACGAACTCGAGAAGGCCGTCGACGAGTTGGTATCATTGCTGGTCGGCCGCGACTAGCGGCGAACCCAGCGTCACCCGGGTGTCATCGACGACACCGACCCCAGGCAGTACCCCAGAGGAGAACCCATAGTGGCCACCACCGAAGCCGCAGCGGCCACCCCGCTGTACGACACCCCGATCGGCATCACGAATCCCCCGATCGACGAACTGCTCGAGCGGGCGTCCTCGAAGTACGCACTCGTGATCTTCGCCGCCAAGCGGGCGCGCCAGATCAACTCGTACTACAACCAGATCGAGGAGGGCATCCTCGAGTACGTCGGCCCACTGGTCGACCCGGGGCTGCACGAGAAGCCCCTGACCATCGCGCTGCGTGAGCTGCACTCCGACCTGCTCGATTGCGCCGAGGGCGAGTGAGCCCCTCCGGGGACGACATGCGCGGCCCGCGCGTCGTCGTCGGAGTCGGCGGCGGGATCGCCGCCTACAAGTCCTGTGGCCTGATCCGGCTCCTCTCCGAGTCCGGGTGCCACGTCGACGTCGTCCCCACCGAGGCGGCCCTGCGATTCGTCGGGTCCGCCACCTTCGAGGCGCTGTCCGGGAACCCGGTATCCACCGGGGTGTTCTCGGACGTGCCGTCGGTCCGCCACGTCGCCCTCGGGCAACGGGCGGACCTCGTCGTCGTCGCTCCCGCCACCGCGGACCTGTTGGCCCGCGCGGCGAGCGGGCGCGCCGACGATCTCCTCACCTCCACACTCCTCACCGCCCGCTGTCCGGTGCTTCTCGCCCCGGCCATGCACACCGAGATGTGGGAGCACCCAGCGACGCGTCGCAACGTCGATACCCTCCGGGGCGACGGCATCCACGTCATGCCGCCGGCGTCCGGCCGGCTCACCGGTGCCGACACCGGCGCCGGGCGACTGCCGGAGCCCGCCGACATCGCGCGGTTGGCCCGACTCCTCCTCGACGGCGGTTCCCTGCCGTGGGACCTCGCCGGCAAAAGCATCGTCGTCACCTCCGGCGGTACACGCGAGGAGATTGACCCCGTGCGCTTCCTCGGTAACCGCAGCTCGGGCAAGCAGGGTCACGCGATCGCCGCGGTGGCCGCCGCCCGGGGAGCGAGGGTGACCCTGGTGACGTCCTCCGATCTGCCTACCCCGCCCGCGGTAGACGTCGTGCACATCGAGTCCGCCCTCGAACTGCGGGAGCAGACGCTGCGCGCAGCCGCGGGGGCGGACGTGATCGTCAAGGCCGCCGCCGTCGCCGACTTCCGGCCTACTGACGTCTCCGACTCCAAGCTCAAGAAAGGCGGCGAATCGGAGCCCGCGGAGATCCGCCTCAGGCGGAACCCGGACATTCTCGCCGACCTGGTCTCCGCGCGTGCGGCGGGGGACATCCCGGCCGACTGCGTGCTCGTGGGTTTCGCCGCCGAGACCGGGGACGCCTCGGGCACGGTCCTAGAGCACGGCCGCGCCAAGCTCGCCCGGAAAGGGTGCGACCTGCTCGTCGTCAACGAGGTCGGACGGGGCACCACCTTCGGGCAGGACGTCAACGGCGGCTGGATCCTCGACTCGGACGGTGGCGAGATCCACCTGGAGCGCGCGAGCAAGGACCTGTTGGCCGACCGTCTTCTCGACGAGATCGTGGGGATCGCAGACGGGCGGACCGGGCGGAGTAACGCGGACCGCACCAACTAGTCTGTTTTCACGCGATCGGCACCGATCACACGCGATCCGACCATGGAAGAGAGAACCACTGTGACGCAGGCACGTCGGCTGTTCACCAGCGAGTCCGTGACCGAGGGGCATCCGGACAAGATCTGTGACGCGATCTCAGATTCGATCCTGGACGCGATGCTGGAGCAGGACCCGGCGGCCCGGGTGGCCGTGGAGACGATGGTCACCACCGGCATGGTTCACGTAGCCGGCGAGGTCAAGACCACCGGTTACGTGGAGATCCCGCAGCTCATCCGCGACAAGATCGTCGAGATCGGCTACGACTCCTCGGACAAGGGCTTCGACGGCGTCTCCTGCGGCGTGTCGATCTCGATCGGGCAGCAGTCGCCGGAGATCGCCCAGGGCGTCGACAACTCCCACGAGGCCCGCACCTCCACGGACTCGGTCGAGGACGCCATCGCCCGGCAAGGCGCCGGCGACCAGGGCCTGATGTTCGGCTACGCCTGCTCGGACACCCCCGAGCTCATGCCGCTGCCCATCGCCCTGGCCCACCGCCTCTCGCGGCGACTGACCGAGGTGCGCAAGGACGGCACGCTGGCCTACCTGCGCCCGGACGGCAAGACCCAGGTCACCATCGAGTACGACGGCGACCGCGCGGTGCGGCTGGACACCATCGTCATCTCCACCCAGCACGCCGACGGCATCGATCTGGAGACCACCCTGCGGGACGACCTCACGCAGCACGTGATCGACCCGGTCCTGGCCGAGGCCGCCGGCGGGATCGACACCGCCGACTTCCGGCTGCTGGTCAACCCGACCGGCCGATTCGTGCTCGGGGGCCCGATGGGCGACGCCGGTCTGACCGGACGCAAGATCATCGTGGACACCTACGGCGGCATGGCCCGCCACGGGGGTGGCGCCTTCTCGGGCAAGGACCCCTCCAAGGTGGATCGCTCCGCCGCCTACGCCATGCGCTGGGTTGCCAAGAACATCGTCGCCGCCGGCCTGGCCGAGCGCGTCGAGGTCCAGGTCGCCTACGCCATCGGCAAGGCCGCCCCGGTCGGGCTGTTCGTCGAGGCGTTCGGCACCGAGAAGGTCGACATCGACCGGCTCCAGCAGGCGGTGACCGAAGTGTTCGACCTGAGGCCCGGAGCGATCATCCGCGACCTGGACCTCAAGCGTCCGATTTACGCCCCCACGGCCGCCTACGGACACTTCGGCCGCACGGACATCGACCTGCCCTGGGAGCGCACCGACCGCGTCGACGAACTCAGACAGGCCGCCGGACTCTGACGCCGTCACCCCGTGTGTCGTAGCGGGGTGCGAGGATTCCGGACGTGACCACCACGCGCCCAGCGACCCGGGTCGCGGCGGCTGACGCCCCCGTTGCCCGGGTCCTGCCGTTGCTCGGGATCCCTCACCTCGACCGGGAATTCGACTACCTGGTACCCGAGGCCCTCTCCGCCGAGGCAGCCCCGGGGGTGCGGGTGCGGGTGAGGTTCGCCGGCCGGCTGGTCGACGGTTTCCTCATCGAGCGGCGCGCGCAAAGCGATCACCAGGGGGATCTCGCCTGGCTCGAACGCGTCGTCTCACCCGAGCCCGTCCTCACCCCGGCCCTGCTCCGGTTGGTCGACCTGGTCGCGCGGCGGTGGGTGGGCATGCGCTCGGACGTGATCCGGTTGGCGATCCCGCCGCGCCATGCCGCCGCCGAGAAGTCGGTCCCGGAGCCGGGGCCGCCCCTCGGGATATCGGCGGGGCCGGTCGAGTTGCCGGAGGGGTGGGGCGACCACCCGATGGTCGCGAGGTTCCTCGAGGCCGCGACCGGCGCCGTCCCCGCCCGCGGGGTGTGGACGGTCCCACCGGGACGGGACTGGGCCCGGGCCCTGGCGACCCTCGCCGATTCCCTGCGTCGTCGTGGGCTCCAGGTCCTTCTGATCGTCCCGGACCAGCGGGACGTCGACCGCCTCACCGCGGCCTGTCGGGAGGTCGTCGGGGGCGGCGCGGCAGGTCGGGACCTCGTGACGGATCTGTCCGCCGGCGTTGGGCCGTCCGCCCGGTACCGACGCTGGCTGCGGGCGATCCGTGGCCACGCCCGGATCGTCGTGGGGACCCGGAGCGCGGTCTTCGCCCCCCTGCCCGAACTCGGGCTCATCGTGCTGCACGACGACGGGGACGACTCGTTCGTCGAACCGCGTGCTCCGTATCCCCACACGCGTGACGTCGCCGCGCAACGATCGGCCCTCGAAAGCGTGCCCCTGTTGCTGTCGTCGGTGGATCGGACCCCCGAGGTCGCCCAGTACGTCCGCTCTGGGTGGGCGCACGAGATCCGCCCGCGCCCAGGACTGGCCCGCGAGCTCGCCCCCCGCGTGGTCGCTGTGACCGACGCCGATCCCGTACAGGCCCGCGACGTCGCGGGGGGCCGCACGCGGCTGCCGGCCGTGGCGCTGACCATGGCCCGGGAGGCGATCGACGTGGACGCCCCGGTCCTCGTGCAGGTGCCCCGGAAGGGGTACATCCCCACCTTGCTGTGCGGGTCGTGCCGGACCCCGGCGCGGTGTCGCCGGTGCAACGGCCCGCTCCGCGCCGGGCGGATGGACGAGGTCTACGGACCTGTGGAGCTGGCGTGCGGATGGTGCGGGGCCCCCGAGCCGAGCTTCCGCTGCGTGGCCTGCGGATCGCGGGCGCTGCGGGCCGGGGTGGTGGGGGCCGGCCGCACCGCCGAAGAGCTGGGCAGGATGTTCCCCGGTGTCCGGATCCGCACGAGCGGGGGAGGGGAGATCCTGGACACCGTGCCCGCGAGCCCGGCCATCATCGTGACCACGCCGGGAGCGGAACCGGTCGCCGAGGGAGGATATGGAGCCGCACTGCTCCTGGACTCGTGGGCGCTTCTCGGACGACCCGACCTCCGTGCCGTCCAGCACGCCCTGCGACTGTGGATCGGGGCCGCCGGGCTCGTGCGTCCCGCCGACGAGGGCGGCAGGGTGTTCCTGTCCGCCGATTCCGAGTCCGCGGTCGCCCAGGCGCTGATCCGTTGGGATCCCCAGGGTTGGGCCGAACGGGAGCTCGCAGACCGCGCCGAGGTCGGCTTCCCACCGGCGGTACACATGATCGCGGTCGACGGTCCGGCCGCCGCGCTCGCCGAGGTACTCGAGGACTTCCGTCTCACCGACAGTGTCGAGGTGTTGGGTCCGGTGGATCTGCCCGCGGGGGAGGAGCTCCCCGGTCATGACGAGGTGGAGGACCCGGAGCGCGTCCTTTTCCGGGTACCCCCGCCCGTCCTCGCCGAGGTCGCCGCCGAGCTCCACGCACTGGTCCTCCGACGCTCCGGACGCCGCCACAGCCACCCGGTCCGGGTCCGTCTGGACCCCGTCCACATTGGCTGACCGCCCCGCCGTAGGCTCGGTCGACCGCCGACGACGGCGCACGCCGACGGAGCGCCTAGAATGGCCGTTCAGCACCGACGCCTGCCAGGAGACCCGATACGCATGACCGTCCATCCCGTCCGGCTCTTCGGCGACCCGGTCCTCCGCACCCCCGCCGACCCAGTCACCTCCTTCGACGACAGGCTGGCACGCACCGTGGCGGACCTCATGGACACCGTCGCGCACGAGGAGGGCGCCGGACTCGCGGCGCCCCAGATCGGTCTGTCCACCCGCGTGTTCGTCTTCAGCTGCGGCGGGCGCGAGGGACACCTGGTCAACCCTGAATGGGAGCCGATCGGCGAGGACACGACGCAGGTGAAGGAAGGATGCCTGTCGATCCCGGGGGTGTCCCTGCCCACCGAGAGGTTCGCCCGCGTGCGCGCCCGGGGTTTCGACGCGCACGGTAAGCACGTCAGCTTCGAGGCCGAGGGCATCCTCGCCCGCGCCGTGCAGCACGAGACCGACCATCTTGACGGCGTCCTGTTCCTCCAGCGACTCACCCCGGAAAGTCGACGAGCCGCTATGGCCGAGATCCGCTCGGCCAGCTGGTTCGGCAGCGCGGCGGTGAGCGGCGGCATCATCTACGACCAGCTCGCCGACGCATTGGCGGTGAGGTGACGATGCGCCTCGTCTTCGCAGGCACCCCAGAGGTCGCCGTGCCCTCCCTCACTGCGCTGTTGGACAGCGACCGCCACGAGGTGGTCGCCGTGATCTCACGCCCGGACGCCCGCACCGGCCGCGGCCGGGGACTGTCGCGAAGCCCCGTGGCAGCCGCCGCCGACGCCGCGGGGATCGACGTCCTCACCCCGACGAACGTCCGCGACCCCGAGTTCGCCGAGATGCTGCGAGACCTTGCGCCCGACGCGGTGCCGGTGGTCGCCTATGGCAACCTCGTTCCCCGGCCCGTGCTCGACATCCCCACCCACGGGTGGATCAACCTGCACTTCTCCCTTCTCCCCGCATGGAGAGGAGCCGCCCCGGTCAACGCCGCCATCGCAGCCGGCGACGAGGTCACCGGAGCGACCACGTTCCTGCTGGACGAGGGCATGGACACCGGCCCGGTGCTCGGAACTATGACCGAGACCGTCAGGCCCCGCGACACGGCCGGTGAGCTCCTCGGTCGGCTGGCCGAGTCCGGCGCCGGGCTACTGGCTGCAACCCTCGACGGGATCGAGGCAGGGGAACTGCGCGCGGTCCCCCAACCGACGGATGGCGCCTCCCATGCGCCGAAGCTCACCGTCGACGACGCCCGCGTTCGGTGGTCCGATCCCGCACTGGCCGTCGATCGGCACATCCGTTCGGTCACCCCGGCCCCCGGCGCGTGGACGACCCTCGGCGGTGAGCGGGTGAAAATCGGTTCGGCCCGCCCTGGCGGCGACGGCTCCACGGACCTCGGCCCCGGCTGTATCGCCTGGGATAAAAAGTCCTTCCAGGTCGGCACAGCGACGGTACCGATGACCATCGAGACCATCCAGCCCCCGGGGAAGAAGATGATGAACGCTCTCGACTGGGTACGGGGCGCCCGCCTCGACGAGGACGTGGTGTTCGAGTGAGCGCCGACGACCGCCAGGGCCGCGGGCAGGGCCCCGAGCCCCGCCGCAGTGGCGGGCGGGGACGGCCGAAGGGCAGCGGAGGCAACCGCCCGCACTCGGACCGCCGGCGACGTCCGGACTCCCAGCCGCAGAAGCCACAGAAGAAGCCCCGGCCGGATTCCCGGACCGTCGCGCTGGCGGTGATGGTGGCCGTACGGGAACGCGCCGCCTACGCCAACTTGGCCCTGCCGGCGGAACTGCGCCGTGCCGGACTGGACGCGCGCGACGCCGCGCTGGCCACCGAGCTGACCTACGGCACGCTGCGTGCGCAGGGGCTGCTCGATCGGGTGATCGCACTCGCGGCGTCCCGACCCACCGAGGAGATCGACCCGCCGGTCCTCGACATCGTGCGGTTGGGCGCATATCAGTTGCTGTTCACCCGTATCGGCGCGCACGCCGCCGTCGACACCAGCGTGGAGGCCGCACGAACCGCCGGGTTGGGTCGGGCGGGAGCGTTCGTCAACGCGGTCCTGCGCAAGGTCGCGGCCAAGGATCTGGAATCGTGGGTCGACACGCTGCGCGACGGTGTGACCGACCCCGTGGCGCGCATGGCTATCGGAACCGCCCACCCCGAGTGGATCGCCCGCGCATTCGCGGACTCACTCGGGGCTGCGGCCGCAGAGCTGCCCGAACTACTCGCGGCTGATGACGCCCGGCCGAAGGTCCACCTGGCCGCACGCCCAGGCGCGATCACGGGCGAGGAACTGGCGCTGGTCACCGGGGGCACCGAGGGCGAGCTGTCACCGTACGCAGTGCACCTGGATTCCGGTGACCCCGGAGCGCTCGACGCCGTGCGCGAAGGGTTCGCCGCGGTCCAGGACGAGGGCAGCCAACTGGTGGCGCTGGTCGCTGCCAGCGCCCCGCTGACCGGACCGGACAAGGGGAGGTGGCTTGACCTCGCCGCCGGGCCCGGAGGCAAGGCGGTCATGATGGGCGCGCTCGCGGAGATCGAGCAGGCGACGCTCACCGGGGTGGAGATCTCCGAGCACCGTGCAGACCTCGTCCGCCGCGCCACCAAGGACCTGCCGGTGACCGTGCACACCGCCGACGGCCGCGACCCGGGTCTGGAGCCGGGCTTCGATCGCATCCTCCTCGATGCTCCATGTTCTGGACTGGGCGCCCTGCGTCGTCGACCAGAGGCGCGGTGGCGCAAGACCGCCGCCGACATCCCCGGCCTGGTTACGCTCCAGCGTGAACTCCTCGATTCGGCCCTGCGCCTGGTCCGGCCGGGAGGGGTCGTCCTCTACGCGACCTGCTCTCCCCACCTGTCGGAGACGGTGTCGGTGGTCCGTGAGTTCGCCCGCCGGGACGACGTCGACCTACTGGACGTCCGTGAGATTCTCTCCGACGTTGTCGGCCACCCGGTCGATGGTCTAGGCGCGGGCCCGTGGGTGCAGCTGTGGCCGCATCGTCACGGGACCGACGCGATGTTCATGGCTGCACTGCGGCGGCGGGGCTGATCGCCGCCCCGCCAGGCGGGGCCCGGTCCTCGGACGAGATGCGCCGACGCGTCCCGCCTAGACTGGGCGGCATGTCGTACCAGCCGCTCATCGCGCCGTCGATCCTGTCCGCCGACTTCGCCCGCCTGGACCGGGAGATCGAGCGCATCCCTTCCGCCGACTGGATTCATGTTGACGTGATGGACGGTCACTTCGTGCCCAACCTGTCCTTCGGCGCCCCGGTGGCGAAGGCGGTGGGGAAGGTCACGGACAAACCGATGGACTGCCATCTCATGATCGAGGACCCGGCGCGCTGGGTCGGCGACTACGTGGACGCCGGTGCGTTCAACGTCACCTTCCACGTGGAGGCCACCGACGACCCCAAGGCCGTCGCCGATCTGCTGCACGCGAAGGGGTGCAAGGCGGGCGTCTCCATCAAGCCCGGCACGCCCGCCGAGTTGTGCTTCGAACTGCTCGACCACGTAGACCTCGTCCTGGTGATGAGTGTCGAGCCGGGATTCGGCGGCCAGAAGTTCATGCCCGAGGTTTTAGACAAGGTCCGTTCGCTGCGTGCGGAGATCGACCGGCGCGGCCTCGACGTGCTCATCCAGATCGACGGCGGCATCGACGCGGGCACCATCACCGAGTGCGCGGCGGCGGGGTGCGACGTGTTCGTGGCCGGATCGGCTGTCTACGGTGCACCAGACCCCGATGAGATGATCGAGACCCTGCGCTCCGAGGCGCTCGACGCGCGGGCGTGACGATGCCGCGCGATCCGGGGGTTGCGAAGGCGCCGGTGACGAGTACGCCCGTCGCCGACGCCCGTAGCCGCGAGCGGAGCGCCCTCGCCGAGGCGCTCACCGTTTCCGCCTCGGCATTGGGGGTGTGCACCCCTAATCCGCCGGTCGGCGCGGTGGTGCTCGATGCCGACGGTGCGGTCGTGGGCACTGGCGCCACCGAGGCTCCGGGGGGACGCCACGCCGAGGTGGTGGCCCTGGACAACGCCGGGGATCGTGCACGGGGCGGAACTATCGTGGTGACGTTGGAGCCGTGTGACCACCACGGACGCACCGGACCGTGCACCGGTCGCATCCTCGCCGCCGGGCTCGCACGCGTGGTCTACGCGGTGTCCGACCCCAACCCCGAGGCGTCCGGCGGTGCCGGGACGCTGCGGCGCGCGGGGGTCGAGGTCGCACTGGCCGACGACGACGAGGTGGCCGCTTCCCGCAGTGGCCCACTGAGGGCGTGGCTACACCGTCAGGCCCATGGCCGGCCCCTCGTCACCTGGAAGTACGCAGCGAGCCTGGACGGCAGGGTGGCGGCGGCGGACGGAACGAGCAAGTGGATCACCGGGCCCGTTTCGCGCAGCCACGCCCACGCCAGGCGGCAGGAGATCGACGCCCTCGTCGTCGGGACCGGAACGCTTCGCGCCGACGACCCGTCGCTCACCGCCCGCACCGACGACGGACGGCTCACCGCTCGTCAGCCCCTCCGAGCAGTGATGGGGCTCTCCGACGTGCCTGTCGACTCAGCGGTCCGCGGGACTGACGGCCGGTTCCGACACCTGGCCACCCGCGACCCCGCCGAAGCGCTGGGTCTGCTCGGCGACGTCTCCCACGTCCTCATCGAGGGTGGACCCCGGCTCGCGGGCGCGTTCCTCGCCGCCGAGCTGGTCGACGAGGTCGACGCCTACCTCGCGCCCCTAGTACTGGGAGCGGGCCGCCCGGCCGTTTCCGGCGCCGGGGTTGACACGCTCTCCGCCGCCCACGGTTTCCGGATCCGCGAGACCACGGTCCTGGGCGACGACGTCCACCTGCACCTGACACGACCCGCGAACGCGATCGCACCAACGAGAGGACCCCGCTGATGTTCACCGGAATCGTGGAGGAACTCGGAACGCTCGACTCGATTGAGACGACAGGGGACTCCGCCCGCCTCCGCATACAGGGACCACTGGTCACCGCCGACGCCCACCACGGCGATTCCATCGCCGTCAACGGTGTATGCCTGACCGTGACCGAGTGGCGGCCGGGGGAGTACTTCGACGCCGACGTGATGGCCGAGACTCTTGACCGGACCGCCCTCGGCGCGCTCTCCCCGGGCGACCCCGTCAACCTCGAACGCGCCATGCGCGCGGACGCTCGGTTCGGCGGGCACATCGTCCAGGGACACGTCGACGGCACCGGCCGCGTGATCAGCCGCGTGGAACACGAGCACTGGCACGTCGTGCGGATCTCGCTACCGGCCGACCTCAGTCGGTACGTGGTGGAGAAGGGGTCCATCACGGTCTCCGGGACCTCGCTGACGGTGTCCGCGATCAGCGCCACGGACGAGCCCGATCCATGGTTCGACGTGTCCCTCATCCCCACTACCCTCGACGCGACGATCCTTGGCGGGCTGGGCGAGGGAGATCCGGTCAATCTCGAGGTGGACGTGCTGGCCAAGTACGTCGAGCGACTGCTCGGCGGACGCGGTGGGGGGTCACAGTGACCGGATGCGCCATACTTGAGCCCGCGCCCGCGGCCGCCGCCCGGGACCGTCAGACATAGGAGAATCCGCAGCAGTGACCACCTTCGACGGCATTGAGCGAGCCATCGCCGACATCGCGGCGGGACGGGCCGTGGTGGTGGTGGACAGTGAGGACCGCGAGAACGAGGGCGATCTGATCTTCGCCGCCGAACTCGCCACGCCCGAACTGATGGGCTTTCTCGTGCGGTACTCCTCCGGCTACGTGTGCGTCGCACTCGAGGCCGAGGACTGTCTTCGGCTGGACCTGCCGCCGATGCGCGCCATTAACGAGGACCGCCACGACACCGCCTACACCGTGACCGTCGACGCACGCACCGGTGTCTCCACCGGCATCTCGGCCGCCGACCGCGCCCGGACCGCGATGCTGCTCGCCGCCGAGGACACCGTGCCCGGTGACTTCACTCGACCAGGTCACGTGGTGCCGTTGCGCGCCCGGCCCGGCGGCGTGCTCACCCGGCCCGGCCATACAGAAGCCGCGGTGGACCTGGCGCGCCTGGCGGGCCTGCGACCCGCTGGTGTCATCTGCGAGATCGTCTCCGAGGACGACCCCACCTCCATGGCGCGCACCCCCGAACTCCGGCGGTTCGCCGATGAACACGGGCTCGCAATGGTCACCATCGAGGCCCTGCAGTCCTGGCGGCGCGCGCACGAGGTCCAGGTGGTGCACGAAGCCGCGGCCCGGATCCCGACCCCGGCGGGCACGATGTTCGCGCACGGATACCGCGACACGCTGCAGGGGGTGGAACACGTGGCCATGGTCGCGGGCGATATCTCCGGGGATGAGCCGGTCTCAGTTCGCATTCACTCCGAGTGCCTGACCGGTGACGTCTTTCACTCGCTGCGCTGCGACTGCGGGCCGCAGCTCGACGCGGCGGTCGCCGCGGTGTGCGAGGAGGGGCGCGGGGTGGTTCTCTACATGCGTGGACACGAGGGCCGAGGGATCGGCCTGGTCCAGAAGTTACGCGCCTACCAGTTACAGGACTCGGGGCGTGACACGGTCGATGCCAACCTCGATCTTGGCCTGCCCGCCGACGCCCGCGACTTCAGCTTGGCCGCGCAGATGCTCCGCGACCTCGGGGTGACCCGCGTACGTCTGATGACCAACAACCCCGCCAAGGCGGACGCACTGCGGGCCGGTGGGGTGGAGGTGGTCGCCCGGGTGCCCATGCCCACGGCCGTCACCTCGGAGAACGTGAGGTACCTGCGCACCAAGCGCGACCGGATGGGCCACCTGCTCGAGGGGCTCGACGAGGGACCCGCCGGTCCGGCCGGCGCGGATGTGGACGGAGAGGATCAGCGATGAGCGGCAGCGGTAGACCGGAACTGGTGGTCCCTGACGCCCGCGGGCTGCGGCTCGGCGTGGTGGCCTCGACATGGCACCAAGAGATCTGTACGCAACTGGTGGACCGCGCGCTCGCTGTCGCCGAGGCCTCCGGCGCAGTGACCACGATGGCCAGAGTGACAGGCGCCGTCGAGTTGCCGGTCGTGGCCCAGGAACTCGCACGGACACACGACGCCGTGGTCGCACTCGGCGTGGTCATCCGGGGTGCGACGCCGCATTTCGACTTCGTGTGCCGCTCCGTGACCGACGGTCTAACCCGCGTCGCACTCGATGAGGCCACTCCCGTTGCCCACGGGGTGCTCACGACCGACGACGAGGACCAGGCCCGCGACCGAGACGGTCACGAAGGGGCCACCGAGGACAAGGGGGGAGAGGCCGTGGCCGCCGCTCTCGGCGCCGCCATCACCCTCCGCGACCTCAGGACCGGTCGATGAACGAGACCTGGGAGTTCGAGCACCGGCCCCGCAGGATGCGCAGCACCGCGATCGCAGTGTCAGTGCTCATCGTCATCGTCCACATGGTCTGGGCGGTCGTCCTGGTCCGCGGAGACACCGGGGTGACGATCGGTCTCGCCGACCAACTGGCCTTCGTGGTGATCGGCTTCATCTTCGCCGGTCTCCTGCTCACTCTCCTGCGGATCCGCGTACGGGTCGGGCCGCAGGGCGTCGAGTTACGTGGCCCGCTTCGGCTGCGGACCTGGGGCTGGGACGACATCGTGGGACTGACCTTCCCCCGATCCAGTTACTGGCCCCGGCTCGAGCTACCCGCCTACGAACACGCCGGTATCTGGGCCATTCAGACCATCGACGGTCAGTACGGGATCGACGGCATGGCGCGCCTGCGCGAGGCCGTCCGCGCCCACAAACCCTCGGCCGCCGATCCCGAGACCGTCGCCGACCGCTGATACGCCGTGGCCGATCCGCGTACCTACCGCCCGGCCCCAGGCTCGATCCCCACTGAGCCGGGGGTCTACCGCTTCCGTGACGAACACGGACGCGTCATCTACGTCGGGAAGGCCAAGAATCTCCGTAGTCGGCTGAGCTCCTATTTCGCCGACCTGTCCGTGCTGCACCCTCGGACACGGCAGATGGTCCTCGCCGCAGCCGGCGTGCAGTGGACGGTCGTGGCCACCGAAGTGGAGGCCCTGCAGCTCGAATACACGTGGATCAAGAAATACGACCCGCGGTTCAATGTCCGTTACCGCGACGACAAGACCTATCCCATGCTGGCGGTCACCGTCGGCGAGGAGTTCCCTCGGGCATTCGTCTACCGGGGTCCCCGGCGCCCGGGCACTCGCTACTTCGGGCCCTACTCGCACGCATGGGCGATCCGTGACACGCTCGACACGCTGCAGCGAGTGTTCCCCGTCCGCTCGTGTTCGGCCGGGGTGTTCAAACGGCAGGCACAGCTCGGAAGACCTTGCCTACTCGGGTACATCGACAAATGCGCGGCGCCGTGCATCGGTCGGGTCACCCCGGACGAACACCGGGTGATCGTCAACGAACTCATCGACTTCCTCGCCGGACGCACCGACTCGATCATGCGCCGCATAGAGAAGCGGATGCTCGAGGCCTCCGCGGATCTCGATTTCGAGCGAGCCGCGCGACTTCGTGACGATCTCGGCGCCATGCGACGCGCCATGGAGAAGCAGTCTGTCGTCCTGGGCGACGGCACGGATGCCGACGTGGTGGGCGTCGAGGTCGACGAACTGCAGGTCTCGGTCCAGGTCTTCCACGTTCGTGGGGGTCGTATCCGTGGTCAGCGCGGGTGGGTGGTCGAACACGCACACGGGGTGGACGAGGACGGCGAGTTCGACGCGTCCAGGGCCGTGCCCGGTGTCGTGTCCGACTACCTCGCCCAGTTCTACGGTGGCGAGGCCGACCTTGCCGAGGCGGCCGAATCCGGCGACATCGCGGCCGCCGTTCCCCGCGAGGTGCTGGTGCCCGCCCTGCCCGAGGACTCGGAGGAGCTCGCCGACTGGCTCTCGGGCCTGCGCGGGGCCCGTGTCTCGCTACGGGTGCCGCAGCGAGGCGACAAGCGAGCCCTGGCCGAGACCGTCCACCGCAACGCCGTCGAGGCGCTGACGCAGCACAAGCTGCGCCGCAGCGGCGACCTCACCGCCCGTTCCGCAGCGCTGCAGGAGATCCAGGAGACCCTCGAGTTGGATTCGGCACCGCTGCGAATCGAATGCGTCGACATCTCCCACACCCAGGGCACCGACGTTATGGCATCGCTCGTGGTCTTCGAGGACGGCATTCCACGCAAGAGTGACTACCGCCTTTATCGCATTCGCGACGCAGCCGGTGACGGCCATTCCGACGATGTCGGGAGCATCGCGGAGGTCACCCGTCGCCGCTTCCGACGCCACCACGAGGACCCCGCCACCACCCCGGACGAGGCCGATGGTCCAGTCGATGACGTTGGCATCGACTCGGAGACGGCCCCCGCCGCGCGTCGGTTCGCCTATCCGCCGCAGCTCTTCGTGGTCGACGGCGGTCGACCCCAGGTGGAGGCGGCCGCGGAGGTCCTGTCCGAGCTCGGGGTCACCGATGTCCCGGTGATCGGCATCGCAAAGCGCCTCGAGGAGATCTGGCTGCCCGGCGAGGAGTATCCCGTGATCTTCCCGCGCCACGGGGAGGGCCTGTTCCTCCTGCAGCGGCTCCGCGACGAGGCCCACAGGTTCGCGATCCGGGCACACCGCGGCGCGCGGTCCAAGCGGATGACCGCGTCCGTGCTCGATGACGTTCCGGGGCTCGGGCCCACGCGGCGGGCGGCGTTGGTGGAGAAGTTTCCCACCGTGTCCGCGTTGCGGGCAGCGAGCACCGACGAGCTGTGCGCAGTGCCGGGGATCGGACCGGGGGTCGCTGCCGCGATCCGCGCGACGCTCGACTCCGGTGCTGAGCCCACGGACACGGCCGCCACCGACGTGCAAGACTCAGGCGAAGGACCCGACCGGGGCCGGACTGACAACGCGAGGTGACGCACGATGAACGACAGTGCTGGTGACGGCCGCGGTGTGCAGGAGCGCGAACTCCTGTTGATCAGCGGTATGTCGGGGGCCGGCAAGGGGACCGCGTCCAAGGTTCTCGAGGAGTTCGGCTGGTACGTCGTCGACAATCTGCCGCTGGCATTCGTGGCCGAGCTGGTCGCGCGAGTCGAGATATCCGACGACGGACCCCACCGTCTGGCGATCGTCGCCGATACGCGCAGTCTCGGGTTCGACGAGCACCTCGGCGAGCTTCTCGAACTGTTCGGCGGGCGACCACAGGCGCGAATCCTGTTCCTCGAGGCCTCCGACGAGGCACTCGTCAGCCGGTTCAACAATGTCCGTCGCTCCCACCCCCTCCAGTCCGGAGGCGGGCTGATCGACGGCATCACCCGCGAGCGCAGGATCCTCGAGGGTCTCCGCGGACGCGCCGACGTCGTCGTGGACACCACCGCTCTCAGCGTGCACGACCTCCGCCACCGTCTGGAGACCCCCTTTGGTGACCTCGGGTTCGACTTCCACCTGACAGTCGAGTCGTTCGGGTTCAAGTACGGCGTCCCGGTGGATGTAGACATGCTGCTCGACATGCGGTTCCTGCCCAATCCGCATTGGATACCCGAACTCCAGCCGCACACCGGGCGCGACAAGTCCGTCCAGGACTACGTTCTCGCCGACGAGACAATCGAGGAGTACCTCCGCGCCGCGGTCACCATGATCCGGCTGGCCATGACCGGGTACCGGCGTGAGGGCAAGCGCTATATGACTATCGCTGTCGGCTGCACCGGTGGTAAGCACCGCAGCGTGGCCATCTCCGAGTCGCTCGCGCACAGACTCTCCGGGCTGGGCGCGGTGGACGTCCACGTGCGCCACCGCGACCTCGGGCGGGAGTGAGGACAGCCGTGCCAAACGTCAGCGGCAGCGCCGCCACCAGCACCATCCCTTCGCTCGTGGCACTCGGGGGCGGCCACGGCCTGTCCGCGACCCTGCGCGCCGCGCGGCTCGTCGCCGACCACATCACCGCGGTGGTGACGGTCGCCGACGACGGCGGCTCCTCAGGGCGCCTACGACGCGAACTCGGCATCCTCCCGCCGGGAGACCTACGGATGGCCCTGTGTGCCCTCGCCGCCGATGACGACGAGGACACGCTGCTCACGAGACTCTTCCAACATCGCTACGGGGGGACCGGAGCCCTGGCAGGACACGCGGTGGGCAACCTCGTCTTCGCCGGACTGTGGGAGCTGCTGGGCGATCCGATCGACGCGCTCGACGCAGTGGGCTCGATCCTCGGCGTCACGGGCCGCGTACTCCCGATGTCCCCAGTTGCACTCGACATCGCGGCGGAGGTGGTCGGCCTCGAAGCCGACCCCCGCGTCGTCAGGACGATCATCGGGCAGGTTGCGGTCGCGACGACCCCGGGCAGCGTCCGCCGCGTCACGCTCATCCCCGACGCTCCGCCGGCCGCGGAGGGCGTGGTCGAGGCGATCGCGGGCGCGGACCTGGTGGTCCTCGGCCCCGGATCGTGGTTCACCAGCGTCATCCCCAATGTGCTCGTGCCGGAGATCGCCGCAGCCCTCAGGCAGACCACGGCGACCAAAGCCCTGGTCCTCAACCTCGCACCCCAGCCGGGGGAGACCGCCGGGTTCTCCGCCGAGCAGCACCTGCATGTTCTACGTCAGCACGCGCCGGAGGTCGACTTCGACATCTTGCTTGTCGACTCAAGGATGCCGCTGAGTGCCACCGAACGCGAGCATCTCGAGCGGGCCGCGGCGGGGCTCGGAGCCCGTGTGATGACCGCGGAGATCGCCAAGACCGCAACGGATGGGACGATGAGGCCTGTCCACGACCCCGCACTGCTGGCTTCGGCGCTCGCCGACTCGGTGCGATGAGGGGCGGGGCCATGACTCGAGAACGAAGGAGCAGGGCGTGTCGCTGACCGCGCAGGTCAAGTCCGAACTGGTGAGGGTCCCGGTGGGGAACTCCGAGACCAGGAAGGCCGAGGTGGCCGCACTGCTGAGGTTCGCCGGCACCCTCCAAGTCCTGTCCAATCGCCTCGTCATCGAGGCGGAGGTGGACTCCGGGGAGATCGCGGATCGTCTCGCCGGTGAACTCGACGACCTGTTCTCCGTCTCCTGTGAGATCCACCCGATCGGGGCCTCGGGTGGGCGCCCCGCTCGCAAGTTCGTCCTGCGGGTCATCGACCGCGGCGCCGACCTCGCCCGTCAGCTCGGGCTGGTCGACAACGCCGGTCGGACGGTCCGGGGCCTGCCGGCTGCGGTCGTCGGCGGCTCCGTCGCAGCCGCCGAAGCGGCGTGGCGAGGTGCGTTCCTCGCTCACGGATCACTCACCAAGCCCGGCCGCTCCTCCGCTCTGGAGGTCACCGCTCCGGGGGCGGAGGCGGCGATGGCGCTTGTCGGGGCCGCGCGCCGGCTCGGTGTGACCGCCAAGGCCCGCGAGGTCCGAGGCGGGGACCGCGTGGTGATCCGGGACGGCGAAGCGATCGGGGTGCTCCTGGCGCGTCTGGGCGCGTCCTCCACCAGGGAAATCTGGGAAGAACGTCGCTCTCGCGGCGAGGTCCGCGCTACCGCCAACCGGCTCGCCAACTTCGACGACGCGAATCTCCGGCGTTCGGCCCGGGCCGCGGTGGCCGCGGCTGCCCGTGTCCAACGCGCCCTCGAGATCCTCGCCGAGGATGTCCCCGACCATCTGCTCTCCGCCGGTGAACTCCGCGTGCAGCACCGCCAGTCCTCGCTCGAGGAGCTCGGTCAGCTCGCGGATCCGCCCATGACCAAGGACGCTGTCGCCGGTCGCATCAGGAGGTTGCTGTCCATGGCGGACCGCAAAGCCGCCGAACTCGGGATCCCGGACACCGAGTCCGTCGTCACCGAGGACATGCTCGACGACGCCTGATCCTCCCGCCGAGCACCCTGCACGGCAGCGATCCGCGGCGGGTAGTCTGGGTCACGTGCCGGGCTCCACCCGACCCCGGTGTCGTCAAGCGTTCTCGCACCACCAATAAGGAGACAACACGTGACCGTGCGCGTAGGCATCAACGGATTCGGACGTATCGGCCGCAACTTCTACCGCGCGGTGGAGGCTCTCAAGGCCGAAGGCAAGACGGACATCGAGATCGTGGCCGTCAACGACCTGACCACGAACGACATGCTCGCTCACCTCCTCAAGTACGACTCGATCCTCGGGCGCCTGGGCAAGGATGTCACCTTCGACGACAACTCCCTCACGGTCGGTGACACCAAGATCGGGGCCCTCGCGATCAAGGAGGGTCCGTCCTCCGTGCCGTGGGGCGACTACGGCGTCGACGTGGTCGTCGAGTCCACGGGCATCTTCACGTCCGCTGACAAGGCGCGCGGCCACCTCGACGGTGGGGCCAAGAAGGTCATCATCTCGGCGCCGGCCAAGAATGAGGACATCACGATCGTCATGGGCGTGAACGACGACCAGTACGACGGTTCGCAGACGATCATCTCCAACGCCTCCTGCACCACCAACTGCCTCGCCCCGGTCGCCAAGGTCCTGTCCGACGAGTTCGGCATCATCAAGGGCCTCATGACGACCGTCCACGCGTACACCCAGGACCAGAACCTCCAGGACGCGCCCCACAGCGACATGCGTCGCGCCCGCGCCGCCGCCATCAACATGGTGCCCACCTCCACCGGTGCGGCCAAGGCCGTAGCGCTGGTCCTGCCCGAGCTCAAGGGCAAGTTTGACGGCTACGCCGTGCGTGTCCCGCTGCCCACCGGCTCGCTCACCGACCTCACGGTCGAGCTCGAGAAGAAGGCCAGTGTCGACGAGGTCAACGCCGCGATCCGTGCTGCCGCCGAGGGACCCATGAAGGGCATCCTCAAGTACACCGAGGACCCGATCGTCTCCTCGGACATCGTCGGCGACCCGCACTCGTCCATCTTCGACGCGCCGCTGACCAAGGCGATCGACGGTCAGGTCAAGATCGCCTCCTGGTACGACAACGAGTGGGGTTACTCCAACCGCCTCGCCGACCTCATCGACCTGGTCGGCAAGTCGCTGTAAGACGGCTGCGCGGCTGACCACCCAGCATCACCACCGGGCCCGGTCCGGGACGCCACGAGCATCCCGGCCGGGCCCGGAGCGCATGGCTCGGTCCCGTTCCACTCCACATTCCCACCGTTCATCCGACAGGAGTTCCACCATATGGCCGTGAGCACGCTCAACGACCTGCTCGATGCCGGCGTAGAGGGTCGCAAGATTCTCGTCCGCTGCGACCTCAACGTCCCGCTCGACGGCAAGACCATCACCGATGCGGGTCGTATCACCGCGTCGCTGCCCACGCTCAACGCACTGCTCGACGCCGGTGCGGCACTGGTGATCACAGCGCATCTCGGCCGCCCCAAGGGTGAGGCCGATCCCGAGTTCTCGCTCGCCCCCGTGGCGGAGAAACTCGGAGACGAGCTAGGACGCTACGTTCAGCTCGCAGGCGATGTGGTGGGGCCGGATGCCCGCGAACGCGCCAATGGTCTGACCGATGGCGACGTGCTCCTGGTGGAGAACGTGCGGTTCGACCCGCGTGAGACGAGCAAGGACGAATCGCAACGAGCCGAATTCGCCGCGGAGCTCGCGAGCCTGGTGGGCGAGGACGGCGCGTTCGTCTCGAACGGCTTTGGCGTGGTGCACCGCGCCCAGGCCTCCGTGTACGACGTCGCCGCGGTCCTTCCGGCCTACGCCGGCGATCTCGTCCAGAGTGAAGTCGAGGTCCTCTCAAACCTCAGCGGCGACCCCGAACGCCCCTACGCGGTGGTGTTGGGCGGGTCCAAGGTGTCCGACAAAATCGCCGTGATCGAGGCCCTTGCACCCAAGGTCGACACCCTCGTAATCGGCGGTGGGATGTGCTTCACCTTCCTTGCAGCGCAGGGCCACGGAGTCGGCTCATCCCTGCTGCAGGAGGAGATGATCGACACCTGCAAGGACCTACTCGCCAAGTACGGCGACGTCATCAGCCTGCCCGTCGATGTGGTGGCGGCCGACGGGTTCGCCGCCGACGCTCCGCACACCACGGTCCCCGCCGACGCGATCCCCGACGGCAAGATGGGCCTGGACATCGGCCCCGAATCGGTCCAGGCGTTCACGGAGAAACTGTCCGTCGCCAAGACTGTGTTCTGGAACGGCCCCATGGGCGTGTTCGAATTCGAGGCATTCTCTGCCGGGACGCGGGGGGTTGCGGAGGCCATCATCACGGCGACCAGGAACGGCGCATTCTCGGTGGTCGGCGGCGGCGACTCCGCTGCGGCAGTACGCACGCTGGGCCTCGGCGAAGAGAACTTCTCCCACATCTCCACGGGCGGTGGAGCCTCGCTGGAGTACCTCGAGGGCAAGGAGCTGCCCGGGGTCACCGCCCTCGAGCGCAGTAATTGACCCGGACACCCGAGACCACAGGAGAGAAAATGGCACGCACCCCGCTCATCGCCGGCAACTGGAAGATGAACCTCAACCACCTCGAGGCGATCGCACTCGTGCAGAAGGTCGCCTTTGCACTCCCGGACAAGTATCTGGAGAAGGTGGACGTGGCGTTCATCCCCCCGTTCACCGACATCCGGGGCGTCCAGATAGTCATCGAGGGCGACAAGCTCGGCTTCGCCTACGGCGCCCAGGACGTCTCCGTCCACGAGTCCGGTGCTTACACAGGTGAGATCTCCGCAGCGATGCTCGCCAAGCTCGGCTGCACCTACGTTGTCGTGGGCCACTCCGAGCGTCGGGACTACCACGCGGAGACCGACGAGCTTGTCGCCGCTAAGTCGGCCGCCTGTCATCGGCATGGGCTGACCCCGATCGTGTGCGTCGGCGAGAAGTTGGAGGTACGAGAGGCCGGTGAGCACGTCGACTTCGTCGTCAACCAGCTCAAGGGATCGCTGGCCGGTCTGTCCAAGGACCAGTTGACCTCCACTGTGATTGCCTACGAACCGGTGTGGGCGATCGGGACCGGCAAGACCGCGTCGGCGGCCGACGCCCAGGAGGTCTGCGCCGCCATCCGTTCAGCTGTGGCGGACCTGTCCGACGCCTCGACGGCCGAGCAGATGCGGATCCTGTACGGAGGCAGCGTCAACGCGTCCAACGTCGCCGAGCTCCTTGAGCAGACCGATGTCGACGGCGGACTGGTGGGCGGGGCGTCGCTCAAACCCGACGAGTTCGCGCAGTTGTCCGCGATCGCCGCCGGCGGTCCTCTGCCCTGAGAAGTCCCGGCGCGCCGGTTCTTGACGGGCCGAGCGCGCCTGGATTAGACGCGGACACCCGACCGGGTAGTCTGTAGCGGTCGCACCCGACCGCCCGACCGACGTGAGGCACGATCTCTACATGAAGCTCGCCCTGGACATCTTCCTCGTCATCACCAGCCTGCTGCTGATGCTGTTCATCCTGCTGCACCGCGGCAAGGGTGGCGGCTTGTCCTCGCTGTTCGGCGGAGGTGTCCAGTCCAGCCTCTCCGGTTCCAGCGTCGTCGAGCGGAACCTCGACCGCGTCACGGTGGTCGTGGCGATCCTGTGGGTCATCGCCATCGTGGCGGTCGGGCTCATGGTCAGGTTCGGCTGACCGTCCAGTCCTATGGCGGGCCCTACCGGGCCGCCGAAGCGGGGTGCGTCCCTTCCGATCCATGGAAAGGACGCACCCCGCTTCTGTGTATTCAGCCCAGCATCGAGGCGGCCGGACCGTCCAGGTGGTAGGTGGTCGACTCCGTTCCCACCGCTCCGGCGACGGGCCAGTCCGCGGGATCGGCACCCCCGAGGCCGTTCGCCACGGCCTGGGCCTTCCCGTCCCCGGCGGCTACGACGAGGACGTGGCGCGACCGCCGCACGGCGGGGAGGGTGAAGGTGAGACGCTCCGGCGGGGGTTTGGGGCAGTCACGCACCCCCACCGCGAGCCGTTCCGATTCCTCGACGGCTGGGGTGTGCGGGAAGATGGAGTCGATGTGGCCTTCGGGCCCCATTCCCAGGAGGGTGACATCGAACAGGGGCTCATCGCCCGTGGGCAGCTCCACCGACGCAAGGAATGCCTCGGCCGCGGCATCGACGTCGTCGAACTCCGGGCCACGGGCCGGCCAACGGTGAACGGTGGCGCGGTCAGCGATCTCTCCGAGCAGGACGGCGTCCAGTTGCCCGTCGTTGCGTTCCGGGTCGTCGGCGGGGACGAAGCGCTCATCACCGAGATAAATGGTCACGCAATCCCAGTCGATGTCGCCGCCAGCGAGCGCGGCGGCGGTTTTCACACCGAGCGAGCCGCCCGTCAGGGACAGGGTCGCGCTCCCGGCCGCAGCGATCCGTTCGGTGAGGTGCCCGGCGACGGCGAGGGCTGCCGCTTCGGCGAGAGCCTCCACATCAGGGTGTACGAGATGACGGCTGACTGACATCGGCGCTCCTGTGGTGATGGTGTGAGTGGGAACTGTCGAAAGCTCCTCTCAGCGTACCGAGGCCGAGGTGTAGATGACCCGATCGTGATTGGCCAGCGCATCGGCGTAAACCCCGTCGGTGTCCATTCGCCGTAGCTCCTCTGCCAGACAGTCGGCGATACTGCGACCGACCAGCGCGACCCGCGTGGGTGCCTGGCCGGTGATGCGTAGCTCGGCGGAGGTCGCATTGATCTGTTCGAGGACGATGGACCCGGACGCCCGCTCCAGCACGACCATGCTCGGACCGACAGCACGGAGGACATCTATCCCGAGCCGGGATGCGAGCCATCCACCGGCCAGGTCCACCGAGGCCGCCCGCTCCGGGCCGCACACAGTCGCTCCTGTGATCGGCTCGAACGGCGGGCGGTCGAGTGTCGCCGCGAGCAATGAACGCCAGTGTGTGATGCGTGCCCACGCTAGGTCGGTGTCGCCCGGCGAATAGCCGGCGGCCCGCTTGGCCAGGGCATCGGTGGGATGGCCCTCGGCATCGGAATCGACGATTCGACGCCGGGCGAGTCTGCCCACCCGATCCTGGGACAACAGAGTGGGGGAGTGGCGGGGCCACCACACGGCCAGCGGGGTGTCCGGCAGCAACAGAGGCGTGACGAGTGAGGCCGACTGGGAGGCCATGGCTCCGGAGGTCCGCAACACGACGACCTCCGCGGCCCCTGCGTCCCCCCCGACCCGGATCTGACCGTCGAGCCTGTCGGCGTCCGCCCGGGGTCCTCGGATGACCACAATGACCCGGCACGGGTGTTCGCGACTTGCCTCGTTGGCCGCCTCGATCGCGGATTCGCTGCCCCGGACGTGATCGGTGAGGACGATCAGAGTGAGGACCCGGCCGATCGTGCTCAGTCCGGCCTCCTCACGGATCTGCACTAGTTTCTTGGAGATGTCACGGGTGGAGGTGTCCGGTAGGTCGATGATCACGGTCGCCTCCATGTGCGGCCGCTCCGGGCCAGTATCTCGTCGGCGCCCTTCGGCCCCCACGTACCCGCCTGGTACTGCTCGGGCGTCCCATTCGACTCCCATTCCCGCAGGACGGGGTCGAGGAGCTGCCAGCTCAGTTCGACCTCGCGGGAGACCGGGAAGAGCGAGGGCTCACCGAGGAGGACGTCGAGGATGAGTCGTTCGTAGGCCTCGGGGGAGGACTCGGTGAACGCCTCGCCGTAGGCGAAGTCCATGTTGACGTCGCGGACCTCCATCGCCGTGCCCGGAACCTTGGAACCGAAGCGCAGCGTGACGCCCTCATCGGGCTGAACCCTGATGACCAGCGCGTTCTGGCCGAGCTCCTGGGTCATAGTCGCGTCGAACGGCAGGTGGGGAGCGCGGCGGAAGACCACGGCGATCTCGGTCACCCGCCGCCCCAGCCGCTTGCCGGTGCGGAGGTAGAACGGGACCCCCGCCCAACGCCGGTTGTGAACTTCGAGCGTGATCGCAGCGTAGGTCTCGGTGGTCGAAGACGGGTCGTAGCCTTCCTCGTCCTTGAGTCCCACCACTTGCTCGGACCCCTGCCAGCCCCCTGTGTACTGACCTCGCGCCGCGGTCTCCGCAATCGGCAACGCGAGCGAGGTCGATTCGAGGACTTTGGTCTTCTCCGCCCGGAGCGCTGCGGCGGAGAAGTCGGTCGGTTCCTCCATCGCGACCAACGCCATCAGCTGGATGAGATGGTTCTGGATGACGTCCCGGGCCGCGCCGATGCCGTCGTAGTATCCGGCGCGGCCACCCAGGCCGATGTCCTCCGCCATGGTGATCTGGACGTGGTCGACATGATTGGCATTCCATACCGGCTCGAAGAGCTGGTTGGCGAAACGCAAGGCGAGGATGTTCTGGACAGTCTCTTTCCCCAGGTAGTGATCGATCCGAAACACCGAGTCCTCGGGGAAGACCGCCCCCACCACGTCATTAAGCTCGCGTGCGCTGGTGAGATCGTGCCCGAACGGCTTCTCGATGACCACCCGACGCCAGGAGCCTTCAGGTGCCCGGGTGCACCCAGTGCGATCGAGGTGTCGGCACACGATCGGGAAATCGTCCGGGGGGATGGAGAGGTAGAACGCGTAATTTCCGGCCGTGCCGCGTTCTTCTTCGAGGGCCCCGAGCTGGTCCGCCAGGCGGTCGAAGCCGTCGTCGTCGTCGAACGTCCCCGTGACGAACCTCAAACCGGCGGCGAGCTGCTCCCACACGTCCTCTCGGAACGGGGTCCGGCACCGCTCCCGCGCCTGTTCACGAGCGAAACCGGCGAACTCTTCGTGCGACCACCGTCGGCGACCGAAGCCGATCAAGGAGAACCCCGGCGGAAGCAGGCCGCGGTTGGCCAGGTCGTAGATGGCGGGGATGAGCTTCTTCTTGGACAGGTCGCCGGTGACACCGAAGATCACGAGACCGGACGGGCCCGCGATCCGGGGGAGGCGACGGTCCCGTGGGTCGCGGAGTGGATTGCGCCACCCCTCCGGGGTCCCCTCCACGTCTGCGACGTCCCGTCTTCCCCCGCTGTCCGGGCCGATCACGACCCTGTCGGGATCTCGTCGATCCGCGCCCTTACCGTGTCGAGCAGGTCGTCCCAGGCGGTGACGAACTTCTGCACGCCCTGCTGTTCGAGGAGCGCGAAGACCTCGTCGAGGTCGATACCCTCGCCCTGCAACGCCTCAAGGGTGGCGCGGGAGTCCTCGGCCGTGTCGCGGACCGTATCACCAGTCACGACGCCGTGGTCCGCGAACGCCTCGATGGTGGCGAACGGCATGGTATTCACCGTGCCGTGAGTAACCAGACCGGTCACATACAGAGTGTCCGGGTAGGCCGGATCCTTGACTCCGGTCGAGGCCCAGAGCAGCCGCTGGGGCCGGGCTCCGCGGTCGGCGAGCTCGCCAAAGCGCCCCGCCGGATCGAATACCTCGTCGAAGACCTCCTGACAGAGGCGCGCGTTCGCCAGCCCAGCCTGGCCCCGCAGATCAGAGGTCTCCGGGAGGCGGGAATCGATCTCGGAGTCGAGCCTGGAGACGAACACTGAGGCCACGGAGTGAATGGTGGACAGGTCGTGCCCGGCTGCGGCGGCCTGCTCGAGTCCGGTCAGGTATGCCTGCGCGACCTTTCGGTACTGCTCCGCGGAGAAGATCAGAGTGACGTTGACGTCAATGCCTTTACCGATCACGTCCGTGATGGCCGGCAGCCCCGCGGCTGTCGCAGGGATCTTGATCATGACGTTCGGCCGGTCAACCACCTCGGAGAGCTCGACCGCCTGCGTGACGGTCGCGGCGGTGTCATCCGCCAGCCTCGGATCGACCTCGAGGGAGACGCGGCCATCCACACCGTCGGTCGCCCGATGAACGCCGGCCAGGACGTCACACGCGTCACGGACGTCCGACGTGGTCAGCGCCCGTACGACCGAGTCCACATCGCGGTCGGCGTGGACTGCGTCGGTGAGCGCACTCTCGTACGCGGAGGAGTCCGCCAACGCCGACTGGAAAATGGCCGGGTTGGTCGTCACACCGACAATCGAATATGCGGACATCCGATTCTCGAGTTCGCCGGAGGCAAGGAGCTGGCGAGAAAGATCGTCGAGCCACACGGAGACGCCGGCGGCGCTCAGGGCAGCGAGATTAGCGTTGGTCATGATGCCTCCCCAGCAACGGCCGCGAGCGACTCGCGGGCGGCCGAGACCACAGCGTCTGCGGTGATCCCGAATTCGGTAAACAGGGTCTGGTAGGGCGCCGAGGCGCCGAAGTGCTCGAGCGAGACGGCCCGCCCGGCGTCTCCGAGGAACCGGTGCCACGGCATCGCGATGCCGGCCTCGACGCTGGCACGGGCGCGGACTGAGCGGGGAAGCACCGACTCTCGGTAGTCCGCGTCCTGCTGGTCGAAGAACTCCACACACGGCATGGAGACCACACGGGTCGGCACGCCCTCCGACTCGAGGACCCCTCGGGCCTGAACCGCCAACTGGACCTCCGACCCGGTGCCGATGAGGATGACCTCGGGCGTGCCGGTGGACGCCTCGACGAGGACGTAGCCACCACGTTCGACACCCTCCCGTGCGAGCTCCTTCGTGCCCTCGAGGACCGGTACGTTCTGGCGGGTCAGGCACAGACCCTTGGGCCCGTCCAATGCCTTGAGCATGGCGCGCCACGCTGCAGCGGTCTCGTTGGCGTCCGCCGGGCGCAGCACCGCCAGACCCGGGATGGCGCGTAGTGCCGCGAGCTGCTCGACCGGCTGGTGGGTGGGCCCGTCTTCGCCGAGGCCGATCGAATCGTGCGTCCAGACGTAGTAGGCGTTGCTCCCCTGGAGCGCGGCCAGGCGGACGGCCGGGCGCATGTAATCACTGAAGATGAGGAATGTCCCGCCGTATGGCCGGGTCGGGCCGTGGAGGGCGATGCCGTTGAGGATCGCGCCCATGGCGTGTTCACGGACACCGAAGTGAAGGTTTCGTCCGTACGGGGACGCGGTCCACGTATCGGTCGAGATCGTGGACGGACCGAAGGAATCCGCGTCCTTGATGGGTGTGTTGTTGGAGCCAGCCAGGTCCGCGGAGCCGCCCCACAGCTCGGGGAGAGTGGCCCCCAGGGCTTGGATCGCCTCGGCCGACGCCTTGCGTGTGGCGACACCCTTGGGATCGGCGTCCCAGGTGGGAAGTCCGCTATCCCACCCGTCTGGGAGCTCGCCCGAGTAGAGGCGGTCGAACAGCAGCTTACGCTCGGGGTTCGCCTCCGCCCAGGCGTGGAACATGTCGCTCCACTGCGCGTGGACGCGCGCACCCCTGTCCCGGGCGGCCCGCGTGTGCGCAATCACCTCGTCCTCGACGGTGAACGGTTCGGTGCCGCCCATGCCGAGCACCTCCTTGACCGCGTCGACCTCGTCCTGGCCGAGAGCCGCACCGTGCGAGGCCCCGGTATTCATCATGGTGGGTGCCGGATAGGCGATGACCGTACGCAGGACGATGAGGGACGGCTTGTCGGTGACCGCACGCGCGTCCGCGATCGCCTCCTCGATGGCGGCAACGTCCTCACCACCGTTCACGGTCTGGACGTGCCAGCCGTAAGCCTCGTACCGCGCTGCGACATCCTCGTTGAACGCGATCTTCGTGTCGTCTTCGATCGAGATCTCGTTGTCGTCGTAGATCGCGATCAGGTTGCCGAGCTGCTGGGTCCCGGCCAGTGAGGACGCCTCGGCGGTGACCCCCTCCTGCACGTCACCGTCAGACGCGATCACATAGATGAAGTGGTCGAACGGGCTCTTGCCGGGCGAGGTGTCCGGATCGAACAGTCCGCGCTCGTAGCGCGCGGCCATTGCCATGCCCACGGCGGCGGACAGTCCCTGTCCGAGCGGGCCGGTCGTGATCTCGACGCCCGCGGTGTGTCGCCACTCCGGATGCCCGGGCGTCTTGGAACCCCAGGTTCGTAGCGCCTTGATGTCCTCCAGTTCCAACCCGAAGCCGGCGAAGTACAACTGGATGTACTGGGTGAGCGAGGCATGCCCACACGACAGGACGAAGCGGTCCCGGCCGACCCACGTCGGATTGGACGGGTCGTGTCGCATGATCCGCTGGTACAGCGTGTAGGCGAGCGGCGCGAGACTCATCGCGGTACCAGGGTGGCCGCTACCGCAGTTCTGCACCGCCTCGGCCGCGAGGACCCTAGCGGTGTCCACGGCGCGGGTGTCGAGTTCCGTCCAGTCGGACGGATGGCGTGCAGTGGTGAGCTCGGTGATCTCCGACGCGCTGGTCACTTGTGGTTCTCCCGGGTCTGAGGGTGCGGCGCGGATCCGCGCGTATGTCGTGAACCACCTTAGTGGTCGCGGGCGTAGCGGGTCATGCAGTCCCCGCCCCCGCCCTTTCGCAGACCGCGCAGGAGGAACGTAGTATCGGCCGAGTAGTGCGTTCACGTCTGCTGCGAGGAGTTCCGGTGCACGATTCCACCCCGACCCGGAGTGAGGGGCCGTCGTCCCCTCCTCCAGAGTCCACGGGGCGGCCGGCTCCGGCGAGCGGGCGAGCCCGTGTGGTCGACGTGGTGATGGCGTACATCGCCCTCACCAAGCCACGCGTCATCGAATTGCTGCTCGTCGCCGCGATCCCGGCATTGTTGCAAGCCGATCGCGGCCACATCCACCTGTCGCTCGTTTTGTTGACCTTGGTCGGTGGGTGGATGGGCGCAGCGAGCGCGAACTCCCTCAACATGGTGGTCGACTACGACATCGACCAGGTGATGAAGCGAACCGAGCGCCGTCCGCTCGCACGCCACGCGATCACCCCCCGTGCCGCGCTGATCTTCGGACTGGTGCTCGGCGTGGCCAGCATGCTCTGGCTCGGTCTCCTCGCGAACAGCTGGCTCGCCGCCTTCTTTATCCTCATCACGATCCTCTTCTACGTCATCGTCTACTCGATGATCCTCAAGCGCCGCACCGCCCAGAACGTGGTGTGGGGCGGGGCCGCCGGGTGTATGCCGGTGTTCGTGTCGTGGGCCGTCATCACTGACAATTTGCCGGACGGTCACCCGAACAACTGGTGGCAGGCGGTGGTGCTGTTCCTCGTCATCTTCTTCTGGACGCCTCCGCACACCTGGGCGCTGGCAATGCGCTACAAGGAGGATTACGAGGCTGCCGGCGTACCGATGCTGCCGGTGATCATGTCGCCGGAGGGCGTCACCCGTCGCATCACCATCTACACGTGGGTGACGGTCCTGTGCACGTTCGCGTTGATTCCCGCGGCCGGCTGGGTGTACGCGGCCGGCGCCGTCGGCTTCGGCGTGTGGTTCATCGTCATGGCCCACCGCCTGGAAGCCGGTGTGCGGCGCGGGATGGAGGTCAAGCCCCTCAAGCTGTTCATCCTGTCGAACAACTACCTCGCCGGAGTGTTCGTCGCACTGTCCGTCGACGCGGTCCTCGGACTCCAGACGGTGGCGGAAATGCTCCAGATCGCCTGACCGGCCGCCCCACCCGCTGCTCAGCGAGCGGGATCGAGCGTGACGGATCCGGTGGTTTCCCTGGACTGGAGCGCTCGGTGTGCCTCCGCCGCCTCCGAGAGCCCGTACGTCGCGCCCACGCTCAGCCTCAGCGAGCCGTCTACGATCCCCCCGAGGACCTCGCCGGCTCGATCCCGGAACTCGGTGGTGTCGGCAATGAAGTCACCGAGGCTCGGCCGCGTGAGAAACACCGAGCCGGCCGCGTTGAGCCGCTGCGGGTCCACCGGGGCAACCGGACCGCTCGCCGCTCCGAACAGCACCAGAGTCCCACGGCGGGCCAGTGAGGCCAGACTGTCGTCGAACGTGTCTCTGCCCACCCCGTCGAACACCACGGAGACGCCGCCTCCGGACAACTCGCGGACCTTCCCCGGCGTTGCGTCGGGGTAGAGCAGCACGTGGTGCGCCCCCAGATTCCGACACAGTTCCGCCTTCTCTTCCGTCGAAGTGGTGGTGATGACCTGGTATCCGCGGGTTGTGGCCAACTGGATAAGCAATTGACCGACTCCGCCCGCTCCGGCGGTGATCATCACGGTGTCACCGGGTACGGCCCTGTGGGTGTCAGTGATCAGATAATGCGCAGTGAGCCCCTGCAGCAGCATCGATGCCGCCACCTCGTCGTCGATCCCCTCGGGCACCGTCACCAGCGACTCGGCCGGTGCCACGATGTACTGAGCGTACGAGCCGGGTACCTGGCACCACGACACCCTGTCGCCGACAGTCAGGTCAGGCGTGCCCTCACCAAGTTTTTCGACCACACCGGCCCCTTCGCTACCCGGGATGAAGGGCAGGTCGCGGGAGTAGAGGCCCTCGCGGAAATAGGTGTCGATGTAATTGACCCCGATAGCGGTGGTCCGCACCAGTACCTCGCCGGGGCCCGGTGAGGGCACGCCCACCTCGACCGACGTGAGCACCTCGGGCCCGCCGTGCCTGGAGATCTCAATTGCTCTCATAACAGTCAGTATCTGACAGGGCAGCGCCAGACGCAGCCGGTGCACGGCCTCCGGTTCGCTCATACGTGGGAGTGCCGGCGGACGAGGGGTGGGGGAGGCGATAGGCTACCCCCATGAGCCTGCAGATCCTTTCTCAGTACGCCGGGGGGCCGCGAGTCCGGAAGAACGGAGGGCCCGAGATCGTCACGAGTGGGTCCGGGGCGGCAACCGCGCCCAGCCCATCCCCGGCGGCCGCCGGGGACGCTCCGTCGACGTCGACACCCCAGACGCAGGCTCCGGAAACTGCGTCCCCGGAAGTCGCCGAGCCTGCACAGGGTGCAGCATCCTCGGTTAAGGCGTCGCCCGCGCAAGACGCGAATGCCCCCGCGGGCAGTGGAATCGCCATCGGGCGCCGCGCCCCACGCGCCCCAGGCGGAGGTGAGTCCACGCTGCACGGTTCACGGATCACCGAGGTTGACGGTGGCGATCCCGGCGCCTCGTCGTCATCCGCACCGACCGCGGCGTCAACAACCTCTGCGGCAACCGAGGCCCCATCCGGGGACACATCGGAGTCGACCGGATCGCGGCAGACAGTATCTTCCGGCGGTACCGAGCAGACCCCGGAGGTGGCGCCGTCGGAGAAGCCAGCTGCCACTCCGACTCAGACCACTTCGACAGAATCCGCTCAACCACAGCCCGCTCCGGCGGCTTCGTCCGGCGGGGGACTGAAGCTCGGGGGAAGTTCCGCTGCCAAGGCCCCCGGCGGAGGGTCGGCCAGCACACTCGTCCTGGGTGGGGGGGCCGGAGCTGCGGCGGCAGCTGGCGCGGTTGCGGCCGCCGGAAGCGGCCGGAAGGACGAGACGCCAGCGGACGAAACAAAGCCGGCAGCAGTCGCCTCGTCCGCCGCCCCAGCGGACGACGCAGCTCCCGCTTTGCAGAAGGCCGACAAGGCGTCGGCGGAGAAGAAGGACGAGTCGCCGGCGGAGAAGAAGTCCGGTGGTCTCGCTCTGGGCGGCGGGGGCAAGGCCAAGGCGCCGGGTGGCGGGAAGTCCGGAGGCCTGACGTTGGGTGGCGCCACCGCGCCTGCTGCCCCTGCCGCGCAGGTAAACGACAAGGCTGAGAGTTCGGAGGCCGCGAGCTCGGCCGAATCCGCACCGTCCGCAGCCGACCGTCCCGCGGACTCGCCGGCTGCATCTCAGCCGGCGGCCACGACCTCGGTCGATGAGGCCTCGATGGAGAAGGAGAAGCCTGCCGCCGCGAAGGCTCAGCCGGCCGAGAAGGCTCCCGCGGAGAAGATCGAGCCCGCGCCGGTTCCGGCCGGCCCGACCCCTCCGGCCAAGACGGTGAAGGTCGTCGAGAAGTTCCTGGCCCGACACGGCGGCTCGGCGGATGTAGTCATCCAGCCTGTGGGCCGCCGCGGGGTCCGCATCACCCTGATCGGCGCGGATGGGGTGCTCGGCGACACGATGGTCGACCGACTCTCGGATGCCGAGGCAGTTCGCGACGGGATCCCCGGCCTCACTGGTTCCGACTGGACGCGCGAGCTGGTCTCTCGTACCGATGTTCCGGCCGGGCACTGGAAGCGAATGGCGGGATCGGGCTCGCTGGTCTGATTCCCCGTAAGAACCTCAGCGGCCCCGCCGGATGGCGGGGCCGCTGTCGTTGGCTCGCAGGGAGCGATGCTCGGTCGGGGCGCACCCCGACCGGCTAGGCGGGAATGCGGTCTCTGATGACCCCCGCTGCCCACAGTGCACTCGTGACGGCGGTAATCGCGCCTGCGAGCGTCACGTGCGCCACGACCAGGAGCTCGGGGACCCCGAGCTGGTATTGAGTAATCCCGATGACCGCCTGTGCCGCGATGAGCCCGATGAGGATCGCACACCGCCGGATCGCGGGTCCCTCTGTCCGAAGTGCGATGAGCCCGGCCAGCAAGCCGATGAGCAGGCAGACGTAGCCCACCATGAGTTCGGCGTGGAAGTGGACGAGCCACTGAATGGGCATCTGGAGGCGGTCTGCGGCGCTGATGCGGGCGTCGCCGGCGTGGGGACCGGCCCCGGTGACCATCGTTCCGGTGGCGAGCACCCCGGTGAGCAGGACGGCCGACAGTAAGGTCAACCACGTCATGACCTGGTGCATGACCCGTCGGCGCGGCGCGGTGTCGTCCTCTCCGATGCGCACGAAGAGGACGGCCGCCAGCCACGCGAGGATCATCGAGGGCAGCAGGTGCAGCGCCACGGTCCACCACACCAGTCCGGCCAGCACGGTGATCCCGCCGATCAGGGCCTGTGCGAGGATGCCAGCGGGCATCGCCCAGGCGAGTGCCTTGATCCCGCGGCGGCGCCCTGCGCGGTACACGGCGAGTAGAAGTGCCACCGCGATCGCGGCGAGCACAAAGGTGAGTAGGCGATTGCCGAACTCGACAGCTTGGTGCAGTGCCGGCATGGCGCCGGGGACGGGAACGAAGCTGTCCTCGTTGCACTGCGGCCACGTCTCGCAGCCGAGGCCGGAGGCGGTGACGCGAACGGTGACGCCGGTGGTCATGATGCCGACCTGCGCGATGACGTTGGCGAGTGCGAGACCCTTCTGGACGCGAATCGACGGCATCGGCAGGCGGGACAGTGGTCCGGCGAACCGCCCGGGGTCGCTCACGGCCGGCGTTCCGGAGGTCTGGGCGTGCGCAGTCGAGGTCACGGGCCTGATTCTAGGCCGCAGGGCGCCGGGTTCTGCTATCAGGTGAACGAGAAGTGACGCACGGCAAGTCCTCCGCACGCCGCCGTCCACAAAAGCAAGGACAGGGCGGCCAGAGCGGGCAGACCGCCGCCGAGTGCGGTGCCCAATGCGGTGGTCAGCGCGTAGGAGGGAACGACGACGAGGAGGTCCGTCACGCCGGAGGGCAGGTCGACCACCCCGATCGCGAGTCCGGCGCCACCGATGAGCACGAACCAGATGAGGTTGGCCAGCGCGAGGACGATCTCCGCGCGCAGGGTGCCCCCGAGCAGTAGTCCCATGGAAGAGAACGCCACCGATCCCAGAGCAATCACGAGTGCTCCGACCGCCATTCCGGGGACACTGGGACGCCACCCCAGTAGAGCGGCGATGGCGCCGAGGACGACCGCCTGACCCGCAACCAGCACCAGCGTCGCCAGAATCTTGCCCGCGATGATGACGGCGGGCGGGAGGGGAGTGCCGCCGAGGCGTTTGAGGGCGCCGTAACGTCGATCGAATCCCACGGCGATCGCCTGGCCGGTGAAGGCAGTGCCCATCACGGAGATGGTCAGCACCGCGGTAATCGCGTAGTCGATCCGCGGCTCGGGCACCGCGCCGAACTCGATCGTGGTCAGGGCGAGCAGGATCGCGATGGGGATGACCAGGGCCACGAGGAGCTGTTCACCGTTGCGCAGGAACAGGGCCAGCTCCATGCGGGTCTGGGCAGCGGTCATCCGGGCGTGGGAAGCTGGCGCGGACGGCCGGGCGAAGGTGCCTGGCGCGAAGCGGTTGCCGTCGGTCTGGGCGTGGGTCATCGCAGATCCCGTCCTGTCAGGTCGAGGAAGACCTCCTCGAGGCTCCTGGTGCGGGTGGCCAGGGAGGTGAGCTGGACGCCGGACCGCTCAAGAGCGGCACACATGGCGGTCATGATTTCGGGTGAGACCGGGCCGTTGACCTCGAGGATTCCGGCAGTGGCCCCGGCCGCGACCGTGTGCTCCTCGCCGAGTGCGTCCGCGAGCAGAGACGGGGCCACCTCACCGTCGACGACGAGGGTGACGCCCTCGGTGGCCCCGGTGCGTTCGAGCTCGGCCGGGCTCCCGGAGGCGACGCGACCGCCATGGTCGATGATCACGACCTCATCGGCCAACGAGGCAGCCTCGTCCATGAGGTGGGTCGTGAGCAGTACCGCGGCGCCGTCGCGACGCAGCGCGTGAACCAGGTCCCACACGGCCCGGCGTGACTGGGCGTCGAGACCGGCGGTCGGCTCGTCGAGGAAGACCAGCTCCGGCCGCCCGATGACCGCGATAGCCAGGGACAGCCGTTGTTGTTGACCCCCCGACAGCCGGCGATAGGGGGTTCTGGCGTGCGCGTTGAGCCCGAGCTCACCGAGGAGCCAGTCCGGATCGAGGGGGTCAGCGTAATAGGACGCCACCAGCCGGAGCATCTCACCGACCCGGGCAGCGGGGTAGGAGCCGCCACCCTGGAGCATCATCCCGATCCGGCTTCGGACCTGCTGACGGTCGGTGACCGGATCCATACCCAGGACACGCACGGTTCCCTCATCGGGACGGACGAATCCCTCACAGATCTCGACAGTGGTGGTTTTGCCGGCACCGTTGGGGCCCAGCAGGGCCATGACCTGCCCGCGCTCGAGGCGCAGGTCGAGGCCTGCGACGGCGGTCGTGGGGCCGAATCTCTTGACGAGACCCTCGACGTGCAGAGCGGGCGGGTCCGTCGGAGAAGTCACAGGTTCAGAGTCTAGGCCGGTTCGGGAGGCGGTAGCGCAACAGCCCCGGCCAACGGAACAGCGCGATGAGCAGGAGCACGACCACCACCACGGTCGCTGCCCAGGCCTGAACGGTCACGAACGGGGGAAGTCCCGCGCCCGGTGGGAGGGTGAAGCAGGCCAGCACGGCGCTCACCGCCACCACGGGGAGTCGGAAGGTCATCCGCGATGCCCACGCCGCAAGCGGAATCAGAGCCCACAGGACATACCAGGGCTGCACGACGGGAAAACACAGGACGATTGCGGCCATGGACACCCCGAGCCCTCCAACCGGGTTGATCCGGCCGGACTGGACCGCGAACAGCATGCGGACGGTGAATGCGCCGGCGGCCACTAACGCGGCGGTCTGCACCATGACGAGGATCTGCTCTGTGTGGTCCCCGAGCCCGAGATACTGGCCAATGCCGCCGACGATCACACCGATAGCCGTGGGCGGGGAGAGCCAACTCCGCAGTGAGGTGGCCGCGCCCAACTTGGTGATCCAGCCCAGACCGGACGACGTGACGAGCATCGCCATCGCCGTGGTCACGCCGCCGACAACGAGCATGGACAGTGCCGCGCGCACGGTGGCGGACCCGCCGCCGCCCCAGCGCCTCGCAAGCGCCATGCCTAGGAATCCGAGAGCGACCACGGTGGGGAGCTTGACTAGTGCCGAACCGGTGACCAGGACCGTGCCCAGGACGAACAGTAAGGTGTCGCGCCACCCGGATTTGGCGGAGTCCACGGCACGCAGCGCCAGGACCAGTCCGATCGCGAGCAGTCCCATCATGAGAGATTCGGAGTGGATGCCGGAGACCAGGTGGAACAGCACCAGGGGGTTGGCCACAGCCAGCCAAAGGGCGGCGACGTCTGACACGCCGCAGTACTCTGCGAGCCGCGGCACGGCCCAGCCGAGCATGAGGATCCCGAAGACCGCTACGACCCGGTGCAGGATCGTGCCGAGCACCACGTCGTCGCCGGTGAGCCCGTGGATGACCTTCTGGATTCCCAAGAACAACGGGCCGTATTGGTTGGGCGTATCACGCCAGATGTCGGGGACGTTGATGGTGAGCGGGTGAGTTGCGCCCAGTGCGGAGACAGGGCCGAGGCGGTAGGGATCGTCGAGCGAATTGCCGATCGCCCCCTGGGCGAGATAGCTATAGACGTCCCGACTGAACATCGGTGGCGCCAATGCGAGAGGAAGCGCCCACGAAGCGATGACCCGGTCGAGTGTCGACCGGTCGATCCGGCCGCTGATCCGGCCCCGGCGATCCTGCCCCAGAACGTAGGGGGCCAGCAGCAGCCAGCACAGGGTGACCGTGACCATCCCGACCATGACGACCGTCATCGAGGACTGCTGCAGCCGTAGCCACAACCCGAACAGCCGCTCACCGGCGATTGGGTTCTGCAGGACCGGCAAGGCTCCCGCACCGAGCGCGCCAACAGCCATCGCGACCGCCGCGGTGGTGCCGATCCGTCGAATGCGGCGCAGGCGGGCCATCTCCGCGGACACCGGCGATCCGGTGAACCGCTCCTGCGAGTGAAGACGTGAGGTGACCGACCCTGCACCGCGCCTCGAAGAATCGCGTGCCACAGTTCCGATCCTTCCTCCACCGCCGCTGTCGTTGCACACACCTCGCCCCGGCAAGGCGCGCCCGGGGGTGGGGGAATATTTCCGAAACACAAGTGTTGCGTAATATCAGTAGGTGCGTCCCGCTTGGGCGCACCGAGCATAACCGGAAGGGAGTGGCGTATGAGCGTGCAGCACGTGTTCGACAGCAGCACGCGTCCTGACACCCGCTCGTCAATCCGGGAACTCCTGTTGGAGCGTGGGGCACTGACGGCCACCGAGATCGGGCACGAGCTCGGACTCACAGCCGCCGGTGTGCGACGCCACTTGGACCACCTTGTCGAGAGCGGCGAGGTGGAAGCGGTCCGTACCCGGCCGGCTGGCACCCGCGGTCGCCCGGCAAAGGCGTTCCAGATGACGGCCACCGGACGCAGCACCGCTCGGCACGGCTACGACCATCTGGCCGTCGAGGCGCTGACTGCTCTGCGTCGCATCGGCGGCACAGCGGCAGTTACCGAGTTCGCCCGTGAACGCGTTCGCTCGGTGATCGGTCACGTCCGCCCGGCCGAGGGGCCGGAGGACGTCGAGCGCGCGGCGGTCGACATCGCCACCGCCCTCTCCGGGGCGGGGTACGCGTCGTCCGTGGAGGAGGCTGGCACGGGGCTGCAGATCTGCCAGCATCACTGCCCGGTATGGAACGTCGCCTCCAGGTTCCCCGAACTGTGTGCAGCCGAGCAGGAGGTGGTGTCCGAGCTTGTCGGCACCCACGTCCAGCGACTCGCCACCATCGCGGGCGGCAACTGCGCCTGCACGACGAACATCCCGACCGGGATTGTTACCGTGAACGACCTCGCGGCCACGATCCCTGCACCCGCCGACGCATCCGCGTCGGCACCGACCGCCGAAAGGACAGTGCGATGACCATCACCCCAGATCAGGTGACGGCCGACGTCACGGAGCCGACCACCGATGAGGAACGAATCGCCTCCATCGGCCAGTACAACTATGGCTGGCACGACTCGGACGACGCCGGTGCCACTGCGCAACGCGGCCTGTCCGAGGCGGTCGTGCGTGACATCTCCGCCAAGAAGAACGAGTCCGAGTGGATGCTCGACAAGCGTCTCAAGGCACTGAAGATCTTCGACAAGAAGCCGATGCCCACCTGGGGTTCGGATCTGTCCGGAATCGACTTCGACAACATCAAGTACTTCGTCCGTTCCACGGAGAAGCAGGCTACCAGCTGGGAGGACCTGCCCGAGGACATCAAGAACACCTACGACAAGCTCGGGATCCCCGAGGCGGAGAAGCAGCGCCTGGTGTCCGGTGTCGCCGCTCAGTACGAGTCCGAGGTCGTGTATCACCAGATCCGTGAGGACCTGGAGAGCCAGGGAGTCATCTTCTTGGACACCGATACCGCACTCAAGGAGCACCCCGAATACTTCGAGGAGTACTTCGGCTCCGTGATCCCGGCTGGCGACAACAAGTTTTCCGCGCTCAACGCGGCCGTGTGGTCGGGCGGATCGTTCATCTACGTCCCCAAGGGTGTCCACGTGGACATCCCGCTTCAGGCCTACTTCCGCATCAACACCGAGAACATGGGCCAGTTCGAGCGGACGCTGATCATCGTCGACGAGGGCGCCTACGTGCACTACGTCGAGGGCTGCACGGCGCCGATCTACAAGTCGGACTCGTTGCACTCGGCGGTCGTCGAGATCATCGTCAAGAAGGGCGGCCGGTGCCGCTACACGACCATCCAGAACTGGTCGAACAACGTGTACAACCTCGTCACCAAGCGTGCCCGGGCCGAAGAGGGCGCCACCATGGAGTGGATCGACGGCAACATCGGCTCCAAGGTGACCATGAAGTACCCGGCGGTGTGGATGACCGGCGAGTACGCCAAGGGTGAGGTTCTCTCGGTGGCGTTCGCCGGAGAGGGCCAGCACCAGGACACCGGGTCCAAGATGCTCCACCTGGCCCCTAATACGTCCTCGAACATCGTCTCCAAGTCAGTGGCCCGCGGGGGCGGCCGCTCTGCGTACCGCGGGTTGGTCCAGATCAACGCCGGCGCGAAGGGCTCTAAGTCCAACGTCGAGTGTGATGCCCTGCTGGTCGACAACATCAGCCGGTCGGACACCTATCCCTACATCGACATCCGCGAGGACGATGTGACGCTGGGCCACGAGGCGACCGTCTCCAAGGTGAGCCAGGACCAGATGTTCTACCTCATGAGTCGCGGCCTGGCCGAGGATGAGGCGATGGCGATGATCGTCCGCGGTTTCGTCGAGCCGATCGCCAAGGAACTCCCCATGGAGTACGCCCTCGAGCTCAACCGCCTGATCGAACTCCAGATGGAAGGATCGGTGGGCTGACCACTATGACCGACACCACTACACCCACGACCGGATCCGGCACCGCGCCGGACACGAAGGGCAACAGCATCCTCGTCAACGCGACCAAGGGGGACCAGTTCTCATCCTTCGACGTCGGCGCCTTCGAGGTACCGGTGCACAAGGACGAGATCTGGCGTTTCACCCCGCTCAAGCGGCTGCGCGGCATCCACGACGGAACGCGCGTCGCAGCCACGGGCAACCTGCTCGTCTCCGTGGCCGAGCGTGACGGACTCGCGGTCGAGACCGTCGGCACGGACGACCGACGGATCGGCCAGGCTGGTGCACCGCGCGACCGCGTGGCGGCCCAGGCCTTTTGCTCCGTGGAGCACGCGACTGTGCTCACCGTCGCCAAGGAGACCGTGCTGGACGAGCCCGTGTACCTCACGGTCGACGGGCCCGGGGAGGGCGAGCTGGCCTACGGCCACTTCCAGATCCGCCTGGAGCCGTTCGCCAACGCCACGTTCGTCGTGGACCAGCGCGGCGGGGGGACGATCGCCGAGAACGTCGAGTTTGTCGTCGGCGACTCGGCGCACCTCGAGGTGGTCCTGATCCAGGACTGGGACGACGACGCTCTGCACCTGGCCAATCACCATCTGCAGGTCGGTCGCGACGCAACCCTCACCTACACCGCCGTGACCTTTGGTGGCGAGCTCGTGCGGATCGCGCCGTTCGCAAACTTCACGGCCCCGGGTGGCACGGTCAAGATCAACGGCCTGTACTACGCCGACGACGGTCAGCACATCGAACACCGGCTCTTGGTCGACCACTCGGTGCCCCACTGCACTTCCCGGATCCTCTACAAGGGGGCGCTGCAGGGCGACGCCAAGTCGACGCTGCCCGACGCGCATACGGTCTGGATCGGAGACGTCATCATCCGCGCTGCGGCCGAGGGGACCGACACCTACGAGATGAACCGCAACCTCGTCCTCACCGACGGGGCTCGCGCCGACTCCGTGCCCAACCTCGAGATCGAGACCGGCGAGATCGCCGGAGCGGGTCACGCCAGCGCCGTCGGGCGCTTCGACGAGGAGCACCTGTTCTACCTCATGTCGAGAGGCATCCCCGAGTCCGACGCGCGTCGCCTCGTGGTCCGGGGGTTCTTCGGCGAGGTTATCGATCGCATCGGCGTGCCCGAGGTACGCGAGCGGATCACCGAGGCCGTCGAGCTGGAACTGCAGTCCTCCGGCATGTGAGCCGCGGCAGTTCCAGAGACCATCCCCGATAGTTTTCACAGAAGATTGCGAGCACACCAATGACCATTCTCGAGATCAAGGGCCTCACCGCCCGCGTCGCCGCCACCGACGACGCCGCTGAGACCGTCGATATCCTCAAGGGCGTCGACCTGACAATCGAGTCCGGTAAGACCCACGTCATCATGGGCCCGAACGGTTCCGGCAAGTCGACCCTGGCCTATGTCATCGCCGGCCACCCGAAGTACGAGGTCACCGGCGGGACCGTCACGCTCGACGGCGAGGACGTCCTGGCAATGGAGGTCGACGAGCGGGCGCGCGCCGGACTGTTCCTGGCCATGCAGTACCCGACCGAGATCCCCGGGGTCTCCACCGCCAACTTCCTGCGCACCGCGGCCACTGCCGTGCGGGGCGAGGCGCCCAAGTTGCGGCACTGGATCAAGGAGGTCAAGGAGGCCATGACCGACCTCGAATTCGACCCGGCATTCTCTGAGCGCAACGTTAACGAGGGCTTCTCCGGTGGCGAGAAGAAGCGCCACGAGATCCTGCAGCTGGATCTGCTCAAGCCCAAGATCGCCGTGCTAGACGAGACCGATTCCGGTCTCGACGTGGACGCGCTACGTGTGGTGTCCGAAGGGGTCAACCGCTACAAGGCCGAGGAGAACGGTGGCGTTCTGCTCATCACGCACTACACCCGGATCCTGCAGTACGTGAAGCCCGACAGCGTTCACGTCTTCGTCGACGGTCGGATCGCTGCCTCCGGCGGTCCCGAACTGGCCGACGAACTCGAAGCTGAGGGATACGAGAAGTACCTCACGCCCGCGAACGCCTGATCAGACAGCAGGGAGACATGACCGCGACCCTCGACCTCACCGCCATCCGTTCGGATTTCCCGATCCTGCAACGGACGGTCCGTGACGGAAAACCCCTGGTCTACCTGGATTCGGGGGCGACCTCCCAGCGCCCGACACAGGTGCTGGACGCCGAGCGGGAATTCCTGCTGCATTCCAATGCGGCCGTGCACCGCGGCGCCCACCAGCTCGCGGAGGAGGCGACGGATGCATACGAGGGTGCCCGGGCGGACATCGCGCGGTTCGTGGGCGCCGACGTCGACGAGTTGGTCTTCACCAAGAACGCTACGGAGGCGCTCAACCTCGTGGCATTCGCCCTCGGCGACGACCGCTTCGGCGACTACGCGGTCGGCCCCGGGGACGAGGTCGTGATCAGCGAACTCGAGCACCACGCCAACCTGGTGCCGTGGCAAGAGTTGTGCCGACGAACGGGGGCCACCCTGCGCTGGTACGGCGTCACCGACGACGGCCGGATCGACCTTGACTCCATCGAACTGACCGACGCGGTCAAGGTCGTCGCCGTGACCCACCAGTCCAACGTCACCGGTGCGGTCACGGACGTGGCCCGGGTCGTCGCCTCCGCCAAGGCGGTCGGTGCGCTGGTCGTCCTGGACGCCTGCCAATCGGTCCCGCACATGGCGGTGGACTTCCACGCCCTCGGCGTCGACTTCGCGGCGTTCTCCGGTCACAAGATGCTCGGACCCACCGGGATCGGCGTTCTGTACGGACGGCGCGAACTCCTGCACGCCATGCCGCCGGTCCTGACCGGCGGGTCGATGATCTCCACCGTCACCATGGAGGAGTCGACCTACGCCGAACCGCCCCAGCGGTTCGAGGCAGGGGTGCCCATGGTGTCCCAGGCTGTCGGGCTGGCCGCGGCCGTTAGGTATCTCGAGGCGATCGGAATGGAGACCATTGCCCGCCACGAGGAGTCCCTCACTGTGGCAGCCCTCGACGCGCTCAGCCAGATCCCGGGGATCCGAATCGTCGGGCCGACGAACATGGTCTCGCGCGGCGGTGCAGTCTCCTTCGCCGTAGACGGGATCCACGCCCACGACGTGAGCCAGGTGCTCGACGACGACGGTGTGGCGGTCCGGGTGGGTCACCACTGCGCGTGGCCGCTGCACCGCCGCCTCGGCGTGCAGTCCACCGTCCGGGCCTCGTTCGCCCTGTACAACACCCTCGACGAGGTCGAGGCTCTCGCCCGATCCTTGCGACGGGCTCAACAATTTTTCGGAGTGGAGGGGTCGCTCACGTGAAGCTCGAGCAGATGTACCAGGAAGTCATCCTCGACCACTATCGCCACCCGCACCACAGCGGGCTGCGCGAGCCGTTCGGGGCCGAGGTACACCACGTCAACCCGACCTGCGGCGACGAGCTGACTCTGCGGTTGCAGTTGTCCGACGACCTCGCAATCGTGGAGGACGTGTCCTACGACGCGCAGGGTTGCTCGATCAGCCAGGCCTCCACCTCGATGATGGCCGACCTTCTGGTCGGACGCCCCGTTCCCGAATCGATGGAAATCCTCGACGCATTCCAGTCGATGATCTCCTCCCGGGGACAGAATGAGGGGAACGAAGAACTCCTCGACGATGCGGTAGCCCTCTCCGGGGTGTCTCGCTACCCGGCGCGTGTCAAGTGCGCACTGCTGGGATGGATGGCCTTCAAGGACGCACTCACGCAACAGACCGATCAGCATCAGGAGTGATGACATGACTGAGCAGATGACACCTGCCACCAACGCGACGGGCGCTGACCAGGCACCGGCGTCGGAGAATGCCGTGGGCACCGCCCGCGATCGCGAGTTCAAGCCGGATCCCAACCGTCCGGTGCAGTCCGCGGAGGACCTCGCGCTGGTCGCAGATCTTGAGGAGGCCATGCGCGATGTGGTGGACCCTGAACTCGGCATCAACGTTGTTGATCTGGGTCTGGTCTACGACATCTGGGTTCGGCCGGGCAAGACCGAGGGGTCGATGATCGCTCGCGTCGACATGACGCTGACCTCCGCCGAATGCCCCCTCACGGACGTGATCGAGGACCAGGCGGTCAGTGCGACCGTCGGCGCCGATCTGGTCAACGAGCTCGAGCTCAACTGGGTCTGGATGCCACCGTGGGGCCCGCAGAAGATCACCGACGACGGTCGCGAGCAGCTCCGCGCGATCGGCTTCACCGTGTAGCCACGGAACTCCGAAGAGCGCCTGCCCTATTCATTACGGGGCAGGCGCTCGTCGCGTTCGTGGGCCCGACCCTGCAATGCGATCATCGCCGTGCTCATCGGACCTGTTCTCCTCGCGACGGCGGGGAACGCAGCACTGCCTCGACAAGACCTGCCTTGGCACGGGCGGGCATGGAGAGCCACATGCCCCACATCGCCGCGGCCACCTGGTAGGACGGGCTCGACGCGTCGAGGAACCACTGTTGGCGTCGACCGTCGAGGCGGCCGAACGCGTTGAACAGCGCCATCAGTGTGCTGGCATCGGCCCGCAGCAGGGCCCTCAGGCCGACGCCGTGGAGTGTCGTAGTCAGCGGAGACCGGGGAACCGGAAGCGGGAAACCCGCGTCGATCGCGTGCACCACTGCCGGTACCGCCGCAAGCATCGCCGCCACGGAGTACCCCGTCGCCGCGTGCCCGTGACCGCCGGCGGTGCCGAAGGCCTCGACCAGTGGATCACCCGGCACCCCGGGTCGGGGCAGAAGTGGAATGCGTACGCGCTCTACTGATAGCGGCGACTCGATAGCCGCGGTGGACACGCCCCTGCCTACCAATCTTGAGCGCAGTCGGGCGGCAAGGGTGGCGTGACCGGGCGCGGGCAGTCCGGCCAGACACGTCTCCTCGAGGAGAACCCGATCCGGGCCGACGGGGATCGCGTACAGAAAACTGGGGCTGGTCTCGTCGTCGTCGTAGTCGGTGCGCCAGTCCATGAACAGCGCGATGTCCCCGCCCAGTGCGGGAGCCGCGTCGGCCGCGTCCACGATGATTCCGTAGGCCGTCTGCAGGGGCCCCTGGTTGAGCCGCCCTCCGGCGCCGCGGCAGTCCACTACGCGCTGGGCACGAGCGGTCAGGTCGCGCAGCCCCGCATCATCGATCTCCGCAGACTCGACGGAGACTCCGGGACCGAGCGGCAGTGCGCGTCGCAATGCGTCGTTGTTGAGTACGGCGTATTCACGGTGCAGTACGGCCCTGTCCGGCGCGTAGAGGACCGGGTCCGCGACGGTGAGGGCGAGCACGTCGATCCCACAGGCGTCGACGCGCAACCACGGCGGGATCTGATCCGACCACACTGAGAGCGTCTGGCGCCACGGCGCGTCGGGGTTCGGATCAACAGCGAGTACGGAGAGACCTGCTGCGGCACATCTGGAGGCGAGCGCGCGGCCAGCGGGTCCGAGCCCGACGACAGCGACGTCGAATAGACCACCACCCGTAGCGTTCATCAGAATCGACACTACCGCCGCGCGGCCTCGATTCAGCCGAGACGCAGGTCACCGGAGTCGCCGAGGGCCTCGCGCCGCAGGTAGAGTGGCAGGTCGGCTCGGAGCACGTCTTGGCGGGCCGCATCCTTTCCCCGAACGCAACAGCGAGGTACCCGCGCACGTGATCACCATCGACGACCTGGAGGTGCGCGCCGGCGTGCGCACCCTGCTCCACATGGACGGGTCCTCGTTGCGGGTCCAGCCCGGCGACCGGATCGGCCTGGTGGGACGTAACGGAGCGGGGAAGACGACGACGATGAGAATCCTCGCCGGTGAGGGCGAGCCCTACGCCGGCAGCGTCACACGGACCAGCGACCTGGGTTATCTGCCACAGGATCCGCGCGAGGGCAACATGGATCAGCTCGCGCGCAGCCGAGTCCTCTCCGCACGTGGGCTGGACGTACTCATGGCCGACATGACCGAGGCCCAGACCCAGATGGTCGAGGCCGAGGACGACAAAGCCATGGACAAGGCCGTCCGCCGGTACGGTCGACTCGAGGACGAGTTCTCCGCCCGCGGGGGTTACGAGGCCGAGAGCGAGGCCGCCCGCATCTGCAACAGCCTGGGACTGGAAGACCGGATCCTCACCCAGAATTTGGGCACCCTGTCCGGTGGGCAACGCCGCCGCGTGGAGTTGGCGCGGATTCTGTTCGCCGCCTCCGACGGCGCCGGAAAGTCGCAGACGATGCTGCTGCTTGATGAGCCCACCAACCACCTCGACGCCGACTCGATCACGTGGCTGCGCCAGTTCCTTGAGAAGCACGAGGGCGGGCTGATCATCATCTCGCACGACGTCGAACTTCTCGAAGCAGTTGTTAATCGAGTGTGGTTCCTCGACGCGGTGCGCGGGGAAATCGACGCCTACAACATGGGCTGGAAGAAGTACCTCGACGCGCGCGCCACCGACGAAGCTCGTCGCCGGCGCGAGAAGGCGAATGCGGAGAAGAAGGCGTCGCAACTCAAGATGCAGGCAGCCAAGCTGGGTGCCAAGGCCACCAAGGCCGCCGCCGCCAAGCAGATGGTCCGCCGCGCTGAAGCAATGATCGACAATCTTGACGAGGTCCGCGTGGCCGACAAGGCGGCGCGAATCAAGTTCCCCACGCCGGCGGCCTGCGGCAAGACACCGCTTTTCGCCAAGGGGCTCACCAAAATGTATGGCTCGCTCGAGGTGTTCGCCGGGGTTGACCTGGCGATCGACCGTGGCAGTCGCGTAGTGGTGCTCGGCTACAACGGTGCCGGAAAGACCACACTGCTCAAACTGCTGGCCGGCGTCGAGCGCACCGACGGCGAGGGGGGCGTCGTCTCCGGTCACGGGCTGAAGATCGGATACTTCGCCCAGGAGCACGACACCCTCGATATGAACACGAGCGTGTGGGAGAACATCCGGCACGCTGCACCGGACGCGGGGGAGCAGGACCTGCGGGGTCTGCTCGGCGCTTTCATGTTCTCCGGCCCCCAGCTCGAGCAGCCGGCGGGCACCCTCTCCGGCGGCGAGCGGACCCGTCTGGCGCTTGCAGGGCTCGTCTCGTCGGCGGCCAACGTGCTGCTGCTCGACGAGCCGACCAACAACCTGGACCCGATCTCACGCGAGCAAGTACTGGATGCTCTACGGACGTATGAGGGCGCGGTCGTCTTGGTCACCCACGACCCAGGCGCCGTCGAGGCCCTTGAGCCGGAGCGGGTCATCATCCTGCCCGACGGCACGGAGGACCTGTGGAGCCAGGAGTACATGGAGATCGTCGAACTGGCGTGAGCGAGCGCAGCGAGTGAGGGCCACGTTCGCGCATGCCTCCGTCGAACCCGTGTGAGGGTGCGGAGCTACCGACCGAGCCCACTTGCTCGCGAGGGCGCATCGGCCCGACTACGGTGGAGACATTGTTGGGGTACGACCGCTCGAGTGCCGCCGGCACTCTCGTTACAGGAGGACAGCCCATGGACACCGGACCAGTCGTCGTTGGAGTTGACGGGGGGCCTGATTCGTTGCGAGCCCTCCAGTGGGCGTCTGATTACGCCAGCGCCGTCGGTGCCCCACTGATCGCCCTGACCGCGTACGAGTTACCGACCGTGTACGGTCCCTACGCTATGGCCGGCTGGGAGAGTGCAACCGAGCTGGAGAACGCCGCTCGCGAGATGCTCGCCGACGCCGTGCGGGAAAGCCTGGGGGACAACGCGAAGGTGGAGCAGCACGTTCTCCGCGGCCACCCGGCAGAAGCGATCGTCGCGGCGTCGCAAGACGCGCGTCTGGTGGTGGTCGGTAGCCGGGGACGGGGTGGCTTCAAGGGGATGCTGTTGGGCTCGGTGAGCCAGCATGTCGTTCCCCACGCGCACTGCCCCGTGGTTGTTCTGCCTCACGCGTCCGGCGATCAGTAATCTCGTCCATCAGCGGCGATTCACCGGCTCAACGCTTGAGTAGCCAAGCCTCGACTGGGCTAATTCTGCGCTCCCTGAAACAATAGGTGCATGGACATTGTTTTCAGTATTGTTCTCATCCTGCACTTCGTCGGGCTCGCCGGCATCATTGGGGGTTGGCTGGCCGTAATCAAGGCGCCTCACGTCAACAAGGCAATCCTGCACGGCGCTATCCTCCAGGTCGTCACCGGCCTCCTGCTGGTCGGGCTGCGCGAGATGCAGGACGGCGACCCGCTCAACCACATGAAGATCGGCATCAAACTCGTCGTCGCGATCGTCATACTCGTCGTCGCAATCATCGGCGTACGCAAGGAGGCTAAGGCGCAGGGCAGCACAGCCACCCTCGCCAATGTCGCCGGTGCGCTCGGCGTCCTCAACGTCGCGATCGCGGTCTTGGTCTGATTGTCCACCTGCGTTCGACAACGCCTCCCGACTTCAAGTCGGGAGGCGTTTCTAGTTCAGCACTCCATGACGGCGGCGAGATAGGCGCGGACCAGACGGGCCCCGATGTCCGCGGGCAATCGCTCGATCGCTGCGAGCAACGGTGCCATGGCGCTCGCCGTGTCACCGTCGCCCTCGAGGACTCCGGCGACTAGCGAGTGCACGTCGTCCTCCGGTAGGGCGAGCAGGTCGGCGGGGGAGAGAGCCCCCGAGTCAAGCGCCTCGAGAACCTCCCGGAAGCCGGCGGGCGGTGCCGGGGCGGCCTGGCCGCGAACCTCGTCAGCGGCTTCACGCGCAACTAGAAGGATCTCCTCCACGAGCCGTTCGGTCACCGGCGTGACAGTGAGGTGGGACGACGACGACAAGGTCCCCCGCTCCTGACGGTAGGCCGGTTGCGCTTGGACGGCGATGCCCCTTCGTGCACAGGCGTCGGCCCAAAGGTGGGGGTGTACGCGTCGGCGATCGGAGACGGACTCGTCCGCGACCACTGCGAGCAGCGGTCCGGGGTCGCGGTCCGACACCCGCAGGCCCTCGATGCCGGCCAGCCCGTCTCCCAGACGCTCGGTGGCCCGGGCGGTGCGGCTGACGAGTTCACGCTGGCCGTCCTCCCCGAGAGCCTCGAGAACCGCCCATGCGGCCGCCGCGGGCTCGAGCGGCTTGGACCCGGCGAGGGTCGGATTGACAACCGGATACCCCGGCCAGTCGACGGTGGCGAACCACGCCGCCCGGTGACGCTCGCGACCCCGAGTGAGCAGTACGGAGGTGCCCTTGGGTGCGAAGCCGTACTTGTGCAGGTCAGCCGAGATGCTCGTGACCCGATCGACCCGCAGGTCCCAGGGCTCTGCGGTGACGGGTTCCGGCCAGAACGGCAGCACCAAGCCGCCCAAACAAGCGTCGACGTGCAGCCCGATACGCGGGTCGTGGTGTGCCTCGAGTCCCGCTGCGACCTCGGCGACGGGGTCGATCACGCCGTTCGGGTAGGCCGGCGCCGAGCACACCACCAACACCGTGTCTTCGTCGACCGACGCAAGGAGCTCTCCAGCGCTCACCCTTCCCGTCCCGGGATCGACCTCCACACCCACGAACCTCAGGCCCAACAGGTGCGCGGCCTTCCGGAACGCCGCGTGCACAGTCACGGGCGCGACGATCGTGCCGCCACTGACCGGCTCACTACTGCCCGTCTCAGATCGCGAGACCGCGCGGGCGGCGAGGCAGGCGAGAATGCAGCTCTCGGTCCCGCCGGACGTCACGCTTCCGTGGATGCCCTGTCCGTCGACTCCTGAGCCCTCGCCGCCGAGGATGGCGCGAACGCGGTCGACGATCTCCCTGTGGATCCGGGCGACCGAGGAGAAGACCGTCGGGTCTAGGCCATTGACTCCGTGAGCCAGGCGGGCTGCGCGCATCGCGAGCTCATCAAGTTCGGCGAGTCCGGAATCGTAGACGTAGGACAACACCCGACCCCCGGTGGTGGGCGGGTCCTCGGCCCGCATCGCGACCAGGCGGGCCAGTGCGTGTTCCCCGCGGTCGGTGACCGCGAGAGAAAGGGGATCGGGTGTCATGTTCGCTCCGTCCATCGGTCATAGGACCTTCCCAGGGACCTGATCATCAGCAGACTGGCCCCGGCGAGGATCGCGGGCACAAGGGAAAACGCCAACACGATCGCCCAGTGCGCCGTCCCGGGCTGGTCGGCCACCCCGCCGGAGCGGAAGCCCCCGATCGCCAACAGGGTCAGTACGACGGCCGGACCCAGCGCCATCGCGCCGGTCTCGGACGCAGTCCACAGGCCGCTCATCGCGCCACTTCGTCGTCGTCCCCCGAGCTCGCGGTCCAAGTCCGTGCAGTCGGGTAGCATCGACATCGGTAGAGCCTGCATGCCCGCGTACGCGACACCCGCCAACGCCACCGGCAGATGCACCCAGGCGCCGGGAGCGAGGCCCGCCGGGATGAGCAGGAGGGCAGCCGCGGTGAACAGGGCCGTGGACGTACCGAGCGCCGCCACCTTGCCGCGGGCGTGGGCGAGACGCGTCCACAGGGGCATCACCAGCAGTGCCGGGCCCACCAGGGCCAGGAACAACCCGGTCAGCGCGGTCTCGTCGCCCAGGATGTACGTCGCCACGTACTGTCCGCCGGCCAGCATCACGGCAGTCGCGACGGCCTGCAGGCAGAACACGCCGACCAGTAGCCGAAACGGGCGGGTGACCCGGAGGGCATCGAGTCCGTCGCGGTATTCGTGGGCCAGACCGCCGGCCGGGGCATCGGCACGCGTGACCGTGCGGCGGCCGGCGACGAATGTCGCCCACAACATCCCCACCAGCATCAGCGCGGACACCCCGACGGCCATCAACAGGTACCCGCCAGGCCCGCCGCCTGCGGCATCACGAATCGCCGGCCCGCCACCCCCCGTGAGCAGGATCGCCGCGGCGAGCACCGCCACGCGCCACGCCAGGATCGTCACGCGGGCCGCCGCGTCATCGGTGAGCTCGGCGGGCAGTGCCAGGTACGGCACCTGGAAACACGAGTAGGCGATCGAGGCCAGCAGGAAAAAGCCCATTACCCAGACGCCGGACGCGCCGGTGCTCCAGCCGGTCGGTGCCGCGAACGTCGCCACGAACAGCAGCGGCAGCGCCAGCGCCCCGAACAGCATCAGACCCGTGCGATACCCGGTGCGGTGCGATGCCCGGTCCGAGACGGCGCCGATGAGTGGGTAGGCCAGGACGTCAATGACCTTCGGTACCAGAACCAGAACGGTCGCGACCGCCGCGGCCACCCCGATCGAGTCGGTGAGGTAGTAGGCCAGGACGAGACCCGGCAGGGTGCCGAACGCGCCCGTGCCGAGGCTGCCCGCCGCGTACGAGGCGAGCACCGGGGCCGTGGTGGAACGGTCGCTCGCCACGCCGTCCGGCGCGTCCGTGGTGGTCATGGACAGACTCTAGGACGCGTTCGCACGCGTCGGCGGCGGAAACCGCCAGTCGAAGGTGTCGGGGTCCGGTCCCGAGCGGGTGCCGTTGTGCAGCGCCGTGATCGAGGCCATCTGCTCGTCCGACAGGGTGAAATCGAACACCTCGAGGTTTTCGCGCATCCGGGCCGGGTTCGAGGACTTGGGAAAGACGATGTCACCGCGTTGCAGAGTCCAGCGCAACACCACCTGGGAGACGGTCCGACCGACCTGCTCGGCGAGGGACTGCAACTGGGGGTCCCCGAAGACCGAGCCCTGCGCGAGCGGGCTCCACGCCTCGACGGCGATACCGCGCTCGACGCACGCGGCCCGCAGCTCATCGTTGACGAAGTAGGGGTTCGATTCGATCTGGTCGACCGTCGGGCTGCTCAGGCCCGCCTCGGCGAGGCGGTCCAGGTTCGCCCGCGTGAAGTTGGAAACTCCAATCGAATCGACGGGCAGCTCGGACCGAATCTCCTCCATCGTCTCCCAGACCCGCGCGACGTCTTCGTGCATGGCCAGCGGCCAGTGTACGAGGTAGAGGTCGAGGCGCCCACCCAAGGCCTCGAGCGAGCGCTCGGTGGCCTCACGAGCGGCCGTGCGCTCATGGAACGTGTTGTTGAGCTTGGTCGTGATCCAGAACTGGTCGCGCGGGATGCCGGAGGCCGCAACGGCCCGACCCACGCCTTCCTCGTTGCCGTACATCTGAGCAGTATCGAGGTGACGGTACCCGGCCTCGATGGCGTCGGTAACGACCTTCTCAGTGTCGGCGGGTGGGACCTGGAAGGTGCCGAATCCGAGCTGGGGGATCGACCGACCGTCGTTGAGGGTGATCAATGGGATCTGGGTATCAGGTGTGGACATGCGACCAACGTACGCCCGCAGAAGGGGGCCGCGCAGGCGGGCAGGCTCACCCCTGCGCAACGCGCAGCGACGCCTCGACTAGGTCCAACATCTCGCTCACGTGCTCGGTGCCCCGTCCTGTGGCCAAATGGGTGATAAGTCCGTCCAGCACGATGTCGAGGTAGACGCGCAGCACGTCCGCTGGTATATCGGTCCGCATCCGTCCGGAGGCCTTCTGCTCCCGCAGTCGGGCAACGACCGCAGCGTCGACCTCGGCCTGACGGTCCGTCCATCGTTCCCGGAATTCCGGGTCAGTGCGGATCCGGCGCGCGATCTCCAGCCGCGTGCCGAGCCAGGAGAACTCCTGCGGGTCCGCGAGGATTTCCCGCATCACCTGGACGAGCCCTTGCTCGGACACCGTCGCCGCCATGGCAGCGGCGTCGTCGTGGGCAAGGGCGAGAAAGAGCGCGTCCTTGTCGTCGAAGTGATGGAAGATGGCCCCCCGGCTCAGTCCGGTGGCCTGCTCCAGTCGACGCACGGTGGCGCCTTCGAACCCGTACTCGGCAAAGCACTCGCGTGCGCCCGACAGAATTTGCTGGCGCCTGGCGTCGATGTGATCCTGGCTGACCCTGGGCATCTCGCTACCTTCTTTCGGATACACCGCGGCGGTGCGCAGTCTCCTCGCCTGAGCTGAGGAAACCGCGCACCGCCGTCGGTGTGAGAGGCCGCCGATCAGCCCTTGATCATGTTTCGCAGGACGAACTGCAGGATGCCGTCGTTGCGGTAGTAGTCCGCCTCGCCGGGGGTGTCGATGCGCACCACGGCGTCGAATTCAACCTTCGAGCCGTCGGTCTTGGTGGCCACGACCTTGACCGTCTTGGGCGTGGTGCCGTTGTTCAGCTCGGTGATGCCCGAGATGTCGAAGGTCTCCGTGCCGTCCAGGCCGAGGGTCTCGTGCGACTCGCCCTCGGGGAACTGCAGCGGGATGACACCCATGCCGATGAGGTTGGAGCGGTGAATACGCTCGAACGACTCGGCGATAACCGCCTTGACTCCCAGCAGGCGCGTGCCCTTGGCTGCCCAGTCACGCGAGGAGCCGGTTCCGTACTCCTTGCCCGCGATCACGACGAGCGGGGTGCCCTGCTCGGCGTAGTTCTGGGCAGCGTCGTAAATGAACGCCTGCGGCGCGCCCTCCTGGGTGAAGTCGCGGGTGTAGCCGCCGGACACTCCGTCGAGCAGCTGGTTCTGCAGACGGATGTTGGCGAACGTACCGCGGATCATGACCTCGTGGTTGCCACGACGCGAGCCGAACGAGTTGTAGTCCTTGCGCTCGACCCCGTTGGCATCGAGGTATTGCGCCGCCGGGGTGCCCGGCTTGATGGTCGAGGCCGGCGAGATGTGGTCGGTGGTGACCGAGTCGCCGAGCTTGGCCAGGACGCGGGCGCCCGTGATGTCTTCGATGGGTGCCGGTTCCATCTCCATGCCGTCGAAGTACGGAGCCTTACGGACGTAGGTCGACTTGTCGTCCCACTCGAAGGTCTTGCCGTCCGGCGTGGCCAGCCCGCGCCAACGCTCGTCGCCGGCGAAGACGTCTGCGTACTTGGACTTGTACTCGTTGGATGAGATCGAGGCCTTGATGGTCGACTCGATCTCCTCGCCCGTGGGCCAGATGTCGGCGAGGAAGACGTCGTTACCGTCCTTGTCCTTGCCCAGGGAGTCGGTCTCGAAGTCGAAGTCCATCGTGCCGGCGATCGCGTAGGCGATGACCAGCGGCGGGGACGCCAGGTAGTTCATCTTGACGTCCTGGTTGATCCGACCCTCGAAGTTGCGGTTACCGGACAGAACGGCGGTCGCAGTGAGGTCGTGCTCCTGGATCGCCGCGGAGATCTCCTCCGGAAGTGGGCCGGAGTTACCGATGCAGGTGGTGCAGCCGTAACCAACGAGGTGGAAGCCGAGGGCCTCCAGGTCCGGCCACAGACCGGCGCGCTCGTAGTACTCGGTGACGACTTGCGAACCCGGGGCCATGGAGGTCTTGACCCACGGCTTGGCGGTCAGACCCTTCTCGTGGGCCTTCCGTGCGAGCAGACCGGCGCCGATCATGACCGACGGGTTGGACGTGTTGGTGCACGAGGTGATGGAGGCGATGGAGACGATGCCGTGGTCCAGCACCATCTCATTCTCACCGACCTTGCACTCGACTGGCTGCGACGGACGCCCCTCGGCGCCCACCGACGCATCGGCCCGCACGCAGCCGCTGTCGGCGAAGGACAGTCGGACGCCACCGGTGGCGTCGGACGGTGCACCGCCCTCGGCCTGCATCCGGCGCCCCTCACGGGTGCCGAGCTTGTCGATGTCGGCGTCGACGTAGTTATGGATGTCCTTGCGGAACGCGCTCTTGGCATCGGACAGCTCGATGCGGTCCTGAGGACGCTTCGGACCGGCTATCGAGGGGACCACGTCGCCCAGATCGAGCTCGAGGTACTCGGAGAAGACCGGCTCGGGCCCCTCCGGAGCGAGCCACATGCCCTGCTCCTTGGCGTAAGCCTCGACCAGAGCGAGCTGCTCCTCGTCGCGGCCGGTGAGCCGCAGATAGTCGATGGTCTCGCTGTCGATCGGGAACATTGCACAGGTGGAGCCGAACTCCGGGCTCATGTTGCCGATCGTCGCGCGGTTGGCCAGCGGTACCGCGGCGACACCGGCTCCGTAGAACTCGACGAACTTGCCCACGACGCCGTGCTTGCGCAGCATCTCGGTGATCGTCAACACGACGTCGGTAGCGGTGACGCCGGGCTTGATCGAGCCGGTGAGCTTGAACCCGACGACGCGGGGGATGAGCATGGAGATCGGCTGGCCGAGCATCGCGGCCTCGGCCTCGATGCCGCCGACGCCCCAGCCCAAGACGCCGAGACCATTCTGCATGGTGGTGTGCGAGTCCGTGCCGACACAGGTGTCGGGGTAGGCCTGACCATCCCGGACCATGACGGTTCGCGCCAGGTACTCGATGTTGACCTGGTGCACGATGCCGGTGCCCGGGGGGACGACCTTGAAGTCGTCGAAGGCACCCTGGCCCCAACGGAGGAACTGGTAACGCTCCTCATTGCGCTGGTACTCGATCTCTACGTTCTTCTCAAACGAGTCGTGGCGACCGAAGGACTCGATGATGACCGAGTGGTCGATGACCATCTCGGCAGGGGCCAGCGGGTTGACCTTGTTCGGGTCGCCGCCGAGGGTCTCTACGGCCTCACGCATCGTGGCGAGGTCGACGATGCAAGGCACGCCAGTGAAGTCCTGCATGATCACGCGGGCGGGCGTGAACTGGATCTCCGTGCTGGGCTCGGCGTTCGGATCCCAGTTGGCCAGCGCATCGATGTGCGCCTTGGTGACGTTCTTGCCGTCTTCGGTGCGGAGGAGGTTCTCGGTGAGAACCTTGAGCGAATAAGGGAGTTTCTCGGCTCCCGGGACCGCCGCCAGGCGGTAGATGTCATAGGTCTCGTCGCCGACCTCAAGGGTCCCCTTGGCGCCAAAACTATCGATGCTTGCTGTCACGTCAGCTCCACTCGTGGTGCGAATGTCGGTTCGTCATCCCTCCCGGTGTCACCACACGTCTCACGGACGGCGACGCCGGGGCGGACACAGGACCCATTGTGAACCCTGCGATCCGTCTTTCGTGGCCAATTTACCAGTACGCCCGTCCTGTATAGGCTCCGGCACGCCCGAACGTGGGCATCCGAGTGCGGATATCTGCGCGAGCGGCGCGTGGACTCGTAGTTGACGACGACGAGATGGCACCATATCGAGCGTGGACAAGCCCGCCGAATCCGTGACGCTGCTCGCCTACGAGGCCGAGCCGATCGTGTCGTTGCGCGAGGGCGAGGTCCCACACTGGCTGGACTACCAGTCCGTGGTCGCAGACCTGGCGGATGACGGTGTCGCCGCACCAGAGCCGTTCGTCGAAGGCCTGCAGACGGTGGTGAGGGAAGCCAGCGACCGGGGCCTGGACCTCAAGGTGGTCTACACCGAGGCTCCTGCAGCCGTCTACACGGACGCCCGCGACGTCGCAATGTTCCTCAACGACGAGTTCGGGGGCACGATCCTCGTGCGGACCCCGGCGTTCATCGGCAGCTCCAGTGACACCATCCCTCGGCACCAGCTCGAGGCCGGTCAGGACGACGCCTGGGAGGAGCCCGACCCGGTGACCTCCGCGTCGATCTTCGTCCAGAAAGTCACCGCCCCGGCTCCACAGTGGGGCGTCCTGACCGCGACCGCCATGGTGGTGGCCATCCTCGTCGTCGTCGCCTTCGCCGTCGTGTTACGTCGCCGAACACGCGGATAAAGGAACTTTTGGACTTTACGTCCAGCTTCAGACACGCCGCGCCGCCTGCTGTTATAGAAGTTACAGCAGTGTATTTTGCCGATCGATGTTTCACATGTGTTCCCTGTGACCTACGGTGCTAAAGGAACAATAGGTTCTGCCGAGTCGGCATGAGGCACCAGTGGCGCAGGGGAAGGCATCACCGGCCGCCGAGTCCGTCTCGGTCACGCGTCCCGCCGTGCGGGTCGCGCGGTCAGCCGCACCCAGGTGCGGTCAGCGGAAGGTGAAACGTGGAGCCTGACCATTCGTCGAATCGTGCCCGTGGGGTGCGCCCGCGTGGCAATCGTGGAAGACCACCGGGCCGGGCGGCACTGGCCGCTGCGCTGGTCCTGGGAACTGCTGCCGGGGTCGTACACGCGCCGATCTCCGGCGCACAGCCGATCTCGGCGGTCGCACCGAGGGACATCTCCGGACTCATCCGTGCCGTCGCCGAGGCCACCGCCACACTCGACCAGACCCATGAGGAGATCGCGGTCCAGCGCGAGAGCGTCAACAAGAGCCTGGTCGACCTGCAAATGGCCCGAATCGAACTCGATCGCGCCATTGCCCACGCCGACCGCACCTCCGCCGAACGCGAGCAGGCCGAGTCCGGCGTCGAGGCCGCGCGGAACGCGCTCGACGACTACTCCCGCCTGCTGCACCGCCAGGGCACCGCACCTGGCGCGGCGTCAGGGATCCTGAACCCCGGCGGTCCGGCGGACGCAGGTCTCCGCCAGGAGTATCTCCGGCGCGCCGCGGCTGATCAACGCACGGTGGTGGGGGACATGGTGGCGGCGGCCGAGGAAGCCGCCCGACAAGAGTCCGACGCCGTCGCCGCCCGCGACGCAGCCGAGCAGCGCTACTCCGATGCCGCCGCTCGTCGTGACTCCGCGGAGGCGGAAGTGTCCGAGGTCGCGGGGGATGTCGCCGCTCTCGAGGAGCAGGTCGGCACATTGACCCGCGAACTGGAGGAGCACCGTTCAGCCCTCGCGGAGTCGGGAGCGACGCCTGCCGGCCCGCGAACCGAGGCCACGGACGGGGTCGACGCCGAAGCCATGCGTGCCGAAGCGCTCAGTGCTCTCGCCGCCGAACCAGAGGCGGGGGAGCAAGCCGCCGACATTGCGTCCGCCCTCCCCTCGCATCTCGACCTCGGCGCCGTACGTCAGTTCGCCGGAGGCTCCTCCGACCAGGCGACCCGCGCCCTCGGCGGGACGATCGACGCCGGCAGCGTGGGCGCGGCCATCGACGCGGGTATCAACGGTGACACCGAGCGGATCGTGCAGCAGGTTGCCGACGCCATCGGCCGTGCCGACTTCGGGTCGATCGCCCAGGGGCCGGCGGCACCCGGGCCAGCGGCACCCGGGCCGGGAGGCGGCCAGGGTGGGAATTCCGGACCCCCCTCGAACAGTGCTCGCGTGGAGACCGTCGTCAACCGGGCCCTATCCCAGCTCGGGGTTCCTTACGCCTGGGGAGGCGGCGACGCCAAGGGGCCCACCCGCGGTATCCGCGACGGCGGTGTCGCCGACAGTCACGGGGACTACAACAAAATCGGATTCGACTGCTCAGGTCTGATGATCTACGCGTTTGCCGGGATCGGTAAAGCCCTCCCGCACTACACCGGCTACCAGTACACCGCCGGACCACAGCACCCCGTGGCCACCCGCCAGCGCGGGGACATGCTGTTCTGGCCCGGCCACGTGGCCCTCTACCTGGGTGACGGCAAGATGGTCGAGGCTCCCCAGTCCGGCGACGTCGTGAAGATCTCCTCGGTGCGCATGGCCGGGATCTGGCCGATGGTGGTGCGGCTGGTCTGACCGGGGCACCGGTACTGTCGTCCCCAGCCCGTTCGGACGGCCCCGGCAGGGCGCCCGGAACACCCGACCACGCGAAGGAGCCCTCCGCGGTGAGCGATCCCCACCCCGAAACGCCGAGCCAGCACGGCGAGCCGCCAGCGGTGAGCGCGTCGACCGCCGCGGAGGACGCCCGTCTCCTTGAGCGGGCAGTCTACGAGGTCAAGAAGGTCGTGGTGGGCCAGGACCGATTGATCGAGATGATCCTCGTCGGCCTGCTCTCGCGGGGTCATATCCTGCTCGAGGGTGTCCCCGGCGTGGCCAAGACCCTCACCGTGGAGACCTTCGCGACCGTGGTGGGGGGCAGCTTCAGTCGTCTCCAGTTCACCCCGGACCTGGTACCCGCCGACATCGTCGGTACCCGGATCTACCGTCAGGGGCGCGAGGAGTTCGAGGTCGAACTCGGCCCGATCCTGGCCAACTTCGTGCTCGCAGACGAGATCAACCGGGCTCCCGCGAAGGTCCAGTCCGCGTTGCTGGAGGTCATGGCCGAGGGACACGTTTCCATCGGCGGTCAGACCTTCCCCATGCCCAGCCCGTTCCTCGTCATGGCTACGCAGAACCCCATCGAGAGCGAGGGCGTGTACCAGCTGCCCGAGGCGCAACGGGACCGCTTCCTGTTCAAGCTCGTCGTTGATTACCCGAGCCCGGAGGAAGAACGTGAGATCGTCTACCGGATGGGCACCACGCCCCCGGAACCGACGCAGGTGCTCGGGGTGGACGCCCTGATACGCCTACAGACGGCGGTCCGCGAGGTGTTCGTCCATCACGCGTTGGTCGACTACGTCGTCCGCGTCACGATCGCCACGCGCGAACCCGCACGACACGGCCTCGAGGACGTCGCGCGTTGGCTGTCCTACGGCGCTTCTCCGCGCGCGACGCTCGGCGCCGTCACCGCGGCCCGCGCGCTCGCCTTGGTGCGCGGGCGCGACTACGTGGTCCCGCAGGACGTAGTTGACGTCCTGCCCGCCGTCCTCCGCCACCGGCTCGTGCTGACCTACGATGCACTGGCCGACGAGGTCACCGCCGACACCGTTGTGCGCCGCGTGCTCGAGGCAGTGCCGCTCCCGCAGATCAGCGCGGTTCCCGCCCAGGCCGGCCCACCGCCGTCACGGTGAACGCCGCGGACGCGGGCAGGCGCGACGACCCGGCCGATGTGTCCTCCCGGGCGGCCCTGGCCCAGCTGGAACTGCTCGTCACGCGCCGTCTGGACGGCGTCCTCAACGGAGACCACCGAGGTCTCCTGCCGGGGCCGGGAACCGAGCCCGGAGAGGCACGGGCCTACGAACCCGGGGACGACGTCCGCACGATGGATTGGTCGGTCACAGCGAGGACTACCGTCCCGCACATCCGGCAGACCATCGCGGATCGTGAGCTCGAGACCTGGCTGATCGTGGACCTTTCGCCCAGCCTCGACGTGGAGAGCCGCTACGGCACAAAGCGGCGCCTTGTTGAGGCCGCCGTCGCCACTGTGGGCTTCCTCTCCGCGGGCGGCGGCAGCCAGGTAGGGATGGTGCTCACGGGAGACGGCCGACCTCGAGTTCTGCGGGCCACCGGCGGGCGCGATCACGTCCGACGACTGCTCGACGAGGTGGCACGGGCGACCCCGCGTGTCTCTTCGGGGGGCTTGCTCGACGACTGCCTCCACGCCGTCCGGAACGCCGCCCGTCGGCATGGGCTGGTCGTGGTGATCTCCGACTTCCTGTCCGAGGTGAACTGGGAGCGTTCCCTGCGCGTCCTCGGCACCCGCCACGAGTTCCTCGCCGTCCACGTGTCCGACCCGCTCGACATCGCCCTGCCCGCCGTGGGGGCGGCACTCCTGCAGGATCCAAACACCGGGGAGGTGCTGGAACTCGACGTCGACGACGCCCTCGCCGCCGACTATCGCCGTGCAGCCCAGGAGCAGCGCGACCGTGTCCATTCCGCCCTCCGGCGATGCGGTGCTCCCGTCCTCGCCCTACGGACCGACCGGGACTGGATACGCGACGTCATCGACTTCGTCGGCGTTCGCCGGCAGGGCGGACTGCCCACCGGTGACAGCCTGACCAGAGACTTACCCGACGACCACCCCGGGGCGCAGGAGGTGGCGCCGCGGTGAGCCTCTCCGAATTCCAGCACCCGCTCTGGCTGATACTGCTGGTCGTGCCCCTCGCACTCGCCGCGGGGTACGTCATCGCGCTGCGCTCGAAGAAGCGGCGGACCGTACGGTTCGGCAATTTCGGGGCCCTGCGAACCGTCGACCGTCGCGGCCGCCACTGGTTCACGCACGTCCCTGCCGTGCTCCTGGTGCTCTCGCTGCTCGCCCTCGTAGTGGCCCTGGCTGGACCACAGAGGGAGCAGAAGGTCCCACGGAACCGGGCGACCGTGATGCTCGTCGTCGACGTGTCCCTCTCCATGGAGGCCACCGACGTCTCGCCGTCGCGGCTCGAGGCCGCGCAACAGGCCGCCACGACCTTCACCAACAATCTCACCCAAGGCGTCAACCTGGGTCTGGTGTCCTACGCGGGTACCGCGTCGATGCTCGTCGCCCCCACCACCGATCGGGGACCGGTGGTCCGCGCGGTCGAGCGGCTCAAACTCGACGAGCGGACCGCCACAGGCGAGGCCATCTACACCGCCACGCAGGCGATCTCCACGTTCACCGAGAGCCTCGGCGGCCCCGACCAGGCACCACCGGCGAGGATCGTGTTGCTCTCCGACGGAAAGGAGACCGTGCCCGCCGACCCCACCGAGGAGCGGGGCGCGTTCACCGCCGCCGAACGCGCCGCGGAGGCGGGCATCCCCGTCTCCACCATCTCGTTCGGCACCCTGTACGGCACCGTCGACATCCAGGGCAGGCCCCAGCCGGTTCCCGTCGACGACGCATCCCTTCGCCGGATCGCGGATATCTCCGACGGCGACTTCTTCACCGCCTCCAGCCTGGAGGAGCTCGACTCCGTCTACCGGACTCTCGAGGAACAGATCGGTTACGAATGGAAGAATGCCGACGCCTCCCGGCCCTGGCTCGTCGTAGGGACCTTGCTGGCGATGGCAGCCGCCGCAGGCTCCTTGTCCGCGCACCGCAGGATCCCGTGACACCGACCGAGAGTCGAGTATGTACCGGCGCCGAACGCCCACCCCGGCTCGCTAGGGTGGGGGACATGGTTTCCGAGAGCACGCGCGACATCACCCCCCGTACGGTCCTCGTGACCGGAGGTAACCGCGGGATCGGGCGGGCGGTGGCTGAGCGTCTCCACTCCGACGGCCACCGGGTGGCCGTCACCCACCGCGGATCCGGTGCACCCGACGGCCTTTTCGGGGTGCAGTGTGACGTCACCGATCCCGCCTCGGTTGACTCCGCCTTCACCGCCGTCGAGGCGGAGTTCGGACCCGTCGAGGTCGTCGTGTCCAATGCCGGCATCACCGAGGACACCCTGCTCATGCGGATGAAGGACGAGCAGTTCACCAGCGTGCTGGACGCCAATCTCGCCGGCGCGTTCCGCGTGGCCAAGCGGGCCTCCCGAGGAATGCTGCGGGCAAGGTTCGGTCGCTTGATCTTCATCGGCTCGGTGGTGGGCCAGTCCGGTACCGCGGGCCAGGTGAACTACGCCTCCTCCAAGGCCGGGCTTATCGGCATGGCGCGCTCGCTCACCCGCGAACTCGGATCGCGCAGCATCACCGCGAACGTCGTGGCCCCGGGATTCATCGATACGGATATGACCTCTGCGCTGGACGACAAGACGCAGGAGCAGGCCATCGCGGCGATCCCGCTCGGACGTAAGGGGTCGGCCGACGATGTGGCCGGTGTGGTGAGTTTCCTCGCCGGCGACGATGCCGGTTACATCTCCGGGGCCGTGATCCCGGTCGACGGCGGAATGGGAATGGGGCACTGATATGAGCGAGACCGACACGGGCGCGACAGTGGAGGGCGGCACCGGGTTGCTGTCCGGTAAGACGATCCTCGTCACAGGCGTCATCACCGACGCGTCCATCGCGTTCCACATCGCAAAGCACTGCCAACTTCACGGCGCGCGGGTCATCCTCACCGCGTTCGGCCGTCCCACACTGGTCAAAGCCATCTCCAAGCGCCTGCCCGAACACCCGCCGGTGATCGAGCTCGACGTCCAGAACGAGGAGGACCTGGCGGCATTGTCCGACCGAGTGCGGGAGCACACCGACTCGCTTGACGGGGTGGTCCATTCGATCGGGTTCGCTCCGCCCAGCTGTCTCGGTGATCCCTTCCTCGACGCGCCGTGGAAGGACGTGGCAGTGGCGCTCGAGGTCTCCGCCTACTCCTACGCCGCGCTCGCAAAGGCTGTGCGTCCCCTCCTGGGTCGCGGCGGGTCGATCATCGGCCTCGACTTCGACCCCCGATTCTCCATGCCGTTCTACAACTGGATGTCGGTCGCCAAGAATGCCCTCGAGGCGGTCAACCGCTATGTCGCCCGCGAACTGGGGCCCGAGGGGATCCGCTCGAACCTCATCGCGGCCGGGCCCGTGAAGACCCTCGCAGCCAAGGCGATCGCCGGGGACGCACTCGGCCCCGGTGGCGAGCTCGACCAGATGCAGGACGAGTGGGACAGGCGGGCGCCGCTGGGCTGGGATGTCGACGACCCCACCGCGGTCGCGACGACAGCAGTCGCGCTGCTCTCTGACCTCATGGCCGCCACGACAGGCACGGTCATCTACGCGGACGGCGGCGCCGGCACCGTCTCCTTCAGCGGACAGGAGAAGTGACATGACCGGATCGACGGACGACACCGGGCAGCAGGTGGACGCACTGCTCGTGCTCTCCTTTGGCGGGCCCGAGGGGCAGGAGGACGTGATCCCCTTCCTCGAGAACGTCACCCGGGGCCGAGGGATCCCGCGGGAGCGACTGGAGGAGGTGGCCACCCACTACCGCCATCTCGGTGGCCGCAGCCCCATCAACGACCTCAACCGGGAGATCATCACCAATGTGGAGGCCGAACTGGCCCGCCGAGGACGCGACCTGCCTGTCTACTTCGGTAACCGCAACTGGATGCCGATGGTCGAGGACACCGTGCGTCAGATGGTGGCCGACGGCGTGCGCACCGCCGCCGTATTCGCGACGTCGGCCTGGGGCGGGTACTCGGGCTGCGCCCAGTATCAGGAGGACATCGCCAGGGCCCGGGACCAGGTCGAGGGAGCGCCGACCATGGTGCGGCTCCGTCAGTTCTACGACCACCCATTGTTCGTGCAACGGTTCGCGACCGATCTCAAGGCGGCGGTCGCCTCCGCCGCCCCGGGGGCTCGGGTGATCTTCACGGCCCACTCCGTCCCGAATGCCGCAGACGAGACCGCGGGCCCGCCGGCCCTCGGCGGCCGCCTCTACAGCCGTCAGGTCGCCGAGGCGTCGCGACTGGTTGCAGCAGCGGCCGGCGTTGAGGACTACGACCTGGTGTGGCAGTCCCGCTCCGGCCCGCCGAGCGTGCCGTGGCTGGAACCGGATGTAGTGGACCATGTGAGCGACCTGGCATCGACGAAGGAGGTCCGAGACGTCGTGGTGGTTCCCATCGGGTTCATCTCCGACCACGTCGAAGTGATCTGGGACCTGGACACCGAACTGGTCGACGAAGTCCGCGAACTCGGTGTGACGGTGACCCGCTGTGCGACTCCCGGACCGAGTCCGGAGTTCGCCGGCATGATCCTCGAACTGCTCGACGAGGTCGAGTCGGGCACCCCGCAGGAGCGTCCCGGTAGCGTCCCCGCTCTGGGGCGCAACCGCGACGGTTCGCGCTGCGCGATCGGCTGCTGCGCGCGCTAGATTTCCGCTCGGGCTAGATCTCTCTCAGGGCCGCCTCGCCGGCCGCGGCCACCGCGGACCGGCGGGCCGCGTCTTTCACCGCGACGAGACGACGAAGTACCGGCTCGCGCGCAGCGGGGTCGACGCCGACCTCCGGCTGTGCCAGAGCGACCGAGATGATCGCCTCGACCCGGTCGATCCTGTCCACCAACTCGAGAACCCTGGACGGGAGCCCCTCGGGTAGGCGAGTCGCATGGGCAGGGATGTCGACGGGGGCTGCAGCGTCGGCACGCACCGCGCTCCGTTCGATGAGTTCGGCGGCCTCCACGACGGCCCGCCCCAGATCGGCCAGCGCCTCCGAGGGGCCGGGCGGCTGCGGCGGGACGGGGCAGTCCTGCACACCGCGGGCCCGCCACCGGAGCACGTCCGGGTGCGGCCGGACGCAGGTGAGACACACGGCCGTCCGCGAGTCCGGGTCGCGGACGAGGAGGCCCCATCCAGCGTCGGCCACGTCCGCTCGGACGGCGGGGACCGGCGGCAGGCTTGAGGAGTCCCCGGGCGCCATCGTCAACAGCGACAGCGCCTCCGGGGCCGGGTGCGCACGCCCGGCTCGACGCAGCGCGGTCACGAGACCGGGCAGCAGGCCCGCGGGGCCAGCGACGGGGGAGACCTCGGCGATCATCGGCACCGACTCGCCGACGATCTCCAGGAGGTGGGACTGGGCCAGTCCGGAGACGTACTCCGTCAGTACGTCGAACGGCTGATCCGCCCACGCGGTGCGCAGCAGGTGCAGCGGCATCGGCCACGCAGGGGAGAGCGCCGTACTGCGGGTGAGGGGTCGGGACATGACGATCAATCCTACCGACGGTGTGCCGCGGTCACCCCCGGTGAGGCGGCGGCTACCGTGTCTTGCCATGGCTGACATGTACGGCTCCGACATCCTGTCCGGGACGGCCCGGCGTCGACGACCGGAGATCCCGGTCGTCGACGCCGAACGCGATCTGGTGGTGGAGGACGCCGAGTCCGGGTTTTGCGGGGCCGTGGTGGGGTTCGACAGGTCGTACGACGGCGAGTTCGTCAAACTCGAGGACAGGCGGGGCCGGGTGCGTCTCTTCGCGATGACCCCCTCGGCGTTCCTCATCGACGGTTCTCCGGTCACCCTGCGCAAGCCGGCGCCGGTCGCGCAACGGGGACCCGCGATCACCGCGTCGGGGTCGCGGAAGGTCGAGGGGTTGCGCGCTCGTACTGCCCGGGCGGGCCGGATCTGGGTTGAGGGCATCCACGACGCGGCCCTGGTCGAGAAGATCTGGGGTCACGACCTGCGGGTCGAGGGCGTGGTCGTCGAGCCGCTGCACGGGATCGACGACCTGCACTCTCTGGTCACCCAATTCGGTCCCACCCGCCAGGCGCGCCTGGGGGTCCTGGTGGACCACCTCGTCAAGGACAGTAAGGAATCTCGGATCGTCGCCGGGCTCGGGGAGAACGTCCTGGTGACCGGTCACCCGTACGTGGATATCTGGCAGGCGGTCAAGCCCTCCGCTGTGGGTATTGACGAATGGCCGGTGGTGCCTCGCGGGGAGGACTGGAAGACGGGGATCTGCCAGCGACTGGGCTGGGGCGAGCCAGCGGACGGTTTCCGCCGCGTCTTGTCCTCGGTGAGTTCCTACCGGGACATCGAGCCGGCCCTGCTTGGCGCGGTGGAGAGACTGGTCGACTTCGTCACCGAACCGGCCTGACCGGCAGCTTGGCGTCGAGGACCATCCCCACCAGGCCGACCGCGGCGAAACCGCCGGTGGCCCACAGTGCGGCCACGCCGTCGCCCTCGGTCAGCGAATGCCCCAGGAGGACCGCGGCCACTGTCCCCGGCGCACTGCCGATGAGTGTGGCCAGCAGGAACTGCGGGTAGGGGATCGAAGTCAGTGGGGCGGCGTAGTTAACCACCGAGAACGGCACCGCAGGTACCAGTCGCAGGCTGCCGACCGACAGCCACCCTCGCCGGCGCAGTCTCGCGTCAATTGAGGCCACCCGCGGATCCGCCCGGAGCGCTGCGGTCCGCTCGTGTCCGAGGCGCCGGATCCCGACAAACGCGAGCGTTGCGGCAACGCCGGTAGCCACGAGCGAGCATGGGATGGCCACGGCCGGGGTGAACAGGACCGCCGCCGAATAGGTGAACGTGGACCGGGGGACCGGCGTGACGGTGACAACCGCGTAGGCCGTGAAGAACGCGACCGGGAACCATGGCCCGAGATGTGCCGCCCAGTCGCGGAGTTGTTCCAATCCGGGGGTCGGCACGAGGGTCGCCACGATGATCACCAGCACCACAGCTGCCGCCCACGCCGTCACCCGGTTCCGCACTGGGACGACTGTAGTCGCCGTCGCTGGTGACGACTTCCCCCACAAGTCCCCCTCGGCACACGGGCGTGTTTCGGGCGCTCCGCGGGCTGGACTAGAGTCCGGGGGTGACCCCCTTCACTCCACAAGAGAACGAGGTACCGGTGACCAGTCCGACCACAGGTCCAGACCTTCACTCCTGGTACGCCTCTGTGGGAGCCGTCCTCGCGAAGGCCGCCCGCAAGGATCCCGCCGACATGCCGGAGGACGCGTGGCGTGCCCTCGTCGCCACCACTCGGGACGGCATCGATATCAACCCGCTGTACACGCGGGAGGACGAGATCGCTGAGCGCCCCGCGCCCGGCCAGTTCCCGTTTGTCCGCGGCGGGGACCGGTCGGGACTGCCGGAGAGCGGCTGGCACGTCAGCTCGCGGGTCGAGGTCGCGGGCGAGGTCTCCGAGGCCAATACCGAGATACTGGACCTGCTGAACCAGGGCGTCTCTGCACTGTGGCTCACCGCCGGGGCCACCGATCTGGCTGCTGTCCTGAAGGACGTCTACCTGGATCTGGCTCCGGTCACGTTCGACTCCGGCGCTGACCTGACCGAGGTCGCAGAGGCTTTCCTCGCCCTGCTCGATGAGCGCCGCTCCGCCGGCGACGGGGTCACCAACCGCGCCGCCGTCATCGCCGATCTGGGCGCGTCGCCCGTGACCTCCGCGTACGCGGGGGCGGACTCGATCGGACTCGACGCCGCGGTCCGGCTCGCGGCGCGGGTGTCGGAGCGGGAGGAGACAATCCGGACCTTCGTCGCCGACGGCACGGTCTTCCACGCCGACGGCGCCGGAGACGCCCAGGAGCTGGCGTATTCCGTCGCGGCAGGTCTGGAGTACGTGCGAGCGCTGATCTCCGCGGGATTGTCCGCCGAGGCCGCACTCGGCCAGGTCTCATTCCGGCTCGCCGCGACCGACGACCAGTTCGCCTCGATCGCCAAGTTCCGTGCCGGCAGGCTCATCTGGGCCCGGGTCGCCGAACTCCTCGGCGCCCCCGAGGCCGGAGGGGCACCTCAGCACGCGGTCACCTCGTCCGCAATGATGTCGCGCCGCGACCCCTGGGTGAACATGCTCCGCACCACCCTCGCCGCGTTCGGTGCTGGTGTCGGCGGCGCCACCACGGTGACGGTCCTCCCGTTCGACGCCTCGGTGCCGGGCGGGCTCGAGAACACGTCCCGCGCCTTCGCCGCGCGTATCGCCCGCAACACGCAACTCCTGCTGCTCGAGGAGTCCCATCTCGGTCACGTCGTGGATCCGGCCGGTGGCTCCTGGTACGTCGAATCGCTCACCGACTCACTCGCCGACGCCGCGTGGTCTGCGCTGCAGACGATCGAGGCCGAGGGCGGCCTGATCGCCGCGATCGAGGCGGGTACCGTCGCCGAGGCCATCGCCCGGGTGCGCCAGGCTCGCGACGCTGACATCGCCCACCGCACAGCCCCGATCACGGGCGTATCCGAGTTCCCCAATCTCGACGAGCAGGCCCTTGACGCGTCCCGCCGCGGTGGCGACACCTACCGCTATGGCCGCGCATTCGAGGACCTGAGGGACCGGTCTGACGCCCACCTGGAAGCCACCGGCGCCCGCCCGACCATCCTCATCGCGGGTCTCGGCCCGCAGGCCGAAACGACGCCCCGGGTGACGTTCGTGGCCAACCTGCTCGCCGCGGGCGGCATCGAGGCACGCAATCCGGGAGTCACCGAAGCCGGACAGTACGCCGGGGCCGCAGAGGGTGAGCAGATCGCCGTGCTCTGCGGCGCGGACAAGCGCTATGCAACCGAGGGGGCCGACGCCGTCCGCGCCCTCCGGGACGCCGGGATGTCGAAGGTGTACCTCGCCGGCAATGAGAAGGGCTTCCCCGCGGACGCGACCGACCGTCCGGACGGATACTTGGCCCTCGGCATGGACGCCGTCACCGCCCTGACCACCCTTCTCGACCAGCTGGAAGTGAAGTGACATGACGACCTTCCCCGATTTCAGTACCGCTCCACTCCGCTCCGCCGACAACTCGGACACCAGAGCCGAAGCGGTGGCGGTCGAGCACGGCCTCGCCGCCGACGCCCATTGGGAGACGCCGGAGGGTATCAACGTCAAGCGCGTCTACACCAAGGTCGACCGTGACGCCGTCGAGGCGGGCACCGCCCCGACGGACGACGGCGAGGAGGTCACCCCGTTCCCGTTGGACACGGTGCCGGGTGAAGCGCCCTTCCTCCGCGGGCCCTACCCGTCGATGTATGTCAACCAACCGTGGACCATCCGGCAGTATGCGGGCTTCTCCACAGCGGCAGAGTCCAACGCCTTCTACCGGCGCAACCTCGCCGCCGGACAGAAGGGACTGTCGGTCGCGTTCGACCTCGCGACGCACCGCGGGTACGACTCCGACCACCCGCGCGTCGCGGGTGACGTCGGGATGGCCGGCGTGGCGATCGACTCGATCCTCGACATGCGCGAGTTGTTCGACGGCATCGACCTATCGTCGGTGTCGGTGTCTATGACGATGAACGGCGCAGTCCTGCCGATTCTCGCGTTCTACGTGGTAGCGGCCGAGGAGCAGGGGGTGTCGCCGGAGCAGCTCGCGGGGACCATCCAGAACGACATCCTCAAAGAGTTCATGGTCCGCAACACATACATCTATCCGCCCAAGCCCTCCATGCGGATCATCTCCGACATCTTCGCCTACACATCGCAGAAGATGCCGAGGTTCAACTCGATCTCCATCTCCGGCTACCACATCCAGGAGGCCGGAGCGACTGCCGATCTCGAGCTGGCGTACACGCTGGCCGATGGCGTCGAGTATCTCCGCGCAGGCCTGGACGCGGGGCTGGACATCGACAAGTTCGCCCCACGACTGTCGTTCTTCTGGGCTATCGGCATGAACTTCTCCATGGAGATCGCCAAGCTGCGTGCCGGCCGGCTGCTGTGGAGCGAGCTCGTCGAGAAGTTCGGGCCCAAGAATGCCAAGTCCAAGTCACTGCGGACCCACTCTCAGACCTCGGGCTGGTCCCTCACCGCGCAGGACGTCTTCAACAACGTCGCCCGAACCTGCATCGAGGCCATGGCCTCCACCCAGGGTCACACGCAGTCGCTGCACACCAACGCCCTCGATGAGGCGCTGGCACTTCCCACGGACTTCTCCGCGCGCATCGCCCGCAACACCCAGCTGCTGCTTCAGCAGGAGTCGGGGACCACTCGACCGATCGACCCGTGGGCCGGGTCGTACTACATCGAGTGGCTCACAGCGCAACTCGCCGACAAGGCCCGCCTGCATCTTCTCGAGATCGAGGAGGCCGGCGGGATGGCCCAGGCGATCGGTGAAGGCATCCCCAAGCTACGCATCGAAGAGGCTGCCGCCCGCACTCAGGCACGCATCGACTCGGGCCGCCAGCCCGTGATCGGCGTGAATAAGTACGTCGTGACAGAGGACCAGGAGATCGAGGTCCTCAAGGTCGACAACTCGCGCGTCCGCACCGAGCAGCTGGCCAAGCTGGACAAGCTGCGTGCCGAGCGTGACGAGGACGCCTGCCAGGCCGCCTTGGCGAGACTGACCGAGGCGGCTTCGGGCGGGCCGAGCAGCGATCTCGAGAACAACCTGCTCGCTCTCGCGATCGATGCCGCTCGAGAGCGCGCCAGCATCGGAGAGATCTCCGACGCGCTGGAGAAGGTCTACGGTCGTCACAAGGCCGAGATCAAGACCCTGTCCGGTGTATACCGGCAGGAAGTCACCAAGGAGGGCGCCGTGGACAACGTCACCCGGGCCATGCGGATGGCCGATTCATTCGCCGAGCAGGAGGGGCGCCGTCCCCGCATCCTGCTGGCCAAGATGGGACAGGACGGCCACGATCGCGGCCAGAAGGTCGTGGGAACCGCGTTCGCCGACCTCGGCTTCGACGTCGATATGGGCCCGCTGTTCCAGACGCCGGAGGAAGTGGCTCAGCAGGCCTCCGACGCCGACGTGCACGTAGTCGGCGTCTCGTCCCTGGCCGCCGGTCACCTGACCCTGGTGCCCGCGCTGCGTTCTGCGCTGGCCGAGGTGGGCCGCGAGGACATCATGGTCACCGTCGGCGGCGTCATCCCGCCGGGCGACTTCCAGGAGCTCTACGACGCCGGCGCCGCTGCGATATACCCCCCAGGCACCGTGATCGCGGAGGCCGCGATCGGACTCCTCGACGCCCTGGCCAACGAGCTCGGCCACGACCTGTCGTCGGCCGCCCAGGGTGAGGGGGCCGACGCGGAGGTGACGTCCTGACCCGCCCCGGCTCCGGACCCGACCCCGCCGGGTCGGGCAACCTGTCGGGCAGTCTGTCGACGACGGCCGGCACCGGCACGGTGCGCGGCCCGGTGCCCTCGGCCACCGGGCGGCGTCCGCGTCGCGAGATCGACGTCGATGCTCTGCTCGCCGGAGTCCTCGAAGACCGCCGCCCAATCCTGGCACGGGCGATCACGCTGTTGGAGTCCACGAACCCGGCGCACCGCGAGAAGGCCCAGCAACTCCTCCTGGGCGCGCTACCCCACGCCGGCGGGGCTCTGCGGGTCGGCATCACCGGGGTGCCGGGGGTCGGCAAGTCGACGTTCATCGAGTCCTTCGGGCTGTTTCTGGTTGAGCAGGGCCACAAAGTCGCGGTCCTCGCCGTCGACCCGTCGTCCACCCGCACCGGCGGCTCGATCCTCGGCGACAAGACCCGAATGGCCACCCTGTCCACCGAACCGAGGGCGTATATTCGCCCCTCACCCACGTCAGGCACTCTCGGTGGCGTCGCCAAGGCCACTCGGGAGTCGATGGTCCTGCTGGAGGCCGCAGGCTTCGACGTGATCCTCGTGGAAACAGTCGGCGTCGGTCAGTCCGAGGTGACGGTTGCCGGGATGGTCGACTGCTTCACCTTCCTCACCCTCGCTCGCACCGGGGATCAGCTGCAGGGAATCAAGAAGGGCGTTCTCGAGCTGGCGGACGTCGTCGCCGTCAACAAGGCCGACGGGCCGCATGTCAAGGACGCCGCCCGGGCCGCCCGTGAGCTCGGGGCCGCGTTGCGACTGGTGCGCCCTTCGGACGCGGTGTGGAAGGTGCCCGTCCTGACCATGTCGGGGCTGGAGGGCGACGGCCTGGACCGCTTCTGGGACGCCGTCCGCTCGCACCAGGACACGATGGCGGAGATCGGTGAGGTGGAGGCCCGGCGGGCGCGTCAGCAGGTCGACTGGACGTGGTCGATGGTCCACGACACCCTGATGGCCCGGTTGGCCGCCGACCCGGACGTTCGACATATCGCACCGCAGGTCGAGCGCCAGGTCCGAGAGGGAACTCTGACCGCGGCATTGGCAGCTCAGGCGATCATAGACGCGTTCGATTCCTGACCCACCCGTGTGGAGTCACTCCGTCAGCGTCGCCCGGGAGCGTTCCTGAGGAAACGCTGCACGCAGTGACTCCACGCCGGGCGCCCTAAACGCCGCGCAACTGCAGTGCCGCGCGACTGCAGTGCAGGGCGCCCGAAACACCCCGTGCGTCTGACGTAGCGGGAGTGAAACAGCGGGAGCACACCGAGCGCCAGAGAGCGCCAGACCCGTGTCGGCGCAGGGTCTCACCGCTTACGCAGGACGAACCCGACTGCGCTCATGTGCTCGTCGTGGGTGACGAAGGTCTTGCGCATCGCGAGCACGCGCGCGCAGGCGTCGGCATCGCGCATCAGGTTCCGGACGATCCGCGACACACCGGCGACACCCTCGTCGGCGAGCATGCGCATGGGCTTGAGCAGGGACATCGGACGAAGCTCGGTGCTCTCCACCTCGAAACCGGCGTCGTCGAACAGCTGCGTCCACTCCGCCACTGTGAGAGGCCGGGCGTTCACGCGGATCGAGCGGGCGAGATCTTTGCGGATGCTCGTCTTCACCTCGCCGTCCAGGGTGTCGGGGACCAGGCACAGTTCGTGGACCAGGTACCGACCACCCGGTCCGAGCACCCGACCCGCCTCCGCGACGATCTGCTTCTTGGCGGAGTCACCCTGCATGGTGAGCATCGCCTCGCCCACGATGATGTCGGCCGAAGCGGTTTCCAGCCCGGTCTCCTGGGCGGTCGCCACCACCAGGTCACCCCGTCCGTCGATGGCGTCACGGGTGACTGCCACCGCCTCGGGATCCGAGTCCACGCCCATGTAGGACGCCGGACCCTCGTCCAGCAGAAGTCTCGCCGTCAGCCCGAGCCCGGGTGCGAACTCCACCACGCGCTTGCCGGCCACCGTCGTCGCCGAGACGAGCCATTTCGACAGCTCCTTGCCTCCGGGACGCAGGACTTTCTTGCCGATACGCGCGAGGAGCCAGTGACCGGCGACGGACTCGGTATCGCGCTCATGCTGGGGGAGCGGGGTGATGGTCATGGTGGGTTTCCTCCGGGCCGGCAGTACGGCACCGGCGCCGCGCCGGCAACTAACGTTTAGGCAAGCCTATCCTATATTCCGGCTAGGGAACAGCCGGTGCAGCGGCGGAAATTCGGACTGTCGTCGTCCTGAATTCGACTCGATCCATCGGAGTTCATCGACGTTCGAGAGCCCGACGCGCGGGCTGCTCCAGCCAGCGATAGCTAGCCGATCCAGCCGCCAGCGACCCCGCAACGGTCACCGGCCAGATGACGCCCATCCGCCGGTCCCAGAGCTGGGTACGGGTGAGCGGGAAGGCCCCGATCAGGACCAGCTGGTGCCACAGGAAAATTCCATACGACCACGTACCGACCTTCTGAAGCGGGGCTGACTCCAGCACAGGGAACCTCGTGCCCTCCGGGGCAAGGACTACGGGGGCCAGAACAAGGAAGGCCATCGTCCCCGCGAGACCGGTACGGGCCGCGAACTCGATCGGACCCGGATGGATGAAGCCCTCAGAGAACCATGCGGGGACCGTAGTGGCGAGAAGCGTCGCGCTGCCGGCAACCCACCATCCCCACTTCGAGAGCTGATCCCGACACATTCGGGCGAGGGTACCGGGAGGTGCGGTGGCCAACTCTGCCAGCAGCATTCCCGCGGCGAACCACGCAGCGAACGACGGCGGAAGGATCTGGACGTTGAGACCGGCCGGCAGCAGGCCGAGGGCGTGCCACGGAATCAACGGGAACACCAGACCTGAGGCCCCGAAAGCGGCGATCGCCGGGATCCGCCATCGCGCCGCGCCGCCGCGCAGCTCCTTCATTGCTGTCCACAGCAGCGGGAAGACGAGGTAGTACGCCATCTCGACCGCCAGCGACCACGCGTGGGTCAGCCCCGCGACGAGGAAGTTCGAGGTATAGATCTGCGTGAGAGTGAGGTTCGCGATCCACGACGCCGGGCCGTTGACGTGGTTCTGCTCGAGCACCAGCATCGCGGCGGCGACCAACACCGCGTAGGCCGGCATGATCCGCACCAGGCGAGAGCGGAGGTACTCGCGGGTCGGACGGGCGGTCGCGGGTTCGTCGCGTCGAGCGTGGGCGGCATGTGCTCGCCACAACAGGAAGCCGGACTTGGCGAAGAACACCGCAACGGCCAGGTCGAGTCGGCCGAATAGGCGCTTGACGGGAGAGCCGGTGGACGAACGGGTGACAAAAGCGACGTGGGTGGTCAGGACCCCCACTGCCGCGAGACCGCGGATCCCCTCGAGAGCGGGCACAAATCCCCGGGCCCCGGCAAGCCTGGGCTGCGCAGAGTCCGCAGACGGGTCCGTGGCGGCAGAGAACCCCCAGACCGGTCCGCGCGCGGGGGCCGCACCTGCGGACGATCCGGCGCGGAATGTTGCCGCGGGCACGGCTATCTCGCGCCGCTGCCGGACCCGGCGCCGCACTGTCTCTCGGGCATTGACCACCGCAGCCCTCACAGTGGCCACCAGTGGCTCGGCCTCCCCGGCGGCTACCCCGGAGCGGCGAGTGGAGATCCCCGCCGCGATCGCTCCACCCGCGACGACAATCAGGGCGGCAGCGACAGACCTCATGGACTCTCCCGGGGCGGTGAAGTGGGATGACGGTGTCGTCCGGACGGGTCAACGAGCCGCCCGGCACATCCGGAGCAGCCTAACACCGGTTCTAGTTTCGTCCCGCGACCGCCCGCGTGACCGGCTCAAACGCGCAGATCCCTGATGGCAAACTGAGTGCATCCACCCTCAGTCGGGCGTGCACCGGTCAGCCTGGGGGGCCCGCCAACGAGACGATTGCCGCACAGATCTCGTCGAGTACGGCATCCGCGCCGCCGGGCACCACCACGTCGGACGCGATCCGCGCGTTGTCCACCACGCCCCGCTGCCCGCGCACATCTGCCACCGTCATCCCTCGGGTGTGTTCACCCGCGCACTCGACTCGCAAGTGCGCCTTCTCCCAGACCACGACTTCCGGGTGCAGCGCCATCCACGCGACGAACGGGTCATGAACCTGGGCCACGTACCCCTCTCCGACGGAGGCGTGGAACTCGAAGTAGAACCGCAGGGCGTCCACCAACCGATGGGTCAACGGGGAGTCCGATACCTCGAGCAACCGCCGCGACCGCTCCGGGGTCCACACCGCGTGCTCGGTCAGGTCCAGACCGCACCACAGCGGAGCCATGACCACAGGATCGGCGACGATCGCGTCCTCCCACACCTGGCACACCCGGTCGGCGGCCTCAGGGTCGACGTCGACGTTCCATTCACTGACGGGCGTGGTGTTGCCCGGGTGCCCGCGAAAGGTCCCGCCCATCACCACCAACCGGCCTAGCAGGCGGGGGAGCGCGGGATCGAGCGCCACCGCACGGGCCAGCGTGGACGACGGACCGGTCACTATCCCCACGAGCTCACCCGGATGCGCGCGGGCCGCGTCCACCCAGAGTCGCGCACCGTCGCGAGGATCGGCACCCCTCGTCGTCGTCAGCTCCGCGTGCCCGGCCCCACGGGGGCCGTGTGTCTCCGGGGTTAGCGCGTGGGGAACGGCGATCGGGCCGGAAGCGCCGGCGGCCACCGGGAGTTCCGGGGAGCCGGCCAGCTCCAACCAGGCCAGTGCGTTGGCTACGGTGTCGTCCAGGCTGGCATTACCTGCCGTGCATACGAGCCCGGCCAGGTCGATCCGTCCGGCGCGGTGCTCGGCCACCAGATAGGTGATCGCTAAGGCGTCGTCGATGCCGGGGTCGCAGTCCAGCAGCACCGGGGTCCGGCTCACCCGACACGCCTCCGACCGGCGCCGCGCGCAGAGCCGACACCGACGGTCACCACGGGCTGGGGTGGAAATCCTTGAGGAAGCAACCGTAGAGGTCCTCTCCGGCCTCCCCGCGAACGATCGGGTCGACCACGCGCGCGGCGCCGTCAACGAGATCCAGGGGCGCGTGGAAGCCCTCCTCGTGGAGCCGGACCTTGGTCACGTGCGGGCGTTCGTCGGTGATCCACCCGGTGTCCACCGCGGTCATAAGGATGCCGTGCTCGGTGAACATCTCCTCGGCGGAGGTGCGAGTGAGCATGTTGAGGCCCGCCTTGGCCATGTTGGTGTGCGGGTGGCCGGCGCCCTTGTAGCGGCGCGAGAACTGACCCTCCATGGCGGAGACGTTGACCACGTACTTGCGGCGCGCCTTCGAGGCCGCCATGGCCGGGCGGAGGCGCGAGACGAGGATGAACGGCGCTACCGAGTTGGCGAGCTGCACCTCGAGCATCTCCATCGGCTCAACCTGCTCGACGGTGGCGACCCAGCTGTTGTGGTCCACCACGTCCGGCAGTAGCCCGCCTGCGTCGATGGCGGTGCCGGCGGCCATCCGTTCTAGAGACGCCGAGCCGGCCTGCAGCGCAAGCGTCGCGATGTGGTCGGCTTCGCGCTCCGCCTCGTCCGTCCCGATGAGAGCGGACTCGCCGCCCATGAGTGCAGCCGGGTGCAACTCGGAGGTGCGGCCCATGGTGACCATGGGGATGTCTGCGGCGCGCCCCGTGATCGGCGCGGATTCGCCCTCGACGAGCCCGGAGTACGAACCGGGGGACCGACGCACGGTCTGGGCGGCGTTGTTGATGAGGATGTCCAGCGGGCCGGCGGCAGCCACCTCGTCGGCCAGGGCCACCACCTGGGCAGGGTCTCGCAGATCCACACCGATCACGTGCACGCGATTGGCCCAGTCGGGGTAATCGTCCATCGACGCAAAGCGACGGACGGCGTCCCGGGGGAAACGGGTGGTGATGGTGACGTCGGCGCCCGCCCGCAGGAGCATCAGTGCGATGTACATGCCGATCTTCGCGCGGCCCCCAGTGAGCAGGGCTCGGCGGCCACGCAGATCCATCTCGGGGTCCCGCCTGGCGCGGTTGAGTGCCGCACACCTCGGGCACAACTGGTGATAGAAGGCGTCGACCTGCGTGAACCGCTGCTTGCAGACGTAACAAGCCATCGCGCGTTGGAGGTGGCCGGCGACGGCGCCCGGCGCGTTGGAGACCAGTCGGATGCCGGCGGTCTCGTCGTCGATCCGGGTCGGCGATCCGGTGGCGGTGGCCTCGATGACCGCCTTGTCCGCTTCCTGCCGGGCACGACGCACCTCGGAGCGGCGCGCCTTCTTGAGGAGCTTGAACATGTGTCCCACCGACCGCTGCACCCGAACCGAGTCGGGATGATCCTCGCCGAGTTCGGCGGCCTGGTCGAGGACACGCAGGCAGGTCTCGAGGTCTTCTGGGTCGATGCCGGTCACCCCGATACGGTACGACGACGAGGGGGTCCGTCCCTAAACCGTCCGCCCCCGCAGGGTGGACGTACTACTTCCACGGCGGTATTCGGGTGGACAACGCTCAGGTACGACCGAGGTCCCTACGGCCGAACCCCGAGAAGCCCACCACCAGCATCAAGGCGGTGATGAGACAGACCCAGATCAGTCCACCCAGATCTGCGGCACCGCCCGCGACCGACGGCACGTGCCAGAACGGGCTGATCGCCAGGAACACGTCGGGGAGCTTGAAGGTGGGCCCGAGAAGAGTCAGCGCGAAAGATGCCAGCACGCCCACCCACGCGGCGGGACTGAGGCGTGGGCGCGCACCGACAACTGCGACCGAGACCGCGACGACGGTCCACACCGCGGGGACGGTGGCGGCTGCCTGCGCCATCACGCGCGCAAACGTCACCCCGATACCGGAAGCGGTTGCAAGGGTCGCGATCAGCAGGCCTGCGATAAGGACGTAAAGGGTCGGAGCGGCGAAGGCCAGCACGACGTTCCCCGCGTAGTACCTGCGGCGGGAAACCGCGCCGGCCAGTACTGGTTCCACCCGGTTATCCATCTCCTCGGAGCGGACACTGAGCATGATCTGAACACCCGGGACGGCAGCGATGATCCCGACGAACCCGAGGATCGTCACGAGGAACCGTGAGACCAGGTCGTCCGGGGTGGCCGCTCCCGCGGCGAGGATCGCGGTGACCGCCGAGTCCTCACGCAGGATGTCGTGGATGGAGGTAGCGAAGAATCCGAACACCAGCCCGAGCGCTACAAACGCGACGCTCCACGTCACGATGGCGCCTCGGTTGAGGCGGAGCGCGAGCCGCCACGTCGATCTGACGCGCCCGCGATCCGGACCGGGCCGCGGCGCCACGACTCCCTGTCCGAAGTCACGACGGGCCTGCAAGACGAACGCGACTACGAGACACACACAGACGAGCAATACGGCACAGAACAGCGGCCACCAGCGGTCACCGGTCGCCGGTCGAGTCTCCGTGATCCACCCCAAGGGGTTGACCCACACCGACCATCCGGGGGCGTGCAGCGAGTACGCCACGGCGCGGAGGAGGAAGAGGACCCCTAGAGCCCCCACGGCGAGCGAATGCGCGGTTCGGGCGTCGTAACCGAGTTGAGCGGTAACGGCCGACAAGCCTGCGAACATCCAGCCGGAGGCAGTGAAGGTGGCGCCCAACAGCAGCGAGGCCTGCCAGCCTCCACCGCAGAAGCCGGTGACGACACCCGCGACGACACCGACGGCGAGGGAGCCGAGCAGTGCCAGCCCCACACCTGCGAGCAGACGACTCGATCGTCCGAGCACGCCGGAGGCCAGGAGTTCGGCCTGTCCCGAATCCTCCTGGCCGCGAGTGGAGCGGATGACGGTGTTGATCGCGCCTAATGCGGTGAAGAAGCCCGCGAGCGAAAGCGAGCGCCAGGCGTTGAACCCGTCCACGGTCGACAGATCAAACGCGGGGCCAAAGACGATTCCGAGTGCAGGATTGGCGCTCACGGCGGTGGCAAAGGCGAGTCGTTCCTGCGTCTCGGGGAACAGCCACGGGTAGACGAGGACCGACGACGCGGACAATGCCGTCGCGATGAGGATCCACGGCGCGAAGCGGTGTCCCTCGTGCCGGAGCGACGCCCGCAGCAGAGTACCGATGCCGGCGAGAGGAGCGGTCATTAGGTCACCTGGCTGCGGGTCTCGGACCCGTACAACTGCAGGAACAACGATTCGAGCGACGGGGGTTCGACCGTCAACGACGAAAGACCATAAGGGACCAGGAGCTCCATCGCCTCCCCGATCCTGTCGGCCTCGGTCGTGGCGTTGAGTTGGTGGCCGTCCACATGTACGTCAGACAGCGAGCCCAACGCACCGGGACCGGGGAGGCGCTCGAGGGTCGCGACGATCGAGGTGCGGGCGTCGCCTCGAAGCTCAGTCAGGGTGCCCGTCCGGACGATCCTGCCGTCGCGGATGATCGAGATCCGATCAGCCAACGTCTCCACCTCGGCCAGTATGTGGCTCGACAGCAATACTGATGTGCCGCATGACACCGCCTCGGAGATCACGTCCTGGAACACTCTCTCCATCAGCGGGTCGAGCCCACTCGTGGGCTCGTCGAGAATCAGAAGTTCGACGTCCGAGGCCAACGCGGCAATGATGGCGACCTTCTGCCGGTTGCCCTTCGAGTACTGGCGACCACGCTTGGACGGGTCCAGCTGGAAACGTTCGATGAGCTCTTCCCGCCGCGCTTCGTCGAGGCCACCACGCAGCGACCCGAGCAGGTCGATTGCTTCGCCGCCACTCATCCCGGGCCACAGGGAGACGTCGCCGGGAACGTAGGCCAGACGGCGGTGCAGAGCCACGACGTCCCGCCAGGGATCGCCGCCCAGCACAGTCGCCGTTCCACCGTCAGCTCGCAGCAAGCCCAGCAGAACGCGGATGGTGGTGGACTTGCCGGCCCCGTTTGGCCCGAGAAACCCGTGCACCCGGCCCTTCTCCACCCGTAAGTCGACTCCGTCAAGGGCCCGGAGTCTCCCGAAGGACTTCATCAGTCCCCGCACGTCGATCACGTCGTTCGTCGTCATCATTCGTACCCCGCCGTCACTCCGTGCGGCCGACTACACCGTGGTTGTATTCCAGGGCGGGGGCGAGCCACTCCGACAGTCCCGCATCGCTGTCCAGCGCGACGGCCGAGACGCTGATCCAACCCGGGCCCATGGTCCGCCCGGCACCCATCTCGGCACGGGTCGCACCGGGGCGACGGAGAAGCTCGCCTTCGTGTTCTGCGGCAACGCGGAGCAGTATTCCGCCGTCGCGCCCCGCGCTCACGAGGATCTTGCCAGCGACCATGAAGCAGTGACCGCCGAACATCGATACCTCGCGGGTAACCGTCTCGTCCGCGAGATGATCGCGCAGGCGGTCGATGAGGCGCTGCTGGGCGGGGGGAGTCGGTGTCCTGGCCATCGGGGAACCTTCCCTCGAAACGAGAGCGGGCCCCGGATCCTAGCGGATCCGAGGCCCTTCTACTGTCTCGACACAGTGTGCGCGAGGGGGGACTTGAACCCCCACGTCCGTTAATAGGACACTAGCACCTCAAGCTAGCGCGTCTGCCATTCCGCCACTCGCGCTCGCACACTGGTGACCTTTGCCGGTTGTGACCGGCTTGGTCGTGCGAGGAATGACACTAGTCGATGCCCGAACCGCGGGCCAAATCGGGGTCCCCTCGCAGCCCACGCCGCCCGGTCATCGCTGGTAGACAGGGATGTGACCGGCTGGAGGATTACTCCACACCGCCCCGATCGCAGGAGGATGACGATGACCGACTTCCGTGTGCCCGACCCATACGCCGCACTCCCGGAACTACCGGCCTTGAAGGTGACAAGCGAGTCGTTCACCGAGGGTGCCACCCTGTCCGCCGCGCAGCTCGGTGGGAAGATGGGCGTCGAGGGAGGCCAGGACAAGTCTCCGCAGGTGAGCTGGAACGCTGGCCCAGAGGGCACCAAGAGCTACGTGGTGACCGTCTTCGATCCGGACGCCCCCACCGCGTCGGGTTTCTGGCACTGGTCTGTCGCCAACATCCCGGCGGACGTCACCGCTCTGCCCGAGGGGGCGTGCACCGGCGACGACACCTCAGGACTCCCCGAGGGCGCCGTCGTGGTCCGCAACGACGCGGGCTTCAAGGGCTTCGTGGGCGCCGCCCCGCCGGCCGATCACGGGCCGCACCGCTACATCCTCGCCGTCCATGCGGTGAGCGACCAGATCGACCTGGGTGAAGACGCCTCGTGCGCGTTCGTCGGGTTCAACTTGTTCAGCCAGGGTCTGGCCCGCGGCACCGTGACGGGGATCTACGAGCAGTAGGGCCTAGCGCACCGCAGAGCCGACCGCCGCCGCCAGGGACTGGAACCCACCCTGGCGGAGGCGCTTGGCCACCAAACGGTTGGTACCGCGCAGGAGCGTCGGTCCGGTGAAGATGAACCCGGTGTAGGTCTGGACAAGGTTCGCGCCGTGGGTGATGCGGTCCCACACGTCCTCTGGCGTCTCGATCCCCCCGACCGAGATGATTACGATACGGCCACCGGCGCGACGGTGGATTCGCGCGAGGACCTCGCGCGAGCGGGCGGCGACTGGGGCACCGGAGATTCCCCCGGCGCCCAACGCCTCCACCGTGGCGGCAGGGGTCCGTAGGCCGCCTCGCGAGATGGTCGTGTTGGTGGCGACGATGCCCGCCAGCCCGAGCTCCACCACGAGGTCCGTCACAGCGTCGATGTCCGCGTCGTCCAGATCGGGCGCGATCTTCACTAGAACGGGAATCGTGGCCACGTCACGCACCGCCGCAAGGATGGGCTGGAGTGACTCGACGGTCTGCAGATCCCTCAAGCCCGGCGTGTTGGGGGAACTGACGTTGACGACGAGGTAGTCGGCCAGTCCGGTGAGCATCGTCGCCGACGCCACATAGTCACGAACCGCGTCCTCAGCGGGTACGACCTTCGTCTTGCCTATGTTGATCCCCACGGGGTCACTGCTGCGACGTCGGCGGAGGTTGTTGGCGGCGTTACCAGCCCCATGGTTGTTGAACCCCATTCGGTTGAGGATCGCCCGGTCCTCCACCAGTCGGAACAACCGCGGGGTGGGGTTGCCAGGCTGAGGAGAGGCGGTCACGGTCCCGACCTCACTGAAACCGAAACCGATCGCGCCCCACGAGTCCACGGCTGCGGCGTTCTTGTCGAACCCGGCCGCCAACCCTAGGGGGCCGGGGAAGGTCCGACCGAGCACCTGCTGGGCGAGTACCGGGTCACGCACCCCCAGGATCCTGCGCGCCACGGCGCCCAATGGGGGAATCAGAGTCAGGAGCTTGAGCAGGCCGAACACCAGATGATGGATCCGCTCAGCGGGAAAGCGGAACAGCACCTTCTTGAGCAGTGCGTACACGGTCCTCCTCGGTGGACGTCCCAGCTGGGACGTGGGTCGTCGTGACGATCAGTTCGCGGGCTCGGTGAGGGTAGGTCGGATGAGGTGCAGGCCTTCCCCGTCCGCGGAACCCACCACCACCGTGCCGGAATCGGTGACCGCCAGAGAATCTGGTTGGCGCACCGTCGGAATGTCCGCGCGCTGGATACCGACGCCGTCGCCGAGATCGTACGCCTGGACGGTGTTCGTTCCGGTGGAGGTAACCCACACGAGTCCCCGGGACGCGTCCGCCGCCACCGCCCACGGGGCCGCGGCGACGGGGAACTGCTGGTGCAGCCGGACCGGCGAGGTCGAATACACCAGCAGGGTCCCACCAACGGTGTCGCTGGCGACCACGGACTCCCTGCCGAACCCCGCGAGTTGCCCTGCGCCCGTGCCAGCGCGCAGGAGGGGACCCGCGATGTCCTTCTCGAGATCGATGGTCGCTATCACGGTGTCGGGTCGACTCAGGGCCGTCACCGAACCGTCCTCGTCGACGATGATCCGGTCCACCGAGGTCAGGCCGCCGATCCGGCGCTGCTCCGTGCCGTCGGCATCACGCACAACGACCTCACCCTCAGGGGTGCCGGTCAACAACCGACCCTCGGTGGTCACCGCTGCCGCAGTCACCTGGCCCAGTCCGGCGAGATCGCGGACCTGCCCGGTGGCAGACAGCAGGACCACCCCGTCGGAGTAGGGGACCACCACGGTGCCGTCGTACGCGGCCGAGGCCTCACCCGCTCCTGCGGGCAGGGGCACGGAGTCCTCTGCCACCCAGCGGGTGGCGTCGACGCGGCCGATCTCCAGCGACGGCGGGAGATCAACCTGCGCGATGACCCGGTCACCCACCGCGACCAGGGAGCGGACCGAACCGGGGACCGGGACCACCTCGCCCCCGACCGGGCCAGAGACCTGCGGCGACTCCGCGGGAGAGGCATTGCCCTGGGTGACCCGATTCTGATCATCCAGCTCGGCGGTGGGCGAGGAGCAGGCGGTCAATCCGATCGCCAGGGCAATCAAAGCGGCGGGCACGCCGGAACGGCGGAGGACACGTCGGTGCACGTTGTTCCTTTCGACTTCCGCCATTGTCCACCACCCGGGTGCTCAGTCGCCGTTCAGGCCCGAGCAACTACTCTCGCGGCGTGCGGTGACGCGACCTGCGTCCGATCCGCCGAAACCCGAGAGGAACCCACGCCCGTGAACACATTGGTCCTCGCCGCGCCAGGTGTGGAAGGGATGTCCTGGCTGCAGGTCGTCGTCCTGTCCGCGATCCAGGGACTCACCGAGTTCCTCCCCGTGTCCTCGTCCGGGCACCTGCGAATCTTCTCCACCTGGTTCTTCGGAGAGGACGCCGGCGCGTCGTTTACGGCCGTGGTCCAGCTCGGCACCGAGGCCGCCGTCCTCGTGTTCTTCTTCAAGGACATCGTGCGCATCCTCGTCGCCTGGTTCCGGGGCGTATTCGACGCCGGGCATCGTCATGATCCCGACTACCGGCTCGGGTGGTTCGTCATCGTGGGGTCGGCCCCCATCGCCCTCATCGGATTCGTCGGCAAGGACTTCATCCGCGACGCCGCGCGCAACCTCTGGATCACCGCGATCGTGCTCGTCGTGTTCTCGTTCGTTTTCCTGCTCGCCGAGAAGTTGGGCAGGCAGGACCGCCCCGTTGACGCGAAGTCACTCGACGGACTGACGATGAAAGACACGATCGTCATGGGGCTGGCCCAGTGCTTGGCCCTCATCCCGGGAGTGAGCCGCTCCGGAGGAACGATCTCCGCCGGACTCTTCCTCAACATGTCGCGTGAGGCCGCGGCACGGTTCTCGTTCCTGCTGGCGATTCCCGCCGTCCTTGCCTCGGGCCTGTTCAGCCTCCCCGACGCGTTCGCGCCGTCCGTGGGTCAGTCCGCGAGTGGGATCCAGCTCCTTGTAGGGTCCGCGATCGCGTTCGTCATCGGGTACGCGGCCATCGCCTGGCTGCTGAAGTTCGTTCAGAACCATTCGCTGGCCTGGTTCGCGGGCTACCGCGTCATTCTCGGAGCCCTGGTCATGATCCTGCTCGGCACTGGGACCATCCCGGCTACCTGACCGGGGTCACCGTCCGAACAGCGGCCCGTGACCGGCACGGCCCGTCGTCGGTAATCTTCCGGTATGACCGTCATCCTGCTCCGGCACGGCCGTTCCACCGCAAACACAGCTCTCACGTTGGCCGGTCGAACCCCGGGGGTCAGCCTCGACGACACCGGCCACGCCCAGGCCGCAGAGCTGTGCCGGCGGCTCGGGGACCTGCCCGTCGAGGCGGTCGTTCGCTCGCCGCTGATGCGGTGCCGCCAGACTGTCGAACCTCTGGCCGGGACGTTGGGGGTGGACCCAGTGATCGATGATGCTCTCGTGGAGGTCGACTACGGCGCCTGGACGGGTCGGCCACTCAAGGATCTCGCCACGGAGGAGCTGTGGTCGGTGGTCCAGCAGCATCCCTCGTCGGCCGTATTCCCGGAGGGGGAGTCGCTTGCCGACATGGCGGGTAGGGCGGTGACCTCCATCCGTCGACATGACCGACGACTCGCCGAGGACGCGGGCCGCGACGTGCTGTGGGTGGCGTGTAGCCACGGCGACGTCATCAAGGCGGTACTCGCGGACGCCTACGGTATGCACCTCGATCAGTTCCAGCGGATCGTGGTAGAGACTGCGTCGGTGTCCGTGGTGCGCTACACACCCCACCGGCCATTCGTGCTCCGGGTCAACGACACCGGCGGTGACCTGACCAGCCTGCGGGGGGACCCGGCCGGCCGGGTCGGAGACGCCACGAAGGGGCACGCCAGCTCGGACGCCGTCCCCGGAGGGAACGTAGCCTGATGATCCGAATCACCACTCACCCCATGAGGAGACCACCGGCATGAGCAGGGCAGTGCACGAGTTCCGCGATCCGACCCGGTTCGTGGTAGGCACGGTCGGCCAGCCGGGCGAGCGGGTCTTCTTCGTCCAGGCCACCGAGTCGGGTCGGACCATCTCCGTACGGTGCGAGAAGCAGCAGGCCCAGATCCTCTCAGAGCGGATGGGCGACCTGCTCGACGAGATCGCAGCCAAGTCCGACATTCCGGTTCCGCCCGCCGGCGGGGTTGTCGACGACCTGGACCCGCTGGAGATGCCCGTGGACGCTGAGTTCCAGGTGGGAACCATGGGGCTGGGCTGGGACGGTGAACACAGCAAGGTCGTGGTGGAGTTGTTGGCCATGGACCCGTCCGCCACCGACGAGTCGGTGGTGCTGTCGGACGCCGAGGATGCCCCGGATGCCCTGCGCGTCTTCCTCACCCCGCAGCGAGCCCGTCAGTTCGTGCTGCGCAGCGAGCGGGTCGTCTCCGCCGGCCGTGCCCCGTGCCCGCTGTGCGGCGAACCTATCGACACCACCGGCCACCTGTGCGTCCGCCTCAACGGTTATCTCCCGCGGTCCGGTGAAGCGCTCACCGAGCTTATCGACCCGTGACCACCCGCCCGGTTAGTCCTGAACTCACCGTGCTGTACCGGATCCCGTCCGGTAGCAACGCGGTCTACCACTGCGTGGACGCTTGGGGGGACAGCTGGGTCTACAAGCCATCGGCGGGGGAGCGGCCGCTGTTGGATTTCCCCGACGGCAGCCTCGCTGCGCGGGAAATCGCCGCGCACGCGGTGTCGGAGGCACTCGGGTGGGGTCTCGTGCCGCAAACCGTTGCGGCGCACGGCCCGGGTGGGCCGGGCATGGCCCAGCGGTGGATCGCCGAGGTAGATCGGGAGCAGCGCCCCGGGCACGATCCCGTCGACGTCCACCCCGCCGATGCCGTCCCAGGGAACCGGGCTGTGGTGCTGCGCGGGGAGGGTGACCGGGGGGAGGAGGTGGTGGTCGCCCACGACACCGATGACCGACTGCGACGCATCGCGCTGTTCGATCTTGTGGTCAACAATGCCGACCGCAAGGGCGGGCACGTCCTGGTTGACTCGGAGGGGGTCGTCTGGGCGATCGACCACGGGCTGTCCTTTCACACCGCGCCCAAGTTACGCACGGTCCTGTGGGGGTGGGCGGGTCACAGCTTCACCGACGACGAGGTTGCGGGCTTAGAACGACTCCGCGGCGAACTGGCGGAAGACGGCGACCTCACCGAGGCGCTGTCTGACCTGCTCTCCTCCACAGAGGTCGAGGCTCTCTCCGAGCGCGTCGTCGCCCTGCTCGCCAGCCGGGTCTTCCCCGTCCCCGGGCCCGGCTACCCCTTACCCTGGCCGCTCTTCTGACCGCGCGGTCTCTAGACTCGGCCGCATGCACTCGTGGTCCTCGCCTGTCGTCCCCTCGGTCCCCGGCGCCGGCGTTTCGCTGAGGTTGTTCGATACGGCGAGCGGGGAGGTCCGAGACGTGGCTCCCGGGCCGGTCGCGCGGATGTACGTCTGCGGGATCACCCCGTACGACACCACCCACCTCGGTCACGCCGCCACCTATCTCGCGTTTGACCTCGTCTACCGTCAGTTGCTCGACGCTGGCCACGAGGTTCACTACGTCCAGAACACGACCGACGTCGACGACCCGTTGTTCGAGCGGGCCGAGCGCGACGGTGTGGGCTGGCAGGAACTCGGGGACCGCGAGACGGATTTGTTCCGGGCGGACATGGAGGCACTGCGGGTCATCCCTCCCCGCGACTACGTGGCCGCCACGGAAACCATCGACGAGGTGGTGGACATGGTGGCGGAGCTCCTTGAGCGCGGCCACGCCTACTGCATCGATCCCGCGGTCGACGGTTACTCCGACGTCTACTTCCGTCATCGCGCCACGGAGGACTTCGGCTACGAGTCGGGGTACGACGACGAGGAGATGACGGTCGCCTTCGCCGAACGCGGTGGCGACCCGGACCGAACCGGCAAGGAGCACCCGCTGGATGCACTCCTGTGGCGCGTCGAGAGGCCCGGCGAGCCGTCGTGGCCCTCTCCCTGGGGGGCGGGCCGACCCGGGTGGCACATCGAGTGCTCGGCGATCGCCCGCAACCGCCTGGGGATGGAGTTCGATATCCAGGGCGGTGGTAGCGATCTGGCGTTCCCCCACCACGAGTTCTCTGCGGCGCACGCCGAGGCCGCGACGGGGGAGCAGCCCTTCGCTCGCTTCTACGTCCACGCCGCGATGATCGGGCTGGACGGAATAAAGATGAGCAAGTCGCTCGGCAACCTCGTGCGCGTGCAGGCGTTGCGGGAGGAGGGCGTTGATCCGGCGCTCATCAGGCTCGGGCTATTCGCCGGGCATTACCGTGTCGACAGGTCCTGGTCCGAGGGACTGCTCGAGGACGCTCGCGCCCGATACGAGACCTGGAACAGGGCGATCGCCCGAGGAGCCGGCGCAGACTCCGCTGCCGCGATCGGCGCTCTGCGTGAGCGGCTCGCGGACGACCTCGACACGCCGGGGGCGCTCGCGGCGATCGACGCGTGGGCGCGGGCGACGCTTGACGGCGACGCATCTGACGCGTCCGCCGGCACCGCCGTCGCGAACGCGCTGGACGCCCTGCTCGGTGTTCCGCCGGTCACGGATTGATCGGCAGACGCGCAGCACGCGTACCCGTACCGCGGCAGGATTAACCGGGATCCGGCTCATCTCGGTCGCCCCGTAGGAAGCGCTCGAACTCGGCGGCGATCGCCTCGCCGTCGACCAGGGGCATCGCCTCCCCACCCGACGCTCGTCCACGGTCGGGCTCCGGGTCGATACCGGGTGTCACCCCGGACTCCTCGTCCATCCGGTCTTCGAGGGACTGGATGTAGTCGCGCAGGTCCTCGTCCTCACCCGCGGCTGTGTCGACCCGTTCGGCCCACGTCCGGGCCTGTACGCGCAGGGCGTCCATCGGCACCGCCATACCCAGGTTCTCGGCGAGCCAGGACAGCATCGCCTCGGTTCCGCGCGGGTTCGGTGGCGAGGCCACATAGTGGGGGACCCCCGCGAACACACTCAGAGTCGGCACACCCGCCTCGGTGAGCAGTTGCTGGAGTACGCCGGACATCCCGGTGGGCCCCTCGTAGTCCGATGCCTCGACGCCCATGGTCGACATCCGCTGCCGGCTGAATGCAGCGCCGGTCAGGGGGACCGGCCGGGTGTGCGGCACGTCCGCGAGATAGGCGCCGAGCAGGACCACCTGGGTCACGCCGAGAGTGTCGACGAGGTCAACGAACTCGGAGGCGAACCTGCGCCACTTCAGGGCCGGTTCGGGCCCGCGCACCAACAACACATCGTTGGCGACGCCATCCGGGCGGCATGCAGACACCACGATCCGGGGCCACTCCACCGAGCGCGACACTCCGCCTGAGATCCGGACGACCGGCCGCTGCTCCAGGTAATCGAAGAACTCGTCACCGCCGACCTCGGCGATCTGGCGGGCCTCCCAGTTGAGCGCCAGGTGTTCGATGGTGCCGGTCGCCACGTCGGCGGCGTCATTCCAGCCCTCGAAGGCCACGATCATCACCGGGCTCTCCAAATCGAGATGCCCGTCGGGACTCCATTGGACAGTCATCAGTACAGCCTACGTTCGTCCGATTGCACGGCACCCATACACTGGGGCTCATGTCTGTCGATTTCGATTCGCCCTTACTGGATGCCGCCCGTCGGCGAGTACTGATCGGTGACGGCGCGATGGGCACAATGTTGCAAGCCGTCGACCTCGACGTGGACTCGGACTTCCTGGGCCTGGAGGGGTGTAACGAGATCCTCAACGCCACCCGCCCGGACGTCGTGGAGAACATCCACCGGGCGTTCTTCGCTGCTGGCGCCGACCTGGTGGAGACCAACACCTTTGGCTGCAACTTATCCAACCTGGGCGATTACGACATCGTCGACAGGATCGGCGAACTCGCAGAGAAGGGGGCGGCGATCGCCCGGAAGGTCGCGGACGAGATGGGCCCGTCCGAGGACGGGACGCCGCGGATGGTGCTGGGCTCTCTCGGGCCGGGCACCAAGCTGCCCTCTCTCGGGCAGACCACCTTCGAGGAGATGCGGGACGCCTACGCCAAGGCCGCCGAGGGACTCGCCCGAGGCGGCGCGGACGCCTACCTGATCGAGACGAGCCAGGACCTGCTCCAGGTCAAGGCCGCGGTACTCGGTTGTCAGGACGGGATGGCCGCGGCTGGGCGACGGCTGCCGATCATCTCCCACGTCACCATCGAGACCACCGGCACCATGCTCCTCGGTTCGGATATCGGCGCGGCCCTCACCGCGTTGGAGCCACTCGGCATCGACATGATCGGTCTCAACTGCGCCACCGGGCCGGCCGAGATGATCGAACACCTGCGGTTTCTGTCCCGGCACGCCGGGATCCCGGTGTCGGTCATGCCCAACGCCGGCCTACCGGAGCTCGGTGAGCACGGCGCCGTCTACCCCCTGGGCGCGGAGGCGTTCGCGCCCCAGGTGGCCGACTTCGTCTCCGAGTTCGGGCTGTCGATGGTGGGAGGGTGCTGCGGCACTACTCCGGAGCACATCACGCGCCTACGGGACGAGGTACTCGCTCGAGAGAAGGCCGAGCGACGGGTCGAGCCCATCAACGCGGTCGCATCGCTGTACACGTCGACCCCCTTGCGTGCCGACGCCGGCATTCTCATGATCGGCGAGCGCACCAACGCCAACGGGTCCAAGCGGTTCCGCGACGCCATGCTCGCCGAGGACTGGGAAACCTGCATGGACATCGCCAAGGAACAGATGCGCGACGGTGCTCAAATGGTCGACCTCTGTGTCGACTACGTCGGCCGGGACGGCTCCGGGGACATGCGGGAGCTGGCAGGTCGGCTCGCCACGTCCTCGACACTGCCGATCATGCTCGACTCGACCGAACCCGATGTCATCGAGGCCGGTCTGGAGAAGCTGGGTGGCCGCTGCGCGGTCAACTCGGTCAACTACGAGGACGGTGACGGGCCGGATTCCCGGTTCCAGCGAATCATGCAACTGGTCTCCCGCCACGGCGCCGCTGTCGTCGGCCTGACCATCGACGAGGAGGGACAGGCGCGTACGGCAGACCGTAAGGTCGAGATCGCTGAACGGCTCATCGCCGACCTCACCGGGAACTGGGGGGTAGCGGAAGAAGACATCATCATCGACTGTTTGACCTTCCCGATCTCGACCGGCCAGGAGGAAGTGCGCCGCGACGGCATCGAGACCATCGAGGCGATCCGCCGGCTCACCGAGTCCCACCCGAAGATCCACACGACACTCGGGCTCTCGAACATCTCGTTCGGCCTCAACCCGGCCGCCCGCCAGGTTCTGAACTCGGTGTTCCTGCACGAGTGCATCCAGGCGGGTCTCGACACGGCGATCGCACACAGCTCGAAGATCCTGCCCATGAGCAAGATCGACGACCGGCAGCGGGAGGTCGCCCTTGACCTGGTGTACGACCGTCGCCGAGAGGGCTACGACCCCCTCCAGGTCTTCATGGAACTGTTCGAGGGTGTGTCCGCGGCCGGTGCGAAGGACGCACGAGCAGCTGAGCTCGCGGCGATGCCGCTCATGGAGCGACTGTCGGCGAGGATCGTCGACGGCGAGCGCAAGGGGCTGGAGCAGGACCTCGACGCCGCGATGGCGGAGATCCCCCCTCTGGAGATCATCAACGAGCACCTGCTCGGAGGAATGAAGACCGTAGGTGAGCTCTTCGGTTCCGGACAGATGCAGCTGCCGTTCGTCCTGCAGTCAGCGGAGACCATGAAGGCCGCGGTCGCTCACCTGGAGCCCCACATGGAGGCCAGCGACGAGGACGGCAAGGGTCGCATCGTGCTGGCGACAGTCAAGGGCGACGTGCACGACATCGGCAAGAATCTCGTGGACATCATCCTGTCCAACAACGGATACGATGTGGTCAACATCGGCATCAAGCAGCCGGTCTCGGAGATCATCTCGGCTGCCCGCGAGAACAAGGCCGATGTGATCGGTATGTCCGGCCTGTTGGTGAAGTCGACAGTGGTGATGAAGGACAACCTGGCCGAGCTCAACTCGGAGGGCATCGCCGGGGAGTTTCCCGTCCTGCTCGGCGGCGCCGCGCTGACTCGGTCCTACGTCGAGGTCGATCTGGCCGAGATGTATCAGGGCGACGTGTTCTACGCGCGGGACGCGTTCGAAGGTCTGCGGCTGATGGACGAGGTGATGACGGCCAAGCGGACCGGTGTCCCGATGTCGCAGTCCTCAGAATCCGCAGCCAAGGCAGCAGAGCGGCGCGAGCGCCGCGCCCGTAGTGAGCGGATCGCGGCCAAGCGCGCGGCCGAGGCCGAGCCCGTCGTGGTCCCCGAGCGATCGGATGTCGCGGCCGACCAGCCCATCGCGACCCCGCCGTTCTGGGGGACCCGGATCGCCAAGGGTATCCCGGTGGCCGACTACGCCGGTCACCTTGACGAACGCGCGCTGTTCTTCGGACAGTGGGGACTTCGGGGCACACGCAGCGGGGATGGGCCCGACTACGAGGAGTTGGTGGCGACCGAGGGGAGGCCTCGCCTGCGCGCGTGGATCGACAGGCTGACCACCGAGAACATCCTGTCGCACTCTGCCGTCGTGTACGGCTACTTCCCGGCCTACTCGGTCGGGGACGAGATCTGGGTGCTCGCCGAGCCGCGCCCGGATGCCGAGGTCCTCCACAAGATCGCGTTCCCGCGCCAGCAGCGTTCCCGCTTCCTGGCCATCCCCGACTTCGTGGCCTCCAGAGAGCGCTGCGAGGCGGAAGGAGTCGTGGACGTCCTGCCGTTCCAGCTGGTCACCATGGGTAAGCCCATCGCGGACTTCGCCAACACGCTGTTCGCCGCCGACAACTACCGGGACTACCTTGAGGTCCACGGCCTGTCCGTACAGCTCACTGAGGCTCTGGCCGAGTTCTGGCACCGGCGGGTCCGGGACGAACTTCGCCTGCCCGAGGGCTCGGTCTCGGACGAGGACCCGGACAACATCGAGGAGTACTTCAACCTCAAGTACCGGGGTGCCCGATACAGCTTTGGGTATGGCGCCTGCCCGGACCTGGAGTCGCGCAAGGTGGTCGTCGACCTGCTCGAGCCCGAACGCATCGGGGTCGAGCTCTCCGAGGAGCTACAGCTGCACCCGGAGCAGTCGACGGACGCGTTCGTGCTCTACCACCCGGAGGCGAAGTACTTCAACGTCTGATTCCGTCCGGGCGGGGGCGGGCAGCATCACATCCGAGAGCCAGAGGGAGTCACCATGACCACCGTCCGGAGATCTGCTGGCATCGCCTGCGTGGCAACACTGCTCGCTGGGGGTGCGGCCGTGGCGTCGTCCCCGGCCGCCTCCGCCCAGGTCTGGCACGACTCTCCCGCGTGGGACATGCGCCTGCCTTATCCACTCGGGGGCGAACACACCATCCGCTTCGGGGTCTTCAGTAGTTGCCTGCTGGGGGGCGACGGGAAGTTCCATCAAGCGTTCGCCGCCAATGCCCGGGACCTCGATCATCACGTCAACTCGTTCGACTTCTCAGCCGCGATGTTCCCGTTCAACTCGGCGACGGTGGACTGGCACAACATCGACACCGATGTCCGGGGGACGCAGACCGTCCAGTCGACCGGGCCGGAGGTGGGCGCCGGTGCCACGCTCACCGGGCGCGGGTGGGTGGCGGTCACCATCACCACCAGCAAATCCGCGCTACCCACGTTCGCGCCGGGCTCGGTCGCGCCATTCGCCTCGGCCACCCACACCGAGCGGTTCATCGTGCCGCCGCGAGACTGCTGAGAACGGGGCGACCTGCTCCCCGAAGGTCACGCTCGCCACCCCCGGTCCACATTGTTCAGGTAGACAGTAGGCCGTGACCAGCACCTCTCCCGACCTCGCTCCGGCCGCCGTGTGTCTTGACATGGACGGCACCCTCGTCGATACCGAACGCCTGTGGGATATCGCCGTGTACGAACTCGCCGAGCACATGGGCCGCCCCCTCGACGACACGACGCGCGAGCGCACGCTGGGCAACTCGCTCCACGGGTTTTTCGAGATCCTCAGCGAGTACACCGGGCGTCGGATCGAGGGGGAGGAATTTGACCGCCTCGCTCACCGCCTCAACTCGCGTGTCACCGAGCTGATGCGCACCGACATGCGGTGGCGACCGGGCGCCGAGCAGCTTCTCGATGATGTCGCCTCGACAGGAATGCCGGTCGCGTTGGTCACCAATACCACCGCCGACGTCGCGGTGGTGCCTCTGGAATTCATCAATCGCTCCCGCTTCGACGTGGTTGTCACCGGGTGCATGGTCGCCAACGCCAAACCCGCCCCGGACCCGTACCTCCTCGCGTGTGCCCGCCTCGGGGTGCAGCCCGGCGCGACCGTGGCGGTGGAGGATTCGGTGACGGGCGCGACCGCTGCTGTCGCCGCCGGGTGCCGGGTTCTCTATATCCCGTCGACCGATGGCCAGCCTGACGTCGTCGGGGCCCACACCCACACGACCCTGGAGGGGGTCGACACTGCGGGTCTCCACGCCCTCACCTCCGGCACACCCGCTCGTACGGCTGTGGGACAATCGAGCATGTGAAGACCTTCGACTCACTGTTCACCGAGCTGTCCGAGCGGATCACCGCGCGACCCGAAGGCTCCGGCACCGTCGCTGCATTCGACAAGGGTGTGCATCATCTGGGCAAGAAGGTCATCGAGGAGGCTGGCGAGGTGTGGATCGCCGCCGAATACCAGTCAGACGACGAGCTCGCGGAGGAGATCTCCCAGCTTCTGTACTGGACCCAGGTCATGATGCTCAGGCGCGGACTGGCCCTCGAGGACGTCTACCGACATCTCTAGACCTCGACCCACGTCCACCCTTACGCTCACAGATCCCGGAGCCGCCGTCATGCTGCGTGTCGCACTGCCCAACAAGGGCGCCCTGTCCGAGTCCGCATCCGAGATGCTCGCCGAGGCGGGATACCGCCGGCGTCACGAGGGGAGCAAGGACCTCACCCTGATCGACCCGGACAACGACGTCGAGTTCTTCTTCCTCCGCCCCAAGGACATCGCCGTCTACGTCGGTTCTGGCCGCCTCGAGATGGGGATCACCGGTCGTGATCTGGCTGCGGATTCCATGGCCGAGGTCGACGAGCAGCTCGATTTGGGGTTCGGGCACTCCACTTTCCGGTACGCGGGTCCCGCCGGGGCGGGTTGGACCACCGATCGGCTCGCCGGCGCCCGGATCGCGACCTCCTATCCCAATATCGTCCGTCGTGATCTCCAGCAGAGGGGTATCGAAGCTGAGGTCATCCGGCTGGACGGCGCCGTGGAGATCTCGATTCAACTGGGTGTGGCGGACTGCATCGCCGATGTTGTGGGATCTGGACGGACCCTGAAGGTCCACGGGCTCGAGGCATTCGGGAACGTGCTGTGTGACTCCGCGGGCGTGCTGATCTCCCGTTCGGACGCCGAGGTGACCGCGCCGATGGCTCAGCTGAGGGCGCGGTTGCAGGGCGTGGTCTTCGCGCAGCAATACATGATGTTGGACTACAACTGCCCCAGGGATCTCCTCGCCGAGGTCTCGGCGATCACGCCCGGGATCGAGTCGCCCACAGTCTCTCCGATGGCCGACCCGGCGTGGATCGCTGTCCGGTCGATGGTTCCCCGCAAGAAGGTGAACTCGATCATGGATGAGCTCGCGGCCGCCGGCGCGAAGTCGATCATCGCGACCGACATCCGTTCCTGCCGGATGGGCTAATTCGAAGCAGTGGGGTGAGCCGATCGGATGGCCTGGGCCGACCGGGTCAAGTCATCCTCCACCCGATCGGCTGTGATCAGACCCGTTCGACGAGAAGCGCCTGAAGGGTGTGTCCGATTGCGCCGACCTCGTCGAAGAGGGTTCCGGAAGTCGCACCCGCGCCGTCGGGGCCGATTGACGCCTGCGCTGCCACGCCGATCCACTGGCCGACGGGTCGGCGGTGCAGATGCGTCACGAGGTCCGTGTTGAGAAATCGCCACTCTTCCGGTTCGAGGACCGCACCGACGCCGTTGGCGATGTCCGCCACGCACATCACGTGCTCGGCAGGGGTCGTCTCCTCACCGGCCACCAGAGGCATCGTCGGTCGCGCCCAAACGGTGCCGTCCTCGGCACCACGAAGCTCGAGAGAATCGATGTAACCGCTGGTCCAGCGGTGGAAAAATTCGCTGTTGTAGTCGGCGCCCGGAAGCTCGCGGGGCCGGTCCAATGTCTGTTCGATATCCGCGGTGTCGCTGATGAGCATCCGCCATGCGCTCGCCCGCGCGACGATCCGCCCGCCCGCCTCGAGCTCGGATTCGATCATCTGGATCCGCCGACCCGGCCGGGTCACGCGCGCCCGGGTCCGCAACTCACCCAACGGCACCGGCCCCAGCAGATCGACTGCCACCCGGGCGATACGGGTATCAGCAGTCGGATCCAGGCGATCCATGGCCCGGGTGAGGATGGCGGAGGGCGGGGCCCCGTGCTGCAAATCGGGACCCCAGGCACTGACCGTGTGCGGGGTCGCTCTGAAGACCTCCCAGCCGTCGTCGGTTCCCAGCGGCTCGAAGTAGGCCTCCGTCATCATGTACTCCTCGGTTCTCCCTGACCTGACAGCAGGTTGTCTGCTCCGACCGGCACCACGCGCGTCCCGGGCCATCCCGGGTAATCCGGGGGGGTACCGCCGAACGCCGGGCACCGGTCCTGATGATTGCACCAGTCGCAGAGGCGAGAGGTACGGGGTAGGAAGTCCCCGGTCTCACCTGCCTGTTCGATCTCCGACCACAGCATGTCCAACGAGGCCTCGGTCTCGATGAGTGAGGCGTGGTCCGGCGTGAACGTGAGCCAACTGCCGTTCTTGAGGTAGATCAACTTGAGCTGCGCTGGGAGCACACCGTGGATTCGCTGGTACATCAGCGCGTAGAAGCGCATCTGGAACATCGCCTGCTGCTGATAGCGGGGGTTCGGGGGCTTGCCGGTCTTATAGTCCACGACCCTGACCTCGCCGGTCGGGGCGACGTCGACACGATCGAGGAAGCCGTGCAACGGGGTTCCGGCGGACGTGGCCGTGACCAGGTACTGCTCGCAGGCAGCGGGGGAGAAGCGCTGAGGGTCCTCGACGCCGTAGAGGGCCGAGACCAGGCCGGCCACCTCTGCCTCGAACCCGGGTCGCTCGGAGTCGGGCACCACCTCGGCTCCGTTCTCGGCGGCATAGAAGTGCTCGACGGCGGCGGGAACCAGCGCGGCCGCGCGGTCCGGCGCACGCTCGGACTGTTCGAGCCCGTAGAGCTCTTCGAGCACTGAATGGACGACCGTGCCAAGCACCTGTGCGCGCGTCTTGGGCTCCGGGATCCGATCCACGGCGCGCAGCCGGTACAGCAATGGACACTGCCGGAAGTCCGCGGCGCGCGAGGCCGACAGAGCGAGAGGCTTGCGTTCCGGTACGGGCACGTCGCCCGCCGCCGAGATGCCACCGATTTCGAGGGGATCTGTCACACCTGGCAGGGTAGACAACTGGTCGGACAACCGGCCTGAATGTCCCCCTGGAGGTCCTGTGCAGCGATCCGGTCCGTTCGTCGTGGGAGACCGCGTCCAACTCACTGACGCCAAGGGACGGAAGTACACGGTCGTCCTGGTCGAGGGCGCCGAGTTCTTCACCCACCACGGGGCGGTGCGCCACGATGACCTGATCGGCGCGCCGGAGGGGTCGATCATCACCTCGACCAAGGACGCGAGCTATTTGGCACTGCGACCGCTGCTCACCGACTACGTGCTGTCGATGCCGCGGGGCGCGCAGGTGATTTACCCCAAGGACGCGGCGCAGATCGTCCACGAGGGTGACGTATTCCCCGGCGCCCGGGTACTGGAGGCCGGCGCCGGGTCCGGCGCGTTGACCTGCTCGCTGCTTCGCGCCGTGGGCCCCGAAGGACGGGTGTTCTCCTACGAGATCCGCGAGGACCACGCCGAGCACGCCGAGCGCAACGTTCGGACGTTCTACGGCGAGCACCCGGACAACTGGGACCTGCGTGTCGCTGACCTCGCCGAGACGTCCGCCGAGGCGCTGGGTGGCCAGGTCGACCGCGTCGTGCTGGATATGCTGGCGCCCTGGGAATGCCTGCCAACGGTAAGTGAGGTGCTGGTCCCCGGCGGAGTGCTGGTTGCCTACGTCGCCACAACGACGCAGCTGTCGGACGTCGTCGAGGCGCTGCGTCGCCAGCAGTGCTGGACGGAGCCGCGCGCGTGGGAGTCGATCAACCGCGGCTGGCACGTGGTCGGACTGGCCGTGCGTCCCGAACACCGCATGCAGGGCCACACGGCATTCCTGGTGACTGCGCGCCGACTGGCCGAGGGCGTGACCACCCTTAAACCCAAGAGGCGCAGCGGCAAGGGCTGACCTTCCTGGGGCGGGGTCAGTCCGGGGCGTGGCCTCGCGGGCACCCGCGCTGGTGGGCGGCCGATAGGGTGGAGGGGACGACGACGAGGCGACTCGTCGACGACCAGGAGGGCAGGTGATCGCGTGACCGAGGGACGTTCCCCGGCGGAGCAGGGTGACGAGCGGGTCAAGATCGATCGGGCGGAGCTCACGCGGCTGCGCAAGGCCGTCGACGAGGGGGCCCGGACGGATCGCGAGAAGGCGGTCAAGATCGATGCCCTCGGCGCGCGCAACATCCGTCTCGCGGAGCTGCTCAAGGACTCCCGCGACCAGCTGGAGACCCTCAAGGGCGAGGTCGAACGGCTCGGTAACCCACCCAACACGTACGGCGTCGTCTTGGCCGCGCCCACCGACCCGGACACTGTGGAGGTTATGGCCGCCGGCCGGCGGATGCGGCTGACGACCGTCCCCGGGCTGGATGTCGGCGAGCTGACTGCTGGCGTGACCGTGCGCCTCAACGAGGCCATGACCGTCCTCGAGGTCTCCGGTGAACTGCCCGTCACGGGTGTCACCGCGGTATTCCGCGACGTTCTCGCCGATGGCGTCCGCGCCCGCGTCGTGATGGGCAACGACGAGGAGCACATCGTTGTGCTGGCCGCCGCGCTGCGGGGCGGGCGCACGGCCGAGCACCCGGCCCCGGTCCGCCCGGGTGACGCGGTGCTTGTCGACCCGAAGGCGGGCGTGGCCTACGAGGTCGTGCCCAAGGCCGAGGTAGACGAGCTCCTGCTCGAGGAGATCCCGATGGTCGAGTACTCGGACATCGGTGGTCTCGGCCCGCAGATCGAGCAGATCCGTGACGCGATCGAGCTGCCGTTCATCCACCACGACCTGTACCGCGAGTTCCACCTGTCCCCGCCCAAGGGCGTCCTGCTCTACGGCCCGCCCGGATGCGGGAAGACACTCATCGCCAAGGCCGTCGCGCACTCGCTGGCCCGCGCGGCGGCGGTCTCCCGAGGGGACGATGTGTCCGACGGGCGCTATCCGAACTCGTACTTCCTCTCCATCAAGGGCCCGGAACTGCTCAACAAGTACGTCGGCGAGACCGAGCGACACATCCGCTCCATCTTCGAGAGGGCGCGCGAGAAGGCGACCGAGGGTAACCCGGTCATCGTGTTCTTCGACGAGATGGACTCGATCTTCCGCACTCGCGGCTCCGGGGTGTCCTCGGACATGGAGACCACGATCGTGCCGCAGTTGCTAGCGGAGATCGACGGCGTGGAGGACCTGCGCAACGTCATCGTGATCGGTGCATCCAACCGGGAGGAAATGATCGACCCGGCCATCCTGCGCCCCGGTCGTCTCGATCTGAAGATCCGGATCGACAGGCCCGACCGTGACGCCGCAGCCGACATCCTGGCCAAATACATCACCCCCGATCTGCGTTTCGACCCGGCCGAGGTCGGGGACACGGACGGCCAGTCGCACGTGAGTGGCCTCATCGACAGGATCGTCGACAGGCTCTACACCCGCGACGCGTCCACCACCTACGTGCACCTGATCTACGCGTCGGGCCGCAGGTCCTCCCTGTATCTGGCCGACCTGACCTCTGGAGCGATGCTGCGCAACATCGTGGACCGCGCCAAGAAGCTGGCGATCAAGGACATCGTCCACGGGAGCGGGCAGGGCCTGACCACGGACGATTTCCTCGACGCGGTCGATGCCGAGTTCGCCGAGAGCGCTGACCTGCCCAACACCTCCAACCCCCAGGAGTGGGCCCGCCTGGCCGGCGTGCGCGGCGAGCGCGTCGTCGAGGTCTCCGTCCCCAACAGGGGAGCGTCCCAGTGACCGCGCGTGGCCGGATCATCGGCACCGAGATCGAGTTCGGCATCGTCGCGGTCGGCCAGCCCCTGCTCAGCTCGGTCGTCAGCTCCACCCAGGTGATCAAGGCCTACACCGACCCCGGCGAGACCGCCGGGGGAGCCGACGAAACCCGCTGGGACTACGACTCCGAGTCCCCCCTGCGGGACGCACGCGGCTTCGACCTGGGAGCGGCGCGGGCCTACGACCCCAGCGAGTTCGGGGTGACCAACCGGGTACTGACCAACGGCGCTCGGTTCTACGTGGACCACGCCCACCCCGAGTACTCGGCGCCCGAGGTCGATTCTCCCCTGGACGCGGTGATCTGGGACAAGGCCGGCGAGCTGATCATGCACCGGGCCGGGATCGAGTCGTCGGCCACCGAGGGCAACGCCGAGCTCAAGCTGTACAAGAACAACGTTGACGGCAAGGGTGCCTCGTACGGCGCGCACGAGAACTATCTCGTCCGCCGCGACGTCGACTTCGACGCCCTGACAGTGAGCCTGGCGCCACACCTGCTGTCCCGGCAGGTGTTCTCTGGCGCCGGACGCGTTGGGATCGGGCAGTCCGGCGAGAAGGCTGGCTTCCAACTGTCCCAACGCGCCGACTACATCGAGGTACTCACCGGGCTCGAGACCACCCTGCGCCGCGGGATCATCAACACCCGCGACGAACCGCACGCGTCCGACGAGACGTGGCGGCGCCTGCACGTGATCATCGGCGACGCGAACATGTCCGAGCTGGCGACGTACCTCAAGATCGGCACCACGTGCCTGGTGCTCGACGCGATCGAGGCGGGTGTCGACTTCTCCGACCTCCTGCCCGTCGACCCCGTCGAGGCGGTGCACACCATCAGCCACGACGCGTCGCTGACCGCCACGGTGCCGCTGCCCGATGGTCGCGCTCTGACCGGGATCGGCCTGCAGCGCGAGATCCTGGACCGGGTCGCGCAGCTCATCGGCGACGGCGCCGGACGGCCGGACTGGGTTGCCGAGGTCCTCGCCGAATGGCGGGAAATCCTCGACGCCCTGGAACAGAACCCCATGTCGTGTGCCGACCGTCTGGACTGGCCGGCCAAACTCCGTCTGCTCGAGGGTTTCCGCGCGCGGGACGGACTGGGATGGGAGCATGCCCGGCTCGCTCTCATTGATTTCCAGTACCACGACATCGACCCGGAACGCGGCCTCTACAACCGTCTTGTCGCCAAGGGTGCGATGCGTCGGCTCACCACCACTGACGAGGTCGAGTCCGCCGTCACGGCTCCGCCCGAGAGAACGCGGGCCTGGGCGAGGGGACGCTTCCTCGCAGAACTCGGCGACCGTGTCCGGGCCGCCGGGTGGGACCTCGTCGTCGTCGTCGACTCCCGCGGACAGGAACGCCACGTCGACCTCACCGACCCTTACACCGGCAGCCGGGAGTTCTGCGACGCCCACCCGGATTACCTCAGTCCCGACGGACCCGTCGGACACGCGCCCCACTGATAGCCCGCCGCACCGATTACCGACCACCGTGAATTTGGACCGTTTCAAGTACGGACCGCCTCGCAAACACAGGAGCACACCATGTCCCAGATTCAGAAGAACACCGGAGGCCCCGGCGGCGACGACGATGAGGCCGGCCAGGTCGTCAAGGCTGCAGACACCACTTCGGCCGACTCGCTTCTCGACGAGATCGACGACATCCTCGAGACCAACGCCGAGGAGTTCGTGAAGTCCTACGTCCAGAAGGGCGGGCAGTAGACCGCCATGATCCGTCGCATCGTCGGGATCGAAACGGAGTTCGGGATCACCAGCGTCGGCGGTGATGGCGCCCGATCTCTCGGCGCCGACGAGATCGCCCGCTACTTCTTCCGGCCCGTGGTGAAACAGTGGCGCAGCTCCAACGTCTTCCTCGCGAACGGCTCCCGTCTCTACCTCGATGTGGGCTCCCACCCGGAGTACGCGACCGCCGAATGCGACGGCCTTCGCCAGATCGTCGCCCACGACCGGGCGGGGGAGCGGATAGTCGACGACCTCGCGCGGACCGCCGAGAAATCGTTGGCCGCCGAGGGGATCGACGCCAAGGTCTACCTGTTCAAAAACAACACCGACTCGATGGGCAACTCCTACGGGTGCCACGAGAACTACCTGCTCGACCGCGCAACCCAGGTTCGCAGCATCGCCACGACCCTCCTGCCGTTCCTCGTGAGCAGACAGCTGATCTGCGGCGCCGGCAAGATCCTGCCGGGCACCCCGGCGGGTGTCGGACTGGGGGAGACCGAGGAGCCAACGTTCTGCTTCTCCCAACGCGCCGAGCACATGTGGGACGGCGTCTCCTCCGCCACCACCCGCTCCCGGCCGCTCATCAACACCCGCGACGAGCCGCACGCCGACTCCACCCGGTTCAGGCGCATGCACGTGATCGTGGGTGATTCCAACATGATCGAGACCACAACGCTGCTCAAGGTCGCCAGCACCCGACTCGTATTGGAGATGGTGGAGGCCGGCATCGACCTGCGGCCGATGGCCGTCGCGCACCCGGTTCGGGCGATCCGAGAGATCAGCCGCGATCTCACCGGCAGCCGCCCCGTCGCAATGACCGACGGCACCACCATGACGGCGCTGGAGATCCAACGGGAATTCCTCGCCGCGGTCCACCGATACCTCGCCGCCGGCGGGTGGGAGCGCGACGACCGCCACGACGTCGAGCGGTGCGTGGCGCTGTGGGAGAAGGTGCTCGACGCAGTCGAGTCCGGGGACCATGATGCGATCGCCGCCGACATCGACTGGGCAGCCAAGCTCCGACTCATCCGACAGGTACAGGACAAGACCGGCGTCGACCTCGACCACCCCAGGCTGGCCCAGATCGATCTGACTTATCACGATGTGCGACCCGGCCGCGGGTTGCATTCGGTTCTGGAACGCCGCGGACTCGTCTCGCGCGTCGTGGACGAGTCCGAGGTGGAGCGGGCCCGCACCGTCGCCCCCGACACCACCCGCGCGGCGCTGCGTGGGAGGTTCATCACGGCCGCCCAGCAGGCCGGGCGCGACTTCACCGTGGACTGGGTCCACCTCAAGGTCTCCGACGGCACGTTGCCCACCGTCGCCCTCACGGACCCGTTCGCCGATGATGATCCGCGTGTCGACGATCTCATCGCGGCCCTCGAACGATAGCGTCTGCGGCGTGCCCACCTCGAAGTCCCAACGTCTGGTCAACCTCGTGATCTGCCTCCGGTCGACCAACGCGTTCTTGTCGGCGGGCGAGATCCGCCGCATGGTCCAGGGATACGACGATTGCGAAAACGACGCTGCCTATCTCCGGATGTTCGAGCGCGACAAGCGGGAACTCCGCGACGCCGGCGTCCCCCTCGAGCAAGGCGCCTCGCTGGCCCCCGGTTCGCCCTCCGGGTACCGCATCCCCGCCCACGGCTACGAGTTGCCAGACATCGCCCTCACGCCGCAGCAGGCCGGCGTGCTGGCCATCGCGGCCGAGGTGTGGCGCGAGGGGGAGCGGGCCGCCCGCGCTGACGGGGCGCTGGCCAAGCTCACGGCGGCGGGAATCGACCCGGTGCACGATGCCGCCGCGACGGTCTCGGTAACCGACCCTGCCGAGCTCGCGACCGCCGCTCTCATCGCCGAGGCGATCGCGGAGGGATCGACGGTCACGTTCTCGCACACCCCCGCCGGCGCCGCCGATCCCGCTGCCCGGCGGGTCGAGCCCTGGTGGGCCGGCTCCCGCCATGGTCACTGGTACCTCGTCGGCCACGATCTCGACCGGGGCGAGCCCCGCACGTTCCGGCTCGTCCGAATCTCCGACGTTCGGCTCGGCCGGGTCGCGCGAACCGTTCCCGTCCCGCCCACCGAGCGGGTCCTGGCGTTGCTGGATGACACCGTCACCCGGCTCAACCCCCTGCTGGAGGCCACGGTCTGGGCCGCCGACGGGCACGCAGCGGAACTGCGGGCCATGGCCCGGTCCGAGACCCCCGCGGAGCGGTTCGGCAGGCCCGGTTCCGATCTGGAGGTCGCCGCTCCGCTGGGAGAGTTGTCCGCGCTGGTGGCTGCACAGGGCGCCGACGCCGTTGCGCTGCGTCCGGCGGAGCTTCGCGTCCGGGTCGTGTCAATCCTCACCGCCGCCGAGGAGGCCGCCCGATGAGCACCCGCGCTGTCCCGTTGGCCACGCTGCTCAGCGTCGTCCCGTACTTTCACACCCGGGGCGCGGTACCGGTGTCCGACGCCGCTCGCGACCTTGGACTGACCGAGAAACAACTCCGGGCAGCACTGTGGCAGCTGTGGTCCTGTGGTCTGCCCGGCTACGGGCCCGGTGACCTGATCGACCTCGCATTCTCGTCCGAAGACCTCGATGACGCCGAGATGGTCGAGGTGACGTTCACCGCCGGAATCGACCGTCCGGTTCGCCTGACGGCCGCGGAAGCGATCACCCTCGAGACCGGCCTGGCCGTGTTTCTGGACCAGCCGGAGGTGATCGACCAGGCCGCTTTGCGCGACCTGCTGACGACACTGCGGTCCGCCACCGGGGCCGACGAACGCGCCGCGGGGTTCGACGCCCGGCACGAGACGGTCGATGCCGACGCGGACGTCGTCCGCACCGCCGTCCACAACGGCAGTGCGCTACGCTTCGTCTACCACTCGGCCAGCTCCGACACCTCCACCACCCGGGTCGTGGATCCTGCACGACTGTCTGTCGCCGACGGTCACTCCTACGTCCACGGGGTGGACCGTGAGTCCGGGCAGTGGCGGACTTTTCGGACCGACCGGATGAGCGGGGTGGAGGAGGTGGGACCGCGCCGAGCGCTGGGCCCTGAGCCCCAGGATGACGGCGAGGGCGACATCCGCGTGGAGAAGGCCCGTGTCCCGTCCACCGCGGCATGGTTCCTCGACGAATTCCGTTTCCACAGTGTGGTCCGCCGCCCGGACGGCGATGTCGACGTGGAGATCGCCTACCACGACCGTGCGTGGCTGCTCCGCTTCCTTCTCGGCCACGCAGACGTCGTTCGGGCGACCGATCCGGGCCTGGCCGCCGAGGTCGCACGCCGCGCCGTCGAGGGTCTGGAGGTCTACACGGCGGCGGCCGGAGAATCTTCGGCGACGGATGCGTGAATACCCGTCAAACAGCCAGGTAGCGAGCGGTTTCCGGGGGCGCTACAGTGACCGCGACTGGAGTGCGTGCGGTAGCATGGGCACGTTGTCACACAAACGGAGGTTGACATGGGTGCGTTGAGCATCTGGCACTGGCTCATCGTCCTCGCGGTGGTGCTCCTGCTCTTCGGTTCGAAGAAGCTCCCGGACGCTGCCCGCGGCCTCGGACGGTCGATGCGCATCTTCAAGTCCGAGATCAAGGAGATGCAGAACGACGACAATCCGGCCGGGAACCAGGAGCCGCAGGCTCTCACCCAGGCGCAGCCGAACCCGGGCCACTACGTGCAGCCGCAGGCTCAGCCCTCGGCTCAGCCACAGCAATATCAGCCCCAGGTGCCCCCGCAGCACCAGGCGCAGGGTCAAGCCCAGGGGCAGAGCTACCCGCAGGCGCCGCAACAGCCGTACCAGCCGCCGGCTCCGCCGCACACTCCGGCGCCGGGCCAGCCGCAGAGCACCGACCCGACCGCCCCGTACAACGGCGGCCAGGGACTGCAGGGACAGTAGGCCGCCGACGCCCATGACGCAGACCGAGACCGCCGACGCCGGCGCCACCCGTAAGGGCGGCGCCGGTCGACTGCTGTCCAAGCGCCGCCGCCGACCCCGCAATCCCGACGGCACCATGCCGCTGATCGAGCACATCTACGAGCTGCGCAATCGCCTACTCATCGCGATGACGGCGATCGTGGTGACACTCGGCTTCGGCTTCTGGTGGTACGGCAACGGCTTTCTCGGTATCCCGTCGCTCGGTGAGATCCTCACCGGCCCCTACTGCGACATCCCCCCGGGCGCCCGGATGCAGCTGGGCGGCAACGGCGATGAGTGTCGCCTGCTGGCCACCGGTCCGTTTGAGCAGTTCATGCTCCGCCTCAAGGTGGCCGCCACCGCTGGCATCGTGCTCGCCAGCCCCGTCTGGCTCTTCCAGATCTGGGCGTTCATCACCCCGGGCCTGCACAAGAACGAGAAGCGCTACGGGGTCGTCTTCACCATCTTGGCGGCGTTACTGTTCATCGGCGGGGCCGTGCTCGCCTACATCGTGATCGTTTACGCCCTCGAGTTCCTGTTGTCCATCGGTGACAACGTCCAGACCACTGCGCTCTCGGGCACGCAGTACTTCAGTTTCCTCATCCACCTCATCCTCATCTTCGGGGTGAGCTTCGAGATCCCACTTCTCTTGGCGATGCTCAACGTCGCCGGGGTCCTGAGCTACGAGGTTCTCGCCAGATCGCGCCGCGGAATCGTCATGGGCATCTTCGTGTTCGCGGCCGTGGCGTCGCCTGGGCAAGACCCGTTCTCCATGCTGGCACTGGCGGTGGCCGTCTGCGTGCTCGTCGAGGCTGCTATCCAGTTCGCCCGGCTGCACGACAAGCGCAAAAACAAGTCCCGAGCCGACTGGCTTGAGGTCGATGATGAATCCGCCTCACCCCTCGGCCCTGCCGACGGCGTCGGGGGATCCGGCCCACTCGAGCGCCCCACTCCGCTTATCACCCCCCCTCCGGTCGCTGCCTCCCGCGCATCCGGCGACACCCGACCGCTCCAGGCCCCCGCCCGTGGCGGCTCACTCTATGACGACATCACCTGACCAACCCCACACCGACCAACTCCTCGAGGGCTTCCTCACGGGGGAGGGCTTCTCACCGGATCCGTTCCAGTTGGAGGCGTTCTCCGCGCTGGATGCCGGGCGCAATCTCCTCGTGTCCGCCCCCACCGGGTCCGGAAAGACCCTCGTCGGCGAGTACGCTGCCCATCGCGCTCTCGCGGGGGGCGGGCGCTGCTTCTACACCACCCCGATCAAGGCGCTGAGCAATCAGAAGTTCCGGCAGTTCCGCCGGCGATTCGGCCCGGACAACGTCGGACTGCTCACCGGTGACCACTCCATTGATGCAGATGCCCCCATCGTGGTGATGACGACCGAGGTCCTGCGGAACATGATCTACGGCGGGTCATCGGCCCTGCACGATCTGGACTGCGTCGTGATGGACGAGATCCACTACCTCGGTGACCGCTCGCGCGGCGTCGTGTGGGAGGAAATCATCCTCACCCTGGACCCTGCCGTCCGCCTGGTTGGGCTGTCCGCCACCTTGAGCAACACCGACGAACTGGGCGACTGGATCACCGAGATCCGGGGTGACACCGCGGTGGTGCTGTCCGAGCACCGTCCCGTACCGCTGGCCCACATGCTCTACACCGACGGCGACCTCGTGCCCATCCGGGCCGCTGCGGACCAGCGCAGGCGGACCAGTGGCGGGTACCACGACGAGCGGGTCGCGACCCGATCCCGCGCACAGTGGGCCAGGCGTCAGGACGTCATCGAGAAACTCGACGACGAACGACTCCTGCCGGCCATCTACTTCGTGTTCTCGAGGGCGGGGTGCGACGGCGCGGTCGCACAGATGCGTCGGGCTCGCCTCCGACTCACCACGGGCGAGGAGGCCCGTCGTATCGCCTCCCACGTCGACGCCGCCTGTGCAGAGGTTCCGCAACACGATCTCGACGCCCTCGACTTCACCGCGTTCCGCGCCGGGCTGGTCAACGGGCTCGCCGCGCACCACGCAGGCATGCTCCCGATGTTCCGCACCGTCGTGGAGGAGTTGTTCTCCGCGGGGTTGATCAAGGTGGTGTTCGCGACCGAGACGCTGGCGCTGGGTATCCATATGCCGGCCCGCGCCGTGGTACTGGAAAAGACAACCAAGTTCAACGGTGACACCCACGCGATGCTCACCTCCGCGGAGTATTCGCAGATCACCGGCCGGGCCGGCAGGCGGGGTATAGACACGAAGGGCACCGCAGTGGTGCTCGACCAACCGGACCTCGATCTGGACGCCCTCGCCGCACTCGTCGACACGCCGCGCTTTCCCCTCCACAGTGCGTTCGCCCCCGACTACTCCATGGCGGTCAACCTCGTGGAGCAACTCGGCGTCGAGGAGGCCACCACCCTGATCGGCCGCTCGTTCGCCCAGTTCCAGACCGACCGCACCCTGGTGTCCCGCTCCCGCGCCATCGAGCGCCGGTCCGACGAACGGGACCGGATGCGAGCCTCGCTCGAAGAGGCCGGGGGAGACGAGGACCTCGACGAGTACATGGGGTTGCGCGCCGAACTCAGCCGCCTGGAACGCAAGGCCGAGAAATCGACCCGAGACGACAGGCTCGCGTCCGTGCGAGCAGCCATGCTCAAGCAGACCGCCGGTTCGGTGATCACAGTCGGACGCAAGCGGTTCGGCTTGGTCGCGACCGTGCTGCAGGTCCGCACCGACATACAATCGGACCCCGCGCTGCTCTGCCTCACCGACACCGGGTGGACCGGCTGGCTGCGCCAACACGATTTCGTCTCACCACCCGTGCCGGTGGGCCGGGTGGACCTTCCCAAGGGTCGACGAAAATTGGACGGGCGTGCCAAGCGGGCGCTGGTCCAGCGAATGGAACACCTGCGGGGCAAGGCCAAGGGCCGGATAAAGAACTCCGGCGGCAAGCAGATGCGAAAGGATCCGCGGATCGCCGCGGCCCGCCGTGCGCTCCGGCAGCATCCGATGCACGACGACCCGACGATCGACAAACTCGCCCGCCTGCACGAGCGCTGGGCCCGGGCCGACGCCGACGTGACCGCCCTTACGGCCGAGGTGGACGCCGACGCTGATTCGCTGGCCCGCCGCTTCCGTCGCATCGTCGACCTGCTCCGTGGCCTCGGCTACCTCGAAAAGGTTGACGGCACCCTCCGTGCCACAGAGGCCGGGCGGCTCCTTGCCGGAGTGCACACCGAGCAGGACTTGTTCGTCGCCGAATGCCTGCGACGAGGAGTCTGGCGTGGCCTCGATGCTGCCGGCCTCGCGGCGGTCATCGCCACCGTCGTGGCTCACCCTCGGACAGAGTCCGCGGTACGCGAGCCCTCCGACGAGACCCTGCGGGTCGCGCTGGCGGAGACGGAACGGGTCGCCGGCGATGTCGCCGAGATCGAACGCGCACACCGCCTGCCCACGACTCCGGACCTCGACGCCGGGCTCGCGCCCGTCCTGCATCACTGGGTCTCCGGCGGCGCACTGGCCTCGATCCTCGCCGCCTCGTGGCAGGAGGGCGTCGAACTCACCGCCGGCGACTTCGTCCGGTCCGCCCGCCTCGTCGTGGATGTCCTCGCCCAGATCGGCCAGGTCGCCGAACCGGAGCTCGCCCGCACCGCGCGGTCCGCGGTCGGGTCCCTGCGTCGCGGCGTGGTGCTCGACCACCTGGCCTGATCACCTGGACCTACCCCGGGAAACCTGAGGCGAGCTGACCAATCGGCGACTGGGGGGGCGGCGCAGCGGGACGCGGCATCCGGCGGCACCGGGGAGTCAGACGGAGTCGAGCCGCTGCGTCGCCTCGACCAGCCGCCCGATCGCGCGGGCCTGCCCAGTCGACTCGCCGAACGCCTCCAACCGCGCAATGTCAACGTTTCCACGGCGGCCGTCGGCATCGCCGTCGAACTGCACCTCGAAAGCGTGACTACCCAAACGGACCACGCCACGTGCGGCAGTCAAGTAGTCGGCCCCCTCGATGATCGCGGTGCGCTGGCGGGTGGTCAGCGCAGATCCCGGATCGCCCGCGGCGGCGATGATTCCGTCGAGGTCGCCGAACTCGCGCAGCAGGCTCGCGGCGGTCTTCGCGCCGATCCCCGCCACGCCGGGCAACCCGTCCGAGGCGTCTCCGACCAGGACTGCGTAGTCCGCGTACACGCGCGCATCGTCACCTGCGGGCAGGTCGAAGCGCTCCGCGACGACCTCCGGGGTGTATGCCAGACGCTTTCGCATCCCCGCTCCCACGTACACGACGGTCGTGCTCCCTGAGGCCAGCTGGAACAGGTCGCGGTCGCCCGTCACGACCAGCACCTCGCGATCCCGGGCTGACAGCGCAGCCAGCACATCGTCGGCCTCCGCGTCCTCCGCCCACGCCTGGGTGATGCCCGCCGCCCCGAGAAGTCCGCGGATCGACTCGACCTGCGGGCCGAGCGAAGCGGGGGCGTCCTCCTCGCCGTCGTCGCCCACGCGGTGCGCCTTGTACGACGGCAACAACTCCACCCGCCAGTCCGGACGCCACTGCCGGTCCAGTCCGGCCACCAGGCCGGTCGGGGAGTACTCCTCCACGAGCACGGCCACCATGTCGCAGAAGCCGCGCACCGCGTTGGCCGGGGTACCGTCGGGTCCGGTGATCTTCTCGGGCACGGAGTGGAACGCACGGAACCACAGGCCAGCACTGTCGAGAACCATGAGCGGGCCCTGGGACACCGCGCCTCCTCGGGGGTCGTCGGGTCGGGAGTGAGTTGCTGCCCCGTCAGGGTAGTCGCCGCGGGCCTACTGTGGAGGACATGAACAGCACCTCCACGCAGATCCACTCGCACCGTCTTGCCGCTGTCCGCGATCGCGCCCGGGAGCTCGGTATCGACCACGTGGTGGTGTACTCGGGCGAGGACATGTCGTACCTCACCGGCGAGCGCATGGACTCCCACGAGCGGCTCACTGCGATGGTCGTTCCGGTCGCTGGGGGAGAGCCGCTGTTGGTGTTGCCGTCGCTCGAACTCACCGACATCACCCGCCGTGCGGCAGACCGCGTGGGGGCGACCGTCCACCCGTGGTCGGACGGGACCGACGCCGTGCCGCTCGTCGCCGGGATGGTCGCAGGGCGGGTGGCGGTGTCCACCGCCCTCCCCGCGCTGCACCTCGTACCGCTCCAGGATGGCGTCGACGGCGAGGTGATCCTGGCCTCCGAGGTGATCGACCATGTGCGGGCTGTGAAGACCGCGTACGAGGTGGGCGAGCTCGCCGAGGCAGCTCGTCGTATCGACGCAGTGCACGCCCGGATGGGGGAGTTCCTCCAGGTGGGCCGGACCGAGGCGCAGGCGGGCGAGCTCATCACCGCCGCCATCGAGGCCGAAGGGCTCGCGCATGCCGAGTTCGTCATCGTCGGTTCGGGACCCAACGGTGCCGACCCCCACCACGGCGTGTCAGACAGGGTGATCGAGACCGGCGACATCGTGGTGGTGGACATCGGCGGTCCGCTGCCCAGTGGCTACCACTCCGACTGCACCCGTACCTACTCGATGGGACAGCCCCCCGCCGAGATCGCCGAGGCGTACGCGGTGTTGCAGGAAGCGCAGCGTCTGGCGCGTGAGGCCGTCCGCCCGGGGATCGCGATCGGCGAGGTCGATGCCGCAGCCCGTGAGCACCTCGCTGCGGCCGGACTCGGGGAACTGTTCATTCACCGCACCGGTCACGGGATCGGTGTGGGACTGCACGAACCGCCGTTCGTCGCGCCCGGCGCGGATACGGTGCTGACAGCCGGGATGACGTTCTCCGTCGAACCCGGCATCTACACCGCGGGGTCGTGGGGCGCGCGGCTGGAGGACATCGTGGCAGTCACCGCGGACGGACGGCGCGATCTCAACACAGGCGAACGCGGCCTGCGGGTCCTCTAGTCCGCGAGCCCGCGGGCTCGACTCACGCGCCGGAGAACATCTTCTTGGAGCCAAGGACGCGGTCCACCTCGATCGCCACCACCACTCGCTCGGGGTTCGGGCTCGGTTCGCGGTAGCGCATCGCGTAGCGGCGCTCGCCTTCGCGGACCGAGGCCGGGTCCTCAAGCAGGTGGACGGTGCCCTCGAAGGTGAGCCACCGGCCTCCGTCGACGTGGGAGACCGCCGCCCGTCCTCCGCGCTTGGCGTTGCGGGCCTTCTGCGAACCCCGCCGGGTGATGACCCGGGCTAGACCGCCCTCCGTGTCGATCGTGAACCCGACGGCGACGACGTGGGGCGAGCCGTCGGGGCGGATCGTGGTCAGGCTGCCGAGGTGGTACTCGGACAGGAATTGGTGCGCCTCGTCGGAGAGCGCTGCCATCGAGTGGGACATAAAGCCGAGACTGCCACAGTGAGCCGACGTGGAGCGCGGCGACGTGCGTGGGAGACTGGGCGCATGCCCACACCCGCAGCCCCGTCGTCCCGGTCCGGACCCGGCGGTGAGGTCGTAGTGGTCTTCGGCGGCCGGAGTGAGATCGGTCTGGCCGTCGCCCACCGCCTCGCGCCCGGCCGCACGATCGTGCTCGCCAGTCGGCCCGGGCGCGACGCGGCCGGCCTCGCCGCCCCGCTCCTGACTGCGGGTGCGGCAGCCGTCGAGCACGTGGACTTCGACGCCGACGACCTCGACTCGCACGCCGCAGTCGTGGAGGACATAGAGACGCGGATCGGGGAGATCGATGTCGCCGTCCTGGCGTTCGGCATCCTGGGCGAGCAGGAGGTAGCCGAGCGCGATTCACTGGCCGCCGCGCGTATCCTTCACACCGATTTCGTGGCCCAGGCCGCATTGCTCACGGTTCTCGCCGACCGGATGAAGCGCCGTCGCCGCGGGGTGCTCGTGGCGTTTTCCTCGGTCGCCGGGCAACGGGTCAGGCGCGCCAACTACGTCTACGGCTCGGCGAAGGCCGGGCTCGACGGGTTCGCCTCCGGCATGGCCGACGCCCTGCACGGCACGGGGGTCACGCTGGTGATCCCACGGCCGGGTTTCGTGACCGGCCGGATGACTGAGGGCATGGACCCGGCGCCGTTTTCCTCCACGCCGGACCAGGTGGCGGACGCCGTCGTCGACCGGGTGCTCTCCCGTCGGGCGGGCGTGGTGTGGATCCCGTGGCAGCTGCGCGTGATGTTCGCCGTCGCGAGGCTCGTTCCGCAGCCGATCTGGAGGCGGATGCCACGGTGAGTGCTCCGTCCCGGCCGGACGCGGACCCGGCGGCCGTCCACCTCGTCGGCACCGGCCCCGGTCCCGTCGATCTACTCACCGTTCGCGCGTCCCGGCTCATCGCCATGAGCGGCACCGTGCTGGTCGACCGGGACACGGTCAGCCCGGCGGCGCTGGGACTGTGCCCGCCCACTGCCCAGGTAATCGACGCGAGCGACCTGAGGCCGGCGGACGCGGTCGCGCGGATGCGCGAGGCCCTCGACCGGGGCGATCGGGTCGTCCGGCTCTACCTGGGCGACCCCACGCAACACCCCGACGTCCCGGCGCAGACGCGTGCCCTCGACGCCGTCGGGATCCCCTGGGAGCTCGTCCCCGGGGTCCGGGCTGGCGCCCCGGCCGCCGCCACCTCGGATCTGCAACCGATGCCGCAGCCCCCGTCGCAGCATGCTCCGCCGCTGCCCGCTCAGCCGTCGCCCGTCGCCCAGCCCGAAACTGCGATGCCGGGTGGGTCGCCGGGCCTGATCCTGGTTTTGGGGGGCACCGGCGAGGCTCGCCGGCTGGCAGATCTCATGGCCACCGCCGGACTGGAGGTGGTGACCTCGCTGGCGGGGAAGGTGACCCGCCCGCGGCTGCCGCGCGGAGAGGTGCGAATCGGCGGGTTCGGCGGCGCTGAGGAGCTGGCGCTCTGGCTGCGGGAGAACGGCGCCAGTGCCATCATCGACGCCACCGACCCGTTCGCGGACGAGATCTCCGCCTCCGCGGTCGGCGCCGCACGCGAGACGGGCACGCCGTTGCTCCGCCTCCTCCGCCCGCCGTGGACCGAGCAACCGGGCGACGAGTGGATCGAGGTCCCGGACATGCGGACGGCAGCCCACGTAGTGCGGGAACGCTTCCGCCGACCGATGCTCACGGTGGGCAAGCAGGGCGCGTCGGCGTTCGCCGGCGACACCCGTGGGTCGTATCTCATCCGGTGCTCGGAGCCGCCGCCCGGTGCACTCCCGCACCGCTACCTGTTGGTGTTGGACCGGGGGCCGTTCGGTGTGGACTCCGAGCGGACACTGATGTCCCGGCACCGGATCGATGTCCTGGTCACCCGCAACAGCGGTGGATCCGCGTCCGGCGCCAAGCTCGCGGCAGCCCGCGACCTGCGTATCCCGGTCGTGATGGTGGAGCGTCCCGAAGCCCCGACGGCACCGGAAACCGTCCACTCTGTCGACGACGCCGCCCGCTGGCTGGTCGAGCGGTTCGGCTCGCGCTGAGATCCCACCTCACGCGGAGGTCACACCTCACGCTGAGCCGGTCGCCCAGGGCGACTCCGCGTCAAAGATCATCCCCATCGGGGCCAGCACTCGCACGACCTGTTCGGCCATGTCCTCGGTGAGTTCGTGCAGGCCGATCACGCGGTCGGAGGAGATGGTGCTCGGGCGCTCCACCGCGCCGAGGAATTCGGCGAGCCGGGCGGGGACGACGCCGTCGGGGACCACCGCGAGCAGACTGACGAGCCCGTCTGCAGTGTCGATCCACCCCACCCGCGGGACCACCACGGCGGTGACGGGAGTGGCGCCCGGAGTGGCATCCGAGACGGGGATGGTGCGGGGGTGGGAACCCAGGGCGTCGACGACGAGTTGGTGCAGCGCGCCGGACCGGGGCACCCGCTCAGGTCCGGCCGAACTGGCGAATCGCGCCGCTACATCGACCAACACGGTCGCCGCGTCGGCCACCTCGGCCCGGTAAGGGACCTCACGGCCCGCGACGTGAAAATGCACGCTGCCGTCGGTTCCGTCGATAGCGACCGCCAGGTCCGGGGAGTGCGCCAAGACGTCGCCCGAACTGTCGTCGATCCCGAACAGAATCTGCTCGCCCAGTGCTTCGGTCTCGTCGCGGTCGACGAGGGCCGCGCTGAGCCGGTCGGGCAGATCACCCAATTCCCGCCGGCCGTCGAGGCGCCCGGCGAGGGGGGAGGCGATGATGTCTCGGCCCCTCGGGTGGGAGATGCGAGACGGTAAACCTGCAGCCGCGAGATCCCGCGCCGCGACCGCGACAGGGCCATGGTCCGCGCCCACAATCCGGGTGCCTCCACCCGTCGTGAGTTGCACGTCGCCCCGATGTCCGGCGGCGAGTGCAGCCAGGGCGGTCCAGTTGTGGTGGCTCAGCCTGCCGCCGGGAAAACGCAGTGCTCCCCCGGGACGGGGTGAGCTGGCCCCGTGGGTATCGGTCATAGGAGCCAAGCGTAGGCGCGGGGGGTGGGCGGCCCGGCCGCCGGTCCGGACTCGGGGATAATCGGCCCCATGACCGCTTTCCTGGCCACCGGGGGCCGCGTGCTCACGCCCGCCTCACGAGACGCAACCGCCCTGGCCCACGAGAACGGGCTCATCGTGTGGGCCGGCTCCGACACTCCGGGGCCCGCACTCTTCCCGGACGCCGAGCGGATCGACCTGGAAGGGGACTGGGTGGCACCGGCGTTCGTCGAGTTGCTTCCCGAGCGCCTAGACCTCACAGCCGCGGCGTCCCGAGGAGTGGTGCCCGCCGATCTGCCCGCCGCCCACGCCCCGGAGTCGGTCGAGGAGCGGGTGCGCGCGGGGCAGCGGGTGGTGCTCGGTCCAGACGAAGACCCGACACAGTTCGCCGCCGAGCTCACCCGCCTCGCCGCGGAACTCGGGGGGCCGGCTGTCGCCAGATGTATCCCTGTACTCGTCGGCGGGGCCGGGGTCATCGACGACGACACACTCGCCTCGCTGGCCGCCGTGGGCACCGTCATCGTCCTGCGACCGCTCGTCGACGACCTGACCGGTACAGACCTCGTGCGCATCGCCGCCTCCGGGGTCGCTCTGGCCGCGTCGATGCGGGTCGGCGACGAGGTCCGGCCGTGGGACACCCTCCGCGCATTGACCTCTGTGGACGGCGGTCGGGGACTGTCACCGCGGGCAGCGTTCATTGCGACCACCCGGGGCGCCCGCCGAGCCGCCGGCGCACGAGACGGCATGGCGGGCACGCTCACACCAGGTGCCCCGGCCACCTTCGCGCGGTGGGAGACCGGGCAGTTGGCCGTGGTCGCCGCCGACGACGCCGTCCAGCGGTGGTCCACCGACCCCCGCTCGGGTGTCCCGCCGATGCCAGACCTCACCGGCCCCGACCCCGTTCTGCACGCGCTCGTGGTGGACGGCCTACCCGCCGACCCCGCAGTCTGATGCCACTGCTGCTCGGGCTGCCGCTCGCGGCCGCCTCCGGGGCTCTGCTGGCGGCGTCGTTCCCTCCGGTCGGACTGTGGTGGACCGCGCTACTCGCGATCGCCCTCCTCGTCGTCGTCCTGGCCCCCTACCGCGGCACCGCGATCCGGGCGCGCACAGGCGCGCTCCTCGGGTTCACCTCCGGACTCGTGTTCTTCCTGCTCCTGGTCCCGTGGGTGGGTCTGTACGTGGGTGCCTACGCGTCGTGGGGATTGTCTCTGGTCGAGGCGCTGTACCTCGCGGCATTCGGCGCCGGCGCCGCGATCATCCTGCGCACCGGGCTCGGCCCCGGGGCGCGTGTGGGCCCACGCGCGCTGGGCGCCGTGCTCGGGGTCGCCGGCTGGTGGTCCCTGTGGGAGTGGATCCGCTCTTCCTGGCCGTGGGGCGGCTTCCCGTGGGGTCGACTGGCGTTCGGACAGGCCGACGGTCCACTGTTGCCCCTGGCCTCGCTGGGCGGCACCCCACTACTCGGGTTCGTCGTGGCCTCTGTGGGCGCGACGATCGGCGCCGCGCTCCTCCTCCTCGCGCGGAGGAAACGGCCCCTTCGCGCCGTCACCAGCCTGCTGGCGGTGCCACTGGTGACCGTGGGGCTCGTCGTCGCCGCGCCCCTCGCCCGGACCGGCGGCGAGCCCACCGAAACCGTCGAGATCGCTGCGATCCAAGGCAACGTCCCGCGTCTCGGTCTGGACTTCAACGCCCAACGCCGCGCGGTGTTGGAGAACCACTTGCGCGTCACCGCTGAGTACGCCGACGACGTCGAGGACGGGAGCCAGACGCCACCGGACATCGTGCTGTGGCCGGAGAACGCCTCCGACATCTCGCCACTGTCCGACCGTCTCGCCGGTGCCCAGATCAGCGCGCTGTCCCGACGTCTGGAGGCGCCGATCCTGGTGGGCACCGTCCTGCCCACCGGCGAGGGCCGGGAGGCCACCAACTCCTACCTGGTGTGGGACGGCCGCTCCTCCGGGGACCCGGTTGTGGACCGCCACGACAAGAAGTACATCCAGCCGTTCGGCGAGTGGCTCCCGCTGCGGGAGCCACTCGAAGCACTGTTCCCGATCGCCCGGACCGCGGGCCACTTCGTCCCCGGCGATGGCGACGGGCTCGTCACCGCGGCCGGGGTGGACCTCGGAGTGGCAATCTGTTTCGAGGTGGCCTTCGACACCGCCGCCCGCGAGCCCGTCTCCCGCGGCGCGCAGATCCTCACCGTCCCCACCAACAACGCCACCTTCGGCCGCTCACCCATGACCTACCAGCAACTGGCCATGTCCCGGGTTCGAGCCGTGGAGCACAACGTGCCCGTGCTGATCGCAGCGACCAGCGGCGTCAGCGCCGTGATCGGGCCTGACGGCACTGTCCGCGCAGAGTCCGGCATCTTCGAGCCAGCAGTGCTGGCGGCGCAGGTCGAGGTGGGAGGGGCCGGTACGATAGCAACCCGACTGGGCGGCATCCTGCAGACGGTGTGCTGTCTCATCGGGCTCGTCGCACTGACATGGGCGCTGGTCCGCACCTGGCAACGACCCGCGACCCGAACCGAGGAGAAGTAAGTGACCGAACCCACGATGCCGGATGACCGCGTGCCGTCCGCGCGCACGCTGGTGATCATCCCGACCTATAACGAGCGGGAGAACCTTCCCGGTGTCGTGGAACGTTTGCTCGCCGCAGCCCCCGAGGTGTCGGTCCTCATCGCCGACGACAACAGTCCCGACGGCACCGGAGACGTAGCGGACCAACTCGCCGCCGACGACATCCGCGGCCGCATCAGCGTGATGCACCGCAAGGTGAAGGACGGCCTGGGGGCCGCCTACATCGCCGGGTTCCGCTGGGGACTGGAGCGCGGTTACACCGTGCTCGTGGAGATGGACGCCGACGGCAGCCACCCTCCCGAGCGGCTACCTGCGATGCTCGAGGCCGTCGACACTGGTGCAGACCTGGCGATCGGATCGCGGTACGTCCCCGGCGGCGCGGTGGTCAACTGGCCATGGCAGCGGCACGTCATCTCCCGCGGCGGCAACGTGTACTCCCGCATCATGCTGGGCGTGGGAATCAAGGACATCACCGCCGGATACCGCGCGTACCGTGCTGACGCTCTGGCAGAGCTGGACCTCGGCTCCATCGAGTCGAAGGGCTACTGCTTCCAGATCGACATGACGTGGCGCCTGCTGAACAACAACCGCCGGGTTGTGGAGGTGCCCATCACCTTCACCGAACGCACTGTTGGCCAGTCCAAGATGAGCGAGTCGATCTTCCGCGAGGCCGCGGTCAATGTGGCCCGCTGGGGCTGGGAAAAGCGTCGCGCCCAACTCCAGGCACTCCTCGGCCGCTGACCCCACCAAACGACGAACGCCCCGGCCCGCGCTGAGCGGGGCCGGGGCGTTCGTCACCGGGTGGGGCCCAGTGGGGACCGTCTAACGCGCGCCAGCGCGGCGCCGCTTCTTGAGCAGGTCCATCCGCTCCTTGAGCAGGTCCTCGAGCTCCTCCAGGGAGCGACGCTCGAGCAGCATGTCCCAGTGGGTGCGCGGAGGCTTGCCCTTCTTGACCTCGACCGCGGGACCGTCGATGAGCTGGCCCTCCTGGCCGTTCTTACACATCCAGGTGCCGGGGATCTCGGCGTCATCGGCGAACGGGACCTCGTAGACCTCACCATTGGGGGTCTGATACCGGGCCATACGTCGGGGCGCGAGGTCTGTGTCCCGGTCGGTCTCGTAGCTCACCGCACCGAGGCGGCTGCCCCTGAGGACTCGATCTGCCATGCGAACTCCTTCTGCCGTGTTCGTCTGCGTCAATACGTGCGGATAGACACGACGCTGCGTGGTTCCTGCCTGTATCAACGCCAGAGGAACCCCCAAATGTTCCCACGTGCTGACGCCACGGGCCACTCCGGGGCCGAGCTGGGTAGCCTCACACCCGTGGAACCCGACGCCCGCCCCGATCCGGCCGCGCCCCGGAGGGGCGAGGCGTCCTGTGCCTGGTGCGGGCGCCCAGTGGACGAGGGTGGGGCCGGCCGCCGACGCCGCTATTGCCGACGATCGTGCCGTCAGCGGGCCTATGAGCAGCGTCGCTCCCTGCGGATGCAGGACCTGCCCGAAGGCACGGTCGTGCTCTCGGAGGTCGAATCGACCGACCTGATGGACCGAATGTTCCAGCTGCGCTGCGCATGCGAGGACCTGCAGATCGCGATCGCCGAGGGCGAGGACCCCGCCGAACTCGCGCGCATGTCCGACGACCTTGTCGCGGCCGCGAGACGGGCCGAGCGGCTGCGGTGAACACCGTCATCTCGACGCTCCAGGTGTGGTGGGACCGGTGGCGGCTCTCCGTCACCGGCCTCGTCGTGGCCGCGCTGGCGGCATGGGTCTCACTCATGCCCTCGCTGCTGCCGCGCGCCTGGAACTACCAGGGACTGGTCACCGGTGTATCGATGCTGGTGGGGTACGGGTTCGGCGTGGCCCTACGGGCCCTCTGGAGGCGGGTCGTAGCACCGCGAATCAGCCTCCACCCCGACGTCCTCGCTGTCGGTGACCGTCTCCTCACGTTTGCCCGCCTGTCCGCGCCGTACCTCCTCGTCGTCTACCTCATCACGGCCACCGCCACCGCGATCCGGTGGCAGGACCAGGTCTCGGACCTGGTCGAGTCACCTCGACCTCCGTGGGCCGACTACATGAAGATCCCGTGGGTCGCCCTGGGGACCTTCGTCGCATTGCTCGTTGCGGCCCGCGTGATCCGCGCGGGATACCGGTGGCTCGTCCGCGTGGTCGGCCACCGGTTCGGGATGGGGGAGTACACCGCCCGGCTCGCGGGCGTCATGGTGGTGGCCATGCTGGCGCTGGGAATCGTCCAGGGTGTCGTGCCGCGCCTGTTCTTCGAGGGCGCCAACCGGATCTTCAGCAGTCAGAACGACGAGGACCTCCCCAATTCGCGGCCACCGGCGGCACCCGAGCGTTCCGGGTCACCGGGCTCGTTCGTGCAATTCGCAGACCTGGGACTGCAGGGCCGGAGGTTCGTCAGTGGTGGACTCGACGCGGAGCGGTTGAGCGAATTGCTGGGGGAGGACGCGTCCGAGCCGATCCGTGCGTACGCCGGCCTGGAATCCGCGCCGTCCCACGACGAGCGTTCCGCGTTGGTGGTGGCCGAGTTGGAGCGGACCCGGGCGTGGGAGCGCGAGACGGTGGTGATCGCCCCGACCACCGGCACCGGGTGGATCAACCCGAACGCCGCGCAGGCCATCGAGCTTCTCTCCGGCGGCGACGTGGCGATAGTGGGCACCCAGTATTCGTATCTGCCCAGTTGGATCTCGTTCCTCGCCGACCGCGAGAAGGCGGAGGCGGCGGGTCGGTCGTTGATCGAGGCGGTGGTGGAGTGGCGCGACTCGCTGCCCCCGGAGCGGCCGAGACCGAAGTTGTACGTCTACGGCGAGAGTCTGGGCACCCAGGCCGGCGAGGCCGCGTTCTCTGGCATTCGCGACATCCGGGCGACCGTGGACGGGGTGCTGTGGCTCGGACCGCCCAACTCAAACCACATCTGGCACTCGTTGGTCGAGCGGCGTGACCCGGGAACCCCGGTCACTGAGCCGGTGTACGCGGACGGGCTGCTGGTGCGATTCTCCGAGAATCCCGCTGAGTTCCGTGACGACGACACCCCGTGGATCCCGCCGCACGTTCTGTACGTCCAACACGCAACCGACCCGGTGGTGTGGTGGACCCCGGACCTGCTGTTCAACCGCCCCGCATGGCTCGCCGAGCCGCCAGGCAAGGGTCGACATCCCGGCATGGTCTACATGCCCGTGGTGACCCTTTTCCAGGTCACCGCCGATCTCGGCAACGCGATCGGCGGGTCACAGGGGTACGGGCACCTCTACGATCGGCAGATCCTCGACGGGTGGGCGGCCGCGACGGGCCGCGCGGGATGGGACGACGACGAGTTCGAGCGGTTCGCCCGACTGCACGCGATCGCCATGGAACAACAGGACCGCGGTTGACGCACTTTCCCGCCCCGGACCCACGGTCTAACGTTGCACCTGAACGGACAGGGTGAGGAGACCCGGGATGAGCCCCCACGCGGCGGACACGCACGACATGATCCGCGTCGTCGGCGCGCGGGAGAACAATCTCAGATCGATCGATGTGGAATTGCCCAAGCGGCGCCTCACCGTTTTCACCGGCGTCTCGGGATCCGGCAAGAGCTCTCTGGTGTTCTCGACCATCGCGGCAGAGTCGCAGCGAATGATCAACGAGACCTACAGTGCGTTCCTCCAGGGCTTCATGCCCACACTCGCGCGACCGGATGTCGACGTACTGGAGGGGCTGACCACGGCGATCGTCGTGGACCAGGAACGGATGGGCTCCGACCCCCGTTCCACTGTCGGGACCGCCACCGACACCGGGGCGATGCTACGCATCCTGTTCAGCCGTCTCGCCGAGCCGAAGATCGGCGGGCCCAAGGCGTACTCCTTCAACGTGGCGTCAGCCTCGGGCGTAGGCACGCTGAAAAAGGCTGACGGGACACGGCAAAAGGCCGAGTTCTCCATCACCGGAGGGATGTGCGTCCGATGCGAAGGCCGTGGGTCGGTATCCGACTTCGACATTGACGCCCTGCTGGACCGCTCCAAGTCTCTAGCCGAGGGCGCCATCACCGTCCCCGGGTACTCGATGGACGGCTGGTACGGCCGTATCTACTCCGGCTCCGGGTTCTTCGACATGGACAAGCCGGTGATGGATTTCACCGAGCAGGAGATGCACGATCTACTGCGCAAAGAGCCCGTCAAGATCAAGGCCGAAGGCATCAACGTCACTTTCGAGGGCCTCATCCCCAAGATCCAAAAGTCAATGCTGGCCAAAGACGTCGAGGCGATGCAGCCCCACATCCGGGCATTCGTCGAACGCGCAGTGGTGTTCACCACCTGCCCTGAGTGCGACGGAACCCGGCTGAGCGAGGATGCCCGGTCCTCCCGGATCGGGGGGATGAACATCGCCGACGTCGCGGCCATGCAGATCACCGACCTTGCCGAGTGGCTGCGCGGACTCGATGAACCGACGGTCGCGCCGCTCCTTGATTCCCTGCAGCACACGCTCGACTCCTTCGTGGAGATCGGTCTGGGATACCTGTCGCTCGACCGCCCTGCGGGCACCCTGTCAGGCGGCGAGGCACAGCGGGTCAAAATGATCCGTCACCTCGGCTCCGCGCTGACCGACGTCACCTACGTGTTCGACGAACCGTCGATCGGGCTCCACCCCCACGACATCCAGCGCATGAACGAACTGCTGCTGCGACTGCGCGACAAGGGCAACACGGTACTAGTGGTCGAGCACAAGCCGGAGATCATCGCGATCGCCGATCACGTAGTGGACCTCGGCCCCGGCGCTGGTTCGGAGGGCGGACAGATCTGCTTCGAGGGTTCGGTCACCGGACTCCGCAGGAGCGACACCATCACCGGCCGGCATTTGGACGAGAAGGCCCTGCTCAAGCCGGCCCTCAGGTCGGCGACCGGGGTGATCGAGGTGCGTGGCGCGAGCGCACACAACGTGCGCGACGTGGACGTGGACATTCCGCTCGGGGTGCTGTGCGTGGTGACCGGAGTTGCCGGATCGGGCAAGAGTTCACTCATCCACGGTTCGGTGTCCCCTCGCGACGGGGTGGTGGCGATCGACCAGGCCGCCATCCGAGGGTCTCGACGCAGCAACCCGGCCACCTATACCGGGCTGCTCGAGCCCATCCGCAAGGCGTTCGCCAAGGCCAACGGCGTCAAACCGGCGCTGTTCAGCCCGAACTCCGAGGGCGCGTGCCCCACCTGCAAGGGCGCAGGCGTGGTCTACAGCGACCTCGCGATGATGGCCGGCGTCGCCACGACGTGCGACGACTGCGAGGGCAAGCGCTTCCAGGCCGAGGTCCTCGAGTACCGGTTCGGCGGCCGGAACATCGGCGAGGTGTTGGCGATGTCCGTCGCCGCGGCCGAGGAGTTCTTCGCCGGGGGAGAGGCGCGGATCCCCGCCGCGCACAAGATTCTCGTCAGGCTCCGCGAAGTCGGACTGGGATACATCCGACTCGGCCAACCCCTGACCACGCTGTCCGGTGGCGAGCGCCAACGACTCAAGCTCGCGGCCCAGATGGCCGACAAGGCCGAGGTCTACGTCCTGGACGAACCGACCACCGGCCTGCACCTGGCCGACGTCGCGACGCTCCTGGAGATGCTGGACCGACTGGTAGATTCCGGCAAGTCCGTGATCGTGATCGAACACCACCAGGCGGTGATGGCCCACGCGGACTGGATCATCGACCTCGGCCCCGGTGCAGGGAACGACGGCGGCCGGATCGTGTTCGAGGGAACTCCGTCCGACCTCGTAGCCGATGCTGCAACCTTGACCGGCGAACACTTGGCGCAATACGTGACCGCGTTGCGTTAGACCGGGACCCGCAGTGCGCGCTCAGCCGAGCGTCGCCCCCATTCGCCGGCACTGGTGCCGTATACGGATGTCGACGGGGTGCACGTGGTCGACGACGCGACCCTCGCCTGGGCCGAGTTCCCGGGCAACCACCAGTACGTCTCCACGGGCAACGTGGATCACGACGGACGCGTGTGCCTGCTCTTCGTCGACTACCCGACCCGTCGGCGGTTGAAGGTCTTCGGTCACGCGCGGACGGTCGAGCCGGACGCCGACCCCGAGCTGATCGACCGGCTCCGGGCCATGGGGGAGAAGCAGTACTCCGGCCGTGTGGAGCTCGCGATAGTAGTGAACGTGGTGGCCACCGACGCCAACTGCAGCAAGCACATCACCCCCCGGTGGGATCGCCGGTACGTGGACGAGCTGACCGCGGTGTACCGACGCCGGATCGAGGAACTGCAGGCCGGATCGGCGTACCCTGCCTGCATGGTCGGCGACCCGTCCAATTACGACATCAAACAAGCGCGCAGGAACCTCTACGACGGCAAGGTCGGCAGATTCGACCTGGTCGAGGTGTCGCCGATGGGGTACCTCGTGGTCAATGGCCGCGGCGATCCCAATACCGCACCGGAGTACCGGACCGCCGTCGAGGCCCTGTACGCGACGTCCTACGCCGTTCGGGCGGTTGCCCGGTCCGAGGCCGGGCGGATCCATATGGTGGGCCCGCTCGAGGGCCTCTGGCATGCCGACGACCTGCGGGTGTTCACGGCACGGGACAAGGCCGCCTGGAGCTGGACCATGATGATCTGGCAGCCGGACTGGATCACCCCGGACATCGTGTCCGCCGGACTGGAGAAGGTGGCGACGAAGGTACCGGACGCCCGTGAGCTGGTGCGGTTCGCCGAATACGCCGAGGGACCCGCGGTGCAGACGCTGCACGTGGGCCCCTACGACGACGAGGGCCCGGCCATCGCGCGGATGCACGAGGAAGTTATCCCCGCACACGGCGCCGTTCCGTCGGGGCGCCATCACGAGATCTACCTGTCGGACCCCCGCAGGGTCGACCCCGCGAAGCTGAAGACGATCCTGCGCCAGCCCGTCAGCTTCACCTAGCCGAGGCGACTAGCACTCGGCCCGGTCGGTGTTCTCGAGAGAAGTCACGAGGCGCTGGGCAAGAGTCCGCAACTGGACGAGGTCCTCCTGAGGCATATCCACCCTATCGAGCAGGGAGCACTGGATTGTCTCCGCTTCCGCGCGCAGCCTCCCACCGGCCTCTGTGAGGTGGACGTGGACACTCCTGCCATCGCCGGCGGAGCGGGATCGCGCGACCAGGCCGCTATGCTCCAGTCGCGCCAGCAGAGGGGAGAGGGTTCCCGAGTCGAGGAGGAGCCGGTCCCCGAGCTGCCGGACCGTCAGTCCGTCCTCCTCCCACAGCACGAGAAGGGCGAGATACTGCGGATAGGTCAAGCCCACCGATGCCAGGGCGTGCCGGTAGGCCGACGTCGAGGCGCGGGAGGCGGCGTAGAGGGCGAAACACACTTGCTCTTCCAGGCGGAGGTCGGCATCCATTGCCTAATTATGGCCCACGACTGGGTTGCGCCCAACTAAGTTGTGCGCAACACTAACCCCATGAACACATCTGACCGAACCCAGACGAACCCGGAATCCCGTCTGCCCTCGCGCCGACCGCGCAGCACAGGAGAGATCGTTCGTCATGTCGGACGGTGGGCCCTCGGCGCCGCACTCCTCGGCGCGGGGACCGGCCACCTGACGACCATGCGCAAGGAGTTCCAGGCGCAGGTGCCGACGTGGGTTCCGCTCGACTCGGACTTCGTCGTCGTCGCGTCCGGCGTGGTCGAACTCGGACTCGGGGCGGCACTCGTCCTGGCACCGACCCGGTTCCGTCCGGCGGTCGGCGGCGTGACGGCGGCGTTCTTCACCGCCATCTTCCCTGGGAACATCTCGCAGTACGTCACGGGCACGGACGCATTCGGGCTCGACAGCGACCGCGCACGGCTCGTCCGACTGTTCGTCCAGCCGGCACTCGTGGCATGGGCCCTGTGGTCCACTGGCGCCTGGCGCTCCTGGCGGAACCGGAACGCGTGAGGACCAGCGCACGCACGTCAACCCGGACCCCGGGGCCCGTCGTCGCCGCGGACTGACGACTCCGCCTCTCGGACGCCCCCCAGGATCGGATGACATCCCAACCAGGCGGGGAACCGTTCCGTCAGTTCCGGCGGACCCCAGAGTTCGACCCGGCCGTCACCGATCTCGTCGCGCATGACGGTGTCTCCCATCCAGATCCTCGTCAGGGTCCGCAGGTCGGAGTTCACTCGCAGGTCAACCTCCAGGCCGGGGTCGACCAGACACAGGTCGATCGCGTCGTCCACCACCATCCAGTAGGTGGTCCTGCGGGGTGGGCCGTCGCGGATCCACATCTCTATGACGATCCGGCGGTCGGCCAGTCCGGCGGGACGGAGCATCCGGCGGATGTCCCACATCAGGAACGACGGATCGAGCTCATCAGGTGTGTACCTGCTCCGCGCCCAGCGTTGCCCCCAGATGCCCATAGCCTCGATCACGGGGTGCAGCTCCCAGCCCGACGTGGTGAGGGTGTACGTGCTGTCCCGCCCGGCTCCGTGGTGTTCCACCACGCCGGCGGACACCAACTGGTGCAGCCTCTTGGACAGCAGGCTCGGTGAGATCAGCGGAACCCCTCGCTGGATTTCGCCGAATCGGCAGGAACCGCCCATCAGTTCGCGGAGTATCAGCGGAGCCCATCGCTCACACAGGAGTTCCGCAGTCTTTGCGACGGGGCAGAACTGCCCGTAGCCGCTCATGTGTCCACGGTAGACCCACGGAGGCCCGGCGTCACTACACATCGCGAAGTGTGCGCGCTGCTCCCGCGGTGGTCTCCTTGCAGTGTCGCATCGCGTATCCGGCGCGTGGACGAAAGGAGCAGGGGAGATGAACAGAGCAGTCGTATCGCTGACGACCGGGCTCGAAGACGCGGAGAAGGTGACCGTCGCCTTTCTGGTCGCGGTTGGGGCCGCCGAATCGGGCCGACCGACCCTTATGTTCCTCACCAAGGAGGCGGTTCGGCTCGCTGTGCGGGGGGTCGCGACCGGAACCGCCTGCCAGGGTTGTCCGTCGATCGAGAGCCTCATGGCCCGGTACGTGGCCGCGAGTGGCACCTATCTGGTGTGCCCGATCTGCGTGGATGCCAAGCAGCTGACCGACAGCCCCCTCATCGATGGGGCGACCAAGGGCGGGACCGTGCCCATGTGGGAGTGGATCGGGGAGGGGGCAACCACGTTCAGTTACTGACCCGGACCACGCCGAACCGGTCCGGTCGCTGATCGCGCTGCGTAAACTCCGACCCCATGCGATTCGATGAGTTCAGGAGTCACGACGCCCTCGGACTCGCCGCACTCGTGAGACGACGCGAGGCCACCCCCGTCGACCTCCTCGATACAGCAGTTCAGCGCGCCGACAGCGTCAACCCGGGACTCAACGCTATCGTCCACCGAATGGACGGAACGGCCCGTGACCGGGTGGCCGGGGACTTGACGGGCCCGTTCGCCGGGGTGCCGTTCCTCCTCAAAGATCTCGGACAGGACTATGCGGGTTCGCCGACCAGCGGGGGTTCCCGCCCGCTGGCCGGAGTGCCGGCAGTCGAACACGCGACGGTGGTGCAGCGGTGGCTGGACGCGGGCCTGGTCATATTCGGCAAGACCAACACCCCGGAGTTCGGGGCCAAGGGAGTCACGGAGCCCGAACTGTTCGGCCCCGCCAGGAACCCGTGGGACATCAGTCGCAGCCCTGGCGGGTCCTCGGGCGGGTCCGCCGCTGCGGTCGCGGCCGGAATCGTCCCGGTCGCGGGGGCGAGCGACGGCGGCGGCTCCATCCGCATCCCGGCCGCCTGTTGCGGTCTCGTGGGCCTCAAACCCGGCCGTGGACTGGTGCCGATGGGCCCGTTGCGCGGGGAGGCGATGCACGGCGCCGCCACCAACGGTGTCGTCTCGCGGTCGGTCCGCGACACCGCTGCGATGCTGGACGTTCTGAAGGGCGGGGAGCCGGGCGGCCCGTACGTTCCCGCCACGCCGACTGAGTCGTTCCTCTCACAGGTCGGAGCGGACCCGGGTCGGCTGCGGATCGGGGTCTGTACCGCGTCGTCGATCAATTCGGAACCCCATCCGGAGGCCCTCACTGCAGTCGAGAACGCTGCCAGAAAGCTTGAGGAGCTCGGACATCACGTGGAGATCCTGGACGCACAGCCCGTCGACGACCTCGCGTTGGCACGAGATTTCCTCACTAGTTGGTTCGCGTATCTCGCGTGGTCGGTCGAGGACACCAAACGCCGGACGGGGTGCGCCGACCGCGACTTCGAGACGGATACGCGGATCGTGGCGGCACTCGGCAGGGCGCAGAGCAGCGTGGATTACCTCGACGCCGTGATGCGGCGGGACCAGTACGTTCGCGAACTGACCACCTTCTTCGACGGTTACGACTTGCTCATGACGCCGACGCTGGCCGACCTACCGCCTCGCATCGGCGCTCTCGACACCCCGCCGCTGGCACGCCGCGGAGCGGCCGCGTTGCTCGCGACGCGGACAGCATCACTGCTGCGCCACTCGGGTTTCGTGGAGTCACTCATCAATGCCAACCTCAGCTGGGTGCCGTATACGCAGTTGGCCAACTTGACCGGTCGGCCGGCGATGTCGCTCCCGCTGCATTGGACTTCGCTAGGCGTACCCATGGGAGTGCACTTCACCGCGCAGCTCGGAGGAGAAGCGACACTACTGCGACTGGCCGGCCAACTCGAGCAGTCGTCGCCGTGGTCCGACAGGAATCCGGCACTCAGCGACTGTTGAGCTCGGGAACTTCGTCCACCGGACGAACCCAGCCTGAAACGTCACTGTGTCGAAACAAGGGTGCCCGGACAAGCACTCCAGAGGAGCGGCGGTGGACCGATGCCGTGAGGCCCCGGGCGGGTTCGCGAATTTGATTCACTACGTCCGCGACCCGGGGCCTCAGAGTCAGTATGGCGACACCGCGTCGCCGAAAACTTCAGGCCATGTCCGCCGGAAGGACACTGAGGAGCCACTTGTACAGATCCACGAGGGGGTTGTGGATAAACATGAAAGCGTTCTCGACCGATCCGCGCATGATGACGTACCTTTCTCTAGCGAGCGACACGGTGCCGCCTCACTGACCATTCGGAGCAATAAACCAAACGGATGGTCGAGGATTGAAATAACCCCCGTTCCCGAAGTGCCGATAATCTACATTATGTAAAGTAAGCGATGCCGAGATGTAGATTTCGCGAACGCGACCCCTCCCCGAACTGCCGCTCGCCCGTAATGCCCCACAGACCCCGTGACCTGCGGGTGAACAGGTGCCGGACCCGCGTTTCGGCGCTTATTGAACCGTGACCGGCGGCCGATGGCCGAATGGTGGGCGGCGCTGCAACCTGCGACCTCTTGTTGCACACGGTAGTTGCCCCGAGAACGAGCATTGCCGAATAAAGTGACACCAATCACATTGCGCTGTCATGGGTGCCGACAAGGAGACACTTAATGCCTCGTGCCCGCTTTGCCGTCACCTTCGTCGCGGCTGTGGCCGCAGCAACCGCCTCGCTGGTCGCCGCACCGATCGCCTCGGCAACCGACCCCGCCACTCGGCTATCCCAGCCGGTCACTTATACAGCAGAAATGGGTGGGATCTACCAGATCACGCACCCAGAGCAGCCGTGGCCCGGCGTCGACGACTGGTCCTGCCAGCCCTCCCCCCAACACCCACGTCCGGTGATCCTCCTCCACGGAACGGGCGCCAACGGGGTCAACAACTGGGGCACGATAGCGCCGTCACTACTCAACGAGGGCTACTGCGTGTTCGCGCCCACCTACGGCGCCACCCCACTGTTCCCCGGAATCGGCGCGACCCAACGACTGACCGACCACGTCAACGAAATGACCACTTATCTTGACCGCGTTCTCGATGCGACAGGGGCCGAGAAAGCCGAAGTGGTGGGCCACTCCCTGGGCGTGACCGTGGGAATGCACCTGGCCAAAGTGACCAGCCCGGGCCGGATCGACGGCGTGGTCTCGATCGGCGGCTTCGCCGGTGGTGGATCCGCCGAGGGGCTCCCGGGACTCGCCTCTCTCGCCCCCGTGGTGGATTTCGAGGGTCTGGCGGCCCAAGTCTCTCGAGAGGTGCCCGACGGCCCGCTACCGATGCCGTTCCCGTCACTACTCGACGTCAACGAACACTCCCCAACAGGTCAAAAGCTGTTCGCCGGTGGCTCCCCCTTCCACCATGGCACCAGATACACCCTGATTGCCTCGATCTTCGACGGGCTCGTGCCGCCTGCCATGAGCTTCCCCAAAGGGAACTACCCGAACGTGACGACACACGTTCTTCAGGACACGTGTCGACAGAATGGCGCGGATCACGCTGCGTTGTACGCCGATCCCCAAACCGTAGACCTGATGCTTAACGCGCTGGACCCGGCAACGACGGTCGCACCCCGCTGCTGGCCAACCACGCCGATCATCGGAGCACTTGGAGCAGTGCCGACACGAGGAGCAGTGGCTAGCTACTGACACACGACTTTCGTCGTTCATCCTCGCCATATTCGCCTGGCAGCGAAGACCGACGTCACCAACGAAGCGCCCTCCCGCGGCACCGATACCGCCGAGCTCCTCAGATGATCCTCCCCCGCGACACCGTCAACTCGCCACGCGAACAGTGCCGCCCGCAACTTTTGACCCGCGTGCTTCGGCGAAAGGACGTGCGCAGAATCCCTCTCCCGGCCTTCCGATCAGCCGCGTGGAGTCAACACGATCTCACCGATGAGGAACGGACCCAGGAATGCGGGCCCCGTGTAGCCACCTTTTCCATCGCTGTTAAGAAACACACGGTGCCCTGGGAACAGATCCACGTAGCCGCCAGCCTCTGTCGGATGGATCGGATACCGCCCGATAAGGACAAGTTCCTGATCTTCGACACGGGCGTCCCGCGCAAGGAGAACGCTGCCTGCCGACACCGTTGTCGACGTATACGGACCCGGTGCGACGTTGGCAGACGCAACCCCAGCAGCACCGACAAACACCGCGGCGCCAACGACCGCGACGATCGACGGATACAGAATTCCAGCCCAATTGGCGTGAATGGACATATGTGCCACCTTGTCTCTGGGTGAATTCACGCTACGCCTGATCCGGCACCCCGCCTAGGGCTAATCCTCAAAAACGGTCACGATCCCACGCCAACCTGCCAGGTCGGCCCCGCGAAAAGTGCTGACGGCGGGGACACGGTCTCGATCAGTGCGTCAGTCTCATGGCAAAGATCTCGACATGAGGCCTGAATCCGCTATCAACTTTCCCCGCGCCCCTACCGGTATATTGGCCGTTGTGCGCTATATGAACGACGGATGAGACGATGGCCATATGCAAAGCTCGGAGGGCAGGCAGCGAGATCGTGATGCTGACGGGCGCGCGCGGAATTCACGTCCCCGCGACAAACTTGGCCGCCCACTCCCGCCGGGAAGCATCGGGGTCGAGCGCATTCCCGAGGATCTCGAACTGACCCCCGATGATTCGTTGGCCTGGGCGCAGGACCTGCTGAATCGTGGCCTCGCATTTAATGCGCACGAAGTGCTCGAAGGCGCCTGGAAGAGTTGCCCCGACGCCGAGCGCACCCTCTGGCAGGGCCTGGCCCAACTAGCCGTCGGCATTACCCACGTTCAGCGCGGCAACATCAAGGGCGCGTTGACGCTACTCGAGCGTGCGGCAGAACGTATCAAGATCAATAGTCCTCCCGCTCCGTACGGAATTGATACGCGCGGGCTGACCTCTTACGCCGAGCAACTCGCCGCCGAACTCCGACGGGGCGGCGTTCCCACGCCAGATCGGTTGATGCCTCGCCTGACAGTTCAGATCACTGATTGACTGGTCGGCGGTAAAGATCTGAGCCTGCTCCCCTCCCCACTCCGAGGGGTAGGTTCGGGCGGTGGTAAAGCTCGTCCAAACCGGTGCTGCACTCGCGCCGATCATCGTGGTCCTCGAGCTCCTATCTTCGCTTGATCCCTCTCTTCGCGAAGTTACGGCCGAACCGTAAGCGACTGAGACACCGTGCCGAGCGGACCGTTCTGGTCGTGAATCACGCTGGCAGTGAGTCCGAGACCGCCCGAACCAAACGTCACTCGTGTGTCGAATCCAATCCACTCCCCGACCGGTACTCGCACCAGATGCGCCCCCAGGTCGATGTTCGGATATCGCACCATCTTCGGATCGGCGCGGACCGCCATCCCGTTGGCGATGTCGAACAGGCCAGCCACCCGCGCGAGGGTGCTGATCTCCTCACCTGCTAGGAGCGGAACGTCGGTACGCACCCAATAGCGAGCTCTACCTGGCCCATCAAATATGCGTTTCACCTCGGCGGACGCGAGGTAGCCGCCGCCCCAAAGCGTCGTGGGGTCCCACGGTTGCATCTCATCCGGCGCGGGGATGGGATCAAAGCCGTGACCAGCAACTTCGGTGGTATCGCGGGGCTGCTGCAACCAGGCCCGCAGCCGAATCCCGTCCCTGTCGCAGTGTCCATAGTTGGCCTCCACCAGTTCGATGGTTCTTCCCGGCCGGATCACCTCGATCTCCACGTCCACTGCATCCATCGGGACGACGCCCAATATTTCGTAGGACAGGCGGGAGATGATCATGGGATCGTCGCGACGGGCGGCGAGATCGCGCTCGACCTCATGGACGAGCAGTCCGAGCGCCGGCCCGATGTGCTGCATCGACTCGTCCCACGCCCCGCTGACGTGTTTTGTCGGGCGGAATGAGCCTGGTCCGAGACGCTCGAAATACGCCATCGCCATCCTCCAGTCAGTGAGTGATGATTAACTGAAAGCGTACACACCAGTGTTGGGAGAAACGATGCAAGACGAGACGTTCGACGAGTTCACCGCCCCGCTCGACGACAGGTATCTAGAGGACTACACGGAGGGCGCGCGGTACCGATTCGGCGAGGAATCGGTGGATGTCGACGAGATCATAGAGTTCGCTCGCCGCTACGACCCACAGTCCATCCACACCGACCCCGACGCCGCGGCAGCCGGCCCCTTCGGCGGGCTCATCGCCAGTGGCTGGCAGACGGCCGCATTGATGATGCGCCTGTTCGCGGACAACTACCTCACCAGTGTGGCGAGTCTCGCCTCACCAGGAATCGACGAGCTGAGGTGGGTGCGTCCGCTCCGACCGGGCGACCGTCTGATTCTGCTCTGCGAGACCACCGGAGTGCGTCGCTCGCGGACTAAGCCTGACCGCGGTGTACTCACGACTGATGTCACACTGATCAATCAGGACGGGGACCCGATACTGACCGCCACGGCGATGAACATGGTCGCGTGCCGCGACTGACACCGCGCCGCCTCGCCGCCGGGAATGCAGGGGCGACGAACCGCACTTCCGCCGAATCCGGCCCGCGTTCCCGCAGGCTCGGGACCACCCTCCCCGCGACTACAGCCGGGGGGTGAGGTGGAAGACGGGCAATTCCCGAGTGGTGCGCTGTGCATAGATCTCATAGTTCGGCCACACCCGCACCGCCACGGACCATGCGTCTCGCCGCTCGTCGACGTCCAGTTCCCGCACGTCCACGGCCATCCGAGTTCCGTAGACCGAGATCGCAACCTCCCCGTCGCCGGCAAACCGGAGGTTATGGACCCATACCGGCGTCTTCTGCCCACCCCAGTTCGAACCGACGATGATCAGACCGTTGCCCCAGGACGCACACAGCAGCGGTGTACTGCGTAGCGCTCCGCTTTTACGGCCGGGAACATGCAGGGTGAGAGTGGGCAGTCCCGCGAGTCGCAAGAGCGGCACCCGGCCACGGGAGATCCGGTTGAGTCGTCGATCCAGCGTCACCACGAGGTGCGAGTTGTCCTTGGTGGCGTCCTGACGCCCGAACCACACGGCGATCGGGGTGAGAAGATTGCCCATAGACGAACCTTATGTCGTGGACCAGTCCTCTCGCCGCCCGACCGGCTCACCAGCTGTCGCGAGTAGCTGGACAGACTCAACCCATCCACTACGCAGGCCCGCCTCCACTGCCGCGAGGTGGAACGCCCACATTCGCCGGTAGACGGCGTCGAAACCCAGCGCGGCGGCATCCCTGCCTCGGTGGGCGAATGTCTCCGACCACAGGCGCACGGTCTCGGCATGGTGCGCGGTCATCTCCACCCTTCCCCGGAAGGTGAGTCTGGGCGCGCGGTCGATCATCTCTACCAGCTCCGACCACGGCACCGGCGGCCCGGCATCGGAAACGTATCTGGATCCCCACGCGGCCAACTCCATGACCGCGGGGGTGGGCCGGCCCGGTGACACCGTCGTATGAACCCCCAGACGCCCTCCCGGCCCGAGCACTCTGTCTGCAGTGGCTATCACCTCGGCGTGCCCGGCGTCACCGGCCGTCACACCGGGGTCAACCGCGACAACGGCGTCGACCGCACCGGTGATATCTGACGGAGCCCCGAGGAACAGCGAGATATCCTCGTCCAGACCTGCAGCGGTGAACCGAGACCCGAGGGCCGCCAGTCTCTCCGTAGACCACGTCATTGTCCGCACATGCGCCCCGCGCTCTGCCGCGCGCATCGGCAACTCTCCCCATCCCGGTGTAGCCACCAGTGCGCGGGCTCCCGCCCCGACCCCGGACAGGGTAAGCAAACTGTCGGCGGACCGACGTTGGGCGTCACCGAGGTCCGAGCGACGGGGTAGCGCTGCCGGTGCCTCCAGGTGAACGACATCGGTGCCGTCGTCCAGCCGGACACGGGTCCGCGCCCCGGATGCGAACACGGCGCCCGAGGTCGACATGGTTTCGTCCGTGTACAGGGAGGTCAGCGCGCCCGGGATCGAGTCCCCCAACTCGACATTGGCCGACCCGCGGCGACGGCGCCCCCCGCTGGCGGTGCCACGGCCGTCCCGGCCGTACGCACGTTCACCGGGGTGGGCACAGTCGGCGTTCGTCGCGACCCATGGAGCCAACGCTGCGACAGCGGCGCACAGGTCCGACGTGGCCCAATCACCCGCCATGAACGACTCTCCGAGCCCCACCACCCCTGCGTCCGCTAACCGAGCCCAGAAATGATCAGGTTCGCGGAGCACCACTCGCACCGGGGCGTCGTATTCGCCGGCCGCGGAGGAATCGGGGTAGTCAATCCGCACACCGAGTTCGCGCGCCGAACGACGAAGCGCCTGCGCGATAAGCCCCGACGTCTGTCCCCCCGACCCGGGCGGTGGGGCGAGCGCAGGCCAGCGCTCGAGGTCGACGGTCTGCGGTTCGACTCTGACCACCCTGTCCCTCCTTGTGGGCCTCACGTCAGGTGGACGGTACCGCCGCCTGGGCGTCCGCCCGGGCAGGCGCGTCGGGGGGCCGCCGCACCCACCTGTGGTGCGGCGATGTGTGCACAGGGTCAGGCGTAGCACTATCCTGGGATCTTGTGCCCGGCGTCATCCCGCGCGGGCCCCAGACCAACGAGGCCACCGAGCCCGTCACACCAGACCAGCCTCATCAGGAGCCGCCATGACCGAGCCCGCAACCGACCAGGTCACAGCCAGCACACCGGCTGGCCGCCGGCACCGCGTCGTCATCATCGGCTCCGGTTTCGGCGGGTTGTTCGCCGCCCAGCAGCTCGCCAAGTCGGACGTCGATGTGACCCTCGTGGCCAGGACCGGCCACCACCTCTTCCAGCCGCTGTTGTATCAAGTGGCGACCGGCATCCTCTCGGTCGGCGAGATCGCCCCGCCGACGCGGCTCATCCTGCGCGACCAGAAGAACGCCACCGTGGTCCTCGGCGACGTCGACACAATCGACGTGGCCGGCAAGAAGATCCACGCCTCAGCAGGTCACATCGACTTCGAACTCGAATACGACAGCATGATCGTCGCCGCGGGCGCGAACCAGTCCTACTTCGGAAACGACCATTTCGAGCAGTGGGCGCCTGGCATGAAGACAGTCGACGACGCACTCGAGTTACGCAGTCGCATCCTCGGCTGCTTCGAGCAGGCCGAAGTGATCGATGACGAGGAGGAGCGCCGCCGACTGCTGACCTTCATCATCGTCGGCGCTGGGCCCACCGGTGTCGAGATGGCCGGCCAGGTCGCTGAGCTAGCGCAGCACACCCTCAAAGACAGCTTCCGGCGCATCGACCCGGCTTCCGCCCGCGTGATCCTCCTCGACGCTGCCCCCGCGGTGTTACCACCATTCGGAAACAACCTCGGCAACGCGGCCCGCGCCCGTCTCGAGAAGATGGGCGTCGAGATCCAACTCAACGCGATGGTCACGAACGTTGACTATCAGGGCATCGAGGTCAAAGACCCGGACGGATCGGTTCGCCGGATCGACGCCTCGTGCAAGATCTGGTCCGCCGGGGTCAAGGCCAGCCCCCTCGGCAAGCAACTCGCGGACCAGACCGATGCGCAGATCGACCGCGCCGGTCGCGTGCTCGTCAACAAGGACCTGTCACTACCCGGCCACCCCGAGATCTTCGTCGTGGGCGACATGATGAGTCTCGACAACCTGCCCGGTGTCGCACAGGTCGCCATCCAGGGCGGCAAGTATGCCGCGAAACAGATCATGGCCGAGGTGGAGAAGGGACGTACCCCGGCCGAGCGGCGACCGTTCAAATACTTCGACAAGGGCTCCATGGCCACGGTGTCGCGCTACAGTGCGGTCGTGAAGATGGGCCCCATAGAGATCTCGGGATTCATCGCCTGGGTCATGTGGCTGGTCGTGCACCTCGCCTACCTGATCGGCTTCAAGAACCGGATCACCACAATGTTCTCGTGGGGGATGCACATGGGCGGCGACCACCGCTCGCAGCTGACCTCCACCAAACAGTGGGTCTACGCTCGCCAGGCCATCGAGCGGGTGGCTGCGGATGAAGCAGCCGCGCTCCGGTCCGCCGAGCAGTCTCGTGTCGAGGCGCGGGAGTCGTCCTCTGCCACTGCCACCTGAGCGGGAGTACAGCACGACGCGCCCGGCGGGGAATCCGCCGGGCGCGTTCTGCCTTCAACAGACGGGGCTTCGGTTCCGGCTACTGCAGATTTGCGAGCCGGACCTGCCCGACCGCTGCCATTCGCCCGTGGTCGTCCTGGATCTCGACCCGCCAGAGCTGCTGGGAACGCCCGCGATGGACAGGTGTCCCGGTCGCCGTAAGAGTGCCCTCCGTGACCGCGCGCAGGAAGTCGGTCGAGTTGTTGACGCCAACGACCTTGCCTTCGCCGCCAAGCCACACCGCTCCGGCGATACTGGCGACCTCTTCCGCGATCGCGCAATACACGCCGCCGTGGACGATTCCGTAGGGTTGGTGAAGATGCGGGCCCACCGGTACCGTGACAACCACCTTGTCGGGTGTCACCTCGGTGTATTCCATCCCGATACCGCCTCCGAAACCGGTCCCGGAATGGGCCCGGATCAGGTCGATGAATTCACTGCGATCCGCGTCGGACATCCGACCCCTTTCCCCGGCCCGGCGTATCCGGGCTTTCGGGAGGGAACGTTACCCTCGAGCGCGGAAACCCTCCGCAGGCCCGACGGCAGTCAGCGCACGGAGCGCCGGCCTCGGTCCCGCACCGGGATCGGGCCAGCACCAGGGGTTCGCGGGAGTCGGCTGCGTTTGCGGACCGCCAGCCCCGAGTCGTGCAGTGCCTGAAGGACCATCTGCCCTCGTCGGTCCCCGACCTCTTGGCTGGTGCCGGCGAAAGTGGGGACAATCGTCGCAGCGCCCAGGACGCACTCGCCTGCCATCGACCACAGCGTCTCCACACTGCAATTGCTCACCTCTGACAGCCCGTCGAACACTGTCGTGAGAGTTGAGCGGGACCGGCAGGCGAGCCATTGCGCCAACGCCTGCTCACAGGGCAGGATCACGGTGTCAGGAGAACCCGCAACCGGGTCGTCGGGCAGCACCCTCAGAGTGGTGTCACGGACACCTGCCCAGTCGAGTCCACCCTCGATGTCGGTCCTCACCGCCAAGTTCTCGGCCCCGGTGTCCCACACTCTGCCGATCGTGACGAAGCTGGCTACAGCCCTGCCGAGGACGCCGTGGGTGAAGGCCTCGGCGACCAGGTAGGTCGAAAAACGGATGTCGCCGGAATCCTCGAAGTGGTTCCTAAACATAAGCTCGACCCGCCCACCGTCGACGGCTCGCTCGAGCGGCACCCACCGCCGGCGCGACTGCCTCTTCAGATCGGCGATCGAGTAAAACTTCGGATAGCCGGCACGGAAGCCGCCGAGCACCTCGACCGTGTCGTCGAAAACAGTGCGTGTCCCCGTCAGCTGTGTAGGCAGCGTTGAGCCGGTCATGTTTGGTCTTCCCCCTAGTCGATTCCCCATACGTGGCCGGTCCGTCCTGAAAATGTTGCCCCAGTACCGCGGTCCGACCCCCCGAATCGCAGTGGCCCAGGTCATCCGGCCGGTATTAAGTGTTACAACACAACCCGGTCTGTAACCAAGAAAACTCGACAGATTCTGACAAACGGTGCACTCAGTGCACGGGTGACCCGTCAGCAAACTCACAGGATTCGTTCAGGGGATCGCCGGGTGCGAAATCCCATCACCGCAGGTCCGACCATCCTGGAGGCGTCGACTACGCTGAACCCATGAGTATTGAACGCGAAGGCGCGACGTCCACCTCGGTCTCCACCGGAAGCGCCGACATCGGGGTGACCGGTCTCGCCGTCATGGGCTCGAACATCGCCCGCAACTTCGCCCGCCGCGGCTACACCGTCGCCGTACACAACCGCTCCGCCGGCAAGACGGACGCCCTGCTCGGCGAACACGGCACCGATGGCAACTTCGTTCGCGCCGAAACGATCCAAGAATTCGCGTCCGCGCTTAAGACGCCTCGGCGCGCCCTCGTCATGGTGCAGGCAGGAGCGCCCACCGACGCCGTGATCGAGGCCCTCGCTGACGCTTTCGATGAGGGCGACATCATCATCGACGGCGGCAATTCCCTCTTCACTGACACCATCAGACGCGAGAAGGCCATGGCCGCGCGCGGGATCCGATTCATCGGCGCGGGGATCTCCGGCGGCGAGGAGGGGGCGCTGGAGGGGCCATCCATCATGCCGGGGGGACCGGCGTCCAGCTACGAGGTTGTCGGACCGATGCTTGAGGACATCTCGGCGAAAGTCGACGGGGTGCCCTGCTGCACGCATATCGGCGATGACGGTTCCGGCCACTTCGTCAAGATGGTCCACAACGGCATCGAGTACTCGGATATGCAGCTGATCGGCGAGGCATACCACCTCCTCCGCGGCGTCGCCGGGATCGAGCCCGCGGCCATGGCCGAGGTTTTCAAGGAGTGGAACACCGGCGAACTGGACTCGTACCTGGTGGAGATCACGGCGGAGGTGCTCTCGCAGGTCGACGCCGAGACCGGCTCGCCACTTGTCGACGTGATCGTCGACCGCGCCGGACAGAAGGGCACCGGACGGTGGACCGTAAAGTCCGCCCTCGACCTCGGGGTACCCGTCACCGGGATCGCCGAGGCTGTCTTCGCACGCGCACTGTCCAGTTCGATCCCCCAGCGAGATGCGGGACGGGAACTGCCGTCCGGTGCGCTGTCCACACCGTCCGAGCTCGGGTCGGAGTTCGTCGAGGATGTCCGCCGCGCGCTCTACGCGTCCAAGGTCATCGCCTATGCCCAGGGATTCGACCAGATCACGGCCGCCAGCGCCGAGTACGGGTGGGACGTCGCCCGTGGAGATCTCGCGACCATCTGGCGTGGGGGGTGCATCATCCGGGCAACCTTCCTCGACCGCATCCGTGAGGCGTACGCCGCCGACCCGGACCTCCCGACCCTCCTGGCTGCGCCGTACTTCGCCGAGGCCCTGTCCGACTGCGTGGACAGCTGGCGCCGGGTCGTGACGACCGCAGTCACCGCCGGGATCCCTGCACCGGGGTTCTCTGCCGCGTTGGCGTACTACGACGGTCTCCGGACCGAGCGCCTGCCGGCCGCACTCATCCAGGGGCAGCGTGACTTCTTCGGTGCGCACACCTACCAGCGGACCGACCGCGAAGGCAGCTACCACACCCTGTGGAGCGGCGACCGTTCGGAGGTGCGGATCTGACCGGCCCGCGGCCCGGTGAATTGGGCCGCCTCCTGGACGAGCTCGGGGTGGCGGTCCCGATCCGACATGCCGTCACAGCTCTCGTTACCGGCACGCCTACCCCGATCCAGGCTGCAGCCCTCGCCGACGCAGTTGGCGGCGAGGATCTCCTGGCGGTCGCCCCCACCGGCTCGGGCAAGACTCTCGTGTTCGCCGTCGCGGTCGCGCATCGCCTGGCCGGTTCACCGAGTCTGACCGGCCGACCCCGCGCCGTGATCATTGCCCCGACTCGTGAACTCGCGGAGCAGAACGCCGAGGTACTTGCCGAGGTGTGCTCGGGCGCCGGGTTGAAGGTCGCGACCTTCGTCGGGGGGCGACCCCTCAAACACGACCGTCGTACGCTCATCGCGCCTGTCGATGTGGCCGTAGGCACCCCCGGACGCCTGGCCGACCTGGTCCGTTCCAAGGCTCTCTCCCTGGGCCAGGTGAGCGTGGTGGTACTCGACGAGGCCGATCAACTCCTTGGCCCTTCGTTCGTCGAGCAATCGGAAGCGCTGCTCGCCCACTGCGCCGCTGCGAGCTTGTTGGCGACCACCGCCACAGCGGATGCCGCCACCGAGGCGATTCTCAGTCAACTCCGCCCGAATCTGCGCGTTCACCGCGTGGAGCACTCACCCCATGGCTCAGTGGCGAGCGCCCGACGCGACGCTGCCGCCCCCGGGGCCCCTCGTCGACTGGTCATTCTCTCGACTACGGACCCGTACGGGCTGGCAGTTCGCGTAGCGGCGCGGTGCACCCGAGGACTGTTCTTCGTCCCGCGACGGGACGCCGTGGAACGACTGCGAACGGCCATCTCCGACACCGGCGTCAGCGCGGCCGGCGTCGCGGGATCCGCCTCCCCCACCCGCCGGGCAGCCGCATTCGCCGACCTGGCCTCCGGGGCGGTTCGAGTCCTGGTGAGTACCGACCTCGCGGGGCGCGGCCTCGACATCGACGGTATCGGACAGGTCATCCATATTGGCCCCCCTCACTCCATAGACGACCTCGTGCATCGTTCGGGACGCACTGGCCGCGGCGACACCTACGCCGGGGTCGTCGCCGCAGTACTCAGACCGAACGACGTGGACAAGGTCGCCAGCCAGGCGCGCTCGGTCGGCATGACCGTCGAGATCGTCGATGCCTCCCGGACAACCGCGGAGCTGAACATCGACGGGCTTTTCGGCCCGCCAGTCGCCGTGCCGCCCGTACGGCGTGCGCCCGCCCCGGCGGCGCGGTCGCGCCGCCCTTCCCAGCCGCGGAGACCGGCACAGTCCCGAGTGCACCGCCCCAAGCGCAAGAAGAGCCCATGAACTCGGACCAGCGAGCGACTCTCCCGGTTGTCGTCCCGGAAGATCTCTGGAGACTCCGCGAACAACGCCACCATGAGCAGGTCGACCTCTTGACCGCGGAGCACCTGGAGCGACGTCGCAGGGGCGAGCCTCACCCAGTCGTCGATTTCGTTTTTACCTACTACAGTACGAGCGTCGCCACCATCCGGCGGTGGCACCCGGGCCCGGGCGTGCTGTTGGAGAACGCGCACCTGGGCGAGCGGCGCGAGTGGCGCCACTACCGCCGGGCCACCGCGGCAGGCCGGGATGGGCTCGTCGTCGACGCCGACTCAGTGTGGCGGCGACGCGGCTCCCGGATCGTCCGGGCACGTGACGTGGTCGCGGCCACCGCGACCCGTCGGGGTGCCACTGGCTGCTTCGGCCTCCACGAATGGGCGATGCTCTACCGTGCCCGTCGCGACGATGTCCGACACGGCCAAACGCCCTTGCGACTGCCTCGTGAGCGGATCGACGAGGTCGTTCGCGGTTCGCGTCTGCAGTGCACGCACTTCGACGCGTTCCGCTTCTTCACCGATTCTGCGGCTCCCCTCAACCGGACTCTGCTCACCCGTGACGACCAGCTTCGCCTCGAGCAGCCGGCCTGTCTCCACGCAGGCATGGACATCTACGCCCATACCGCGACTCTGGAGGCGGGAGCACCGGGCGAACTCCTCCTCGACTGTCTCCGCGCCACCTTCGACGCACGGGAGGTGGACATGCGGTCGTCCCCTTACGATCTTTCCGCCTGGGGTCTGCAGCCGATCCGCGTTGAGACCAGCGCGGGCCGGAGCGAGTTCGTCGCCTTTCAGAAGGATTGGATGGAACGCACGCAGTCCCTCAGGTCGAGGTTCCTCGCCGCGATCGATCTGCTGGAGATCGTGTCAGCTTCTTCAGACCGCCGCGCGACCGCGGATGCGAGCTGAAAGGTTGTCACACCGGGGTCGCGTCAAACCGGTCAACCGCGACCTCGGTCACGACACGACCAAACTCGGCATAGGCCTCCCCGCCCGCCGTGGCGGTACGGAGAACCAACCCGATTGTCCGACCCGGGACGGGGTCAGCGAACCTCGCCACAGCGATCCCAGGATCCTGTGTCTCGGGACCGACTGCCGACTCGGGAACGATCGTCACTCCCAAACCGCCCGCCACGCACCGAACGGCGGTGCTGAGAGATGCGGCACGCGACTCCCCTCGACCCAACACGGGGGCGGAGACCCGTCGGCACAGTTCCACGGTCTGCTCCCGCAGGCAGTGCCCCTCGTCGAGCATAAGCAGCGGTTGGTCGACGAGGATCTCCAACGGCAAGCCATCTTGACCCGCGAGTTCGTGATCTGCGGGCACGAGAAGCGCGAAGGGCTCGTTGTACAGCGGCGTAACTGCCACGCCCGCAGCGTCGGTGGGAACGGCCATTATCGCCAGATCGATCACGCCGCTGCGGAGACCGTCAAGAAGCCTGGCCGTCTGGTCCTCGACGACTCTCGGCAGCAGGTCGGGGAATCGCTCACCCAGCGCGGGGAGCAACCCTGGTAACAGATAGGGCGCTACCGTCGGGATGACCCCTATTCGCAGCGAGCCGAACAACGGACCGTCACTTCCCGCCGCCGCGTCAGCCACCGCGTTCATTGCGGACACCGCAGCCCGTGCGTACGGAAGGAGCCGGTGGCCAGCGGGCGTGACGAGGACAGAGCGAGTGCTGCGCTCGATGAGGTGGAGACCGAGGCCGTCCTCCAGGGTGGCAAGTGCCTGAGAGAGCGAGGGTTGACTCATGCCGAGTTCCTCAGCGGCGCTCCGGAAGTGGAGTCTCTCCGCCACGGCGAGGAACACTCGGAGCTGCATGAGACTCGGAACGAACCGCTGATCGGCCATGCCGATGAGTTTAGGCCCATCAATAGCTAAAAGTCGATGATTCTTTGCGACAACCTATGGGTGATCTTCCTCTCATCGACTTTACCTCTCACGACCTGTGGGGCATAGTTGATCATGTACGTCCGACACAGGCATATCCTCAGGAGGATCACATGGCTCTTCTCACCATCGGCGATCAGTTTCCCGACTTCGAACTCACCGCGCTCAAGGGCGGTGACCTGCGGGCCGTTAACGCCCAGCAGCCGGAGGACTACTTCGAGACCATCACCAACCAGTCCTACGAGGGCAAGTGGCGCGTGATCTTCTTCTACCCGAAGGACTTCACGTTCGTGTGTCCGACTGAGATCGCCGCGTTCGGCAAGCTCGACGAGGACTTCCAGGACCGCGACACGCAGATTCTCGGGGGCTCGATCGACAACGAGTTCGCACACTTCAACTGGCGCGCGACCAATGACGACCTCAAGACCGTGCCGTTCCCGCTGCTGTCGGATATCAAGCACGAGCTGATCCGCGCCCTCGGAGTCGAGAACGCGGACGGCGTCGCCGATCGCGCGACATTCATCGTCGACCCGGACAACGTCATTCAGTTCGTCTCGGTGACCCCGGACGCCGTCGGCCGTAACGTCGACGAGGTGCTGCGCGTCCTCGACGCTCTCCAGTCGTCCGAGGTCTGCGCCTGCAACTGGCAGAAGAACGACCCCACCAAGAACATCGACAAGATGGAAATGCTGCAGGAGGGCATTAAGTGAGCATCGAGAACCTGAAGTCCGGACTCCCCGAGTTCGCGAAGGATCTCAAGCTCAACCTAGGGTCACTGGCGCGCTCGACCGAGCTGAGCGAACAACAGCTCTGGGGAACGTTCCTCGCGACCGCCGCCGCCACACGGTCGGCGACCGTCTTGTCGGAGATCGCCGACGAGGCACGCGAGCACCTGTCGGATGAGGCCTTCAACGCCGCTCTCGGCGCCGCCTCGATCATGGCGATGAACAACGTCGCCTACCGCGCCAAAGAGTTCTTGGGCAACGACTACACCCAGGTCCGCATGGGCTTGCGGATGAACATCATCGCGAATCCAGGCGTGGAAAAGGCCGACTTCGAACTCTGGTCGATGGCCGTGTCCACGATCAACGGCTGCGAGAACTGCACCGCTGCTCACGATGACGTCATCCGCAAGGAGGGCGTCACCAAGGAGCAGGCGTGGGAGGCAGTGAAGATCGCCAGCACGATTTCCGGTGTCGCACAGGCCGTCGAGATCGACGCGAACCTCTGATTCACACCGTCTCGGTGACTGCAGGCCCCGCTGACATCATGTCAGCGGGGCCCAGTCGTCTCCCTGGGATGTGAAGCGGACGGCGAGTTGCCCCTCCCACACATGGCTTCTCGGCACTAGGTTCAGCTATAGCCTCGGGGAACTCCCCGGCGGCGCACCTAACGATCTGGAGACGTCATGACAACCGGAGGTACCCCGACAGGGGACGGCTTCCCGAACGATCCGAACAGTTCAGGCCAGCCGGGCTGGGGCCAGGGCTACGGGGACCAGGGGCAGGGATACGGCTACGAGCCCTACCCCGGGCAGAGTTACGGAGACCAGGGATTCGGCCAGACGGGGTACGGGCAACAGGGTTACGGTCAGCAGAGTTATGGCCAGCAGCCATTCGGCGACCCAGCCTACGGCGGGCAGTACGCCCACGGCGGTCCCGGCGGGGGCCCGCTCATGCGCAAGGTGTCACCGACCCAGGCCGTCAGTGCCGGGTGGCAGATGTTCAAGAACAACCCGCTACCCTGGGTTCTCATCACGCTGGCGAGCATGGTGGTCAGCGGAATCGCGGGCCAGTTCGCCAACTCGGATTCCGCGACAGTGGTGCTCTTCGCGCAAATCCTCTCCTTCCTCGTGGGCATGCTCTTCCAGGCATTCGTCGTCCGCGGCGCCCTTCTCGAGGTGGACGGGCACAAGCCCGCGATCAGCGACTTCTTCAAACTCCATAACTTCGGATGGTTCGTCGTCGCCGCGATCCTCGTGGGAATCGCCACGGTCATCGGCGTCTTCGCCCTGATCATCGGCGCGGTCGTCGTGGCATTCTTTCTCTACTGGACGCAGTATTTCGTCATTGACCGCAACATGACCGCCACCGACGCCGTCGTATCGAGTTTCAACGCGATCAAGTCTGACGCGGGCAGCTTGTTCGGGTTGGCCGTCCTCAACGTCCTCATCATCCTGGTGGGCGCGCTGGCCTTGCTCGTCGGCCTGTTCGTGGCGATCCCCGTCACCACACTCGCCTCGGTCTACGCGTACCGGATGATCACTGGCCCGAGCGACTTCTCTCGCGCTGCGACCGCGGTGGTCTGAACTCTGTAGAACGGCCCCGTCACCGCAGGAGAACGAAGCCCCGATGACCTTTCGGTAGTCGGGGCTTTGTCACGTCGAGGTGCGCGGCGTCACGGCATGCCAGCGCCGTCCTCTGGGTCGGCACAGGCCCCGGTGTCCGGGACAGACTTATACTCCGATCCCTTCTCGTGTACGGACGCCCGCCGGACCGCCCAGATCGTTCCGAGGAACGCCACGAGAGCCAATGGCCATCCCATTCCGATACGCGCAGCGCCCAACCAGTTGACCTCATCATTGAGGTAGAGCGCGTACTGCAAGACGGCCCGGATCGCGAAAAGTCCTGCCCAGAACGACGTCGCCACGGTATACCAGCGACGGGCCGAGGGGATGCGACGCCAGGCCATCCCTCTTCCGTCAAGAAAACCCCAGATCACCCCGACCAAGGGCCAGCGGACTAACGCCGAGATTGCGAAGGCCGCGCCGTACACGGCCTGGGTAATGATGCCGTAGAGGAAGTACCCCTTCGCGTCCCCGGTCCGCCAGGCGATGAACACACAGATTGCCACACCGAGGAATCCCGAGATCGCCGGCTGCGGGTTTTCCCGACGTCCTAGCGACCAGGCGAGCATCGCCACGGCGACGCCAAGCGCGCCCCAGATGGCCGTCGTCAGGCCCCAGAATCCATTGATAGGAACAAAAACGAGGATCGGGATCGACGAGTAGACCAGTCCCCGGATTCCGCCCATCTGATCGATGAGGGACGCGTCGGGATCACCGAACGCGGCCTTCCTGCGCGGAGCTCCCGATTCGTCCGGAGTTGCACCGGCGTCGGATGCCCCTGCCTCCGGTAGAGGCTCTGTCACGCGATTCCTCCCCGCTCGGGGCGAGGCTGTTCGTCTAGCAGCTCGTAGCGCGGGTTGTACATGATCTTGTGTCCGTGCCGCATGCCGACCCGTCCGATGACGCGGACGAACCGTCCCGTGTCGATCCCCGGGATGGTGCGACGCCCGAGCCAACACACTTCGACTGCCCCGGTGCCGTCGAAGACTTCTGCGGTGAGACCCAGAAAGTCCTCTCCCCCGCACGTCTCCACCGTGCGGATGCGCCCGGTGAGCGTCACGTGATCCCCCCGCGAGACAGTCGCGACATGCGCGCATCCCGTGCGGTGAACCCGCCCCGCGAGATCGGCTGCGTCGAGGAGCTCGACCGGATCTGTCAGCCGGGAGGTCAGATTCTTGAGCGTTCTCGGTAACGGCACGGTCAGCTCCCGAGTCGCTGATCAGCGTTCGTCACAGGTCATCGTCCCCGCTGCGAAGGCGATCCATTGCGCTTCCCTCCCTACGCGGGGACCCGGGCGCACCGCCCGTCGCCGCCGGAGCGGCAGGCTGCGCCTGGGGGCTCTGGGGTTGTGGGCTCTGGGGTTGAGGGCCGAGTGATTGTTGGGATTGCGCCGACGGTTGGCCGTCCTGGCCGGCCGCCATCTGTTGCTGGAAGGCTTGGGCCTGCTGCTGGGCAGCAAGCTGGGACTGCGCCTGCGTCAGCGCCTGCTGGATCTCGTCCGGAATAGTCAGCGCGAGCTGTTCGCGGACCGGCATCGGACCGTCTCCACGGTTGATGAGCAGGTGTCGGAAGACCTCGCGCCCCTCCTCCGCAGCCTGTTCCGCAAGTTCGGGAGTTGCCATGACACGAACCTCAGCCGTCCACCGGTTGCCGTCAACGCCGATCGCACGGAATACCGCCCCCGGCAGAACCGCCACCAGTTCGCGCCCCCACGGACCGTCCACCACCGAGACGTCGTCGCTCTGCTGCTCGAGCTGTTCACGCATGCCGGTGACCATCGCCCGCCACTGGCCCGCTGACTTGGGCGCGGCGAACGCCCGTGGAATGACCCTCGAAACCTGGGTGACCACATGGAACTCGGGCTGGCCGTTCGGGTCCAGTGCGACGTTCAGGTCCCGACCCTGTGGAACGCCGATGACCAGGGATCCGAGGTCGATGTGGCCCCACCCGAGCGCGGTGTAGTAACCGGCGACGTCACCGACTGACGAGCGGTCAAGGGGGCCCGTCGTGGACGGGGCCTGCGACTCCTGCTCGGCGGCCGCGGTGGTGTCGGGAGCCCCGGTCACCGGCTTCTTTCGTCCGAACATGGTGGAAATCCTCTCCCCGTGCGACCCGGTCCCGAACGGGACCGTCTCGATCGACGCTACCCAACGAGGTCGGCGCCGGTCAGGTCAGGCGGTGGTGTCCGCCAGTCGATCCGTGGCCGCCTTCGCCCCGGGATGTCTCGTCGAGCTCGTCAACCTCGACCACCTGCCACAGCTCGACTCGCTGGATCAGGAGCTGGGCGATCCGATCGCCGCGCCCGATGTGGACCGGTTCGGAGGGGTCCAGGTTGATGAGGTTTATCTTGATCTCCCCGCGGTATCCGGCGTCGATCGTGCCCGGCGAATTGACGATCGACAATCCTGCGCGCGCGGCCAGTCCGGACCGTGGATGGATCAGGCCAACGAAGCCGACGGGAATCGCTGCTGCGACCCCCGTCCCCACGAGGGCTCGATGTCCCGGCGCCAACTCGCACTCGTGCGCGGCGTGCAGGTCAATACCGGCATCGGTGGCGTGCGCCCGGACGGGCAGGGGAAGGCCGCCGTCCAGACGGCGTACCCGCAGCACCCCGCCGGTTCCGTTCGCGTCGTTCGGATTGCTCATGGCGCTTCCGCCCTCCTGCCGGGTCCGGCCCGGTTGCTCGATACTCTTGAAGTCGTGACCGAAGAAGATCTCCGCCCACCGCCCGACCGAGCGCCACGTCCGGTCCACTCGGAATCCCTCCGCGTCCCGGCATGGTGGTGGGTACTGCTCGCCGCGGTCACCATCGTCGTGGTGGCCCAAGCACTCATGATCGGCGCCCGATGGTGGATGTGGCTGCTGGTGGTCGTAGTCCCCGCCCTGCTCGCCTGGTTGTTCATCTCCGTCGGCCGAGCGAGGATCGAGGTCGAGTCCGACGGGCAGGGAGGAGGGACCCTGTACGCGGGGCGAGCCCGCCTGCCGTTCGACGCCATCGCCCGCAGCGCGGTGGTTCCCGCCACCGCCAAACAAGCCGCCATGGGTCGGCAGCTCGATCCCGAGGCCTTCGTAGTCCACCGTGGATACATTCCCACGATGGTGATCGTGGTCCTCGACGACCCGATGGATCCCACTCCGTACTGGCTCATCAGCACTCGTGACCCCGAGGGGCTCGCGGCGGCGCTACCGGACAACCACTACAGCTGACCGCCGGCCGCCTCCGCCGCGAAGGTACAGACTAACCAGCGCAGTCCACGCAGATCGGCATCCCGTCACGCTCCTCGGCGAAACGGCTGCGGTGATGCACCAGGAAACACTCGCCACAGGTGAATTCGTTGTCCTGCTTCGGCACGACTCGAACGGTGAGCTCTTCGCCTGACAGGTCGGCGCCGGGCAACTCGTAGGACTCGGCGGTCTCCGTCTCGTCCACATCGACCTCGCCGGTGGCTCCCTCTACTCGGCGGGCCTTCAGCTCCTCCAGCGAATCTCCGGTGAGCTCGTCGGCCTCGGTCCTGCGGGGGGCGTCGTAGTCGGTTGCCATGAGTCTCTTTTCTGCGGGTCAGTGTGGGGGGCGCGCGAATCGGTCGTGGAGCGACCAGCGCACGCATAGTAACGGAATATCCCAGCATTTTCATCCGCCGAAACTGCCAGTGCGCCGACCGAGACAATGAGTACCCGACGATTACAGTGGTGAGCCAGGGCCCGCCGCGGCTCGCACCCCGTTCACCTGCAGGAAAGGCCCTCATGGTCGTCCACCTCAGCACCCAGGCGACGCCGAGTCCGACCCCCACGCGGGGGCTCCAACTTCTGCGTTCCGCCTATGTCGTTTTCTTGGTGGTTGTGCTGGCGCTGGGAGCCCTAGTCTGGGCCGCCGCCCTGCGTGGCAACGACGCCGCGACGCAGGCAGCAGCCTGTCCTCTGACACCCATGGCCGAGGATGTTGGACTGCGCGAACAACCCGCCGACGCGCTGGACGGGATCGATCCGGCCACACTCAACGAGACCCGGGTACGCGTACTCAACGCGAACGGACAGAGCGGTCAGGCCGGGGCCGTCGCCGCGCAACTCGCCGAACGCGGTTTCCAGACCGCGGGCTCGGATGCCATTGGCAACGATCCGGTCTACGGGCAGGCACTCGAGTGCCATGGGCAGATCCGCTACGGCGACGCGGGAAAGGCGACAGCGAGATCACTCTCACTCGCGGCACCGTGCATGCAACTGGTGGCCGACGGCCGCGAGGACGACACGGTCGATCTTGCCCTGGGCACCATCTTCTCGAGGCTGTCCGACTCGGCGGCAGCCGTGGGCGCACTCGACGAACTCAAGGTCGGACGCCAGCCAATCTCCGCCGAATTGGACGCCGCGCGCACCGTCAGCTGCTGACCGCGCCCGAAAGGTCTGCGAGAAGCGCCAGGAAATCATCCGCCACGCCGGGCGTCGCAGCGGTGGTCGGAACCCCGTCGTCGGCAGACACGGCCACCACTGCACCAGCCTCTCTCGCGACGAGAGCGCCAGCGGCGTAGTCCCACGGTTTCAGACCCCGCTCGTAGTAGGCGTCCAGTTGGCCACCCGCCACCATGCACAGATCCAGCGCCGCCGATCCGCACCTCCGGATATCTCGCACGCGCGGCAGGAGACCCGACACCACTCGCCCCTGCTCGACTCGCATTTCGGGGTCATAGGCGAACCCGGTACCCACAAGGGCCAGCGACACATCCTCACACCCCGATCCCCGTAGCGATCTGGTTGCACCGTCGACCACCCGCAGAGTCGCACCGCGGCCGAGTCCTGCGGACCAGGTCTCGCGGGTGACGATGTTGTGCACCGCCCCCGCCACCACGAAGCCGTCCACCTCCGCGGCCACCGAGACAGCCGTGAACGGAATGCCGTAGAGCAGGTTGACGGTCCCGTCGACCGGGTCGACCACCCAGCGCACACCGCCCCCGCCAGGGGGTCCTGCATCGGCACGGCTCGGTTCGCCGCCCTCCTCACCCAGTACCCGGTCTCCCGGCCGGGACGATTCGATCTCCTCGCGCAGATGCGTTTCCACCGAGGTATCGATGACGGTCACCGGGTCCGTCATCGACGTCTTCGCCCGCGATTCCAGGCCAGAAGGCCCGAACTCGGCGAGCATCCGCCGGGCGACGTCACCGCCGGATGTGGCCAACCGCTCCGCGAGCGCGCGCAACTCGTCGATGAACTCCGGGCCAGTTCGGCCGACCGCCGCGCCCGATCCCCGCTCCGTCATGTCTAGCTCCTCGTCGTCGTATTCCTGTTCCACTGCGGTGATGAACCCGCCGGGCGGTGCGACCGACAGATACCCTGGCAGTCGCCCCACGCCCATCGTGCCCCGACGGCCCGGGCACCTGACGACCCACGCCCACGGCCCGCCACCCAGGAGCCCGACATGTCCATTCCAGTTCCCTCCGCGACCAACCTCCTACGGGACACCCCGACTGGCCTCGGCGTCGACGTGGGGGGCACCGGGATCAAGGTGGGGCTAGTCGACCTCACACAGGGCGAGCTCATCGGCGACCGGCTCGTGCGGTCGACCCCCCAACCGGCCACGCCCGACGCGATCGCCGGAGCCATCAGCGAGATGGTCGAGGAATTCGACTGGGCAGGTCCCGTCGGGATCGCCCTGCCGAGCGTCATCCACGAGGGTGTGGCGCGGATCGCCCACAACATCGACAAGTCGTGGATCGGGTGCGACGTGGGCGAGTTGTTCGACCGGCACCTTCCCGGCCGCCCAGTCCTCATGCTCAACGACGCCGACGCCGCCGGGTTGACCGAAGTGCATTACGGCGCCGGAGAGGGCGTCGACGGACTGGTGATCCTGTTGACGTTCGGTACAGGCATCGGCTCCGCCCTCCTTCTCAACGGGAAGCTCCTACCCAACTCCGAGTTCGGGCACCTGATCGTCGAGGACATCGCCGGCCGTGGATTCGACGAGGCCGAGCACCTCGCCTCCGCCGCAGTTCGAGCACGCGACGGGCTGAGCTTCGCCGAATGGGCCCCACACGTGTCCAACGTCCTGCGCTCGATCGAGGACCTGCTGTGGCCCCGTGCGTTTGTGCTGGGCGGCGGGGTCAGCGAGGCCGCAGACGAGTGGTTCCCGCTGCTGGAGAACCGCACCCCCGTGCGACCCGCGGTCCGGCTCAACGATGCCGGGATCATCGGTGCGGCGCTGTATGCAGCCGGGCATTCGGGTGTCCTCGACCTCAGCGGGGCTCTACCAGACGGCGGTGTCTGACCCTGACCAACCCCGCCGGGTGCGACCCCCCGGGCGGAATCTCGTTACAATGGCCCATGCCGGGAACACGTACCGGCCGGGGACGGGCCCGGTACCGCAAGGCGGACGGCTCGAGTGTCTGCAGAAGGCGGCATCGCTCCCCGATTCCCATCAAGTAACCGGTTGTGAAGGGGCGTTTGTGGCAGCCACGAAGACCACCAGTTCGGATTCCGCGGCGAGCGGCGATCCGTTGGGCGCCGAGGTCACCGGCGAGGCCCCCGCCAAGAAGACCGCCGCGCGCAAGGCGCCCGCGAAGAAGACGGCGGCCAAGAAGACCGCCGCGAAGAAGGCCCCGGCCAAGAAGACGGCCGCGAAGAAGACTGCCGCCAAGAAGACGGCGGCGAAGAAGACGGCGGCTAAGAAGACCGCTTCCCCGACGAAGCCTGAGGGCGTCGACGGCGTCCAGGTTGATGACGAGCAGACCGACGCCCCGGAAATCGAGCCGGACACAGCAGAGCTTGAGGACGTCGAGGTCGATGTCGAGGACGTCGAAGCCGACGAGGAGACCAAGGAAGAGCCCACCGCCAAGGACAAGGCGTCCGGCGATTTCGTCTGGGACGAGGACGAGTCAGAGGCACTGCGCCAAGCGCGCAAGGACGCCGAACTGACTGCTTCGGCGGACTCCGTACGCGCCTACCTCAAGCAGATCGGCAAGGTCGCCCTCCTCAACGCTGAGGAAGAGGTCGAGCTGGCCAAGCGCATCGAGGCCGGCCTCTACTCCACCTGGTTCATGGCGCAGGTTGTCGAGCGGGGCGAGAAGCTCACCACCGCCCAGCGCCGCGACTACAAGTGGATCGAGCGGGACGGCGTCCGCGCCAAGAACCATCTGCTCGAGGCAAACCTGCGACTCGTCGTCTCGCTGGCTAAGCGCTACACCGGCCGCGGTATGGCGTTCCTGGACCTCATCCAGGAGGGCAACCTCGGACTGATCCGTGCTGTCGAGAAGTTCGACTACACCAAGGGCTACAAGTTCTCGACCTACGCCACCTGGTGGATCCGACAAGCCATTACTCGGGCCATGGCCGACCAGGCCCGCACCATCCGCATCCCGGTGCACATGGTGGAGGTCATCAACAAGCTCGGCCGTATCCAGCGCGAGTTGCTCCAGGATTTGGGCCGCGAGCCCACCCCGGAGGAACTTGCCAAGGAGATGGACATCACTCCCGAAAAGGTGCTGGAGATCCAGCAGTACGCCCGGGAGCCCATCTCGCTCGATCAGACCATCGGTGATGAGGGCGATTCGCAACTCGGTGACTTCATCGAGGACTCCGAGGCTGTGGTGGCCGTGGACGCCGTGAGCTTCACGCTGCTGCAGGACCAGCTCCGTTCCGTCCTCGACACACTGTCTGAGCGTGAGGCGGGCGTGGTGCGGCTACGCTTCGGCCTCACCGACGGATTGCCGCGCACTCTCGACGAGATCGGGCAGGTCTACGGGGTCACGCGCGAACGCATCCGGCAGATCGAGTCCAAGACGATGTCGAAGCTGCGCCACCCGTCGCGTTCCCAGGTGCTGCGGGACTACCTGGACTGACCTGGCCACGCACAGTGGGCCCTCGCCGAGAATTCGGCGAGGGCCCACTGTCATCTGCCAGAAGGGTGGCTGGCTACGGCCCGTCAGGGCGTCCGGGAGTGTCCGACGCAATCAGAGTGAGTGCCCCCGCAACCCCGTTAGCTACCAGCTGCGAAGCAAGGTGATCCGTTCGCGGATCTGCTCGGCCGAGGCCATTGGCACTGGCGGGCCGCCGCATGCGTTGCGCAACTGGGAGTGGATCGCACCGTGCGACTTTCCCAAGCGGCCTGAGTACACCGACACGAGGGTGTTGAGCTGACGCCGCAGATCCTTGAGCTCCGCAGCGGAGGCCACCCGCTCCGCGGCGGCGCCGGCGTGCGCGCCGGGACCGGCGGCATTACCGGGAATCGTCGCACCGGAGACTGTCGGGTCGGCACCGACGACCGCGACAGACCCGGCCCCGGACGCAGACTGCGCGGAGGTGCGTTTGATCTGCTCCTTCTCGCGTTGCCGTAGCAGGGCCTTCACATCGTCGGCGCCCAACAGGCCGGGTAGCCCGATGTAGTCGGCCTCCTCCTCGCTTCCCGCGAATGTGGCCGTGCCGTAGGACGACCCCTCATAGACGATCTGGTCGAGCTCCGCGTCGGCGCCGAGGGAGATGTACCCCTTGTCTTCCTCGTCCGCGTTGTCGGGCTCGTCCTGTCGCTGGTTGGCCTGCGCCAGCAGCTCGTCCTCCAGGCCGTCCTCCCGGTGCGGCTTGCCCAGAACGTGGTCTCGCTGTGCTTCCATCTGCGAAGCCAGCTGGAGCAGCACGGGAACGGATGGCAGGAACACCGACGCGGTCTCGCCGGGCCGGCGAGACCGGACGAACCGCCCGATCGCCTGAGCGAAATACAGGGGGGTCGACGCACTGGTGGCATACACGCCCACGCACAGGCGCGGCACGTCGACGCCCTCTGAGACCATCCTGACTGCGACCATCCACTCGTCGGTGGAGTCGGCGAAGGTGCCGATCCTGCTGGAGGCGGTGGGGTCGTCGGACAGGACGAGTGTCGGCGTGCTGCCGGTGATCTCTGTGAGCAGGGCCGCGTACTCCCGCGCTCGTTCCTGATCGGTGGCGATGACGAGTCCGCCCGCATCAGGGACGCCGCCGGCGCGGATCTGCCGTAGCCGGGTATGCGCGGCCTGGAGAACCGCTGGCATCCAGTCACCGTGGGGGTCGAGGGCAACACGCCAGGCGCGGGACGTCTGGTCGGCACTGAGCGGCTCACCGAGCCGGGCCGAGAACTCTTCACCCGCGTTACTGCGCCACCGGGCCTCTCCGGAATACGCGAGGAACACCACCGGGCGGACCACGCCGTCGGCCAGTGCATCGGCGTAACCGTAGGAATGGTCGGCCTTGGACCGCTGGTGTCCCTGGCCGTCGGGCTCGTAGGTGACGAACGGAATTGGACTGTCGTCGGACCGGAAAGGTGTACCGGTCAGCGACAAGCGACGCTCCGCGTCCTCGAACGCCTCACGAATCGCGTCTCCCCAACTCTTGGCGTCGCCGCCGTGGTGGATCTCGTCGAGGATCACCAAGGTGCGTCGGGAAGCGGTCCGTTCCCGGTGTTTGAACGGGTGTGCCGCTACCTGGGCGTACGTCACCACCACGCCGTGAAATTCAGGTGCGAGGGCACCCGAGGTGTTGGAGTACTCGGGGTCCAGGGCGATGCCGGCCCGCGCAGCGGAAGCAGCCCACTGGTACTTGAGGTGTTCGGTGGGGGCCACCACGGTGATCGAGTCGACAGTGCGGTCTGCGAGCAGTTCGGAGGCGACTCTCAGTCCGAACGTCGTCTTTCCGGCCCCCGGTGTCGCCACGGCGAGGAAGTCCTTCGGACGCGCCATGAGGTACTTGCGCAGGGCGGTGCGCTGCCAGGCGCGCAGCGACGAGCCCCCGGCCGGTAAGGCTGTGGATTCTGCGGTCTGTTCGTCTGGGCCCGGGACCGCGCCGGGGTCACTCACCAGGCTTCAGAGCTTCGTAGACGCGCTTACACTCCGGGCAGACCGGCGATCCGGGCTTTGCGGAGCGGGTGACGGGGAATACCTCACCACACAGGGCGATCACGTAGGTGCCCATGACCGCGCTCTCGGCGATCTTGCTCTTATCCACGTAGTGGAAGAATTTGGGTGCGTCGTCCTGCGTCTCCTCGGTCGTCGTGACCTCGGGACGCTCGAGTGTCTTCGTCCGGGTGGTGCTCACCCCCTCATGATGCCGCACCCCACCGTCGTGGCGCCAACGCCGGAGTACCTTGGGCCCCATGGCACCCGACTTCCGCCGTCAACGATCCGGGGATCGGGACGACACCTCGAGACCCGTCCTCATCACAGGCGCGCGGCAGTCGTATCACGACGAACTCGCGGCCCGGAAGAAGCGATATTTCCTACTGATGAGCGTGCGGATTCCCGCCCTCTTCCTCGCCGCGGGATCGCTGGCGCTCTGGCACAATCCGTGGATAGCGTTGGCGATCGTGGCGGGGTCCATCCCTATCCCCTGGATCGCAGTCATCGGCGCCAACGACAGGCCTCCGCTCCCCAAGGGGCAGGCACGGACCTACTCGGCGGGGCGACTCTCGTCGAACACCCCGTACTCTCTGCCACCCAGCCTCACCGGCACCGACGGACCGTCCGCACGCGCTGGCGGCCCCGGCACCGGAGAGCTCCGCCTCGGTCCGGACGAGACCACCCGGGCTTCCCGGGCGCACGATTCCGCCCCCACCGACTTCACCACCCCGACCGACCCCACCCCATCCACCAACGAGAGCGACCCCGACCAGTGACCAGCCCGACCCCGACGCTCGCCGACCTCGCCCCCGTGCTGGCGGAGGCGTTCCGTCAGCACGACTACACGGTCGAGGGGCTGGAGCGGGCACTGGGGCCGGAAGCGGTCTCGTCGCTGGGCAGATCCGATGCCGCGGTGGTACGCCGTCATGCACTCGGGGCGGGTGCGGTCGGATCGCTCGTCCGACTGTTCGTGTTGGGTGACCCACTCCCCCAATCTGAGGTGGCCGCGGTGCTGCCCGGGGTCCCGGCGCGGGCCGGCGTCGACGCCGGCTTGTGGAGCGCGGTCGACGACGGAGCCTCGGTTCGTGCGGCGATCGACCTCCGCCCAGTGGACACGGGCTACGGAACCCGCTGGGTGTTCGCGGACGTCGACGGATCGATGGTCCACACCTCGACCCGACCCGATCACGTGCTTGGAGTGGGAGAGGCGACGCTCTCGTTACTGCGTGTCACGCCCACCTCCCCCGCAGAGTCCGTCCTGGATTTAGGCACCGGATGCGGGATCCAGATGGTCCACGCGTCGGAAACCGCCCGCTCGGTTACCGGCACCGACATCACCCCGCGGTGCCTCGAGCTGGCGGCCGCCACATTGGCCATCAACGGGCAGCAGGCCGAACTCCTGCGCGGCCCGTGGTTCGAGCCCGTTGCGGGGCGCCGGTTCGACCGCATAGTCGCGAATCCCCCGTTCGTGGTGGGCCCGCCCGAGACCGGCCATTCCTACCGCGAATCGGGTCTGGAACTCGACGGTGCCAGCCGGACCGTCGTGTCGGGCGCGCCCGACCATCTGGTGGACGGAGGCACCGCGGTCCTGCTGGCGTCGTGGGTGGAAAGGGAGGACACCGACTGGCGGACTCACGTCGCGTCGTGGGTGCCGGCCGAAGGGGTGGACGCGTGGGTCGTCAGGCGCGACGCATCCGACCCCGGCCTCTACGTATGGACCTGGCTCACCGACGAGGGCATGGACACGCGCGACGGGGCCTACTCGCGTGCGGCGGGCGCCTGGCTGGACCACTTCGCTGAGGAGGGAGTGTCTGGGGTCGGCTTCGGGTATATCTACCTGCGGCGGATCAACGGGCCATCGTCGGTGCTGTGTGAGGACCTCACCCATCAGTTCGGGGAGGGCCTCGGAGATGAGGCGGAGGCGTACTTCGCACGTACCGCGTGGTTGCGAGAGGCTACGGAGCGACTCGGCGGGCAGGACCGCGCACTGGATGCCACGGTCTTCACCGTATCGCCGGATGTCCACCTGCACGTCTCGGAAGCCCTCGGCCCCGCCGGGCCTGACGCCGGGGGCTCCCCGGGCCCATCGACGGTCGTGGTGGAGCGCGTCACTGGCGCTCGATGGCGGCACGAGATTGACCCCCTCACGGCGAGCGTCTTGCGGGGGGCGCGGACCGGTGCGCTGCCGCTGGAGGACCTGGTGGTACTCGCCGCGGTGGGCGCCGGGGAGGATCCGGACGTCCTCGCCGTCCCGGTCCGACGGGTGGTCGCGGACCTGTTCATCCACGGGTTCATCGTTCCCGTCGGGGTGTCGGGACTCCTCCCCCCGGGGGTCGCCGCCGCCGCGCCGGTGGAGACGGCGGGATGAGGGCGGTGGTGTCCCGGGTCACCGAGGCTTCGGTGACTGTGGAGGGCGAGGTCGTCGGGGCCCTGTCGCGCCCCGGGTTGCTGGTGCTGCTCGGGGTGGCGAAGGACGACGACGAGGCCGACGTCGCGACGATGGTCCGCAAGATCTCGGAGCTGCGGATCGTGCAGGAGGAGCGCAGCGCCGCGGAAGTGGGCGCCCCGATACTTGTCGTCAGCCAGTTCACCCTCATGGGCTCGACCGCCAAGGGCCGGCGCCCGTCGTGGTCGGGGGCTGCACGAGGTGAAGTGGCCGAACCTGTGGTGGATGCCGTCGTGCGGGGGCTTCGGGAGCGTGGACTCGAGGTGGCCACGGGAGTCTTCGGCGCGATGATGCAGGTCCACTCCGTCAACGACGGCCCGGTCACTGTTCTGGTGGAGACCCCCGGCTCCGGTTAGCGCGGTGTTCGTGACCGATCGTGACCGAGATCATCGGCCCGGGAACAATCCCGGCGCTCCCGCCGTTGTGTAAGTACGTGACCGTGACCCGGCCACGGGCCTGATCGGTCCACCAGCAACCGAAAGCCGGCCTCGTCACAAAGCCGGCAGGAGGAGGAGACATGACGTCAGCCACCACCCGATCGGACCGTCGGACGGAGGCGGAACCGGATGGTCAGAGCCCGAGCGCTGACCTGGTCCGTGTCTACCTCAACGGTATCGGCAAGACGGCACTGCTGAACGCTGAGGACGAAGTGGAGCTGTCCAAGCGGATCGAAGCCGGTCTCTACGCCAAGCACCTACTGGAGACCAAGAAGCGTCTGGGTCCGGTCAGGAAGGCCGACCTCAAGGTGGTCGTCGCGGAGGGCGAGGCTGCCCGTGCCCACCTGCTCGAAGCCAACCTCCGGCTGGTGGTCTCGTTGGCCAAGCGCTACACGGGCCGCGGGATGCCGCTCCTGGACCTCATCCAGGAAGGCAACCTCGGGCTAATCCGTGCAATGGAGAAGTTCGACTATGCCAAGGGCTTCAAGTTCTCCACTTACGCCACTTGGTGGATCCGCCAGGCGATCACCCGCGGCATGGCCGATCAGTCACGGACTATCCGACTGCCCGTCCACCTCGTCGAGCAGGTCAACAAGCTCGCCCGGATCAAGCGCGAGCTTCACCAGCAACTCGGCCGCGAGGCGACCCTCGACGAGCTCTCCGAGGAGTCGGGGATCCCCGCGCACAAGATCGAGGAACTGCTGGATCACTCGCGTGACCCGGTGAGTCTGGACATGCCGGTCGGCGCGGACGAGGAGGCACCGCTGGGTGACTTCATCGAAGACGCCGAAGCCACCAGTGCCGAGAACACCGTGGTGACCAACGTGATGCATTCCGATGTTCGCGCGGTCCTCTCCACCCTCGAGGAACGCGAGCAGCAGGTCATCACGCTGCGCTTTGGCCTCGACGACGGTCAGCCCCGCACCCTCGACCAGATCGGTAAACGTTTCGGGCTGTCTCGCGAGCGGGTCCGGCAGATCGAGCGCGAGGTCATGGCCAAGCTCCGCGAAGGTCGGCGCGCCGACAAGCTCCGGTCCTACGCCGTCTGATCGCACGCGCCTGATCACGAACCCCCGGATTCTCGCGAGCCCACGGCACCGCGAGTTCAGGACCTCAGGGCCCCGCCTCTCCCCCATCAGGACAAGCGGGGCCCTTCCTTCCGTTCGGGGCCGGGCTGCTCGGTACGCCCGCGATACGCGGCGTCCCCACGCGCTGTGTACGCCTGGCGGGCCTGGTCGCTCGGTGGCCTCATTGCTAGCGCAGTCGGCGGGGACCTTCATCGCCGCTGAACCTGGGCGGCGGGCCCAGCCTGACCGTCGCATAGAGGACGGCCAGGCCGTCGGGCTCGGCGAGCGCCGGGTCCACCGACAGTCGGCGCATCTCAGGTATGTCGTCGACAAGGCATGAGACGCGCCCCATGAGCTCGACCAGCGCGCCTCGATCGACCGCCGCGTCGCCTGCATAGCCGTCGAGGATCGCTGCGGCACGGGGCCGGTCGAGTAGCGCCGCCGCCTCACCGGGTGAGATCGGCAGTGTGCTGAACGCCCGGTCAGCGAGCAGATCCGACAGCATGCCGGCAAGCCCGAACGAGATGAGGGAACCGAAGATCGGGTGGTCGGCTACCCGGATGGTGACGGCGACGCCCTTGGTGGCCATCTTCTGCACGTGCAGGGCCCGCGAGCCGGTGGTGGACTGAAGGAACGCGAAGGCGTGGCGCACCGCGGCGGAGTCGACGAGGTCGAGTCGCACGCCGGACTGGTCACTGCGGGTCCGCCATCTGTCACTCATCGCCTTGACTGCCACCGGGTATCCCAGTTCGTCGGCGGCCATCACGGCCTGCTCGACATCGGTCACGACTCGATAGTCGACGATGTCGATCCCGTAGCACTCCAACAGTGCGCGGACCTGGCCTTGTGTGAGCTCGAATGACTCGGTCCCGGCATGGAGTTGGCACAGTGAATCCACCAACTCCCGTGCGCGGGCACGGTCGATGTCCTCGTACTTGGCCGGCTCCTCGGCAGGCTTGTCGAGCCACTCGGCGTACCGTCGGGCACGCACGAGTGCGGACACGGCCCGTTCCGGATACGGGTAGGACGGTATGGAGCCGCGGGCCGCCACCCCGGACTCGTCGGTCACGGTCAGTCCCTCCGGCAGCCCCTCTCCGGCGAGGAACGTACTCACCACCGGCTTCGTGCTCTCGCCTGCCGCGGCACGGATCGCCTCGGCGTACGCGTCGGGTTCCGTCGCGACGGGGGGCACGAACACCGTGAGCACGGAGTCCACCTCGTCACGCTTGAGAACGTCCGTGATCGCGTCGCGGAACTCGTCGGGAGACGCGCTGGCCCCCAGGTCGACCGAATGCGCCACGGTGAAGCCCTGCTGACGGGCGGCGTCCCCACCGAGGCGTCCGACCGCGGAGGAGTTGCCGACGATTCCCAGACGACCACCTGCGGGCAGCGGCTGGTAGGCCAGCAGCGTTGCGGTGTCGAACATGTCGGTGATGGAGTCCACCTGGATCAGGCCCGAGTCACGGAACAGCCCACCGATAGCGTTCGCGGTGAGCCCCTCGACTCCCGACTCCAGGTCGTCAACCGCGCGACGGACCACCACCACCGGCTTGTTGCGGGCAACGCGCCGAGCGATCCTTGAGAACTTGCGCGGGTTACCGAAGCTCTCCAGGTAGAGCAGCACCACCTCGGTCGCCGTGTCGGTGTCCCAGTACTGCAGTAGGTCGTTACCGGAGACGTCGGCGCGGTTGCCTGCGGAGACGAACGTCGACAACCCCAGGCCGCGCCGCGCCGCTGCGGCGAGGATGGCGATACCGAGCGCACCCGACTGACAGAAGAACCCTGTGCGGCCGGGACCAGGGACGAACTCGGCCAGGGTCGCGTTGAGCTGGACATCGGCGGAGGTGTTGATCACCCCGAGCGCGTTGGGGCCTACCACTCGCATCCCGTGGGCCCGCGCCTCGCTGACCAGGCGTCGTTCGGAGACGACCCCGGCGCTACCGACGTCGGAGAATCCCGCGGAGATGACGACGAGCGTTGACACCCCCTTTGACAGGCAGTCATCGAGGACCTCCGACATCGACGCGGCCGGCACCGCCACGACCGCGAGGTCCACGGGATCCGGAATGTCCCGGACGCTGGCGTAGGCGCGTACGGACTGCACCGACCGAGCGTCGGAGTTGACGGGGTAGACGGGTCCGGAGAAGCCGCTCCCGATGAGGTTGCGCAATACTGTGTGGCCAATCTTGCCCACCTGGTCCGAGGCGCCGATCACTGCGACGGAACCGGGGTTGAGGACTCGCGCCAGACTCCGCGCCTCCGCCGCCGCCTCCCGCGAATTCCGAACGTTCGTGAGCGCTTCGGTGGGGTCGATCGCGAACTCGAGGTGCAGTGTGGAGCCGTCGAAAGAGCGGGAGATCTCGTACCCGGCCCGCCGGAACACCTGGATCATCGATCTGTTCTCCGAGAGCACTTCGGCCTCGAAGTGGTCGATTCCGCACTCGGCTGCCGCACCGGCCAGGTGCTCGAGAAAAATCGACCCCAGTCCGCGTCCCTGGTGCTGATCCGAGATCGTGAAGGCAACCTCCGCGAAAGTCGAGTTCGGCAACCGTTCATAGATCGCCATGCCGATGACCTCCGCGCCCAGCTCGGCGACGAACGCCATCCGGTCGCGGTAGTCGACGTTCGTCATCCGGTCCAGTTCCCGCTCGGACAGGACATCGTGCGACCCGAAGTAGCGTAAATAGCGCGTGCGATCGGACAGGCTGATGTGGAACCGGGAGATTTTCTCGGCGTCGTTGGGCAGGATCGGCCTGACCCGCACTGCCCTCCCGTCGGAGCCGAGCACGTCCGCAGCCCACTCGTGGGGGTAGCCCGCCGGGTACTCCTCGACCGAGGTGTCGGTCGAGGCGTGCTCGGGCGGGTCTACCGCCGGGGTGGAGTCGGTAGGGGTCTCGGTCGCCGTGTCACCGTTCGCGCGGTCGCCGGGGTGCGCCATGGGGTCCTCCAGGGACTGTGGGTCGGGGTCGAAGAGGGCAGGGTCGAAGGGGCGGTGTCGTCGCGGGGTGAGCGCCGCCGGGTGAGCGGCGCGGTGATCAATCCCGGGGATCGTCCGGGTCTAATCCCAGTAGGGGGTAGACCGATCGGCGGGTATCGAGGATCGACTGGTCGAGTCTGGCCAGAGAGCGGTCCATCTCCGCCCCGCGGTCAGCTCCTGCGGGCTCCCACGGGGCGAAGGTCGGTTCCTCTCCGTCACCCATGGTTAGTGGCACGCGGTCGGGGACGGTGAACCGGCCAGCCGCGGACCGCCACCCTTCCGGGATCGCCGTGGTCGGGTCAACCGAGACCCCCAGCACTGCGGCGATGAGGTGCGTCCACGACCGCGGGACCACCCGCACCAACTCGTAACCACCGCCGCCGATAGCGATCAGGCGGCCCTCGCAGAGCTCGTCAGCCAACGCGATGACATCCAGGTAGGACCGCCGGTGCCCGTCGACGGTCAACGACAGGTCGGCGAGCGGGTCCTCACGGTGCGAGTCGCACCCGGCCTGCATGACGATGATCTGGGGCTCGAACGCCCGCAGCACACCCGGGACCACGGCGTGGAAACCCCGCAGCCACAGCTCATCGGTGACCGCGGGGAGGTACGCCAGGTTGACTGCGGTGCCCTCGGCTCGGCCGACGCCGGTCTCCGATGCCCAGCCCGTCGACGGCCACAGGGTGGCGGGATGCTGGTGCAGGGACACGGTCAGGACCCGCGGGTCCTCGTAGAAGGCGGTTTGGACGCCGTCCCCGTGGTGGACGTCGATGTCCACATAGGCGACACGGTCGTATCCGTTGTCGAGCAGCCAGCTGATAGCCACAGCTGCGTCGTTGTAGACGCAGAACCCCGCCGCCGCGGCGGGCATGGCGTGATGCATCCCACCGGCGACCGATACCGCTCGTATCGCGGCCCCGCTGGCGATGGCCCGGGCTGCGGCCAGGGTGCCGCCCGCAACCGCGGCACTGGCTTCGTGCATAGCGGGGAATGTCGGGTTGTCCGCAGTCCCCAGCCCGTGGCTCATCCCGACGTGCTCGCCAGGGGGCAGGTCGCCAGCGGCCTTGACGGCATCGATGTAGCGGGACGTGTGCACACGCAGGAGCTCGTCATCGCTCGCTGACCCCGGGTCCAGCATCTCGACGCCCTGCAGGACTCCGAGCTCGGTCGCCAGCGACATCGTGAGGTCGAGTCGCCGCGGACTCATGGGGTGATCGGCGGAATGCCGATACTCCAGCAATGACGGACTCCACACGACCTTCGCCGCAACGCCATCCCCGATCCCGGCCATCTCCACCGCCCTCCCATGGGCCGGGTCGTTCCCGGCCCGAGCACCCCGGCGATCAGTGGGGCACGTCACCGCCGAATCTACGCGGGTGGCGCCGGACCCCGCACCGGATCGTCCGCTCTCCACCCCGGTAGGTAACCCGACGGTAAGCTCGGTGTCGGAACTCGGTCGGCGCTCTCGTCTGCCGGGCGAACAACACCTGTCGAAGAAGTGAACGTGGAGGACTGCACCGTGAAGGACCTGGTGGACACCACCGAGATGTACCTCCGCACAATCTACGAGCTCGAGGAGGAAGGCGTGATCCCGCTGCGGGCGCGCATCGCGGAACGTCTCGAGCAGAGTGGACCTACTGTGAGCCAGACCGTCGCGCGGATGGAGCGCGACGGGTTGGTTCTGGTGGCCCCCGACAGACATCTCCAGCTCACCGCGACGGGAAGAGATCTCGCGGTGGACGTGATGCGCAAGCACCGCCTCGCCGAGCGACTCCTGGTCGACGTGATCGGGCTGGAGCTCGAGAAGGTCCACGCCGAAGCGTGCCGGTGGGAACACGTGATGAGTGACGACGTCGAGCGGCGCCTCATCGAGGTCCTCGACGACCCCCGTACCTCTCCCTACGGAAACCCCATCCCTGGGCTGGAGCGGATCGGGTATCCCGCCTCCGCCCTGGAAGATCCGAAACAGGTCAGGCTCTCGGCTCTGGAGAGTGACGTGCCGCATCGGGTCCGGATCCGGGCGATCGGCGAGAACGTGCAGATCGACACCGAACTGATCTCCGAATTCCGGGCCGCCGGAGTCGAGCCGCTCAAGACCGTGACCGCCACCCGCCGCGGGCACCTCGTCGAGCTCGACTCCGGGGAGGGCCACACGGTCGAGCTGGATGGCGACCACGCCCACGCGATCCAGGTCGAGATCATCTCGTGAAGCTCCTCGTCACCGGCGGCGCCGGGTATGTCGGCGGGGTCTGCGCAACGGTCCTGATCGAGCGCGGCCATGACGTTGTCGTGCTCGACGACCTGTCCACGGGCAACCTCGACGGAATTCCCGAGGGTGCGACTTTCGTCGAAGGTGACGTGGCCGACCGCGCCCCGGATGTCCTCGACTCCTCGTTCGACGGCGTTCTGCACTTTGCCGCGCGCTCACTCGTCGGCGAGTCCGTCGAGAAGCCGGAGGAGTACTGGCAGGGGAACGTCGTCACGTCCCTGGCTCTCCTCGACGCCATGCGGGCGGCCGGGGTGGGCAATCTGGTGTTTTCCTCCACCGCCGCGACGTACGGCGAGCCCGAGCAGGTCCCCATCACCGAGCAGATGCCCACTCGGCCGACCAACACCTACGGGGCCACCAAACTCGCGATTGATCACGCGATCACCTCGTACGCGACCGCGCACGGCCTCGCCGCGACGAGCCTGCGCTACTTCAACGTGGCCGGGGCGTACCGTGGCGCGGGCGAGAACCGGGTGGTGGAGACCCACCTCATCCCCCTCGTCCTGCAGGTGGCCCTCGGCCACCGCGCCGACATCAAGGTCTTCGGCGACGACTGGCCCACCCGCGACGGCACGTGTATCCGCGACTACATCCACGTCGCCGACCTCGCGGACGCCCATGTGCTGGCACTGGAGACCAACTCGCCCGGCATCCACCGGGTGCTCAATCTGGGTAGCGGTGAGGGCTTCTCCGTCCGTGAGGTCATCGACGTCTGCCGGGACGTCACCGGCCACCCGATTCCGGACGTCGTTGCCCCGCGGCGGGCCGGTGACCCGGCTGTGCTCGTCGCCTCCAGCGCAAAAGCGATCGCGGAACTCGGGTGGAATCCCTCCCGCACAGACCTACGCACGATCGTCGAGGACGCATGGGCATTCACCGGGGCCCTCGGCGACCGCGCCCACTCGGCTCCGCGCTGATCCAGAGCGACTCAGGCGACCGCCGCGACTCGCCTGAGTCGCTCCGGTGTCAGTCCGGCGTGCAAGCTCTGAAGCAGAAGCCGGGCCAAAGAGTTCCCGTCGTCGGCGTCGAGGGATGCCGATAACGCCGACCAGGCGTGAACCCCGCTCCCCGCGAAATATGCCGCCGCACCGAGCAACAGCAGCGCCACCGAGCGTTCGCGCCCCGGCCTCCGGCGTGCAACCTCCCACCACAGGAGCCGACGGCCGTCGCCGTCGCCCAGGCCCCGTAGCGCCAGACATCGGTAGATCTCATCACGAACAGCGATCACCAGCATGTCCCGCCCGATCCCGGCGAGCTCGTCGTCGTCGACCTTCTCCCCCATCTCCAACCTGCGCGCGGCGTCGTCGTGGTATTTCACCGCTTCCGTCACCACACGCGCCCCGACCACACCCTCCGGCCCCGGTTCGTTAGGATCCACATCGCACGCATCGGAGTCACGCGCCTGGTACAGGCAATCGATCTCGTCGCGCGAGCCAGCCCTGACCCGGCCGTCGTAGGCGTGGACCGCCGCGATCTGGGTGGAATCGGGATCGAGTTGGACACCGCGTACCATCCCGAACAGATCCACCCACGGCGCACCCTCGGCGAACTCGCCGACCCCGTACGCCGCCGCGACCTCGGTCCCCACCGCACCCAGCCAGTACTCGAACGCCGACGCCGCGTCCTCTGCGCGGAGGCCCGCGAGATAGTCCTCTACGCAGTCCTCTTGCACCACCACCAGATGGACGGACCCGATACCCTCCCGGGCACAGAACTGGGCAAGACCGCGCGCGGGGCCGGGGTCGATCGCGGGGCGAAGACCTCTCGCGTCCCCGTCGTCGGGACTCTCGCCGGGATCGTCGTCGACACCATTTCTAAGCTCATCGTCGTCGGGATCACCCCGCCCGGCCTCCAACAAGCCGTCGACGTCCATCCGGACGACCGGCCCCTGTCCCCCGTCCGCCATCTCTCCGCACATCACCACCACCGACCCTGGGCCGGGCGGAAACCCGAGCATCGCCGGTATCGACGCGATCAACTCCTCCGGCGAGGTGATCACCACCGTCGCCCGTCCGCTTGCTCCGTCATCACTGATCGACTCGCCAGCTGTCATCGTCCCCATCCGTCTCATCACTCGCGCGTCCTGAACTCCGTGCCGGGGCCAGGTCCGCAGGTGCCGCGCACCGGTCCCACCCTCGGGGATGACAGCCGCGCCCACAGGCGGCGGAAGCCGTTTCGCGCGCGTGGCTGTGGAGGCGGGCAGGGATGTGGGAAACGGCCAGCGAACAAGCCACGGGGAATCAACCCAGCCGCATTGTCGTTGACTCAGGTGTGAGCCCACGTCCGCGATGGACGACCGGGCAACCCCGTACTCCCGACGGACGGGGTGTGGTGACGAGAGGAGTCGACATGGCCAGGCACAGCGATCTGTACCGAATGATCGAACCCGTTCCCGACCTGCGTTCCAAGGACGGTCGAGGGCCGATCCTCGTGCACGGACTCGAGGGCTTCTCGGACGCCGGGCAGGCGATCCAGGGCGTCGCAGAGCATTTCCGCGAGACCCTCGATTCGCAGTTGATCGTCGAGTTCGATGTAGACGAACTGGTGGACTACCGGTCCCGCCGCCCCCAGCTGAAGTACTCCTTCGACCGCTTCGCCGGCTACGACGAGCCGACGATCCAGATGCACGCCGTCAAGGCTTCCGACGGCACATCATTTCTCCTGCTGTCTGGACTAGAACCAGACCTCAAGTGGGACGGGTTCACCAATTCCGTCATCGACCTAGCGGGCGCATTCGGGGTTCGCATGTCCATCGGCCTGGGGTCGATGCCGCTCAGTGTCCCGCACACCCGTCCCACCAACGCGAGCGCCCACGCCAGCGATGTAGACCTCATCCGAGGGTTTACTGCCTGGCCCGGTGAGTTCTCCATTCCCGGAAATGTGACCTCACTACTTGAGCTTCGGATGGCCGAGCACGGTATCCCGTCCGCGGGCTTCACCGTCCACGTTCCGCAGTACCTGTCCCAGACTGCCTACCCTGCCGCTGTGCTCAATCTGGTCGACAACGTCTCGCGCCTGGGAGGACTCGAACTGCCGACTGCCGGGCTGGAGAAGGCCGCTGACGAGTTCACAAATCAGGTCAACGCTCAGATCGCTCACAATCCGGAAGTCCTCACGGCCGTCGAACTCATGGAGAAGCAGTACGACGAGTTCATGGAGACCCGCCTGGGCTCCGATTCGCTCAACCCCGGCGGCAAGCCGCTGCCCTCCGGCGACGAGATCGGTGCGGAGTTCGAGCGGTTCCTGGCCCAACATGCCGAGGACGACGAGACCGGCCACGGACCGGAGATGAAAGGCTGATCGACCCGGCGACTAGGCTCGGACCGGTGCATCTGCCCCAACTTCTCGCCGACCTCGACGACGTCCCAGCCGACCTTCACGACGAGGCGGTGTTCGACGCGTTCGTGGCGTGGGCAGCCCACCGGGGGCTGACGCCCTACCCAGCGCAAGAGGAAGCCGTCCTCGAGATCGCGGCTGGCAGCCACGTCATCCTGGCGACTCCCACCGGGTCCGGAAAGTCACTCGTCGCCCTTGGGGCCCACTTCTCGGCGATGGCACGTGGCGTCCGCAGCTACTACACCGCCCCCATCAAAGCTCTTGTCAGCGAGAAGTTCTTCGCACTGTGCGAGGTGTTCGGCGCCGAGAACGTAGGCATGCTTACCGGCGATGCTTCCGTCAACGCCGGCGCCCCCATCGTCTGCGCCACCGCCGAGATCGTCGCCAACATCGCGCTGCGCGAGGGCGGGGCGGCCGAAATCGGCCAAGTGGTCATGGACGAGTTCCATTACTACTCCGAGCCGGACCGGGGGTGGGCCTGGCAGGTGCCGCTCATCGAGCTGCCCGACGTGCAGTTCCTGCTCATGTCCGCGACCCTCGGCGATGTGGACTGGCTTTGTGATGACCTGCGCCGACGCACGGGCCGGGAGTGCGTGCACATCGGTGGTACTCAACGCCCCGTCCCCTTGTCGTTCGAATACGAGCTGAGCGGTGTCCACGAGACGGTCGAACTGCTATTACGCGACGGCAAGGCCCCCGTTTATATCGTCCACTTCACCCAGGCCGCCGCACTCGAACAAGCCCAGGCCCTGACCTCGCTCTCGGTGGCGACCAAAGAGCGGAAGACCGCCGTCTCCGAGGAAATCGGCGGATTCCGATTCACCACTGCCTTCGGCCGTACCCTGCGCAAGCTCCTGCTCCACGGCATCGGCGTCCACCACGCGGGGATGCTCCCCAAGTACCGGCGGCTGGTCGAGCGGCTCGCCCAGGACGGCCTGCTGACCGTCATCTGCGGCACGGACACCCTCGGGGTGGGGATCAACGTCCCTATCCGCACCGTTCTCTTCACTGGCCTGACCAAGTTCGACGGCCGCCGTCAGCGAGTGCTCAAAGCCCGCGAGTTCCACCAGATTGCGGGCCGCGCCGGCCGAGCGGGCTTCGACACCGAGGGGTTCGTGGTGGTGCTCGCCCCCGAGCACGAGATCGAGAACGCCAAGGCCGCCGCGAAGGCCGCCGCCAACCCCAAGAAGAAGGGCAAGGCGGGCAAGAAGAAGCCCCCCGAGGGGTTTGTCAACTGGTCCCGGTCCACGTTCGACAAACTCGTCGGCGCCCAGCCGGAACAGCTCACCAGCCGCTTCGAGGTGAGCAACTCGATGCTGCTCAACGTCATCTCCAGACCCGGCAGCTGCTACGACCACATGCGACACCTGCTGTTGTCCTCACACGAGACCCGCGCGCGGACACGTCAGCACATCTTGAGGGCGATAGAGCTGTTCCGCGGTCTCGAAGCTGCCGGGATCGTAGAACGGCTCGCCGAGCCCGACGACGACGGGCGGCACGTCCGGCTGACCGTCGACCTGCAACGAGATTTCGCTCTGAACCAACCGCTCGCACCTTTCGCGATCGCCGCGATGGAGGTCCTGGACCCGGATTCGCTCACCCCTGAGTTGGACCTCGTCTCGGTAATAGAGGCCGTTCTCGACGACCCCAGGCCCATCCTGTACGCCCAGCAGCGGGAAGCCCGCGGAGAGGCGATCGGCGCGCTCAAGGCCGACGGGGTGGAGTACTCCGAGCGCATGGAATTGGTCGAGGACATCACCTGGCCCAAGCCGCTCGCTGACCTCATCGCCGACGCCTACGACGCCTACCGCGCAGGGCATCCGTGGGTCGCCGGGATAGAACCGTCACCGAAGTCGGTCATCCGCGAGATGGTCGAACGGGGTATGACGTTCTCGGACCTCGTGTCGGCTTACGGGCTGGGCCGCTCCGAGGGCGCGGTACTGCGCTACCTCACCGACGCCTACAGGGCACTGCGACAGACCGTCCCCGCCGACCGACGCTCCGAGGAATTCGAGGATCTCGTGGAGTGGCTGGGCGAACTGGTCCGTCAGGTGGATTCGAGCCTGCTGGACGAGTGGGAACTGCTCACCGACCCGGACGTATCGTCCGCCCAGGTGGCCGAGCTCGCGTTCGGTGAATCCGCCGGGACTACGCGGCCGGTCACCGCGAACCTGCGGGCGTTCCGGGTGATGGTGCGTAACGCGATGTTCCGCCGGGTCGAACTACTGTCCCGCGACGACATCGGCCGGTTGACGGAACTCGACACCGACGTGCCCCAGCACCCCGACTGGGACTCCGAGATCGACGCCTACTGGGACGAGTACGACTCCATCGGCACCGGTCCTGCCGCCCGTGGTCCCGCACTGTTCACCATCACGGAAACAGGTCCCGGCGTCGCCACAGGTACGTGGCGCGTCCGGCAGGTCCTCGATGACCCCGAGGGTGACCATGGCTGGGCGATCGAGGGCGAGGTGGACCTTGCGGCCAGCGACGAGGCCGGCGAGGTGCGTTTCGCCTCCCTCATCCTCCACGGATGAACCCGTCGCCGACCTGGACCCGGTCAGTGGGGCCCGAGTCCGTACCATGTGCGACGAACCCCGACCCGATCGATGGAGGACAGCCGTGACCCCCCGCATCCTGTACAAGAGGCTAGCGCTGGCGGAGGTGGTCACCTGGACCCTGCTGATCTTGGGGATGATCGGCAAGTACGGTTTCGGGCTCGACTGGGCCACCATGGTCGGCGGAAGCATCCACGGATTCGTGTTCCTGTGTTACGCCGTGGCCACGGTCGCGGTCTGGACGGACAAGCGTTGGACCACCGGGACCGGTGTCCTCGGCCTGGCATCTGCCGTGATCCCCTACGCGACCGTCCCGTTCGAGCGATCGGTGGAGCGCCGCGGACTGATCGAAGGCCCATGGCGCGTCGGCCCGGGTGGTGATGCCCCGACTACGATTCCCGAGCGCACCCTGGCTTTCGCTCTCCGCTCACCGATCGTGGCGCTGCTAGTGACGCTGGTAGTGGTGGCGATCGTGTTCTCGCTGCTCCTGATGGCCGGACCTCCGACCGAGTGGTTCTCGTGACCCGGAGCCGCGAACCCGGGCGCCGCGAGCTGAACAAAGCCGACAAGCAGCGGCGCATCTACGCAGCCGCCTTGGAGCTATTCTCCCGACACGGCTACTCCACGGTCACTACCCAGGAGGTCGCCGATCTCGCCGAGGTGGGGACGGGGACACTGTTCCGATATGCGCGGTCCAAGGGCGAACTGTTGTGCATGGTCGCCAACGAGGAATTCCGCGCGATGGTCGAGACCGTCCCCGACACCGGGGACCCGGTCGATGACCTCGTCACACTGTGCGAACCGCTCCTCGTAGCGCTCGACCGGCAGCCAGAGAACATCGCGGCTTACCACCGGGAGACCCTGTTCGGGGAGCCCGGTCCGCACCGGGCGGAAGCCCAGCGCATCCTGGAGGAGTTACGCGAGCTCATCGCCGTCGTCCTCGCCGGACACTCGGACTCCTCGACCACCGAGGACAGTCTCGCCGGGCCGGCCCAGACCGTGTTCGACGTGCTCTACATGACCATCGTGCGGTGTGGGGTGGAGCGGTCCCCCGCGAGCAACAGCCGCGCGGCACTCACGGAGCAGGTCCGCCACGTGCTCTATGGAGTCCTGCCCCCGGCCGCGACCGAGTCCGCCTGACCGCCTGACCGCCGAATAACTCGGTTCTGACAAGATCCGTCCGCGCACGGGTGCTGACACGCTCGGGTGCTGACACGCCCGTTGCCGACCCCGGTGCCGGGCCCGCAAGCCCGTCGGGCGACACTGACCTCATGACCGAGGTTGACCAGACCATCGCCAGTTCAGTCAAGGACGCCTCCACCGTGATGGTGATCCGCGACTCCGCCGTCGGCCCGGAGGTGTTCGTCGCCCGCCGCGTCAAGGGGATGGCGTTCGCCGGCGGGATGACCGTGTTCCCGGGCGGAGGTGTCGACGCCGCAGACGACGACCCGGACCTCGCCTGGACCGGACCTGCCCCCAGTTGGTGGGCCGCACGCCTCGGATGCGATGAGCCCCGGGCGCGGCGTCTGGTCTGCGCAGCCGCCCGCGAGACGTTCGAGGAGTGCGGAGTCCTGCTCGCGGACCATCTGGACGGGACTGCGGTCTCCGATGCCGCGAGCTACCACTCGGCCCGGGCCGAACTCGAAGCCCACGAGCTGTCGTTCAGCGCTTTCCTCGCCCGCGAGGAGCTCTCTCTGGCCGCGGATCGCCTCCGGCCGTTCGACCATTGGATCACGCCAGCGGTGGAGAAGCGCCGGTACGACACCCGCTTCTTTCTGGCGGCCCTACCCGCGGGACAGGAACCCGACGACCAGACCACCGAGGTCGACCTCACAATGTGGGCCCGCCCCGTGGACCTGCTCGGGGATTTCCGCAGTGGCCACTCGATGCTCCTGCCGCCGACCTGGGCCCAGCTGCGCCACCTCGCGGAGTTCGCGGACGTCGCCTCGGCCCTGGCTGCTGAGCGCGCAATCGCTCCGATCCAACCGGAGATCATTGAGCACCGCGGTGGCGTCAGGGTCGGTTTCGACGGCTCCGACGAGTACTGGGCGGACTATCAGGCCGGGCACCCGCCGGTCGAGGGGTGATCGACGCGACCGGGAGGCGCATCCCGGCGGGCCGGACACCGGCGAACCGCTGACGCAGACGGCGGCTCGGTGGTTGACTGCGTTGCATGCCGGCATTCGAGTTCGACGTGGACGCGTCGATCGCGGCCGGGTGGGATCGGTTCGCCTCCCGCCTGGCCGCCCTCTTGCGTGATCTGGTCACCGGAGCCACCTTCGATCTGGCGGTGCCCGTCGTCGGCGCGCCCTCCGCCCACACGCCGTATATCCGCTTCGCCGCCGTGACACCCGGGCAGGTCGACGCCGAGGTCTCCGGGGGCGGCTCCGAGGACGCCCCCACCCCACTGCGTCCCGCACAATTGGCCCAGCTCGCGGCGCTCGGGTGGCGGGCCGCCGACTCGGATGGTCAACCCGACCACCCCGTAGGCCCCCGCGTCGCCCTACCGACGGACAGGGCGCGGGAGCTGGCCCACCTCGTGGCCGGCACCCTGGAGCAGGTCTTCGGGATACGCCACCCGGTGTTCCTTCAAGACGTCACCGACACAGACGAGGACGACGCCGCACTGCTCGAGTCGGGCGCGGCGGACGGAACCCTTGTTGAAGCTGTGAGCCCGGCCGTCGACGATGATGACTTCCGTCCACAGCCGATCACCGACCCGGACCAGGCGACCCGGGCAGTGGGGGCAGCCCTCGCCGAGGTCTACCGGCGACGAGTACGAGCCGACGAGCACGACGTGTTCACCGTCCCCGCCGGGTGTGTCGTGCTTTTCGTCCGCGCCCACCGATCCCTGCCGCTCATCGTGTTCCGCAGTCCGTTGGTGTCAGCGGTGGAGGATGTTGCCGCCGCGGAGACCGAGGTCGCGATCCTCAACCGCGACTCGTTGTGGTGCCGGTACGTGTTCGACGGCAAGTCGATCATCGCCGAGTCGGAATTCGTCGACAGGGTGTTCGTGCCGGTCAATTTCAAGATCCAGTTGGCCGAGATCTCCGCGGAACTCGACGACGTCTACCCGGATCTGGCCCGCCGGGTGGCGGGTAAATTCTGGCGGGACCTGCGAGCCTCTGACGATCCCGACTCGGGCGGGACGTAAGATCAGTCCACTGCCGGGACGGGCCCGGCGCACAATCCCGCCACAGGAGCGCCCTATGCGTCGCGCCGTCCTCGCCGCCGTGATCACGGCCGCGGCCGTCTTAACCAGTGCCTGCTCACCGACGTTTTCCGGCGAGGACCAACGTGGTGTTCCCGCTCTCACCACCGAGGCCACGGACCCCCTGCCCTCATCCCAGCAGTTCGACCGCCCGTTCCCGGTCTCCGGCGAGATGTGGGACGCCACCGTCACCGTCTCGAACCTGCGGATCGTTCCGTCTTCTGCTTACTCCGAATCGGTGCTCGTGGTGGATGTACGCGCCGTGCAGTCGTCCGGGCAGCCCGAGCTGGGCCCCGCCGACTTCTCCGCCTTCGATCCTTCGGGGAAGCCCTTCGACCGAATCGAAAACCCCGCGGGGACTGTCGAGGACCCGTTGGTCCCGTCGGTCCTGACCGCCCCTGGTCAGGAGGTCCGGGGCATGGTGGCCTGGACGGTGCCCCAAGGTGTCCGGATTGGCCGGATCGACCTGACCACCCCGGGCACGATCGGGTCGATCATCGTCACCCGCCAGCCGGACGACCCGACGCGGTCCTAATCGCTCGCCGGGTCAGAACCAGCCACGTAGGTCCATCGTCCGCCCCTGCGCTCGAAACGCGACCGCTCGCGCATCACGTTCGGCCCCTCAGCCCCGGTGTACCGGGCTTCGAACTCGACCACCCCGTCGTCGTCGCCCTCACCCCCGGCGACCACATCCACGACCGTGAGGCCGGTCCACTCCACGTCCGACGCCTCAACCGACATCGGCCTGGTCCGAGGGTGCCATGTGCGCCACAGGTGGTCCGTGCGGCCCAGCACGAATGCCGTGTACCGCGACCGCATCAACTCCTCCGCGGTCCGGGCGGGAACACCGTCCTCGACAAGTGGACCACAGCACGTCCTGAACCCGTCTGCGCTGCCACACGGGCATGTGTTCATTTCTCGACTCCGTTCCCCGGCGGTTCGGCCAGGCTACCGACGCCGCTCTGCCCCACCATCGCCTACCGCGTGGCTACCCCCCGCCTGCGCGGCAGGGCTATCCTCGCAGGTGACATGTCTACCTTCCCCACCCTTCGCTCGCTTGCGCGGCATCGTGTCGACCCCGACCTGGCACCTCTGCGCGTGCGCTCCTGCCGCGACCTGTGCAATTGGAACGCGACCCCGGTCGAGCGGCGGGGCGAGCCGCTGTTCGCGTGCCGCGGATGCGGGTCCCAGTGGGTCCCGAGCGAGCCGTGGACCCCGCGCGAGGCCAGCGGCGACATCCCCCCGGCCGTCCTGGATCTGCTCCGATCGGACGACTGACCATCAGGGTGAACGTCGTCGCAATCCGCTATAGAGTCGGACCATGACAACGTCACCGCTCCCCACCCTGTCGACAGCCAGCGCAGGGACGATCGACGCGATCTTGCGACGATCCGCCTCACGGTTCCCCAACCGGGTCGCCCTGACGTTCGCAGACCGCCGCTGGACCTACTCCGAGCTCGACGCAGCCGTCGACCGTGTCGCGACAGAGTTCGCCGACCGCGGGCTCGCCGAGGGTGCGCGAATCGCCGCATACGGGGTCAATTCCGATGCCTACCTCATCGGCTTCATAGCGTGCTCGCGGGCTGGTTTCACGCATGTCCCCGTAAACTACGCCTTGACCGGTGGGGAACTCGAATACCTTCTCGCGGACTCCGGGGCCACGCTAGTGCTGGTCGACCCCGCGCAGGCGCCAACGCTCGACGCAGTGGTGGAGACGCTGCCGTCAATCCAGACATTGTCACTGCACCCCGCCGCCGGCGAGCCCGTCGATGGCACACTGCTCGGTGCCGCATTGGACCGCCGAGAGGTCGAGCCAGTCGACTCTCCCGCATCCGGAGACGATCTGGCCCAGCTCCTGTACACCTCGGGCACCACCTCCCGGCCCAAGGGCGCGATGATGACCCACTCAGCTCTCGCGCACGAGTACGTCAGCTGCATCCTCTCGCTCGACCTCGCCGCCGACGACGCGCCGCTGGTGACGATGCCGCTATACCACTCAGCCGCCATGCATGTGTTCGCGATGCCGTACCTCTCGTTGGGTGCGACCGTGCATCTCATGGCGGCCCCCGACATCCCGGAGATCCTGCGCCGCATCGAGCAGGACAGGATCGGGTCGCTCTTCCTCGCCCCGACGGTCTGGGTGCCGCTCGCGTCCCACCCCGATCTCGATAGACGTGACCTGTCGAGCCTGCGCAAGGCGCAGTACGGCGCCTCGATCATGCCGGTCACCGTGCTCGAACGACTGCGTGCGAAGTACCCGAAACTCGGGTTTTTCAATTGTTTCGGGCAGTCGGAGATCGGTCCACTGGCGTGTGTCCTGCGACCCGACGAGCACGACGCACGCCCGGCGAGCGCCGGGCGGCCCGTATTCTTCGTCGACGCCCGTGTCGTCGACGAGACGGGCGCCGAGGTCGCCGATGGGGAGCGGGGCGAGGTGGTCTACAGGTCGCCGCAGCTGTGCCGGGGTTACTGGAACAAACCGGATGCCACCCAGGAGGCGTTCCGAGATGGTTGGTTCCACTCCGGAGACCTCGTGGTGCGCGACTCCGAGGGATTCTTCGAGGTAGTAGATCGCATTAAGGACGTCATCAACACCGGCGGTGTACTGGTGGCCTCACGTGAGGTCGAGGACGCTGTGTATCGGGACGAGCGGGTCGCCGAGGTCGCGGTTATCGGCACCCCGGACCCACAGTGGATAGAGGCGGTGACCGCGGTCGTCGTCCTCAAGGACGGGGCCCACGCGACCGGGGACGAGATCATCGCAGGCACCCGCGAGCACCTTGCGCCGTTCAAGGTCCCCAAACGGGTCGTGTTCGTCGACGAGCTGCCCCGTAATCAGTCCGGCAAGCTGCTCAAACGCGAGTTGCGGGGGGGCTGACATTCCTATTCGGTCAGATGACCCGGGCGAAGACCTCGCGTGCCACCCACGCGGGGTCCTGTTCCGGTAGCCAGTGACCGAGATCGTCGCGGTCGACGAAACGGTAGTCACCCGTCACCCGCGCCGCCGTCGCCTCGGCCCCGCTGCGCGCGATCGCGGGATCCTGCCCGCCCCACAGGAATGTGGTGGGAACTGTGACGTCGGGGAGGTCGTACCGCCGCATTGCGCGGTACCAATTGAGAGCTGCGGTCAAGGCCGAGCGCTCCCCGAGCACATTGAGATGCCGGGCGACCAGACTCGCCGGGACCTGCCCGTCGAACATGGCGCGCAGCCGGTGGGCGTCGCCATCAAGAAGCACGTCCTCGGCCTTGCCCTCCTGCCGGAGCAATCCGAAGTAGGCCGATCTAGCCTGCTGGTCAGGATCTGATTCGATCGCGGCGGAGAACGCGGCGAGATGCGGGACGGAGATGGCCGTGAGACTGGCGACCCGATCGGGGTGGTACGCGGCCAGCCACCACGCCACCGATGCGCCCCAGTCATGTCCCAGGACATGCACCCGATCGAGCCCTTGTCCGTCCGCCACGTCGAGGGCGTCCGCTGCCAAGTGCTCAATGGCGTAGTTGTGCACGCCCACCGGGCGTGCAGCGGGCGAATATCCACGCTGCATCGGGGCGACCACCCGGACGCCCTGACCTGCCAGAATCTCCGCGACCTTCTCCCATTCCCACGCCGACTCGGGGAATCCGTGCAAGGCCAACACCGTTCGAGCGTCACCGGCGTCGACCGCGCAACGGTCCGGCTCCCAGACGAAGACATCGAGGGTGCCCGCCGAGACGTCTGCGGTGGTTCTCCGGGGTTCCATGAAGCGGACCCTAGCGTGCCCCGCAATCATCGCGGGCGGCTTCCCCGATGAGCCCGGGCGGAGACGTCGGAGACGACCAACTCCCGTCGGTCGTGCCAGTTCTGTACGAGCCATATCTCGACCACCAGTGGGTCCACTGCCGCCTCGTGCGCCCACGTGGCGATCACGTCCAGATAGTGTTGATAGCGCCGTGAGGTCAGCCGGGAGGCTGAGTCGATCTCGGTCCAGCCCGCGTGGATCAGGGTGCCGATCCCTGCCGGATCCACCGGCACGATCTCCGGCGCTCCCCACGCCATGCCCAAGGACGACAGGTACAACGACGCCAACGGGTACCCCAGATCCGGAACGTCGCGGCCCGGCCGGCCTGAGGGCGCCCCGTGCCGCAGGAGGTTCATGGCCTCCGTCGGTGCGTCGAGCCAGTCCACGACCTCGTGTAGTACGAGCGGGTACCCGTGAGAGGAGACGGATTCCCGCCGGTGTCCGCCACGATCGGCGACCCGGAAGTCTGGTAGTCCCCGCCGCACACCCGAACGCAGCGGATGACCGGAGAGCCAGGCGGCACACATGTACAGGGTGACAACGGACTCCTCCAGGCTCCCCCGCGCGCGGCGACCAGCCGCCCACAGATCACTCCTGCGGAGGTAACCGGACCCAGATTCAACCCGTCCCCCGTCTGGGCCCCCGGCGACCAAGCGGAGGTCGATACTCTTCTCCGCGAGTCGCAGGTTCCACCGGTCCAGATCGATCTCGACGTACTCGTCCGCGACCAAGAGTGCCGGGGGCTGCGCGCGGCACCAGTCGCGACACGCCGCCGGGAGAGCGGGAGCTGGGTGGGGTCCGGTCATCGTCATGCCCCGCACGGTGCCATGGGGGTACGACAACGCCGGCCCCGGTGCGGTATCAGTCCTGGGCGAAGGCGTCCATTGGAGGACAGGAACAGACCAGGTTCCGGTCGCCGTACGCGCCGTCGATCCTGCGGACTGCCGGCCAGACCTTGGGGCGCCAGCTCGATCCGAGGGGATAACCGGCGATGCTGCGCGGGTACGCGTGACTCCACTCGTCCGCGGACACGCTCTCGGCCGTGTGGGGTGCGCCCCGAAGGGGGTTATCCTCAACCGTCCACTCACCGGCGGCGACCCGGTCGATTTCGGTCCGGATGGCCGCCATCGCATCGCAGAACGCGTCCAACTCGGCCAAGTCCTCGCTCTCCGTCGGCTCGACCATGAGGGTGTTGGGCACCGGGAAGCTCATGGTGGGGGCGTGAAATCCGAAGTCGGCGAGACGCTTGGCCACGTCGTCGATCGAGATTCCGACCGAGTCGATGAGCGGGCGCAGGTCGAGGATGCATTCGTGGGCGACCCACCCGCCTTCGCCGGAGTACAGGACCGGGAAGTGCTCCCCAATACGCCGGGCCAGGTAGTTGGCGCTGGCGATGGCGGTGAGCGTAGCCCGGCGAAGGCCGTCCGCGCCCATCATCCGAATGTACGCCCAGGTGATGGGCAGGATCGATGCGGAACCGAAAGCGGCCGAGGACACCACGCCACCCGTACCGAGGCCCTCTTCGTGGGGATGCCCGGGTAGGAACTCCCGAAGGTGCTCCGCCACCGCGACCGGCCCCACACCGGGTCCACCGCCGCCGTGGGGGATACAGAAGGTCTTGTGCAGGTTGAGGTGGCTCACATCACCCCCAAACCGCCCCGGACGCGCCACCCCGACGAGCGCGTTGAGGTTGGCACCGTCGATGTAGACCTGGCCACCGGCATCGTGGACGATCGCGCAGATCTCCTCGATGTCGTGCTCGTACACACCATGGGTTGAGGGGTAGGTGATCATGATCGCCGACAGATCGCAGCCATACTTGTCGACCTTCGCGCGCAGATCATCCACGTCGACGTCGCCGTTCTCACGGCACGCCACCACGACCACCTTCATCCCGGCCATGACCGCGGAGGCGGCGTTCGTTCCGTGGGCGGACGACGGGATGAGGCACACCGTCCGATTCTCCTCACCGCGCGACCGGTGGTAGGCGCGGATCGCCAGCAAGCCGGCGTACTCGCCCTGACTACCGGCATTGGGCTGCAGGCTGACCGCCGCGTACCCGGTGATGTCAACGAGCCACTTCTCGACGTCCGCGACAAGCTCCCGAATCCCGGAGTTCTGGTCTGCCGGGGCGAACGGGTGGAGACGGTTGAACTCCGGCCACGTGATCGGCTCCATCTCGGTCGTGGCGTTGAGCTTCATCGTGCATGATCCGAGCGGGATCATGGTCCGGTCCAGGGCCATGTCCTTGTCCGAGAGCGCTCGCAGGTACCGCAGCATCGCCGTCTCGGTGCGGTAGCGCAGGAACGCCTCGTGCTGCAGGAACTCACTCGTGCGATCGCCATAGGCAGGATCAACCGAGAGCTCGGGCACCGATCCGCCATTCCCGCCGAACGCCTCGAGAACGATTGCGACGTGCTCCGAGGTGGTGGCCTCGTCACAGGCGATCGACACAGTGTCGTCGTCGACCTTCCACAGGTTCACGCCGCGCGTTGCGGCCGCGGCAAGCACCTCGTCGGCGCGTCCCGGCACGCGTGTCAGCACCGTGTCGAAGAAATCGTCGTGGGCCACCTCGACGCCGACGGAACGCAGACCTTCCGCCAATGACTCGGCGTGGGCGTGCACCCTACGGGCGATAGCCGTGAGACCTTCCGCACCGTGGTAGGACGCGTACATCGCGGCCAAGACGGCGAGGAGGACCTGGGCGGTGCAAATGTTCGAGGTCGCCTTCTCGCGACGGATGTGCTGTTCGCGGGTCTGGAGAGCGAGCCGGTACGCGACCCGCCCGTCTGCGTCGGTCGACACCCCGACCAGACGACCCGGAAGGTTGCGGGCGTGTGGGCTGCGGCATGCGAGGAAACCGGCGTGCGGACCGCCGAAGCCCATCGGCACCCCGAAACGCTGGGTCGTACCGAAGCAGGCGTCCGCCCCCTTCTCCCCCGCCGGTGTCAGGACAGTCGCCGCGAGCAAATCGACACCCGCGGCGACCATGGTGCCCCGCTCGTGGCACTGCTCGATGAGCTTGGCTACGTCGGCGACACGGCCGGACGCACCAGGGGTCTGCACGAGTGCGCCGAAGAACTCGCCCTCCGGCAGCCCGTTGTCGACCAGGTTCGCGGAGACCAGTTCAATGCCCAGGGGCTCAGCGCGGGTGGCCAGGATGGCCGCTGTCTGGGGGAAGATGTCGGTGTCGACGGCGAAGCGGGAGCTCTTGGAGGAGCGGTTGGCCCGGCGCAACATCGTCATGGCCTCGGCAGCAGCCGTCCCCTCGTCCAGCATGGAGGCGTTGGCCATGTCCATACCGGTCAGGTCGGAGACCATCGTCTGGAAGTTGAGCAGCGCCTCGAGACGGCCCTGGCTGATCTCCGGCTGGTACGGGGTGTACCCCGTGTACCACGCCGGGCTCTCGATGATGTTCCTGATCAGCACCGGTGGGGTGAGGGTGTCGTAGTACCCCTGGCCGATCATTGATACGGCAACGGAGTTGCGGTTCGCGAGTTCGCGCAACGCTGCCAGGGTGTCGGCCTCCGAGAGCGGCTCAGGCAGCGCGTCGATCCCCTCCGCGCGGCCGTCCGAGCCCACCTTGTCCACGATCACCGAGGGGACGGCCCGCTGGGCCAGCTCGTCCAACGAGTTCACCCCGATGGTGTCCAGGATGCGTTCCAAGCCTGGGGCGTCGGGACCCAGGTGGCGGGCGACGAATTCGCCACCGGTCCGGGCGGTATGGGGGGACGTCGTCACAGGGTGCTCCTCGAAGGCGGGGCCGCCCGGAAGGGCGGCTGGCGGGCCGGTCTTGCCCTCTCCGCTCTGTCCCCTACCGGACGGGTGCCGGCGCCTGAGAGATTCACCGGGCCCGCGCTTTCGGCCCCAGCTTTCCCCGTGGGCGGGTGGTCGGTTCCACCGCTCTCCAGAGGCGTTCGACGACTGCACGGTCCGGGTGCCTGAGAGATTCTCGGAGAGGAGTTGCTCCTTCGGCGCCCGCGGCCGAGGCCGCGGAGCTCTCCCGTGAGTCGCGTGAACGCACGGCCGAGTCTAGACCACGGGCGCCGATCAGCCCGTGCGGCGTGAGGCGCGAGCGCGCCGGCGTGCCGCAAGCTCGTCCTCCACCGGCGTCACGATGTCGTCCTCGGACACCGTCTCCGCGGGGAATTCGGCGATCGACCCGGCGAGTTCACGCATAGCGCCCCCGATGCCGATACCGAACACGCCCTGGCCACCCTGCAGAAGGTCGAACACCTCCTCCTTGGAGGTGCACTCGAACACAGTGCGACCGTCGGAGAACAGGGTGATGGTGGCCAGGTCCTCCACCCCCCGTGAGCGGATCTGGTCCACGGCCTTCCGGATGTTCTGCAGGGAGATCCCGGTGTCGAGCAATTGCTTGACGATCTTCAGGACCAGGATGTCCTTGAACGAGTACAAGCGTTGACTGCCCGAGCCGGCCGCGTTGCGGATGGAGGGCACCACGAGGTCGGTGCGGGCCCAGTAGTCGAGCTGGCGGTAGGTGATCCCGGCGATCTGACACGCGATCGGTACCCGGTACCCGCTCGTGCCGTCCGGGATCCCATCATCGGGGAAGAGTCCGGGCTGCACCTCGTCGAAGGACCCCTGGGTGCCCTCTTCTGGGCCCCCGAAGAGGCCCTCCGTGTTCGTATCGGCGACGGACGGCTCCGAGACCCGGGTGTGGTCGGCCACGATTGCTCCCTCAAGCTGCGGGTGTCGCCACGAACATGGCGGCACGGTACCGGGCTTCGGAGCCCGGATCCTGGACGCGTGAACACCATCGGTGTAGTTCACTGGGGGCAACGCTATGCCCGCCGAGGGTCGCGATCAATAGGACACGCGGTAAACCTCAACCTCAAGTTGAAGTTGAGAGTCCGGCCTGACCTGGCAACTGGTACTGGAGTGGCCATAGGGAAAAGCAAAGTTCCAGGTCAGACGCACTAGGAGGCCGTCCCGCCTGGCTCTTCCGGTGCATCCGGCCCGCCGAGAAAGTCGTCTGGGCTCACCTGGTCGAGAAACTCGCGGAAGGCCTCGACCTCTTCCTCGCCCTGTTCCACGAGCGAGATTCCGACCTCGTCGAGGACCTCTCGGCTGACGAGTACCGGCGAGGAGGTCCGCAGCGCGACAGCCACCGCGTCGGACGGGCGGGCGGATACCCGGGTTGAACCGAACACCAATTCCGCGAAGAACGTTCCCTCGGATACTCCGACGATCTCCACCTGCTCTAGTGGATGGGAGAACGTGTCCAGCAGTGTCGCCACCAGGTCATGAGTGAGCGGCCTGCTCGGCTGCACACCCTGCTGCTGGAGGCTGATCGCCGCAGCTTCGGCTGCGCCGATCCAGATCGGAACGTAGCGACCGCCATCCTTCTCGTGCAGGATCAATACGGGCGCGTACTCCGGCTCTTCGAAACGGACGCCGACGATGTCGACCTCTCGCATGTTCTTTCCCATTTTTTCCGCCTCTCCCACGTCTCCAAGGGTAGCCCCGATCCGGTTCACCGCGGGCGGGCGCTACGCCCATCAGGACTCGAGAGCGTGCCTTACGGCGACGGTCACCAGAGTCGAATGAAGCGACACCGACAGCGCCGCGATCTCCCGCGCCAGCTCCGCGGCGCGATCACGGGCATCGGCATCGCCCTGGCGGGCCACCGGGCCGGCGATCTGTGTGATCAACCCGGTCTGGCGATCCGCCGCAGTACGAAAGCCCCTCAAATGGCGCACGTCCACCCCATGCGCGGCGAGCTCCTGTGCAGTACGCGCCAGCAAGACTGACTCCGGGTCGTAAAATCCGCCGGGTCCCGTGGCGATCAGACCGGCATCGATCAAGGCGTCGACCAGGGCCGCGTCCACCCCGGACTGCTCGACCACATTCTCCCGGGTAAGCCTCTTCAGGGAGTCGCTGCGAAAGTCGTCCGGGGTGGAGCCCGGGACGCCATCCTCCCCGGGGCGGGGCCGCAACGCAGCCGTCGACCCGTCGGCGATACCTGCGTCGAGGGCGTCGAGTTCCTGTCTGATCACTTTGAGCGGCAGGTACCGGTCGCGTTGGGCCGTCAGGACGTACCGCAGTCGCTCGCGATCCTCGACGCTGAAGCGCCGGTATCCGCTCGCAGTGCGTTCAGGGGTGACCAGCCCCTCGTTCTCGAGGAACCGGACCTTCGACACCGTCAGGTCCGGGAACTCCGGACTCAGAAGTGCGATGACGCCGCCGATAGAGAGATACTCTTCCTTCGGGGCGCCCTGTCCGGCGGCGGTCACTGCCCGGGCGTACCCGTCAGGAAGACCAGGCGGAACTTGCCGATCTGCACCTCATCGCCGTTGGACAGCGACGCCGAATCGACGGGCTCGCGGTTCACGTAGGTACCGTTCAACGAACCCACGTCGACGACGGTGAAGGATTCGCCCTCGCTACGGAACTCTGCGTGACGTCGGCTCACCGTGACGTCGTCGAGGAAGATGTCGCTGTCCGGGTGGCGTCCGGCGGAGGTCGCGTCCTGGTCGAGAAGGAACCGCGACCCTGCGTTGGGGCCACGTTTGACCACCAGCAGCGCCTGCCCCTCCGGGAGCCCTTCGATGCCGGTGACCGCCGAGTCGGACTGCGCCGCCTGCTGGTCGGACTCGTTGAGGAGTTCGGCACGGAACACGGAGGTGGTCTCGGCGGTCGCCTCGGGCATGTTCTTATTCTCGGTCACGTTCGTATCTCCTCGTCCGAGCCCCGAAGGGCTCACCGTGCGGTGCAGTTGATTCTATGTCGGACTTGCCCAGCGCGGGGCCAGGGGGGCGACAACGGCCCGCTCAGCCCGCAGTGATCTTGGCGTACCCGTCCGAGTCCAACGTCTGCTCGAGCTGGGCTTCGAGGTCGTCCACATCGGCGATCTCGAGAACGACGATCCACCCCTCACCGTACGGATCCGAGTTGACCAATTCGGGCGAGGTCTCGAGCGCCGTGTTGACCTCGACGACCTTGCCGCTGAGCGGGGCGTAGAGATCTGACACGCTCTTGGGCGACTCGACCTCTCCGAAAGGCTCACCCGATTCGGTCTCGCCGCCGACGTCCGGGAGCTGGACGAACACGATGTCACCCAACTTGGACTGGGCGTATTCGGTGATCCCGACACGCACCCGGGTGTCCGACACACGCTCGACCCACTCGTGCTCATCGGTGTACCGGAGCTGTTCGGGGATGTTCTGATCGCTCACTGACGTGCCCTTCTCGAATGGCTCACTTCGAATTCCACCTGGCGACATTACACACCGTCGGACGTCCCGACATCAGCCGATCGGGCCCCACGAGGGCGAACCGCTCGCGCAATCCTCCACGCCTGCCACACGTAGATACCCCCGCTCCAGGCGTACAGGCCGACGCCCCAGAACAGACATGCCTCCCCCACCAATTCGAGGGCTTGACCTCCCGGCACACCGGCATGGCCGGCGAGCAGCAACGGAAGCGACCAGAACAGAGCGAAGGTGGCCGCCTTGCCCAGGTACATGACCTCGGGATCGATCCCCCGCCGACGGTAGACCGGGAGCGTGGTGACCAGCAGGATGTCCCGTGCGACCAGCACCACCACGATCCACACGGGGATATAACCCGCCACCGCGAAAGTCACCGGGACAGTGGCCACGAGGATCCGGTCCGCGATCGGATCCAGTCGCTCACCCCAGGTTGAACGCATGTTCCACAATCGTGCGATCTTGCCATCGAGCCAGTCGGAGATGACCAGGACCCCGAGCAGCCATAGTGCGAGGGGCGGGTCGTCCCACGCCAGGATGCTCAGGATGAGTACGGGGATCAGTGCGATGCGAGCCAGCGAAATCGCGTTGGGCAGCGTCCAGAACCTGTCGCTGATCGCGGGCACCCGGGTCTGGGTCTCGGGGCCCAGACCGGGGGGCACCGCCGCGGAGAGGTGTCCGTCTTGCGGAGGCGGGATCCTGGCGCCCAGGACTCTGCCCTCTCCAGTCCGCCACTCGCGGAGGTCGGTCTCCCGTCTACCGTCGCGTGACGAATTCATCGGAATGTCGACATCATCCCGGAGAAGACGCTTCCACCGGCCGCCATCGGGTTGTCATGGACCATGTACGTCCATGTCGATGTGGGCCGCGCCATCGAGTTGGCCTCGAGATCCACCCCGGAGTCGGTGAACTCGATCTCGGCAAAGGTCGCCTCGGATTCGAGGACCGCGTCGGCGGCGAGATCCCGGAAGTGGTCAATCGCGATCCGATGAAACTCGTCGAGGGGATTCTCGCGCCCCAGTGCCCTGAGATGGATCGATTCCCGGACGTCGTTCATCGTCTCGAGATGTCGCGCCCATCCCCGGTCCAGATGCCACAGCATAATCTCTCTGCACCCCTGGACCACGGCGTCACGGCCGTGCTCCCGAACCAAGTGGGCACTCCGCTCCGCATCGTGCGCCGTCAGTTCGTCGAACGCCTTATCCGTGCACAGCAGTGCGGACCGTCGCTCGGCGAGGATGTCACGCTGCTCGGCGAGGAGTCTGCTGTAGCGCCACGTGTTGGCGTGGATTTCGAGCATCTGCCCCTCGTTCACCCGTTGCGCGTGATCGACGGCGTCACGCCCACGGTTGCCCTTGAGCAGCCCGGTGATTTTGTCGTGTGAGGCCGGGATCTTCTCGGGCTCGAGCGCGGAGGTCACCACGGGGTCGTCCATGGCCGCGAAGAACACCGAACTCCCCGGGTCGCCCTGACGTCCAGCCCGGCCCCTGAGCTGGTTGTCGAGCCTCTCGGTCCGGTGTCGCCCGGTGCCCACTACGTGTAACCCGCCGAGCGCCACGACCTCGTCGCGCCGGATCTCGTCCGACCCTCCGAGCCGGATGTCCGTCCCGCGGCCGGCCATCTGAGTGGAGACGGTGACGTGCCCGACGTCGCCCGCCTCGGCGATGATGGCAGCCTCCTCCTCGTCGTTCTTGGCGTTGAGGACCGAGCACTCGACCCCCTTCTCGGCGAGCCTGGCAGCCAGTTCCTCGGACTCAGCCACGTCGTGGGTGCCCACCAGGACCGGCTGGCCGGTGGCGTGGACGGCCGCGATGTGTTCAACCAACGCGCGGGTCTTGCTGTCCGTGTCGATGTAGGTACGGTCGGCCTCGTCCAACCGGATGTTCGGTGCGTTGGAGTCGATCTGAGACACGCCCAGGGAGTAGAACTCTCGCAACTGTGCGCCGGCCGCCAGCGCCGTACCGGTCATCCCGCACACCTTGTCGTAACGCCCGATGAACGCCTGGACCGTCAGACTGTCCAGAATCTGGCCTGCCTCGGACACCGGGACGCTCTCCTTGGCCTCTACCGCAGCCTGGAGCCCGTCCGGCCAACGCTGGAGCTCGGCAACCCGACCCCGTGAGGCGTTCACGAGCTGTACCCGTCCGTCGCGGACGATGTAGTCCACGTCCCTACGCAGGAGGAAGCACGCGTGGAGCGCGACGTTGACCTGGACCAGGGTCGTGCCGACATGCTCTGTGTCGTAGAGATCGGCGATGCCGAGTTCGGTCTCGATCGCCTCGGCACCGTCATCGGTGAGAAAGATATTGCGGCGCTCAGAATCGGTCTCGTAGTGCCGTCCGGGGCGCAGCTTGCGTACCGCGGCCAGCACTTCGCCTGTCGGAGCCTCCCCGGAGGTCGAGCCTGCAAGGACCAGCGGAACTAGCGCCTCGTCCACCAGCACCGAGTCGGCCTCATCCACCAGGGCGACGTCGGTCGTCGGCGAGATGAGGTCGACCGGGTTCGTCACCAGTTGCTCGCGGAGGACGTCGAATCCAATCTCCGACACCGAACCGTAGGCGACGTCGCAGGCATAGGCGGTACGTCGTTCCTCGCGAGTCGAAGACTCCGTCACGTGGCCGACCGACAACCCCAGCAGCTCGAACATAGGCCCCATCCAATGGGCGTCCCGGGCTGCGAGGTAGTCGTTGACGGAGATGACGTGGACGGTGTGCCCCTGGAGGGCGTAGCCAGCCGCCGCCACCGCCCCCGAGAGGGTCTTGCCCTCGCCGGTCGCCATCTCCACGACATCGCCGGCGAACATCCGCAGCGCACCCTGGAGCTGGACATCGAACGGCCTGAGGCCGACCGTCCGGGTGGCGGCTTCCCTGGCCAGTGCGAGGAACCGGGCGAGGTCTTCAGGCGAATCGCCGAGGAGCTGCAGGCCATGCGCGGTGTCCGCGAACTCCTCGTCGCGCAGTCCCGACGCCCACTCGTCGAAGCCGTGCGAGGCCTCGACGGCGCTCTGCGCGCGCGAGGTGTCGCGTCCCTGGGTGGAGCCCATGAGCTTCCAGAAGCGGTTGGCCAGTCCCACGCGTGGAGTCCTTCCGGTCACGAACAGTTACCCCCACCGTACGCAGGCGGGACTCGGTCGGGCATGTGCCCCGCCGGTCGCGCCGTCTAGCGCTCCGGGTCGATCTGGCCTCGCAACCTCCGCATCGCCTCCGTCGAGAGCATGCGGTCCCCCGCCCGGGCTGCGAGGTGCTCGGCGGCGAGTTCCGCAGCCGTCGGCCGGTTCGGCGCGGACGGCGGGCGCATTCCGTTGTCGCGCGCGATGCCTGCCATACGCTCCGCGTCGGCCACCACGGTGTCCGCCCGCGATTCGACCGACTCGACCAGTTCGCGGAAAGCGACCCCGCGTTCCACGACCTCTGCCCACACGGCGTCGATGGCGGCGCCCAATCCGGTGAGGGTAGTGAAACCGTCACTCGCCGGTGGAGTCCCCGCGGAAGCGGCGGCCTCACGTAGACGACACAAGTCGCCGGAGAGCCCGACCACCTCTGTCTCGGCGTCAAACTGCAGACGGATCTCCTCCACGGCGCGGCCCCCTCGCGCGTACGCGCCCTGCAGCCGGTCGTAGAGGCCGCCGACCTCCATGAGCATCGCCGTGTACATCTCCGGGATGCGGCGACGATCCGCCCGGATCCGGGGCACCGCCGGCAGGGAGGAAACCACCGACTGGACCCGTTGCGGCAGGACGACCCTGCCCATCTCGCGCTGTCCGTACGCTGCGGCGACCGTACCGAGCTCCCCGAGGGTCCTGGGCACCAGTGGGACCGGCGCCATCGTCGGGGTCGAGGCCAGTGCATCGAAGAGTCGGCCGCGGTCATCGGTGTCGAGGTGTACCCCGCGTCTGCGGTCGGCACGGATGTCCTTTATCCGGAAGGCCCAGACACCAGAACCGCGTGTGAACCCGGTCCGCAGGACGAGGTACTTCCGGTCGAGGTCTGCCAGCCGCGTGCGCAGGGCTACCCGCAGCACGGACGGAACAGCGGTGCCGAGTATCCGCCGTAGGTCGTGGCGTTGCTCCTCGATGATCCGCACCTGGTGGAAACCACCCACAGTAGGAAACGGCAGGTTGCGGTGGAGACGGCCGAGGACGACGTCGCCGATCCGCGGCTCGACCAATCCGCACGCGACGAGGAGCGCCGCCCTGTCCGTCAACTCCGCCACCGGGGGCTGCCCCTCCCCTCGGCACATCCGGTCGATATCGGACACGATCCGGTCCCGCGCCGTCTGCGGCGTGCGCTCGTCGGCCATGCCCCTCCTCGCCCGCGCGCTCGTCACGCGCCTCTCCTCACGGGATATCTACCGTCTACAACGGCCGGCATCGGGACGGTGTTCCCACCACCAGGTCCGTCATGTCGCCGAAATGGACTCAGGGCCGGCTCCCCTCCGGGAAACCGGCCCTGATCTGTGTCGGGCTGACAGGATTTGAACCTGCGACCCCTTGACCCCCAGTCAAGTGCGCTACCAAGCTGCGCCACAGCCCGTCCGCCGCCACGCTTCGCGCGGCGACTGGATCAGACTAGCGCACCGGTTCCGCCGGATTCCAATCGGCAGGTCACTTGCGCTGTCGACGCTCCTTGACCCGCACGTTCACCCTGACCGGGGAGCCGTCGAAGCCGAAGGTCTCCCGCAAGCGGCGTTCGAGGAAACGTCGGTAGCCGGCCTCGAGGAAGCCCGTGGAGAAGAACACGAACGTCGGGGGCCGGGTGGTGGCCTGGGTACAGAACCTGATTCGCGGCAGGCGACCACCACGCATGGGCGGCGGGGTGGCGGCGACCACCTCGCTCATCCACGTGTTCAGAGGCCCCGTGGGGATCCGCTTGTCCCACGAGTCCAGCGCCGTCTCCATCGCTGGCACCAGCTTGGCCACCGCACGACCGGTCTTGGCCGAGATGTTCACCCTGTGGGCCCAGCTCAGCACTCGGGACAGCTCGCGATCGATCTCCTTGTCGAGGTCGTACCGCCGGTCCTCGTCGACCAAATCCCATTTGTTGAAGGCGATCACCAGGGCGCGGCCGGCATCGGAGACCATGGAGATCACCCGGAGGTCCTGCTCGGTGATGGGCTCCGAAGCGTCGAGCAGGAGCACGACCACTTCAGCGGACTCGATCGCGCCACGGGTGCGCAATGAGGCGTAATACTCGTGCCCGTAGGCCTGGTTGACCTTACGTCGCAACCCGGCGGTGTCCACGAATCGCCAGGTTCGTCCGCCGAGTTCCACCAGGGAGTCGACCGGGTCGACGGTGGTGCCGGCGACATTGTCGACCACCGAGCGCTCCTCACCGGTGAGCTTGTTGAGCAGACTCGACTTGCCGACGTTGGGTTTCCCCACCAGCGCCACGCGGCGCGGTACATCGGTGGCCTCGCGCATCCTCGCTTTGGTCGGCAACTGCCGCAAGACCTCGTCGAGCAGGTCCGCCGTGCCGCGCCCGTGTGCGGCGGAGATGGCGTAGGGCTGGTCCAGTCCGAGGGACCAGAATTCGGCCGCCTCCATTTCCGCCTTCTCGCTGTCCACCTTGTTGACGGCGAGTATCACCGGGGTGGCGGACCGACGCAGGCTCTTGGCCACCGTCGCATCCGCGGCAGTGATGCCCACTGTGCCGTCGCAGACCAGCACGATGAGGTCGGCGGTTCCCATGGCGATCTCGGCCTGCTGGGCGATGGAGCGATGCATGCCCTTGGCATCCTGCTCCCAGCCTCCGGTGTCCTGCACCATGAAGGTTCGGCCATTCCACAGTGCCTCGTAGGAGACCCGGTCGCGAGTCACGCCAGGGACGTCCTCGACGACGGCCTCGCGACGGCCGATGATGCGGTTTACCAGGGTGGACTTGCCGACGTTGGGACGGCCCACGATCGCGACGGTGGGCAGGATCTCCACTCCCTCGGTCACCGCCCCGATATCATCGGCGAACTCCGCGGCGATCGACTCCCAGTCGGTGTCGTCGTTCCAGCCGTCCTCGATGGTCTCCTCACCGGGCCCCGTGGGCAGGTCGAAATCCTCGTTGCTGGTCACAGTGCGTTCCCTTCTGCCGCGGCGCCGTGCGACGCGTGAGTGCCCTCGGCGAGCGCGACCAGTCGGTCGAGGACCTCATCGAGGGTGAGATCTGAGGTGTCGATGACGACGGCGTCGTCGGCGGGCCGCAGGGGGCTCGCGGCTCGCGTGGAGTCCTTGCGGTCACGTTCGATGACGGCCGCCAATACGTCCTGGTAGTCCGCCTCTCGGCCGGCGGCCAGGTCCTGATCGGTTCGACGCCGGGCGCGCACCTCGGGGCTGGCGGTGAGGTAGACCTTCACCTCGGCGTCCGGGAGGACAACGGTACCGATATCCCGGCCCTCCAGGACCACTGTTCCTCCGCTGGAGGCCAGCCGCCGCTGCAGGAGTACGAGGTTCTCGCGGACCTCGGGCACGGCGGAGACCGCCGAGACGTCGGCCGTGACGCGGGCGGTGCGGATCTCATCGCTGACGTCCTCACCGTCCAACAGGATGCGCTCGGCCCCGGCGTCGGTCCCGATCTCCAGTGGCAGGTTGACGGTCGCGGCGGTTACTGCGACGGCGTCCTCGGGATCGATCCCAGCGCGTAAGACCTGCAGCGTCGCCACCCGGTACATCGCACCAGTGTCGAGGTAGGCGCCACCGATCCGGCGGGCCAGCGCGCGGGCGAGAGTGGACTTACCGGTGCCGGCGGGGCCGTCGATCGCGATGCGTCGACGAGCGGGAGAGGCGGTCACAGTCCGACCGCCCCGTACAAGTCGGAGACCTCTTTGCGGTTGAGCTTGCGGAAGGTCCCCGCGCGCTGGTCCCCGAGGGAGACGGCCCCGAACCTCGTCCGGACGAGCGCCTCGACCGGGTGCCCGACCTCGGCGAGTAGTCGCCGGACGATGTGCTTGCGCCCCTCGTGGAGCACAACCTTGACCAGCGAGCGTCCGTCGTGGATGTCGAGGACCGAGAACTGGTCGACCTTGGCGGGCCCGTCCTCGAGCGTCACCCCGTCCCGAAGTTGTTTGTTCACTCCCTTGCCGACGACGCCGGTCACGGTGGCCATGTAGGTTTTCGACACCTCGTAGGACGGGTGCATGAGGCGATGTGCCAGCTCCCCGTCGTTGGTCACCAGGAGCAGGCCCTCTGTCTCGGCGTCCAGGCGTCCGACGTGGAACAGTCGCTGCCCGGCGTCCACACGGTCGGCCACGAGGTCACCGACGCAGGGCCGGCCCATCTCGTCGGACATGGTGGTGTGGTAACCCCGGGGCTTGTTCAGCGCGAGGTGGACCAAGGTGTCGTCCAGGACGATGCGGGTCCCGTCCACACGGATGACGGCCGTGGCGGGATCGACCTTCACGCCCATCTCGCGCACCTTCTTGCCATTGACCTCCACCCGCCCGCGGGCAATGAGTTCCTCGGAAGCCCGGCGGGAGGCGACTCCGGCTTGGGCCAGGACCTTCTGGAGGCGGACCGGTGCGCCGTCTCGGCCAGCGGATTCAGTCATTGGTACTTCACATCTCTTCGTTTTCGGTGGTGGGGCCGAAGTCTGCTCCGGCCGCTAGTGGAAAGCTGTATCCCGTCATCTTCCCCGGTGAACTCCGTGGATGTATCGCGGACTGGTCGCTTTCCCAGTCGACGATCGTGACATCCGGTCCTCACGGGACGATGTCATAGCGCTCGTCGAGATACGCCGACACTGATCCTTGCAGAAATGGCTCGGTCTTCCTATATAGGATCCCCCGAGCTGGCGAGTCAATGGCGGCTTCCGCCTTCAGCCCTCGCCCTCAACAACCCGATCGTAGCGCTGTGAAAATTTCGGAGCAGTGCCTTCGGACACCGCCTCGCTCGAGTTCGTCCACGCGCACCACGATTCCCTCCGATGCACGACATCACGGCGCGCACGCAAAAAGGGGCACGAGTCTCGATCACGCCGCCGGCAGACCGGCGCGTCGTTCAGTGGGTGAAGTTAGTTCGCTGCGCCTCACGGGGGATCGGCGCATCGAGCCTTTCGAGGAAGTCGACCTCTTCCCTGATCGCGCTGAGGAGCAGTTCGGCGAGGTCGCGGCTCAAGCCGAGTCGCACTACTATTCGCTGCACGACTAGGTCCGTCATGTTGTCGGGCATGGGATAGGCGGGGACCTGCCAGCCACGCATACGCAATCTGTCGGCAAGGTCATGGAGATCCCAGTTGCGGGGCCCCTTTTTGAGCTTCCAAGCGAATACCGGGATAGTGTCGCCTTTGCTCACGAGTTCGAACGGCCCCATCGCGCCGATCTCCGAGGATAGGTAGGTCGCGACGTCGATCGACCCCTGCTGCACCTCACGGAATCCTTCTCGACCGAGACGCAGGAACTGGTAGTACTGCAGCAGCACTTGGGCACCCGAGCGCGAAAAATTCAGTGCCAGTGTCGGCATGTCACCGCCGAGGTAGCTGACACGGAAGATCAGGCTCTCCGGACAGACCGCCTTATTACGCCACACGACCCACCCCACGCCCGGATAAACCAAGCCGTACTTGTGCCCGGAGGTGCTGATCGAGTTGACTCGCTCGATCTTGAAGTCCCATTCCAGGTCAGGCTGGCAGAACGGCGCAACCATCGCACCCGACGCTCCGTCGACGTGAATTTTCACATCATGGCCCATCGACGCCTGGATCTCGTCGAGTTTGGCTGCGATCTCTTTCACCGGTTCATATAGTCCCGTGTATGTCTGGCCGAGAATGGCAACCACTCCAATCGTGTTCTCGTCCACATACTTCTCAAGTTCGAAGCCGTCGAGGACGAGGTGTTCCTCGGTCACCGGAACGTAGCGCGCCTCGACGTCCCAATAGTTGCAGAACTTTTCCCAGACAACCTGCACGCCGGCAGACAGAACGAGGTTCGGCTTCTCAACGGAGAGCCCCCGGGATCGACGCCGCTCCTGCCAGAGCCGCTTGAGGGCCAAACCGCCGAGCATGCACGCCTCGGACGAGCCGACCGTCGATGTCCCTATCGTGTCGTCGACGTCTGGAACGTGCCACAGGTCGGCGAGAATCCGCCAGCAGCGGTCCTCAATCGCGGCCGTGGCCGGATATTCGTCCTTGTCGATCATGTTTTTATCAGCTGTCTCGGCGTAGATTCGCTGAGCGAAATCGTCCATCCAAGTCGTGACGAAGGTGGCGAGATTTAGTCGCGAATTTCCGTCGAGAATGGCTTCGTCATGGACGATCTGATAGGCGGTCTCGCCCGCCATCATAGTTTCGGGCATCGTGAATTTGGGCAGCACTGTGGATTCTCCCGGCCGCGTGAAAACGGGGTTTATCTCCAACCTCGAGCCCGCTCCTTGCTCAGACGCATTCCGATACATTTCTGACATGATTATCTCAATTCTCCCGGTTGCATATATGACGGCAATGGCCCGTATGAAAGCAAGCGCCACTCAGAGGTTCCATCCGCGGTGGTGTCGCTGAAAGTCGGTATTGGAGGGCATTCGACGAGCATGAACTCACGCCACTCTCTCCATCTACCAAGCTGATGAATTCTCGGCTGGTGAAATTGAGAAACCAGCTGCTCGCGCTGACGACGACATCACCTCAGCTCATCGTGGTCCCGAAGTGGATGTCGAACTCTCAAAGTTGCCAACCCTACTTATCCCAACCAACGGTGAGCGCCAAGTGTAATCTCGCTCACAGTCAAAGCTATAGCCACATAGTAAGCCTGCGCTCGGGTTCGGAAGCGCAAGCCGACGGAACCGGACTCAGTACACGTATCCGCGCACTGAGTGGGCCCACGAAGTGGGCCTTAAGCGATCCAGGCCAGCAGCACCTTTCGATGTCGCACGGTATGCCGCCTGGGCTGGCCGACTCGACTGACCGCCAGTCACGTCTCTTCGCCGTCCCACGGTGCAGGCTCGGGCGTTGCGGTGCGATGCCGCCCCAGCGGGATCCGCGGATCGTCCGCAGGATCGTCGCTCATCTCGTCGACTAGGTCGACATCCGGCAGCAGCGGAGCGATGTCGGGCAATTCATCGAGCGAAGTCAGCCCCAGCCTTTCCAAAAAGAGCTCTGTCGTCCGATACAGCATGCCCCCGGTCTCCGAGTCGGTGCCGCATTCCACCGCGAGACCGCGCGCTACAAGGGTCCGCATGACGCCGTCCACGTTGACTCCGCGGACCGCCGCGATGCGCGATCGGGTGACCGGTTGCCGGTAGGCGATCACCGCCAGGGTCTCGAGGGCCGCCCTCGTCAGGGTGGATCGGACACCATCCGTGAGGAGCCGTTCAACATAGGGAGCCAGTTCACGCCGGGTGTACAGACGCCAGCCTTCGCCGCTGCGCCGCAGGTCTATCCCGCTGCCCGCGGCGGTGAGCTCGTCGCGCCACTCGCGCAGTTCCGCGTCCACTTCTCCGGCGGTCGCTTCGGCCGCGGAGGCGAGCACTCCCTCCGGTGTGGGTTGATCCGCCACCAACAGGAGCGCTTCCAGTCGGGAGCGCAGGGGCGGTGCGTGCGCATCGAGCTCAGTTGGGTCGTCATCCCCGTCCGGCCCCGCCGGAGCCCCGTTCACGTCCATCGTCACGTCCACTCGTCTCTCCCACGCGTCACTTCGTCGGCCTCCTCGCCGGTCCAGCTCACCAGGAGGGCGCCGAGGGCCTCGTCCTGGGCGAGCGTGACCGCGCGCACTCGGTACAACTCCAACAGTGCGAGAAACCTGGCGACGACGACGAGGGACTCCCCCACTCCAGCGACCAGCTCCTGAAAATCCACCCATTCGCCCCGGCCTCGGAACCTCAACAACTCGAGGACTCGGGCAGCCTGCTCGGGAACCGAGACAGCCGGGGTGTGGACGTGGCCCACCCCCACCTCCTCGATGGGTCGCGGCCGGAACGCCACGGCGGCGATGGTGGCGAACTGATCCGGGTCCACGCCCAACTCTACTTCCGGCAGCAGGCCCAGAAACTCCTCGTCCGGTCCGGCCGTGCGCGGATACGAACGCCGCGCTGTACGGTCCAGTTCCGCGAACAGTTCGGCTACCTGCCTGAACGCGCGGAATTGCAGCAGACGGGCGAACAGCAGATCGCGCGCCTGTAGCAAAGCGAGATCCTCGAGGTCTTGCACCTCCCCGGACGGCACGAGCCGAGCGGTTTTGAGGTCCAGGAGGGTCGCCGCCACCACCAGGAACTCGGTGACCTCCTCAAGGCGTGCCTCGGCCCCGAGTTCTCGGGCGTGCGCGATGAAGTCGTCGGTCACCGTGTGGATGGCCACTTCGGTCACGTCGAGGCGACGCGAGTCGATGAGTTTAAGCAGAAGGTCGAACGGCCCGGTGAAGTTCGTGAGGTGGACGGTGAACTCCCGCGGCCCGACCTCGTGCACAGCGGCGTCCGACGCCGCCGCGTCCTCGTCAGGCGTGGACCCGAGACCGGTCACCGGCCCGCTCACCTCCCGCGCTGAATGACCTCTCGAGCCAACGCCCGATAGGCCTGCGCGCCGGCGGATTTAGGCGCCCACGTGGTGATCGGCTCCCCCGCCACGGTGGTCTCCGGGAACCGGACGGTGCGGGTGACGAGGGTGTCGAATACCTTGTCGCCGAACACCTCGACGACTCGACTGAGCACGTCCCGCGCGTGAACGGTGCGGCGATCGAACATCGTGATGAGGATGCCGGTGAGGTGCAGGCGTGGGTTGATGCGGTCGCGGACCTTGTCGATCGTGTCGGTCAGCAGCGCCAGCCCGCGCAGCGAGAAGTACTCGCACTCCATGGGGATGAGGACGCCATCCGAGCACGCCAGCGCGTTGACCGTGAGCAGCCCAAGGGACGGCTGGCAATCGATGAGCACGAAGTCGTACCGGTCCAGCACCGGGTACAGCGCGCGGCCCAGCGCCTGCTCGCGGCCGACTTCGTTGACGAGTTGGATCTCGGCCGCGGACAGGTCGATGTTGGCGGGGATGAGGTCGACGCCCTCCACCCGGGTCCGGACCAGAACCTCCTCCGTCGACACGGAGTTGTCCACGAGGAGGTTGTATACGGTCAGGTCCAGCTGGTGGTGCGGGATCCCCAGGCCCGCCGAGAGCGCGCCCTGCGGGTCGAGATCCACGACCAGCACCCTGCGGCCGTACTCGGCCAGTGCCGCGGCGAGGTTGATCGTGCTGGTGGTCTTTCCGACGCCGCCTTTCTGGTTGCACATCGACAGCACCACCGCGGGACCGTGCGAGGTCAACGGCTCGGGCTCGGGAATCGCGGAGAAGCCCTCACCGGCCGCCGGGTCGTCGGCGCCCAAGAGTTCGGCGCGGGAGAACAGTGCGGGGTCCATCGCCCCAGTGTCCAGCGCCACCCGCGTCTCCTCTCGTCGCCGTCTCACCCGTGCCGGGCCATACTCACGGTCACGTTACCGTGCGCGAGGGTGACACTCTGCCCAGACCTCGCGGAGAGTGTCGATGGTGACGAGGGTGTACACCTGCGTGGTGGTGACCGAGGCGTGGCCCAGCAACTCCTGGACCACCCGGATGTCCGCCCCGCCGTCGAGCAGATGGGTCGCGAAGGAGTGGCGGAACGAGTGCGGCGAGACGGCCTGCTGCACACCTGCGCGCTGCGCGGCGCCCGACACCACGTTCCACAGGGTCTGACGGGTGACCCGCCCTCCTCGGGTGTTGAGGAACAGCGCCGGGCCCCCTCTGATCGCGAGCGCCGGCCGTGAGCGCACCAGGTAGGCGCCCACCGCTTCACACGCCGGTCGTCCCACGGGGACGACACGTTCTTTACCGCCCTTGCCCCGGAGGATCACCGCTCCCCCGTCCGGATGGTCGAGCCCGTCGAGGTCATCGACGTCCAGCCCCACCAGTTCGGCCGCCCGGGCTCCCGAGGCGTAGAGCAACTCGAGCATCGCACGGTCGCGAAGGCGGGTCGGATCGGTGTCCACCTCAGTGTCTCCGGCCGCCTCGATCACCGCGATCATCCGGTCGACCGGAAGTGCCTTCGGTAGCCGTCGAGGTGGACGGGGCGGGGTGACGGCGGCAGCTGCGTCAAGTGCGGTCACCCCGTCCCGGGTGGCGAATCGGTGAAGCCCGCGGACCGCCGCCAGGGTGCGGGCGACCGAGCTCGGCGCCAACGCCTTCCTACCCTCGTCTGGGTCAGCGCTGGCCAGCTGGGCACGGAATGCCTCCACGTGGGCCTCGGTCACCGACGCGAGGTCGACGACGCCCGCCGCGTCGAGATATCGGCGATACTTGTCCAGGTCGCGGCGGTAGGCGGCCAGGGTATGGGTCGAGGCACCCTTCTCGACGGCGAGGTGATCCAGGTACCCGCGGATCTGTGCGATAGCGCCGCCGCCCGAGTTCACCGCGGGTCCGATCCTGTCAGGACCGCTCGATCACGGCGCGCGTCGCGAGAATGCCGGCCACGGCGATACCGTTGATGATCCTGCCGTCCAGGACCGCCTCGACGGCCTCGGCGAACGGCATCCGTGCCACCTCCATGTCCGCCTCCTCGTGCTGGGCCTCCGGTCTGCCGACCTCACGCAGACCGGTGGCCAGGTACACGTGGACGCGCTCGGTGCAGAACCCCGGGGACGGGACCACCTCGATCACCGGGCGCCAGCGATCAGCCTCAAGGCCCGTCTCCTCGACGAGCTCGCGTCGTGCGGTCTCCGTCGGCTCCTCGCCGTCGACGTCACACAATCCCGCGGGCAGTTCCCAGAGCCGCTCTCCGACGGCGTGACGGTACTGCCGCACCAGGGTGATGTGGTTCTCGGCGTCGAGCGCAACGACGGCGACGGCGTTGTCGTGGCCGCAGATCTCGCGGTCGGCGGTGCCCCCGCCCGGCATCGTCAGGGTGTCCACACGCAACCGGACCACGCGGCCGTCGAAGATGTCGCGGCTGGCGACCGTGCGGTAGTCGTGGGTCCCGGGGGCACCGTCCTCGGCCACGGCAGTCAGCTCCCGTCCACGCGGGTGCCGGCGACCGATCCTGGGTCGACCTCGTCGACGTGGACTGTGGAGGTCTTGGCGTCTGGGGCGTCCACGGACTCGACGACGGTGTCCCCGCTCTGACCTGCCCGCCACGGCTCGACGGGCAGCCGCATCTCGTTCTCATAGTCCAGCGCGGCCTTGATGAACGCCACGAACAGCGGGTGCGGGCGGGTCGGCCGGGACTTGTACTCCGGGTGCGCCTGGGTGGCGACGAAGAACGGGTGCTGGTCGCGTGGGTACTCGACGAACTCGACCAGGTGCCCGTCCGGGGAGGTCCCCGAGAACTGCAGTCCGGACTCGGCGATCTTGTCGCGGTAGGCGTTATTGACCTCGTAACGGTGACGGTGACGTTCGGTGATCTCGGTGGACCCGTACGCCTCGGCCACGACCGACCCCTTGGCGAGAGTGGCCGGATAGGAGCCCAGACGCATGGTGCCGCCGAGATCCGCGTTGCCGGCTACCGCGTCCACCTGATCTGCCATGGTCGAGATGACGGGGTGCTCGGCGTCGGGATCGAACTCGGTGGAGGAGGCGCCCTCGAGGCCGACCGACCGGGCCGCTTCGATCACCGAGCACTGCAGGCCGAGACACAACCCGAGAAGCGGGATGCGGTTCTTGCGCGACCAGGTGATGGCGCCGAGCTTGCCCTCGATACCGCGAATCCCGAACCCACCAGGGATCAGCATCCCGTCGACACCGCGGAGCGCTTCACGCGCACCGGACTCGGTGGCGCAGGCGTCGGACTCCACCCAGCGGATGTTGACGCGGGCGTGGTGGGCGAATCCCCCGGCGCGCAGGGCCTCTGTGACCGACAGGTAGGCGTCGGGCAGGTCGATGTACTTCCCGACGAGTGCGATCTCGACTTCCTCGCGCGGTTCGTGCACGCGCTGCAGCAAGTCACCCCACACGGTCCAGTCGACGTCACGGAACGGCAGATTGAGACGACGGATGACGTGCGTGTCGAGATGCTCGTTGAACAGCACCTTGGGAATGTCATAAATGCTCGGGGCGTCCGGGGTGGACACGACGCCCTCAAGGTCCACGTCACACATCAGCGCGATCTTGGCCTTGAGCCCATCGGGCACGTCCCGGTCCGATCGCAGGATCAACCCGTCCGGAACAATGCCGATCGATCGAAGAGCAGCCACCGAATGCTGCGTGGGCTTGGTCTTGAGTTCCCCCGACGGCGCGAGGTACGGCACGAGGGACACGTGCAGGAAGAAGATGTTCTCACGGCCCACCTCGTGACGCACCTGCCGGCACGCCTCCAGGAAGGGCTGAGACTCGATGTCACCCACAGTTCCGCCGACCTCGGTGATGACCACGTCGGGTCGACGTCCCTGCTCATCGGGGTCGCCCATCGCGATGATGCGTTCTTTGATGGCGTCGGTGATGTGCGGTATCACCTGGACCGTGTCGCCGAGGTACTCGCCGCGACGCTCCTTGGCGATGACCGCCGAGTACACCTGCCCGGTGGTGACGTTCGCCTTCGAACCCAGGTCGCGGTCGAGGAAGCGCTCGTAGTGACCCAGGTCCAGGTCGGCTTCGGCTCCGTCCTCGGTGACGAACACCTCGCCGTGCTGGAACGGGTTCATCGTGCCGGGATCGACGTTGATGTACGGATCGAGCTTCTGCATGGTCACGCGGAGTCCGCGGGCGGTGAGCAACTGCCCAAGGCTCGAGGCGGTAAGCCCCTTGCCCAGCGACGACGCCACGCCGCCGGTGACGAAAATGTGCTTGGTCTCGGACCGCAATGCGGCTCGGTTCAGTGCCAAGGGGACTCCCGTGTCCATACGCCGGAATGAATGAATGCTGGTGCGGCTCCGGTGCACCCCACGGGGCTTCAGGCTATCACCGCTCCGGCGTCGGGGGGAGCGACGGCGCCGCAGCGGTTGCATCGGCCCCCAGCCCGTAGTGACCCTGACCTCGGTCGAGCTGCTCCGCCAGCGCCAACGCCACCGCCATCTGCCCCGCCCGTGTTCCGGCGTCGTCGACCGTCGAGACGTCCCCCTCGCCTGACGAGCGCAGGATGCCGACCGCGTCGCGCGCGGAGTCGCCCGTCCTGACGGACACCACCGCGCCCGCGCCTTCCCGATCGAGCGTGCGTGACAGCGCGGCGATGCGGATCGCGGTCGATTCCAGCTCTTGCGGCCCGGTCACAATTAACGCTAGTTGGCCCGGCCGGAGAGTCCCGGGTTCGAACCTGATGATCTCCGCGTCCGCGAGGGTGGTGAGCACTGTCTTGCGCGCGTCGTCGTCGAGGTGCGGTGTGGCGTCTTCGGCGCGCAGGAGCGCCGCACGGCCGAGGGCCGTGCCGAGTTGGGTGCCAAGGTCCGCATCGGCGGGCGGGGCGGTACCGATAGGCAAATTCGCGACGAGCGCTTGAAGTTCTGCGTCCGCCGCAGGGTCGACCGATTTCTCAGTCAGGATGACGCGGCCGGCGTCGATGCCACCGGCGGCGCCGATGACTTCCCGGGCCGCGCTGACGTCATCGTCGGAGGCTCCCGGGGCTACGATCAGCACAACCGGCCTGCCGTCGAGCCGACCGTCCACGACGGTCGGGGTCAGGTCGCCCGCCAGCGAGTCGAGCCGGTCCACAGCGAGCCGCTCCGCGGCCAGGTCATCCTGCGCCGCCTCGAGCCGCGTCGCGGTTGTCTCCTCACGGTCGACGACCGCGTCCCGGATCGACGTCGCCACGGACGTCGATCCCAGGACGACCCCCACGGCGAGTGCGAGAAAGACGGCGACCAGTGTCAGGACGTGGCGCCGCAGCGAGATCAACGGAGGAGCCCCTGGACCCAGAGAGCGAATGAGTTCCAGGTCTCAACGGCCCAGATGAGCAGGTCCTGCGCGGCGTCCCGCGCCAGCACAACGACGACCACCGCGACGAGGGCTGCGAGCACGACCAGGGCGAGGCCGAGTCCTGCGCCACGCGAACGGTACAGAGTCGCGCAGGCGGCGGCATGGATAAGGCGGGAGGAGACCGCGGTGTCGACCATCGTCGACGACGGCGCGGACGAGGACCGGAACGCATTCTCCAACCCTCTGTCGTCGCCGGTCACCACGATCATCTCGGCGCCTCCGTGGTACGCCAGCAGTAGTGCCATGTCCCTCGCGTTCGCCGCGGCGGGGAACGTCGTGGCGCCAAGGCCGAGCTCGGTGATCTTCTCGAGTCCCTCGGCGCGACCGTCGCGGTCTGCGGGCACCACCAGGACGGCTCCGTCGGTGAGTACCTCGTCGGACACGTCGGTGGGGGTGGCGACGACGAGGTCGGCCGTCAACCGAACCGAACGTAGGAACTCGGCGCCGGTGCCCACGCCGACGAGTAGCGGGCGGTATTCCCGGATGAACGGTTTGATCTCGGCCAACTGCGCGCGCGAGGATTCGTCACCCGTGACCACCACGACGTGGCGGTCGGTGAAGTCGACGTCGATCGAGGGAAGCCCCTCACCGTCCAGCAGCAGCGGGTGCTCGAGACTGAGGAACTCGGTGGCGTTGGCCAAGTGCGCAAGCGCAGACTCGACGTACCCGCTCTCTGCGGTGTCCACCTCGGTGAGGAGGGTGGCCGAGTCGACCTCACGGCCGCTGGCGATCTCCCCCTGCGATTTGACCGAGTAGACGACTCCGTCATCAATCCGCACCCGGGTACCGTCGGCGACGTCGGATAGGTCGGCATCCTCGATGACCGGGATCGTCGATTCGGCGAGGATCCGGAACGCTGCCCGGGGCAGCATCCCCTCCTCGTCGCGGGGGGTGTGCACGACCGCCGCCACCTCAGACTCGACCAGGGCACGTGCGATCTCGGCCGGAGCCCGGTTGAGGTCGAGCACGGCGATGTCCTTAGTGCCGAGCCTCCGGGGAACCGGAGAACCCGGTTTGATCTGGCGTACGGTTCCCACGACACCGGCGAGGTCGTTGGTGCGACGGCTGAGCAGACCCGACATCTTCATGCGTTGAGTATCACGCGTGTGATTCATGGGGCCAGGGAGGTCCCCTCGGCGTGTCGGGTTAACGGTCGACTTGAGCTTGAGACTTCTCCTGTTGTGCCTTCTCCAGCAACTCTCGCGCATGCGCCAGGCCGGTGTCGGTGTCCTCCATACCCGCGAGCATCCGGGCTAGTTCTGTCACCCGGTCGGCGTCGGCGACCGCCGCGACCCCGGACACGACCCCGTCAGACGCGCCGGAGCCAGTGTTCTTGTGTACGACCAGGTGGGTGTCGGCGTAGGCGGCGACCTGAGCGAGGTGGGTCACGGCGATGACCTGATGGGTCCTGGCGAGCCTGGCCAGTCGTTTTCCGATGCTCAGCGCCGCCCGGCCGCCCACGCCGGCGTCGACCTCGTCGAATACCAGGGTCCCACCGCCGGACCGTTCGGCCAGCACCACCTCGAGCGCGAGCATCACCCTGGACAGCTCGCCCCCGGACGCGCCTTTGCCTAGTGGGACCACACCGGATGGGCCGTCGAGCGCCAACTCGATGTCGTCGAGACCCGATTCCGTGGCGCTGTCGAGCCCATCGCTGGGCCGGATGACCCGGACGATGAGTCGGGCTCCACCCATCGACAACTCGGCCAACTCAGCCGACACTCTCTCCGCGAGATCGTCGCCGGCAGCGCGCCGGATTGCCGTCAACGCGGCTCCGCGCTCGCCGAGCTCGGCGGCGAGTCGTTCGACCGTGGACCGGAGTTCAGCGACAGCGGAGTCGGAGGTGTCGACTTCGCTGAGGCGTGTGCGGGCTCTGTCCGCCCACGCGAGCACGTCGTCGACGTCGGTGCCGTACTTGCGGGTGAGTGCCCTCAGGTCGTGACGCCGTTCGAGTGCGGAATCAAGGTCTGCGGCGTCGATCGGTAGTTCGGCGAGGTAGAGGCCGAGTTCGGTCGCCGCGTCACCGAGTGCTGCAACGGCTTGCTCGATGCTGGTGGCGATCGGGTCGAGCGCGGGGTCGCCGGCCGCCGACAGGCGTTGTCGTAGCTGGTCGAGGACACTTACCACCGGGTCGGAGGTATCCCCGTCGCCGGCGAGAACCTCGTGGGCCTGCCCTGCGACCTCGCGTAGTTCCTCCGAATCGGTCAGTCGACGGATGAGGGCGTCGAGTTCGGCCTCCTCCCCCGGCTCGGGCCCCAGGGCGTCGATTTCTTCGAGCCCCATCCGCAGCAGGTCGGCTTCCCGGGCCAGCTCGCGAGCCCGACCTGTGCGCTCCGCCAGGGAATGCTCGGCCTCCCGCCACCGCCTGTACGTGTCCCGGTAGGCGTCGAGCGCCGCCCGGGCCTCATCACCGCCGTGCGCGTCAACTGCGTCCCGTTGCCTATCCGGTCGGAGCAGGCGTAATTGGTCGTTCTGCCCATGCACGGCAAGGACCGGCGCACAGAAGCGGGCGAGGGTTCCCGCCGGGACCGACCTGCCGCCGAGTCTGGCGCGCGAGCGGCCGTCAGCACCCACCCGGCGGGCGGCGATCACGCTGCCGTCCTCGTCGAGTTCAACATCGGTGTCCTCGAGCAACTCATCCAACTCGCGGCGGTCGACGTCGTCCATAGTGGCGGTCGTGGCGAGGTCGAATCGCCCTTCCACGAGCGCCTTCTCCGCCCCGCGTCGGACGCGCCCGGGGTCCGCGCGACCTCCGGCCAACAGCCTCAGTCCCGTGACCACCATCGTCTTGCCCGCGCCGGTCTCCCCGGTGAGTACCGAGAGCCCGGGAGAGAAGTCGGCGACGGCCTCGTCGATGACGCCGAGTCCGCTTATCCGAAGTTCCGTGAGCACGCACCCACCCTAGGCGAGGGGCCGGACGTTGGACCGTCCGCGCCACCCGGTGACGGGCAGCTCGAACTTGGTGACCAGCCTGTCGGTGAACGGCGAGTCGTCCAACCGGACCCACTTGACCGGGCGGCTCCCCCGCACCACCTCGACCCGGCTCCCCGCCGGGGCGTCGACGAGGCGTCGCCCGTCGACCACTACGACGGCCGGACCGGAACGCACACCCGTCTCCACGGCGACCCTGGAAGTGGGGGCCACGACCATCGGTCGGGCAAAGAGCGCGTGGGCATTGTTGGGCACCACGAGGATCGCGTCGAGTTCGGGCCAGACGATCGGCCCGCCGGCGGAGAACGCGTACGCGGTGGATCCTGTCGGTGTGGACACCAGCATGCCGTCGCACCCGTAATCGCTCACCGGGCGGCCGTCGATCTCTACGGATGCCTCGAGCACGCCCTGTCTAGACACCTTTTCGATGCTGACCTCGTTGAGCGCCCAGTCACGAGCGAGGACTGTGTCTCCGTGAATGACGGTAGCCTCCACCGTCATTCGTTCCACCACTCGGTAGTCACGTGCTGCGATCTGCTCGACGACGCCATTGAGTGAGGAGACCTCGGACTCTGCGAGGAAACCGATGTGTCCAAGGTTCACTCCCAGAACCGGCACATCCGCAGCATTGGCGTACTGACAGGCACGCAGGAACGTGCCATCACCGCCGAGGACCAGGACGAGCTCACACCCCTCGGCAGCCTGCGGGGTGTCGGGGACCGTCTCCACACCCGTCGCCGTAACGACGTGCTCACTCGATCCCTCGACCATCCGGACGGCGATCCCCCGACTCGCACACTCGTCGACCACCTGGGCGACGGTGGCAACGATGTCCGGCCGCGCAATGTTGGGCGCGAGCAGGATCCTGCGCGAGTGATCAGGTACCACCGTGTTGTTCATTGCGGACCCGCCTCCACCGCTGTCCGGATCGCATCCCGAGCGTGGCTGCTCAGCTCGAGTGGCTCCCCCGCACCGACTTTCCGGAGGTGGAGGAAGTACTCGACGTTGCCGGACGGCCCGGGGAGCGGGCTGGCCACACACCCCAGGGGCTCTAGACCGAGCTCCGCCGCGGCACGGGCGACTCCGGTCACGGCATCGATCCGCAGTGCCGGGTCGCGCACCACACCGCCTTGGCCTACTCGCTCGCGGCCCACCTCGAACTGGGGCTTGACCATCGGCAGCAGATCTCCGCCCGGGCGCGCGCACGCTGCGAGCGCCGGCAGAACGAGCGCGAGGGAAATGAACGACAGATCGGAGACCACCAGGTCCACTGGGCCTCCGATGTCGTCCGGAGTCAGCGACCGTACGTTTGTTTTGTCATAGACGCCTACACGTTCGTCACTGCGTAGACGCCACACCAGCTGCCCGTACCCCACGTCGACGGCCTCGACACGCGCGGCGCCACGCGCGAGCAGGACGTCGGTGAACCCGCCGGTTGACGCGCCGGCGTCAAGGCACCGCGCGCCGCTTACCGAAACGTCGTCGAACGCCTCGAGGGCCCCGATCAGTTTGTGGGCCCCGCGGGACGCCCAGTCGGGCTCGTCGGAAACGGTGAGCGCTATCGAAGTGGTCGGTTCCACCTGGGTAGCTGGTTTGGTGGCCGTCACCCCGTTGACGATCACGCGCCCGGAGTCGATGAGGTCACGGGCGCGCTCTCGACTGTCACAGATCTTGCGACGCACGAGTTCGGCGTCCAGCCGCATCCGCTTCACCGCCATCAGCGTCGGCTGTCCAGCGCCGTCAGCGCCTGTGCGAGAAGTTCGTGGGCCGCGTCAAGTGCGGCCACCTGGTCGTCAAGAACGGACTTACCGTCCGTGCCTGCGTCTGGCCCGCCGATGGATTCGGCGAGCAGGTCGTTGAACCTCGAGCAGAGTTCGTCGATGTCGGGCCCCACGGGCCCGGGGCGTGGGTGTGGTCCGGGGGTCGTCACGGTCTACACGCTAGCCCACGCCGAGCCCTGCATCCGCCAGCCGGGACCGCAGACCCTCGTCGCGCGTTGAGACCGTGGCCACACCGTACCGCCACGCCATTCTGATCGCCGAACGGGCGAGGTCGAGTGCTGTCAGCTCTCCCGGACCGCTCAGCCCGTCCGGCAGGGCGTCCAGGTGCAGAACCCCGTCCTCGACGGTCCCCTCAAGTTCCGGTGCGGCGTCGATACGACTGGCGTCAGCGGGCTCCGCCAGAGCCGAGAGATCCTGGGCCAGGTGGGTCGGGCGGCTGCCAGGACCGGAGAGGAGAAGATGCTCGACACCGTGGACGCCGGTCAACACCATCATCGATTGCATCCCGGCAGCGACCGCACCTTCGATGTCCGTGTCGAGGCGGTCCCCGATCACCAGGGGCCGTGTCGATCCCACCAGATCCGCAGCAGCGCTGAGCACCCCTGCGGACGGCTTGCCTGCGACCAGGGGTTCGCGATCGGTCGCAGCACGCAGAGCAGCGACGAGTGACCCGTTGCCGGGAAGCAGTCCTCGTTCGGTGGGCAGTGTGGAGTCGGTGTTGGATGCGACCCACGGCACGCCCGTTCGAATAGCCAGGCTGCCCTCTGCAAGGTCAGACCAGGTCAATTCGCGGGACAGTCCTTGCAGGACGGCCTCCGGGTTGTCATCCGCGGACAGGACCACCTCGAACCCGGCCTGCCGGGCAAGCACGCGAAAGCTGTCATGCCCGACTACCAGGACCCTGGCCCCGGGCTCGACAAGGCCCGCCAGCATTCTTACCGCGGCCTGTGCGCTGGTCATGATGTCCCCGGCCTCTGCCGAGAAGCCGAGAGAGCGCAGGTGCTCGGCGGTGTCGCGGGGTGAGCGGCTCGCGTTGTTCGTCACGTACACGACGGGGAGCCCAGCCTTTTCAAGCGCCTCCGCTGCCCCGGGTATCGGTTCGGACCCCCGGATTAAAGTGCCGTCGAGGTCGACCAGCAACGCATCGTGGTGGCCGGCCAGGGAGTGGGAGTTCACTGGATCTACGCCTCGAGTTCCGCCAAGCGGGTGTGCGCATCGGTTGTCTGCGCGGGGTCAGCGGCGGCAGCGTGGGTGAACCAGTCGACGGCCTCCGTCTTCCGGCCGGCAGCGAGCAGTACCTCCGCATAGGCATAGTCGAGCCGGGCCGCGGATTCCCCACGCGCATCTTTGTCCAAGCCTGCGTCCTGGAGAGTTACCAGGGCTGCGTCGAGCTGGTCCATGTCTACGCGGGCGCCGGCTTCGACGATGCGGAGCTCGACGAGGTCGTCATCGTCGAGCATCCGGGATTCCTCACCGCGGGCTAGTTCGATGGCGCGCTGTGGGCGTTCGAGGCCGCGTTCGCAGTCCGCCATCATCGCCAGTAGACCGGGTCCCCCGGAGATCCGGCGGGCCGCACGGAGTTCACGAAGTGCTTCTGCCCATTCGCCGGCCATGTACGCGAGCACGCCGAGGGTCTCGCGAACGACGCCGATTCGTCCTGCCCGGTTCTTGGCGGCGCGACCGTGCGCGAGGGCCAACTGTGGGTCCTCGTCCACGAGGTACATCGCCGCGACCATGTGTTTCGCGACGGATTCGGCGTTGGACTTGTCCAGACTACGAAGATCGCGGCGCACTTCTGGGTCGAGGTCGGAGGCGTCGATATTGTCGGGCACTGACGGTTCGTCCGCCCTGGCGGCGTTGCGTGCTTCTTGTCCGGGTCGGCCTTGCGCTCTGCGATCGTCTCCGGAACGGCCAAATTGCCGGGCGTTACCCTGGGTTCCCGCACCACGACGTTCACTGCTGGCACGTCCGCCTGCGGGAGCGCGTCGAGGGCCACCGCCTGTCCTGTTCCCGCCGCTGGGAGGACCATCGCGCTCGCTGGGAGGACGTGGACTTGAGCCCTGTCGATCGTGTTGTTCACTGCGATCGGGCCGTGCCTGTTCTGAGCCATCGTACTTTCGTCCGCGGCGTTCGCCGTAGGAACTGTTGTCTCTCCGTTGATCCTGCGGCGCCCGGTCTCCCCGGCGGGGTACGTCGCGGTCGCCGAGTCGGGGCGAGCGGTCTGTGTTCTCGGACCGAGGTTCGTTCACGTCGTTCACCTTACGTGCGCCGGCGGGCCGGCAATGGAGTGGGTAGGAGGGAGACAAATGCGACCAGCGGGAGGAACATGAAGTCCCTCCCGCTGGTCATGAAGTTGTGTTCGGCGGTGTCCTACTCTCCCACACCCTCTCGAGTGCAGTACCATCGGCGCTGGCAGGCTTAGCTTCCGGGTTCGGAATGGGACCGGGCGTTTCCCTGCCGCTATGGCCGCCGTAACTCTGTGAAACAAGGCCCTTCCCCGGGCGGCGACTGGTAGTCGCTGCACGGGTGGGTGTGTTGTTTCAGATACTGCACAGTGGACGCGTGTCATACTTTGAAACTTTGTTTGTGTGTAAGCCCTCGGCCGATTAGTACCGGTCACCTGCACGCATTGCTGCGCTTC